>JBCDJN010000051.1:0-34436 GCA_039414355.1 Planctomycetota bacterium | reverse complement strand
TTCCTCACCGGCGCCGAGCTACCCTTCGGCACCCGCGACGCCGACCGGCGCGGACAACTCGCCGAGTGGCTGACCGAGTCGCCCTGGTTCGCCACGGCGATGGTCAACCGGATTTGGAGCGAGCTGGTCGGCGAAGGGTTCTATCCCATCGTTGATGACCTCGGCCCGGACCGCGAGGCGGTGGCGCCCACGGCCGTTGAAGCGCTCGCCAAACGCTTCGCGGCGAGCGACTACAACGTGAAGTGGCTCGTCCGCACCATCTGCGCTACCGACGCCTACCAGCGGCAGGCCCGTCCTCGCCGTAATGCGAGTGGCGTGCCGATGGCGGCCAGCGTGCCGCAGCGGCTGCGGGGCGACCAGCTCTACAACGCGGTGCTCACGGCGTTGGAGATCGACGAGACCCGAGCCGGCCGGCTCACGGCCGGCATCGGCGGCAACTACGGCGTGCGGATCTCGCCGCGGATGATCTTCGCCCAGGTGTTTGGCTTCGACCCCAGCACCGATCGCGAGTCGGTCTCCGCCTCCATCCCGCAGGCGCTGGCGATGATGAACACGCCGCAGCTCAACCAGGCTGTGCGGGTGAGCCGGCGTTCGCTGCTCGGCCGGTTGATGGCCGACATCGAAGCGGAAGACCTGATGATCGACGAACTCTACCTTCGCTGCTACAGCCGCGAGCCGAGCACCGAGGAACGCGAAGAAGCGTTGTCTTACATCGCGTCCGTCAGCCGCCGCAGCGAAGCAATGGAAGACCTGCTCTGGGCGCTGCTGAACTCCGCCGAGTTCACCCACCGCCGCTAACGGTTCCGCCACTAGTCACTAGCATTCGCCCCTATCAAGCCATGCTCCAGCACCAGATCAACGTGACGACCGACCGCCGCCGCGTGACCTCGCGGCGGGACTTTTTGCGGAACGTCGGCGCCGCCTGCGCGGCGGGGGGCGTGATGAGTTGGACGGAGCGGGTGAGCCTCGCCTCGGCCGACCTCAAGCGACGCGGCAAGGCGTGCATCTTGCTGTGGATGTCGGGCGGGCCGAGCCAGTTTGAGACGTTCAGCCCTAAGCCCGGTCACGCCAACGGCGGCGAGACGCGGGCGATCTCGACCAGCGTGCCGGGCATTCAGATCGCCGACCGGCTGCCGGAAATCGCGAAGGTGATGGACGACATCGCCGTGATTCGATCGATGACCGGCAAGGAGGGGAGCCACCCGCGGGCCACGTACCTGATGCACCACGGTTACCTGCCGATGGGCGGCGTGAAGTTCCCGTCGCTCGGCGCCAACGTGGCCCAGCAGATCGGCGACGCCGCCTCGGAGCTGCCCAGCTTTGTGCGCGTCGGCGGCCGCGGCGCCGTGTACGGCAACGGCGGCTTCCTTGGTGTGGACTACGACCCGCTCGCCCTGCAGAACGCCAGCCGACCGCCGCAGAACTCGCGGCCGATGAGCACGCGCGAGCGTTACCGCCGCCGGCTTGGTTTGCTGGACCGCGTGAACGAGGGCTTCGTCAGCCGCGGCGGCGAAGCGGTGGTCGCCGACCATCGCAAGCTGGTCGAGGCGTCGAGCGAGATGATCCTCAGTCCGAAGATGGACGCCTTCGATCTGGACAACGAGCCGAAGCAGCTCCGCGAGGAGTACGGCGACGGGCAGTTCGCGTCGGGCTGCTTGCTCGCACGGCGGCTGATTGAGGCGGGCGTTACCTTCGTCGAGGTCAACATGGGCGGCTGGGACACCCACCAAGACAACTTCGCCAAGACCAGTGAGAACGGCGAGGCGATCGATCGGCCCACCGCCGCGCTGCTGCGGGACCTGAAGAGCCGCGGCATGCTGGATGACACGCTGGTGGTATGGATGGGCGAGTTCGGCCGGACGCCCAAGATCAATGCCCGCGGCGGCCGCGACCACTACCCGAAGGCGTTCAACGTGGCGCTGGCCGGCTGCGGCGTGCGGGGCGGGCAGGTGATCGGCGAGACCGACGCCGCCGGCGCCAAGGTGACCGACCGCCCGGTGACGCCCCACGACCTCTACCGGTCGATCTACACGGCCCTGGGCATCGACCCCGACCACGAGAACATGAGCCTGATCGGCCGCCCCATCAAGCTGGTTGACGGCGGGTCGGTTGTGGATGAGCTATTCGGTTAACCAGCGGTCTCGATCGCTCAACGCCGCTCGCTCGGCCCGAACCTCTTCGAGATCTGTGGACAGCTTGCGGTCGATCAAGAGCCATGCCGGCCAAGCGAGCAGCGAAGCGAGCGTTAGCATCGCGAAGTTGATCGGTTCGCTGAGCACGACGCGAACGCATGTCGCGAAGAGGTTTCCGGCCTCAACGCTTGATGCGGCGTAGCCGGCGTACTTCGAAACTCGGTCGAAGCTCTTCACGCCTCGCCCAGTTCCGGGAACACATCCTCGTTCAGCCCCTGCCGGCGGACGAGTGTCTTGAGCCGGGCGAGGAAGTCGAACTTGAAGTTCGCCACTTGTTGCTCGGTGAGGTCGAGTTGCTCGGCAACCTGCTTGTTGCCCACGCCGCGGGTGAAGAGCAGCTCCATGACCTTGATCTTCTGCCAGTCGCCCTTCTCGCGCCAGCGGTCGAGCTGATCGGTCAGCGCGTCGGCCAAGGCGTCGGACTCCATCTGCTGGCGTTCGCCGCTGCGGGCGATGCTGCTCGCCTTACGGGCCGTGCCGGGCAGGTCCCAGGCGCCGCCGTCGGAGCCGTCGGTGGTGCTGAGCGGCAGGGCGGGGCGGCGGCCCTCGCGGCGGAGGTAGTCGGTCAGCTTGTGGGCGGCGATGGAGAAGAGCCAGCTCTCCAGCGGCCGGCGGGCGTCGTAGTTGGGCAGGCTGTTGAGGAAGCCGATGAAGGTCTCCTGCACCACGTCCTCGCTCGCGGCGCGGCGGCCCACGGCGCCGTAGCGGAGCCGGCTCTCAACGAACGCCAGCAGCCGGCCCTCGTACTCGGCGATGAGCCGGGTCCACGCCTCGGGCTTGCCGCGGCGGATGTCTTCGATGAGCAGAGCGTCGGGGGATGAGGCGTCGGCCATTCGTGCCCGGTGGCTTGGCGTGCCCGCGCGGGGCGGTCGAAGTCGGCAGTCAGCCCCGTGCCAGGAGCAGCCCAACTGCAAGCAGAGCAAGTATCGCCGCGGGCACGCCGAGGAACAACCGCTTGGTGTAGTAGCCCTTGGTGGCCTCGTCGACCTTGAGCAGCCCGAAGACCAGCGACAGCAGCCCGAGCACCCCGCCCGAGAGCACGCCCACCCGCTTCACGCCGTCGGAACGGCGGCGATCGGCGAGGGTTTTTGTGAGCCGGCCGGCGAGCGTCTCGCCGTCTTCTTCGGCGATCTCCACCAGCAGGAAGGCTCGTTGCAGCTCGGCGCCGATGGAGGTTTCGAACGGCTCGACGAATTCGTCGCGGACCGTGATGTCGCGGAGCTGCTTCGGCGTCAGCCCAAAGTCGCCCGGCTGGGTGGCGACGTCTTGCAGGCCGTGCTCTGTTTGCAGATAGGCGTTGACGTGGTTGAGCAGAGCGATGTCGGCGGCGCGTTTGGACTCGGCGACGGTGGCGTACGGGCCGCTATCGATAACCGTCGAGAAGACTTCGCTCCCAGACGGCGTGGGCGGCAAATCGAGCCACTTCGGACGCGCGAGTTCGTCCACGATGAAGCGATCAGACAAGCTCCGTTGCAACTTTTTGAGCGATTCGATCTCCGCGAGACGCCGCGCTAAATCCTTATCAACTTCGGCCCGCTCATCAGCCGAAGCTTCTTTGCTCTCGGGCGTTTTTTGTTCCTTTAAGAGTTTGGTGTAAGCAGCGGTCTTCTGCTTGAGTGCCCGCGAGATTTCTTCCACTTTTGCCTTCATGGCAAGATATTCAGGGGCAGCCGCTTCGAGAGCTTCTTGCTCCGCGGCCTCGGGTGCGTCGACGTCATCCTCTTCGATCTTGATCTTTGGCTCGGTGAGCTTCTCAAGGGCCTGCTCGGCTTCTACTCGCGCCCGGGCGGCCGCCTCGGCGGCGCGGGCATGGGCGAGCTCCCCCGCGACTCGCTGCTCGGCTATCGCCGCCTGGCGTGACTGAAACCCAACGAAGCCGAGCGCGACCACCATCGCGACGCCGAAGCCGATGAGCGCCACGCCCGCCACGCGGGTCTTCTCGTTAGCGAGGATCAGCCCCAGCAGGGCGAGGCCGCCCAAGACGCCGCCGGCGAGTACCAACAGGCCAACCATACTGATCGCAACGCCTCCAGCGGCTTGATCTACCATCAGACAACGCTCCCGCGAGCGAGTTCCTCACGCCGACTCGGCGGCAGCCAGGGGCTGGAGAGCTGCGTGGTCAGCGAAACCACGGCCGCCACAATCATGCCGGCTGGTTGGGGGAACCACCAGAACAGGTGCAGCAGCCAGGCGCCGAAGACGCAGCCCACCACCGACAGCACGCTGAGCCGCTTGTTGCGGGTGTACTCCGACTGCTTCCACCAGCGGATGAGCAGGAACAGCAGGGCGAAGTAGGCGGCCGCCACCGTGGCGCCGACGATCACTCCGTTGCCGGCAGACGTGGTGACGTCCAGGTTGAGCCCTAGAACCTCGCTTGCCATTGACTCGTTGGCGCGAGGACCGATGTCTCGGTTCCAAGGCAGCCCGACGCCGAGGCCGGCCGATAGCCCGCCCGACACCAGGCCGACCAGCGCGCCCGCGAGCAGCAGCATGCCCCGCATCGGCGTTTGGTCTTCGACACGGCCCTCGGTCAGCTTGTTTGTGACCAGCACGCCCCAGGAGCCCAGTGTCGAAGTGATGGCCAGCCAGACGGCGAACGCCTCGGGGTCGCTTGTCGTGTTCCACGCCAACGCGGCGGCGAAGAGCGACGCAACTAGCGACAGCGCCGCGGCGGTGAGCATCGAGCCGATCAACTCGGTCGTTCGCACCCGCCAGCTCTTTGCGAGCAGTTCTTCGCGGGCTTTTTGCCGCCAGGTGAGCCTGCGGCGACGCTTCTCGGCCGCCACGGCGTGACGGTTGCCGCGTCGCGGCGCGGCGGCCGTGGTCATCTGGTCCTGCCGGCGCTGCTTCGACTTGATGCCGGGCCGGATGAACGTGCTCCAGATGACGTAGTAAACGGCGTAGAGAACCGCCATGGCGATCGACGCCGGGATCCACAGCTCGGAGGTAATCAGCGCCGCGATGCCGCCGATGACCAGCAGCACGCCCTTGGCGACCGGGTTGAGCGAAGACTCCCGCCAGCTATCCCAGAAGTGAGACCAGCCGTCGACCAGCGAACGATAGATCGGCTCTTCTTCGGGCTTCGACTTGGTGCTGATCGGTGGCCGGTAGTCCGGCGACGGCGCGGCGGCGGAGGCCAACGTGGCGACGGGCGGCTCGTCGTCGGGGAGCAGCACCGCCTCGGCTTCGCCGCCCGGCAGCAAAGCGAGCAGCTCGCCCACGTTCCGCAGCCGGCTCTCGGGGTCCTTCGCCAGGGCGCGGCGAACGATCTCGCGGTACGGCTCGCTGACACGCGATAGATCGGGCTCGGCGGTCAGGTGCTTCATGAGCACCTCGCCGACGCTCTCGCCCTCAAACGGCACGGCGCCGGTGAGCATCTCGTAGAGCATCACGCCCAGGGCGTAGGTGTCGATCTCGCGGCCGTAGCGGCCGTTGGCGATCTCGGGCGCCATGTAGTGGACGGTGCCCACGCTCTCGGTCTGCCCGCTGCGGCGGCTGCAGGAGATGAACTTGGAGAGGCCGTAGTCGCCCACCTTGACCGTGTCGCCGTCCAGGAAGATGTTCCCCGGCTTCAGGTCGCGGTGCACGATGCCGTTGGCGTGCAGGTGGCCGACGCCGGCGGCGATGCCGCGGACCCACCGCTGCACCTCGGCCTCGGGCAGGCCTTCGGGCTTTTGGGCGAGCACGTCTTCCAGCGAGCCCGCGCCGGCGCCCGGGCTGGTGACGTACTCCATGATCACCCAGTCGTCGCCCGCGTCGTCGGTGCGGATGTCGTACAGCGCGACCAGGTTGGGGTGCTTGAGATTCAGGCAGTGGCGGACGCCGCGTAGCTCGACCTCCAGGTTGCGGCGGATGAGCTTCATCGCCACTTCTTTGCCGGCGTCGCTCTCGGCGAAGTAAACCTCGCCGAAGCCGCCCCGGCCGATGCCGCGGCGGATGGTGTAGCCCTCCAGCGGCCGATCGCCCGTGGAGTACACAAACTTCATGGCGCCCCGGCGATCGCCGTCGCCGCGGTCCTGCGAACCGCCAGCTGCGGCAGCGGCTTGGCCGGGCTCGTCTTGGGCGGGGTTTGCAGAAGCCATGGGTTTGATCAGGGTCGCGGTTGGGGCGTCCATTTACTTTAGATGTCGGTGGGGGTCGCCGTCGAATGGCTTCGTCGAGTGGCGGCGGCCGGAGGGGCGACGGCTCTCTGGTGGGCGAAGACTCCGGTAGGCTTAAGCTAGTTCGACGCAGATCGAGAAATCTTCCCCTTCAATCCGGGCCCCGGGGCGAACTTCCCCCTGGCCGCTCACCGGCTCACCGTCCACCACCAGCTCAGCCGTTGAGCGGCACGCCAGGTCTTCGCCGCGGCGGAAGAGGATCACATCGTCTTTCCACTCGGGGCATCGCACGTGGCAGTGGCTGGCGGGGCCGAGCACGCAGCTCTCGGCCATCAGCAGGATGGCGTCGGTGGTGGGCGACGTGCGGTGGCCGCTTTGCAGCTCCAGCTTGGCTGTCGCGCTCAGGGCGTGCGGCCGGGTGTACTTGAGGACGACGGACGAGCCGCTCGCGAATGCGGCGCCGGGGCCGAAGGCGCCGGGTTGGGGCGAACCGAGCTCAAGGGTGTGGCTGTCGCCAAGCGCCGTGGCGGTGGTGATCTCCCGGCCATCGAGCTTCACCGGCCCGAGCGGCTCAAGTGTGTAGCCGCCGCCGGAGCGCCTGAGCACGGCGTGGCGGCGGGAGAGGTCGGCCAGGATCGAAACGGCGGGGCCGGCCGTGCCCGAGGGCTGCCCGATCAGCACCTCGTCGTCCAGGCAAACCAGGAAGCCGCCGACGGCGTCGACCCACAGCAGGCGTCGGTCGGCGCGTGCAGCAACCGCGTCGGTGTCGCCGATCCGCTTGCCGCTGCGTGTCGAGCGGTTGGAAGGTGGGGCGTTGTTGGCGTCCTGGCGGAGCTTGCGGCCGAGTTCGGCGGGGACGCCGCCCGCCGCGATGGCGGCCGGACGACCGCCGGTGCGCTCGCTGGGCGCTTGAGTCTGGCCGAGCCCCACCTCCCGCCACAGCCGGCGGCGGAGCGACAGCGTGACGGAATCGTTCGGGGCCAGGGCCAGGGTTTCTTCGGCGGCGGAGAGGGCCTCGCCCCAGTCGTGGCCGGCCGCGGCGGCGTGCAAACGGGAGCGCGCCTCGGCGTGCTGTTTCTGGCGGGTCGCGAGTTCGACCGCCTCGCGATCGATCGCCTCCTTCGCGCTGGCCGTCTCTTGAGCGAACGCTTCAGCGAGTCGGCCCGCCCGCTGCAGTGTGGAAACCGCTTCGCCGAAGTCGGCGAGCCCGGCTTGCCGGCGGGAGTCGAGCCAGAGGTCGACAACCTCTCGCAGGTCGCGGAGCGCGGCGGCGGAAACGCCCTGCTGTTCGGCCTTCTGCAGCACGGCCCGGGCGGCTTTCGGCTCGCCGGCTTGCAGGCGGGCCTGGGCCCGATCGCCCACACGGGCGGCGTGTTGCGAGCGGACTTCGGCCGCCTCGTCGGCGGCGCCCGCCCCCTCGGCGATGGCAAGGTCTTCCATGCCGGCCACGCTCTCGCCGGCCTCCAGCCGCTTGGCGGCCCGCTCGGCGTACCGCTTGGCGACTTCCGTGCGCAACTGCTTGGCGGGCAGAAAGTCGCGAAGCTCGACGTCTTCAACAATCCGCCGAGCCTCGTCAATCCGACCCGCCGTCAGAGCCTGCTTCGCCTCTCGGAGTTTGAGCCGCCACTGGAACATGGTGGAGCAAGGAGGTTGGAGCGGGGAGCTGACAGGTTGGGGGGAGAAGCAAGAAAAACCCCCTCCCCGCGCTGGGGAGGGGGCGACGAGTCGTTACTCTTGCGAGAGGCTCGCGGTCGCTACCTTAACGTCAAGCCGCGGCGTGTTCAGCTCGAAGTAGGCGGCCACCTGCTCGGTGACGTCGGCGGACTCCTCGGCGTCGAGCGGGATCTCCGCTTGCACGTTCACGTCGGCGTTAGCCAGCTTCGCGGCAACGTCGAGCTTGGTGCGGATGTCGGTGATCAGCTCCTTCGCCTGGGCAAGCTGGCTGTCGTCAAAGATCACTTCGCTGGAAGCCTGGGCGACCTCAACCAGCTTGCGCTTCGCTTCCAGATTGGCGATGTCCGTCTCCAGCTTCTTCTGGGCGCTGATCATGGCCGTGAGCTTCTTGCGTGCCGCGTCCAGGTTCTTCGACCGGGCGTCCCGCATGCTCTTGAGGTGATCGAGCGTTTCGTCGGTCACCTTGAAGCGTGAGAACCGCCGCGAGAGGTCTTCGGTCACCTCATCGCGAGAGTAGCTGTGCCCGGCGTAGCGGAACACCGTGCGGCCGTCGGACAGGTCTGACTGCAGGCGAAGGATCTCGCCCTTAGATTTCTCGGCCTTCTCTTCGGCGCCGGCGATCTGCTTGTTCAGGTTCTCCAGGGCGATCTCTTCCTTGGCGATCACGTGCATCGACTCGCGGACCTCCGGGGCGAGGTCGGCCACCATCTGGCGGGCCCGATCGATCTGGAAGTCGATGGGCACGCTGTCTTCGGCGGCCTGGCCCACGCGGTTGCAGGCGGTCTTCACGTAGCTCCAGGCGCCCGTGCCGAACAGCAGGCCGCTGGCGAGGACGATTCCCAGCCCGGTGGTGATGGCTTTCTTACACATTTCGGAGGTACCTCAGGAAACGGGGCGCCGCGGCGAATGGGTGGGCTCGCGGCCGGTAAGTGGTTCGCATGCTTGCGTTTACGTCCGAGGCCACGGTTCCCGCTGGCGGCCCCTCTAAAGGAGACTTCGCCCCCGCCGGCGAGATATTGGGGCGGGGTCCAAGAAAAAGTTCATCCGCGGATTCAGGGATCCGTTTCCTCAACGCGGTGATCTCGGCTCAGGCTCGACAGAAGGCGGCCCGCCCCTTCCGCCTCCGCCGCCGCACCGACCCCGGTGTGGGTGAGGTCGACGCGACGGCGTAAACGGAAGGGGCTAGCGGGATTGCTCTTCAGACGTTGCCCTTTGCTTGAGCTGAGGTTGGACGCGTTACGTGCGACGGCCTATCTCGCTTGCAGCGACGCACACCGACGACGCGTTGGTCGTCGGCTACCGCGAATGAGACCGCCTAACTCACGCGGTGGGTGAGCTCGTCGCCGCGGCGGCCGGCGAGGTACTCGGCGACGCTCGCCAGCGTCGTCTCGGCGATCGCCGTTAGCGCCTCGCGGGTGAGAAACGCCTGGTGCGAGGTCACCACGACGTTGTTGAACGACATCAGCCGGGCGAGCACGTCGTCGGTAAGCACCTGGCTCGAGAGGTCGCGGAAGAAGATGCCCGCCTCTTCCTCGTAAACGTCGAGCCCTGCCGCGCCGATCCGGCCGCTCTTCAGCCCGTCAATCAACGCCCGCGTGTCGATCAGCCCCCCGCGGCTGGTGTTGATGAGCATGGCGCCCGGCTTCATCTTCTCGATCGCGTCGTGATCGATCAGGTGGTGCGTCGCCTCCATCAGCGGGACGTGCAGCGAGACGATGTCGGACTGGGCGAGCAACGCGTCGAGCGACGCGTATTCGACGTTCGGCTGCTGCGCGAATGCCTCGTTCGGGTAGGCGTCGAACGCCACCACGCGGCAGCCGAAACCCAAGACCGCGTCGATCACACACCTGCCGATCTGCCCGGTGCCAATCACGCCGACCGTCTTGCCGTGCATGTCGAAGCCGGTCAGCCCGTCGAGCGTGAAGGCGCCGGTGCGGTTCCGCAGGTAGGCGATGTGCAAGTGGCGGTTGAGCATCAACGCCAGCGCGATGGTGTGCTCGGCAACCGCGTGGGGCGAGTAGGCCGGCACCCGGACGACGTCGATGCCATGATCAGCACAAGCCTGCAGGTCAACGTTGTTGTAGCCCGCGCACCGCAGGGCGATGAGCCCAACGCCCACCGACGCAAGGGCCTGCACCTCCGCGGCGTCGCAGCGGTCGTTGACGAAGATGCACGCTGCCACGGCGCCGGCCGCCGCCCCGGCGGTCTGCGTTGAGAGCGTGTCCTTGATCCGCTTCAGTTGGAATCGCCCCCCGTTCGCCTCCTCGAACGCGTCCAGGTCGAACGCCTTGGCGTCGAACACCGCGATCGTCGGCGGCTCGGCGGCGTCGCGGCCGTCGGACTCGATCGCGGACCGCAGCCGCTCGAAACGGGCGGGGTCGCCGGCCTCGATCGTGCGGAGCCTGTCCAGGAGCGCGGCGGCGAGGTTGTGTTGCATGGCGAGCGGGTCCGTTGGCGATGGTTGGGACCGCATCGTCCCGCGCCGGCGTTGCCGGTCAAGGTCGCCGGCCAGTCTGTGGGTGGGCGACCAGCCGCGAGGCTCTAGCATCCAACAGACACCACACGCCCGAGGGACGACGCCATCGCCACCGAAGACCACGACTCGCACGCCTTCATCATCCTCGGCGCCTACGGTGGCATCGGCAGCGAGGTCGCCCGCCGCCTCACCGCCGGTCGCGCTCGCGTGCTGCTTGCGGGCCGCTCGGCGGATCGGCTTGCCGAGCTGGGGCGTTTTCTCAATCAGCCCACTTTCGAAGTCGACGCCACCGACACAGCGCAGGTGCAAGCCGCCTTCGACGCGGCGGTCGAGCAGTTCGGCGCCGTGCACGGCGTTGTGAACTGCGTTGGCTCGTTGCTTCTCAAACCGGCCCACCTGACGAGCGACGAGGACTGGGACGCCACGATCAACACCAACCTGCGGTCGGCGTTCGCCACGGTGCGGGCGGCGGGCAAGGCGATGCGGAAGTCGGGCGGCTCGGTCGTGCTGCTCTCGTCGGCCGCCGCCCGGCTCGGCTTCCCCAGCCACGAGGCGATCGCCGCCGCCAAGGCGGGCGTGCTGGGGCTGATGCTCTCGGCCGCAGCGAGTTACGCGAACAACGGAATCCGTGTTAACGCCGTGGCGCCGGGGTTGGTGAAGACGCCGCTCACGGAGCATATCTGGTCGTAGGAGGCCGCCGCGCGGACGTCGGAAGAGATGCACGCGCTGGGTCGGCTGGGCGAGCCGCGCGACATCGCGTCGGCAATCTGCTGGCTGCTCGACCCGGCGAACACTTGGATCACCGGCGAGGTGATCTCGGTCGATGGCGGCTCAAGCCATGTCCGCGCCCAAGTCCGTCGCCGGGCGGGCAGCTAGCCGCGTCGTGTCAACCTTCGGCGGCGGGCTCGGGGTTCTCCATCACCGCCGCGGTTTGCTCGTCGGCAAACGCTTTCACCCGTACGCGGAGATCGGGGTCGCTTACCGCCAAGATGCGGGCGGCGAGCAGCCCGGCGTTCTTGGCGCCCGCCACGCCGATGGCGAGCGTCCCCACCGGCACGCCGCCGGGCATCTGGGCGATGGAGAGCAGCGAGTCCAGGCCGGAGAGCGCCCGGCTCTGGACCGGCACGCCCAGCACCGGCAGTGTGGTCATGCTGGCGACCATGCCCGGCAGGTGGGCCGCCCCGCCGGCGCCTGCGATGATCACTTTCAGCCCCCGGCCCTCGGCGCTGCGGGCGTAGTCGACCATCCGCTCCGGCGTGCGGTGCGCGGAGACCACCAGCCGCTCGTTGGAGACTCCGAGCCGATCGAGCGCCTCGGCCGCGTGGCGCATGGTCTCCCAGTCGCTCTGCGAGCCCATGATGACGCCAACGCTTGGAGCAGCTTCCGCCATAGTCCTACTTCGCGATGACCAGCGGGCTGAAGATCACGTAGAGCGCGAGCGTCAACACAACGCAGATGATGCCGGCAACCAGCGCCCCCTTCGAGCCGCTGAGCTCCATGTCGGTCTTCGCCTCGAAGGTGATGGGCTCGGGCAACGGCGCCAGGACCGTCATGGCGCCCATGACGGCGACGCAGGTAACCAGAGAGATCGCCATCCAGTTCAGGTAGTTGTTCATGAACTCGATCCCCTCGAACGTCCCCTGCGAGGAGAAGTACCACAGGCTGCCGTAGACAGCAATGTTCACAAAGATCGCCACCACGCCGCAGCTCCGCGGCGCCCGACGGACGAGCAGCCCGAAGGCGAAGGCGGACAGCACGCCCGGCGAAAGCAAACCCTGGCCGCCTTGGATGATGGTGAAGATGGAGTTGGAAATATTGGGGTCGCCCAGCAGCGGCGCCAGCCCGCACGCCACCAGGGCGAAGACAACCACGCCGACGCGGCCGACGGCGACCTTCCGTGCGTCGTTGGTCTCTCCGGTCAGACCGGAGTAGATGTCGAGCGTGAAGATCGACGATGCGGCGTTGAGCAAAGCAGCCAGCGAGCTGATGACGGCGCCGAGTAGCGCCGCGACCACGAAGCCGAACAAGCCGTTCTTCGGGAGCATCGCAAGCAGTTGGGCGAGCGCTGCGTCGTACTTGTAGGCGACCAACGCCTGCGACTTCGTGGCGCCTTCCGCCGCCTTGGCGGCCTCCTCAACGGACTTGTTGTACGCCTCGATCTCTTCAGCCAGCTCCTTGTTGACGTGGCGCCAAGAGAGGTCTTCCTTGGCGCTGAATACCTGGAAATCGGCCGGCTTCTGAGCGTCGAACGCTTCCTGCGTCATCGGCAAGACGAAGATGTTCTTCGCCTTCACCTCTTTCATCGCCTGCTCGTTGCCGTACAGGGCGATCAGGTAGCCGGGGCCGGCGTGCTCTTCGACCGTCGCGGCATCCGGGCTCTCGGCCGTCGCCACGTACTCGGTATCGGGGTTTGCCTTCAGGTAGAGCGCCATCGCTTTGCCGACGTCTCCGCGCGCGTTCAGACGCAGGTCGTCGCCGAACAAGTTGAAGGCCAAGATGCCCGGGATCACCACAACGAAGGGGATGATCAGTTTCAAGTAGGACGAGAAGACAATGCCCTTCTGCCCCTCGGCCAGGCTCGATGAGCCGAGCGTCCGCTGGGTGATGTATTGGTTCAGGCCCCAGTAGTAGAAGTTGGGGATCCACAGCCCCAGCAGCAGGGCCGTGTAGGGCAGCACCTTGTCGTTGGCCGGCAGGAACATGTTGAGACGTTTGGAATTGAGCGACATGAACCGCTCAACGGGGCCCTGCTCCGGGTCGAGCTGTTGGACCGCGACCTCGCCCGTGGACTGGTCAACAATCGTGGCCGCGGACTCGGCTTCGCCGAGCTGACCAAACGCGATGTACATGACAATGGCGCCACCGAGGATCAACGCGGAGCCCTGCAGCAGGTCAGCCCAGACCGACGCCTTCAAGCCGCCCGCCACCACGTAGACCGCGGCGATCAGCGCGATGAACAGCGATGGCAAGTAAAGGGGGATGTCGTAGTTGTTCCGTTCACCCAGCGTCTGAACGGTGAGGGCGCCGGAGTAGGTCACCGCCCCGAGCAGCAGCAGGTAGATGAGAACGGTGATGATCGCCATCAACAGGCGGGCTGTGGGGTTGTACCGGTACTCCAAGAACTGCGGGATGGTGTAGATGCCCGCCCGAAGGAAGTAGGGCAAGAAGCAGAACGCCACGACAACGAGCGTGACGGCGGCCATCCATTCGAAGCTGGCGATGGCCAGGCCGACGTGGCTGGCGGCGTTGCCGCTCATGCCGACGAACTGCTCAGTGCTGATGTTGGCCGCGATCAGCGAGAAGCCGACCAGCCACCAGGAGAGCCCTCGCCCGGCCAGGAAGTAGTCCTGCGAGTCCTTCTCGCCGCCCGAGTCACGGCTTTTCCAGAGAGCAACGAAGATCACCGCGCCGATGAAGGCGACGAATACAAGGATATCGACTACACCCATCGGCAAACGGCTCCGCCAGCAAGAGGACTCAAAGGAAAAGGGAGGGGCGACGCCGGCTCAAGCTGGCTGTCGCGATGGCGAGCATTCTAATCACGCACTCGCGTGCACAAAAGCGCAGGCCGGCGGTCACCGATCGGTTTCGCCTGCATTCCCCGCCGAGAGCTGCCACGCGAGGCCCGCCACAGCCGCCCGGGCCAGGGCGCCGGCGATGAACAGCAAGGCGTAGACAAGCAGCACGTCGTCGCCGCCGGCAGCGAGGCGTTCATACACGAGCCCGCCAACGACCGCCATCACGCCGGCGGCGAGGTCGCTCATGGCGTAGTAGCCGGCCAGCGGAGGTGACGCCTCGCCGGGCGGGGCGAGCTGGATCTTCAGGTGGTCGAGGCCGACGTTGATCACCGCGTAGGCGACCCACGCGGCGTAGGCGCCGGCGATCCACCCCCACGCCTCGGGCGAGGCGATCAGGAAGAAGAGCGGGCCGGTCGCCACAACCAGTTGAGCGAGGGTCATCAGCACGCGCGGCGGGCTTCGGTCGAACCACCGACCCGCCGCGGGCGCCAAGAGCAGCTGCCCGCCCCGCATGCCGCATCGCAGTGTGAGCATCGCCTCGTAGCTCACGCCGAGCACGCGCCAGGGGTACTGGGCGACGGCCGTGGCGGAGACGCCGTTGGCGATCCCGAGTCCGACCGAGTAAGCCAAGAGCCGGCGGTAGGTTGGCGACGCAAGGCTCTGCCACAACGCCCGCCAGACCTGCGGCGGCGATCGCACCGGCGAGCTTTGCCGCGGCGTCATGGCGATCAGCGGCGCCACCGAGAGCAGCATCACCACGGCGCCCGCCATCGCGGCAACGGCAAACGGCTGCCAGCGCGGCATCGCCGGCTCAATGCCTCGGCAGTAGCCGATCACCCAGAAGCTGACGAGCGCGCCGGCGATCCGGCCGCCGACAAGCCAGCTCTCACGCCGCCCTGTGAGTCGCCCGCGCAGGCGTGACGGCATCACGTCCGCAAGCCACGCCCACAGCAGCACCACGCCGCAGTACTCGAAGAAGTGATACAGGCACCAACAGCCAACCAACATCCAGATGCCGTTCGAGATGCCGTCGGCGCTGGGTCGCGGCCACAGCGTCGGCGACGCCGACAGCGGCATCGCCACCAGGATGAGGCAACTCACCGCCAGCAGCGAAACGCAAAGCCGCTTGCGTTGTTGGGTGCGAGCCAGCAGCAGCGGCGCCGTGATGCGGAGCACGCCGGCAAACCGCGGCGCCGCCAGGATGAGCCCAATCGCCGAGCCGGGGGCGCCCAGTTCCAACGCGAGGTAGATGACCAGCGTCGAAGAGACGAGGCCATTGCCCACCGCCCACACCGCTGCGTTGGCGTTGGCCAGGGCGAGGTCGAGGCGGAGTGACGCGGTCGCACGACTCAACTTGCGTTCCCTTGCCGCCGCAACACTCCCGGTGACCGTACACACGCAAAGGAGATTGGGGGGATGCTGGGGATAGGGGAGATAGCCGTCGCACTGGAGCGACTTCTGATCGCCCAGCAACTGTTGGTGTTGTCATGGCGATCGGTGCGATTGCCGTCATCGGGCGGCTGATCGAGAGCACCACCTGCCGGGTCGCGCTTCATCTCCCCCATCCCCAACATCTCCCCATCCCCTTCATCATTTCGATGGTCAGCTCTGGCCGGTGAGCGCGACTTTCACCTTCGTCATCACTTGCGTGGCGACCAGCACGACGGGGATACCCAGCAGGCCGAGGGCCGAGACGAGCGCGGTGACCAGTCGCAGGTCCAGCCCGCCCCCTTCGCCAGCCTTGGAGAAGCCCAGCACCAGGTTCGCCACGTTGGGCACCACCAGCGCCGCGTAAAACATGAAGTGCGTCCGCCAGCCGGTGCCGGCCAGTTCGCGGCGGGCGGTTGATTGGAAGTTCGTCGCGTCGGTCCACATCCGCGGGTAGAGCACGCGGACTACCAGGTATTGCATCGCGCAGAACGAGTACGCCACCGCGATCAGCCCCGAGAAGGCGAACGACACGAAGAAGTGGAAGTACACGTGCGAGTCGATCGGCGGCGCCAGGGCGTTCAAAATCCACGGGAAGGCGATGCCGCCCGGCAGCCAGCCGAGCGCCGCCACGGTGAGCACCCACAGCGGCAGGCGGATCGACGCGCGGCGGGCGGCGGAGACGCGCTCGGGGTCGATCCGCTCGGCCCGGCTCAGCGCCTGCCAGACGCGGAACACCGGCACAAAGAAGTAGACCATCGCCGCCAGCGCGATGGGGTAGACCACGGCGTTGTACCAGGTCACCACGCGCGGGAAGAGCGACTGCTGCTCCGGCGTGAGCAGGCCGACGATCTGATTCTGGTTGTAGGCGATGTTCACCACGCTGCCCACGAGCTGCGGCAAGAAGATGAGCAGCACCGCCCCCGCGATCGGGTGCCGGATCAGGCTCCGCACAAAGCCGCCCGCCGGGGGCGACCGCCGCTCAAACTCCGCCAGCCGCCGGCAGCCGTCGAGCGCCGCCGCCAGCTCTTCGCCCGTTTGGTAGCGGGCGGTTTTCTCGGGCGCCAAGCACTTGGCGACGGTGTGCTGCAGCACCTTGCGGGCGGTCGGCGGGCCGGAGTCAATCGGCGGTGGCGTGGTGCTGCGGTGCTCGGCCAGTCGCTTGACGTAGGCCGCTTGGCTGCCGGCCCGCTTGGGGTCGTTGAACGGCCGCCGCCCGGTCAGCAGTTCGCAGACGACGATGCCAAGCGAGTAGAGATCGGACCGCTCGTCGACATCTTCAGCCCGTGCCCCGGATTGCAGGTCAAAGGCCGCGAGGTGCTCGGGCGCCATGAACGCGAGCGTGCCGCCAAGGCTTTCTTCATCGGCTTTGCCGGTCGTGGGCGCTGAGCCGACGGAGATGTTGAAATCCGCCAGCAACGGCCGGCCATACTGATTGATCAGCACGTTGGCGGGCTTGATGTCGCGGTGCAGCACACCGTTTTGGTGGGCGAAGCTCGCCGCCTCCGCCAGCCGGGCGCCAACCCACGCGGCGGTCTCCACGTCGGTCGCTTCGCCCAGCATCTCGCGATCGCGGAGGGCGGCCGGGTCGAAGCTTTCGCGCACCCGGCTCCGCTCGTCGATCGCCGCCAGATAATCTTCCCCTGTCCAGCGGCCGCGGCGGATCGAGACCAGCTTGAGCGACTTGATCGCCGCCTCGAGCGACGCCCCCGGCACGAGCTGCATGCAGAGCAGCCGCAGCCGGCCGGTCTTGTCGACGGTTTCCGAGAACACCTGGACGATGTGGGCGTGCTCGAGCCGGGCCATGGTGCGGCCCTCGCTCCCGCGGTTGGCGGTCACCTTGAGCGCCACCCGTCGGTCGAGCGAAAGCTGCCGAGCCAGGTAGACCACGCCAAAGGCGCCGCGGCCGAGGGTTTCGACAACCTCGAAGTCGTCAATCTGGTCGCCGGGCGAGAGCTCCGCGGCGGCGCCGGCCGCCGTCTTCTTGACCGGCGAGGGAAGACTGGGCGCGGGGAGCGTATCGATGCCGGCGCCGCTTGCCGATCCGCTGCCGCTGGCGGGACCGCTGCCGGCGGACTCGGTGGCGGGCCGGACGTCGGTCTCGGGCGGGGCGGGCGTGGTCTCTTCGGCCCGCTCGGTCGCGTTGGGGTCGATCCCGCCCGGTTGCGGCTCCGTTGGATCGGGTGGTTCGGTCGGGTCGGCGTGGTCCTCGTCGGCCGGCATCGTCACTCCTGCTCGGCCTGGAGGTCTGCCGACTGCTTCTCAAACACCGGCCGGCAGTACTCAAAGAGATTCAGGTCGATCAGCTCTTCCTGCAACTGGTCGCGGCTGGCGTCCGGCAGCGAGTGGGCCACCTCCTCCAGCAGCAGCTCGCCGAAGGTCTCCCGGGCGCGATGAATCAGCACCCGCG
Source organism: Planctomycetota bacterium (assembly GCA_039414355.1). Classification (GTDB taxonomy): domain Bacteria; phylum Planctomycetota; class Planctomycetia; order Pirellulales; family Lacipirellulaceae; genus JBCCQL01. The sequence goes on along the minus strand of JBCDJN010000051.1, from coordinate 16,638 downwards.
CGGCCCCCGCCTTCATCGGTTTGCCGAGCTTCTGGCTGAGCAGTTCCGCGAGCTCGGGCGAACGAACCTCGGGGTTCGCCACCCGTAGCTGCAGCGCGGTGTGGTAGGGCTTGCCGGTGGACTGTTCGTGCTTGTCGAGCCGATCCCAGACGCGGGTGAGCAGATCGTCACGCCACGTCTTGGAGAACAGCTCGTCGTGGTCAACTTCCTCGGTGGGCGCCTTCGGCTCGGGCGTCTCGGTGCGGAAGGGGCTGACCTTGGCGTTGCGTTTGCCGCGGCGCTGGTAGTCGACAATCAAGTGGTAGACGCAGGTTTTGACGAAGCTGCGGAACCGGCCCTTCGACTGGTCGGCGCCCGCCAGATCGCCGCGGACGAACCGCAGGGCGAACTCCTGGAAGACCTCGTCGGCGGCTTCTTCGTTCCGCAGCGCGGCCAGCGCGTACCGCCTGACCGCGCCGCCGTAACGGTCCAGCAGGTCTTGCTGGGCCGCCCGGGCGGCGTCGGTCTCCGGGTCGTGGGCGTTGCGGAGCACGGACCAGCTGGTCTCAATCCGGCTCAGGCGGTCTTCAAAGGAGTCCATAGCGACGGGCGAGCCGCGGGGCGTCGGGAGCGAATGTCGCGTAGTGTACGGCGCCGGGACGGTGGAATGGCGGCCAAGACTCGAGTCTTCGCCGGCGGCTGAGGCAGTTTCGGTGGGGTTTCCCCTCGCCGGCGGTCTGTTATGATGCGGGGCTGCCGAATCGGACCCAGCCCAAAGCACCCAGGCTCAGAAGACCGAGCCACGCGGAGAGCGACTATGCCCAAGCAAAAGACCCACAAAGGCACCAAGAAGCGGTTCCGCCTGTCCGCCAAGGGCAAGGCCATGCACCGCCAGAGCGGCACGAGCCACCTGGCCGGCCGGATGAGCCAAAAACGCAAGCGGAACCTCCGCGGCACCACCGCCGTGGACGAGTGCAGCGCGAAGGCCGTGCGAGCGGCACTGGCCGGTAATAGCTACTGATAGAGCTGTCAGCGATCAGCCATCAGCGGTCAGCTCTTTAGGGCTGAAAGCTGACCGCTGAGTGCTGACCGCATCTGACCCTGTTCGTCGGGCAAGAGAACGGCGGCCTCCTCCGGTCGCGGCCTGGAGCGGACCCAACTACGCGAGCGAGATCATGCGGACAACCACCGGCGTCGCACGCCACAAGAAGAAGAAGCGGCTTTTCAAAGAGGCCAAGGGCAACCGCGGCGGCCGCGGCAAGCTGCTGCGGACCGTCAAGGAGACGCTCGTTAAGTCGGGCGCCTACTCGTTCCGCGACCGCAAGGTCCGCGCCCGCGAGTTCCGCAAGCTTTGGATCATCCGCATCAACGCCGCCGCCCGCGAGCGGGGCATGCGGTACAGCGAGCTGATCAACGGCCTGAAGAAGGCCGAGATCGATCTCGACCGCAAGACGCTCTCCGAGATGGCGATAAGCGACCCCACGGCGTTCGACGCGGTGGTGGAGAAGGCGAAGGCCGCCCTCGCTGCTTGAGCCAACCTAGCCGCCGGTGAGCCGGGAGCGTGAGCGACCGGAGTATTCGCCGCTGGCGTTTCTTTCTCCGGGGGCTCACGCCCACCGGCTCGCCGTCACTCGATTGGGTCGACTCTTGCCGTGGGGCTTGCTGACTTCCTCGCCGACCTCGACGCCCTCGCCACCGACGCCCAAGCGGCGTTCGACGCAGCGGAGGATGGTGGTGCGCTGGAGTCGGCCCGCGTTGAGTTCCTCGGCGCCAAGCAGGGGCGGCTCAAGGCGATCCAGAAGGGCATGGGCAAGGTCGACAAGGCCGACAAGCCCGCCGCGGGTCAAAAGCTCAACGCGGTGAAGTCCGCGGTTGAAGCCGCCCTCGAAGCCGCCGCCGCCCGGCTCGCGGCCGGCGCCGAATCGGGCGAGCGTGAGGCGTTCGACTTCACCCAGCCCGGCCGACCGATCAGTGTCGGACGCCTTCATCCCATCACGCAAACCATCGAGCGGATGAAGGAGATCATGGGCCGCCTCGGCTTCACGGCCGTCGAGGGCCCTGAGATCGAAGACGATTGGCACAACTTTGAGGCGCTGAACATCAGTCCCGCGCACCCGGCGCGGGACCCGCTGGACAACTTCTACTTGCAGTCGGGAGTCCAGAGTCGGGAGTGGGGAGCGAAGGGGACGGACGATTCCCCAGCCCCCAGCCCCCAGCCCCCAGCACCCGCCGTAGGCCCCGACGGCAAGCCGCTGCTGCTCCGCAGCCAGACTTCCACGGTCCAGATCCGCGTCATGGAGGCGACCAAGCCGCCGGTGCGGATTGTGTCGCTTGGCCGGGTCTACCGCCCGGATACGGCCGACGCCACGCACTACCCCATGTTCCACCAGATCGAAGGGCTGCTGGTGGACGAGGGCGTGACGATGGCCGATCTGAAGAGCGTGCTGCGGATGTTCTGCCAGGCGTACTTCGCCGGCGAGGACGGGACGATGAGCGACGATGTTCAGCTCCGCTTCCGGCCGAGCTTTTTCCCGTTCACCGAGCCCAGCGTCGAAGTCGATATCAACTGGCAGGGCGGCTGGATGGAGATCGGCGGCGCCGGCATGGTTGACCCCAACGTGCTGAAGGCCGTGGGCTACGACCCCGAAGAAGTGACGGGCTTCGCCTTCGGCATGGGCGTCGAGCGGTTCTGCATGCGGCAGCACCAGATCCGCGACATCCGTGACCTGTACGCCAACGACGTGCGGTTCCTGGAGCAGTTCTAACGCGGCGGCTACTCGGCGGCGACGATCTCGCCGATCCGCCAGCAGGTTTCGCCCTCGGCTTCGAGCTGGGCCTTCACGCTGTCGGCGAAGTACTCGCTGACGACCATCGCCAGGCCGATGCCGCGGTTGAAGACGCGGGCCATCTCGGCGTCTTCCACTTCGCCCAGCTCTTGCAGCCAGGTGAAGACCGGCGGCACGGGCCAACTGCCCGGCTCGATCTTCGCCGCCGCGCCGCTGGGCAGCACGCGGCAGAGGTTCTCCTCCAGCCCACCGCCGGTGATGTGGGCGATGGCGTGCACCACTTGTTTCCGCCGGTAGTGGGTGAGCACGGAGCGTACCGACTTGGTGTAGATGCGAGTCGGAGTCAGCAGCGCGTCGGCCACCGTTCCGCCGAGGCAATCGACATGGGCGTCGATCGCCAGTCCAGCAACCTCAAACACAATCTTCCGCACCAGGCTGTACCCGTTGCTGTGCAGCCCGCTGGAGGCGAGGCCCAGGATCACGTCGCCCGGCTTGGCATTCTTGCCGTCGATGAGCCGGGAGCGCTCGACGACGCCGACCGAGAAGCCCGCCAGGTCGTAGTCGCCCGGCTGGTAGAGGTCGGGCATGATGGCGGTTTCGCCGCCGATCAGGGCGGAGTCCCCCTCCACGCAGCCGCGGCTGATGCCGGCGACGATCGCCTCGAGCCGCTCCGGGTCGTCCCGGTCCATCGCCACATAATCCAAAAAGAACAACGGCTCGGCGCCGGTGCACAGGGCGTCGTTGACGCACATCGCCACCAGGTCGATGCCCACCGTGTCGTGCCGGCCGGCCATCTGGGCGACCTTGAGCTTCGTGCCGACTCCGTCGGTACACGCGACCAGGACGGGGTTGCGGTAGTTGCGGGCGAAGAGCTTGCCGGCGAAATCGAGCTGGAACAGCCCCGCGAAGCCCCCCTCGGCCGGCAGCACGCGGGGCGAGTGGGTTTGCCGCATCAGGCGGGGGAGCCTGGCCATCGACTGTTGATAAACGTCGAGGTCTACACCGGCGGCGCTGTAAGTCACTTTCGCCATAGGAGTTGGGATTCTAAGATCGTCGCCGGTACGGCGGAAGCCGCCGCCGCACGCCCCCCTTCCGCGAGGTAGGGTCGATAGGGCTATGCCACTGCTGGCGTTTCCTGAAGGCGATCCGGTTCTGGCAGTCCCTCCCTCCGCTCAGTAACCTCCGCTCCTTACGATGGTTGGGGAGCGGAAACCCCTGCGGCACACCAGATTGAGTATTGAAGTGAGCCGCCGAGGAATGTCGAAGGTCCAATCACGCCGAGGCTGCGTTCTCGGTGACCTCCCCCCCGTGCCACGCGCCGCGTGTCACGCCCGCCCGTTTGATTGGACCCGCCGCGATGACGCTCCTGCAAAGCACGACCTCCCTGATCGCCCGTACCGCGGGCTTGGTGATGCCTAAATCCCAGCCCGTCCTGCAGTTCAACTACCCGTTGCCCTACGGGGCGGTGGTTCGTGACGGTGGCGTCCAGTTTGCCGTTTACAGCAAGTCCGCCACCACCATGCGGGTGCTGCTCTACCGGAAGGTGACCGACCGCGAGCCGTACCGGCTGATCGAGCTGCACCCGGACACTGACCGCTGGGGCGACATCTGGAGCATCTTTGTCCCGGAGCTCGAGCCGGGCGCGTTGTACCACTTCCAAGCCGACGGCCCCTTTCAGCCGGAGCAGGGTCATCGCTTCGACTCTCGGGCTCGGCTGATCGACCCGTACTCTCGCGCGCTCGCCGGCAAGTTTCAAAAGTCCGACGACGGCGTCGTCCGCCCGCCCAAGTGCGTGGTGATCGACGACCACTTCGACTGGCAGGGCGATCGCCACCTGAAGCGGCCGCTTAGCGAGACGGTGATCTACGAGATGCACGTGCGCGGCTTCACCCGCAGCACGACGGGCGACGTGACCAAGCCGGGCACGTACCTAGGCGTGATCGAGAAGATCCCGTACCTCAAGAGCCTGGGCGTGACCGCCGTGGAACTCATGCCGGTGCACGAGTTCCCCATCGCCGAGTCCGACGGCTCGAAGAGTGTCCGGTCGAATTACTGGGGTTACGACCCCATGGCGTTCTTCGCCCCGCACCGCGGCTACATGCAGGGCGGCAAGCCGGGCGATCAGGTGCGGCAGTTCAAGGAGATGGTCCGCGAGCTGCACGCCGCGGGCATCGAGGTGATCCTGGACGTGGTCTTCAACCACACCAGCGAGGGCAACGAGCGTGGCCCCACCTTCAGCTTCAAGGGGCTGGAGAACAGCGTCTACTACATGCTCAACGGCGCCGGCGAGTACAAGAATTACTCCGGCTGCGGCAACACGGTGAACAGCAATCACCCGATTGTCCGCGAGATGATTTTCCACTGCCTCCGGCACTGGGTCTACAACTACCACATCGACGGCTTCCGCTTCGACCTGGCCAGCATCCTCAGCCGCGGCCGCGACGGCGACCTGGTCTCCAACCCGCCGCTGGTGGAGTACATCGCCGAAGACCCGATGCTGGCGGACACCAAGATCATCGCCGAGGCGTGGGACGCCGCCGGCGCCTACCAGGTGGGCAGCTTCGCCAGCGAACGCTGGGCCGAGTGGAACGGCAAGTACCGCGACAACGTGCGCCGCTACTGGCGGGGCGACGGCGGCATGACCGGCCTGATGGCCACCCGGCTGGCCGGCTCCAGCGACCTGTACCAGCCGAGCGGCAAGAACCCGTACCACTCCATCAACTTCGTCACCTCGCACGATGGCTACCCGCTAGGCGACCTGGTGAGCTACGAGCGGAAGCACAACCTCGCCAACGGCGAGGACAACCGCGACGGCGAGAACAACAACTACAGCGCCAACTACGGCGTGGAGGGCCCCACCCGTCGCGCGCCCATCGTCCGGCTGCGGCGCCGGCAGGCGAAGAACTTCATGGCGTCGCTGCTCCTCTCGCAGGGCACGCCGATGATCCTCTCCGGCGACGAGGTCCTCCGCACCCAGCGCGGCAACAACAACGCCTACTGCCAAGACAACGCCACGAGCTGGTTCGACTGGCGGCTGGTCGAGCGAAACAAGGAAATGCTGCGGTTCGTCACGGAGCTGATCGCCTTCCGCCGCCACCAGCCGGTGATCCGCCGCGAGGAGTTCCTCACCGGCACCGCCGAAAAGCCGGACCAACTGCCGGACGTGAGCTGGTACGGCGTTGATGGTCACGTGATCGACTGGCGGAACACGTGGCACAGCATGACGGCCGTCTTTGGCTCGTGCTGGCTGAAGGACCCGGCGGCCCGCAGCGTGATGGTGATGATGCACTCGGGCGGCCGGCCGCAGGAGTTCGAAACCCCCTACCCGGCCCGCAGCCTGAAGTGGCGACTGTTCGTCGACACCGCCGCCCCCGCCCCGAACGACATCTACCCCGGCGCCACCGGCCCGCTGCTAGACGTCGGCGAGCCGGTCGAGCTGAACCACCACACCTTGCGGTGCTACGTTTCGACGCGGTAGCGGGCTTCCGAGCGTGCTGCGAATCGCTCGACGAGCCCCGGCTTGGTAGTTTCTGCTAAACTGCCAACTGAGGAGAACGCAGCATGCAAATCGACTTACCCGATTCGGTGATCGCCACCGCGACTCAACTCGCGGCCGACGGCGAAGACGCTGCGGCGGTGATCGTCCGCGCCTTGGAGCGGCTCTCGGCAGAAGGCCAGGAAGTCGCGGCAGTTATGCGAGGCGTCGCCGACTACGAAGCCGGCCGCCATCAGTCGCTCGAGGAGGTCGATCGAGAGATTCGCGACGAATTCGGCTACAGCCGGAAGGCTTGATGCAACGTGTCCGCGTCACCGAGTCCGCCAAGCAAGACATCCGCGAGAACTTGGTTTGGTGGGGCGAGAACCGCTCAGAAGAGCAAGCTGAGCGGTGGTATCTCGGCGTCTACGCCGAGATTGCGTCTCTGGCTTCAACGGCTTTGCAGCGGCAACTGGCGAGCGAGGCAGCACTCCGCGAGGCCGGGTACCGACAGGCGTCCTTCGGCCTTGGTCGCCATCCGACTCACCGGATCGTCTTTGGGGTCGAGGGCGACGAGGTGGTGGTCTACCGAGTCCGTGCTCTCAAGCAGGATTCTATCGATCTTGAGGCTCTCGGCGACGACTAATCCGCGGTAACGGCCGCACTCACTTGTTGGGCTCCGGTGCTTGTAACAGGTAGGTCTCAACAGCGACGCTTGCTCGATGCGTTACCGACTCCGCTCCCTCATGTTCTTCCTAGCGTTACCGGCGATCGCATTGGGGCTCGTTGCGACGCACCAACGCTACTACGCCACAACGCGATCGGGCGTGACCGCGGCAGTCGCCAACCGCAAACTATGGGCGGGCTACACGCTCCCGGCGACCGCGACAGATGTAACCTACTACGCAGACTCCTACGGCTGCGAGGCCGATTTCGCCATAGCCGAAACCGACTTCGTCGCTTGGTGCGCAGCCCGTGGATGGGCCGTTACGCCGATCTCGTCGCCGACACCGTTCTTCCAGCCCGTTCTGCTGCCGGACGACGAGACTCCCGTAGCGGATGGCTTCACGTTTCAGATGCCGAACGGCGAGGGGACGTTCGATCGGACGCGTTCACGCGCGGCCTTCCGTGTGTCGACACTCCCGTGATCGCGAAGGTAGTCTCGTCTGATTCCGCGCACCTCCCGATGGTGACATCTCCGCGTGCGTCCTCATGGGCTCACTTCACGCCGGCGATCAGAACCGAACCGTGAAGTTCAGCATCAGCCCCTTGTCCTTCTTCTCGAAGTCGGCGGGGTCGGCCCAGATTAGCAGCTCCAGCTTGCTGTCCTTCGCCTTGTCGCCCAGCAGGTCGAAGCTGCCCAGCGGGAGCTTGAGCGACGGCACGCCGCTGCCGGGCTTCTTGAGGCTCGGCTTGGCGTCGATCTTCTTTGGGGCGTTGGGGTCGGCCTTCGCGCTCGCCTTCTTCGCCTGCTTGGCGATCTGCTCGGCCAGAAGCTTCAGCAGCTTCTGATCCACGCCCTTGCAGACCTGCTTGTTGAGCAGCTCGGCCAGCTTCTTCTCGTTCTTCTCGCCCGGCGCCGCCTTCTTGATGCGGTCGACGGCCTTCTTGCAGGCGTTTTCCAGTCCCGACTTGGCGCCCGAGGTTGCCGCGTTGCTCATAGTGTTCGCTCCTAAATTGGCTGGTTTAGTCCAAAGTTGGGCGCCGCGTGGCGGGCCCCGGATTGCTTATCACCACTACTACGCCGCTTCCCGACAGCCGTTACAGAAAAGTGCTGCTAAACGCCACGGGGCGTGAGCTTCGGAACTGGGGGCTAGGGGCTAGAGGCCGGGGATTGGTACCATTTGGCGTCGACCTCAGCCCCTAACCCTCAGCCCTAAGCCCCCGTCCCCGAAGAAGCAGCCCCGTGACGAAGTCACCCATCGCGATCGTCGGCATCGGCGACGACGGCGCCAGCGCTCTCTCGCCCGCGGTTCGCGAGCGCGTGGAGCAGGCCGAAGTGATCCTGGGCGCCGATCGCGCGCTCCGCCTGCTCTCGCAGTCCGTTGGCGGCGAGCGGCGCCCGCTGAGCGGCGACCTAGACAAGGTGGTCGAGCAGATCGAAGCCGTCGGCGATCGCCCGGCGGTGATGCTGGTCTTCGGCGACCCCATGTTCTACGGCCTCGCCCGCTACGTTACCGAGCGGCTTGGCAAAGACCGCTTCGAGGTGATCCCGCACGTCAGCAGCATGCAGCTGGCTTTCGCCCGGGTGATGGAGAACTGGGACGAGGCCTACCTGACCAGCCTCGACAGCCGGCCGCTCGAGGCGGTCGTCGAACGCATCCGCACCAGCGAGAAGGTCGGCCTGTTCACCACCGACCAGGTCGGCCCGAAGGAAGTGGCGGCGGCGCTCCTGGATCGCGGCATCGATTACTTCACGGCGTACGTGTGCGAGAACCTGGGCGCGCGGGACGAGACGGTCACCCGCGGCACGCTCGACGAGATTGCCGGCCACCGGTTCCAGTCGCTCAACGTGATGATCCTGGTCCGCCACCCGGACGCACCGGACCGGCCGCGCTCGGCGGTGGGGCGGCGGCTGTTCGGCAACCCGGACGAAGCGTTCCGCCAATCGACGCCCAAGCAGGGTTTGCTCACGCCGGCCGAGGTGCGGTCGCTGGCGCTGGCGGAGTTGGACATCGCCCCGGCCAGCGTGGTGTGGGACGTCGGCGCCGGCAGCGGTTCGGTGAGCATCGAAGCGGCTCAGCTCGCCGCGGACGGCATGGTCTACGCCATCGAGATGGACCCCGAAGACCACGGCCTGATCGAGCAGAACGCCCAGCGGTTCGAGGTCACCAACCTGTCGGCCGTGCTCGGCAAGGCGCCCGAGGTCTGGGCGTCGCTGCCCGACCCCGACTGCGTGTTCATCGCCGGCGCCGGCCGCGAGGTGACGCGTCTCGCCGAGGCGGCGTTCGAGCGGCTTCGGCCCGGCGGCCGGTTGGTGGTCAACACGGTGAGCATCGAGGGCCTGGCGAGCCTCAAGTCGGCCTTGTCGCAGCACACGCCCGCGGTCAAAACCTGGATGGTTAACATCGCTCGCGGCGCCGAGCAGCTCGAGCGGCTGACGTTCGAGTCGCTCAAGCCGAGTTTCTTGGTTGGCGTCACGAAATCGTGAACAGAACCTCGGCTGCTGCGGATCGTTAACTCCACACGGGCCTGCGCCGGCCCCAACGTTTCCCTGGAGGATCGCGATGACTCGCCTGTTGCTGGTTGCGTTGCTGCTGGTTTGCCCGAGCTGGGCATGCGGCGACGAAGTCTTCGAACCGCCCTTCCGTGTCGAAGCCGATGGCGCCGTGATTGACACCGGCAAAGCGTGGGGGCACTGCGGGCCGTGCCTGGAAGACCTGGACGACGACGGCCTGCCCGACCTGATTGTGGGCGACTTCGGCGGCAAGTTTGCCGTGTATCTCAACGTGGGCGAGCCGGGCGCGCCGCGGTTCCAGGCGAGCGGCAACGTCCTCGCCGGGACCAAGGAAGCCGAGGTGCGGATCTACTGCTGCGTGGGCTCGCAGCCGCGGTTTGTGGATCTAAACGGCGACGGCGTCCGCGACTTCGTGAGCAACAGCTACGACCCCGGGCACTGCTACTTCTTCCCGGCCCTGGCGCCCGGCGCCTTTGGCGAGCGGGAGGAATTGAAGGACGCCGCCGGCGTGCCGATCCGCAGCAGCCCGGTGCAGCAGCAGGACTACCAATCGTTCGGCAGCTTCTTCACGCCGGTCGATTGGGACGCGGACGGCGACTTCGACCTGCTGGTGGGCTGCTTCGACGGGCACCTCAAGCTCCGGCTGAACGAAGGCACGGCGACCGAACCGGAGTTCGCCACCGAGAACACAGCCATCGCCGCCGCCGGCGAGCCGCTGAAGGTTGAGGCGCACAACTGCCCTGCGGTGGCCGACTGGGACGGCGACGGCCTCTGGGATTTGATCTGTGGCAGCGACGACGGCAGCGTCACCTGGTTCCGCAACACGGGGACCAAGACCGAGCCGCAGTTCGCGGCTGGCGAGACGCTCGTTGCCGCGTACGAGGGGGACGACAAGGGCTACAACATCAGCTACCTGGACGACGCCGAGATCGTGCCGGGCATCCGGTCACAGCCCGAGGTGGCCGACTGGAACGGCGATGGCAAGCTCGATCTCATCGTCGGCGACTTCTGCACGGCGTACGATTTCCGCGCCGATTTGACCGACGAAGAAAAGCAGCAGGTGCGCGACCTGATGGCTTCCACGAGCGAGGCGTCAAAGGCGTTCGCTGACAAGATGCAAGCGCTCCGCGACAGCTTCGCGGAGAAGTACCCCGGCGACGCGGTCTTTAGCGACGAGGCCGACAAGGAGTGGGCAGAGGCGTACCAGAAGCTTCAAGAGAGCCCTGAGGCGAAAGCCAGGGAGGCCGCCGCCGATGACTTCGCCGAGAAGATGCGGCCCTACCTCGCCTCAACCCGAGGCGATCAGAACTACAACCTCGCTAAGTCGCACGGCTACGTTTGGGTGTTCTTGCGGAAGTAGCGGAAAGCAAACCGAGCGCAAGCGAGGCGATGCCCCTCTCCGCCTTCCGGGGAGAGGAGAGATGGCCACTCGCCACTAGCACTCGCCACTACCTACATCCACCCGGCGTCGCGGTACCACTGCGCGGTCTGCTGGTAACGCTCGGCAAGTGGCGCCGCGACTTCGAAGCCGAGGCCGTCGCGCGCCTTGTCCACGCGGCAAACCCAGCCGGTGGCGTTGGCCTCCTTCAGCTTGTTCATGCCGAAGACGCTGGGCTTGCCCGTTAGCCGGCCCATCGCATCGCCGACGAGCGCGGGGATCAGGAACGGCCACTTGCGGAGCTTGAGCACCAGCACCCCCACGCCCATCGCCCGGGCCGCCATCCGCCCGGCGTCGGCCCAGGTGCTTGGGTTGGGGTCGGCGGCGTAGTAGAGCCCGGTCGGGTCGCCGAACTCCTGGCCGGGCATCATCCGCTCGCCCTGCTGGCCGGCCAGCGCGATCGCTTCGCAAAGATCATCCGCGTGCACTAACGAGAGCGGCAAGCCCGAGCGGTTGGGCACCGGGTGCAGCCGGGTGCGGCGGATGCCGTTGAACATGAGGAAGCCGTCGCGGTCGCCCGGCCCAAAGACCACCGGCGGGCGGATGGTGGTGATTGGCACGTCGCCCGCAAAGGGCAGCAGCGCCCGCTCGGCGGCGAGCTTGCTCTTGCCGTAGAGCGAGATCGGCGCCCACGGGTCGCCCTCCGCGTGGGCGTCCCCTTTGTGCGAAGGCCCCGCCGCCGCCAGCGAGCTGACGTTCACCAGCACCGGCGGCGTCTCGATGGCGGCACACGCCTGAGCCAGGTTCTTCGCGCCTGTCTCGTTCACGGCCAGGTAGTCCTCAAGCCGCGAGGCGTGCAGCTTCCCGGCCAGATGATAGACCTCGCCGATTCCCTCCAGCGCCGGCGGCAGGCTGGCGGCGTCGGTCACGTCGCCCACCACGGTCCGCACGCCCAGCGGGGCAAGCCGCTGGGTGTTGCTGCTCGCCCGCACCAGGCAGGTGACGTCTCGGCCCGCCTTCTGAAGCCGCGCAACCAGGCGCGGGCCGATGAATCCGCTGGCGCCGGTGACGAGTGCTGTCGGCATGGGGAGGGCCCGGGGGCCAGGATCGAGGGGCCGGGGGTTCGAGGCGATAAGTCGCCTTGTTTGGCAGACCTTGCCATGCGAGTTTACCGACCACCGCCAAGGCCCCCCAGCCCAACCAGAAGCCCCGCCCGACCGAGCGAACAGCCTAACCGCCAGGCCCTGGACCCTGGCCCCTAACCCCTGGCCCCTCCCCCGATGCAAATCGTCCCCGTCGAGTCCCGCCGCCAGCGTAAGCAGTTCCTCGAGCTGCCTTGGAAGATCAACGTGGGCGATCCGCTGTGGGTTCCGCCGCTGCGGCACAATCAAAAGCAGCTCTGCGGCTTCGGCGATCACCCGTTCTACGACGCGGCGGAGAGCCAAGCCTTCCTCGCCCTCCGCGACGGCGAGCCCGTGGGCCGAGTGCTGGCCATCGTCAACCACGCGCACAACAACTGGGCGAAGGAGAAGCGGGGCTTCTTCGGCTTCTTTGAGTGCGTGGACGATCAGGAGGTGAGCGGGCCGCTGTTCGAGGAGGCGTTCGCCTGGCTGCGCGAGCGCGGCATGGATTGCGTCCGCGGGCCGGCCAACCCGTCGCTGAACTACGAGTGGGGCCTGCTGATCAAGGGCTTCGACAAGCCGCCCTTCTTCATGATGACCCACAACCGCCCGTACTACGCCGAGCTGGTCGAGGCGGCCGGCTTCGAGAAGGCGCAGGACCTCTACGCCTTCTGGGGCGAGGTCGACATGCTCCGCACGATGACCAAAGACAAGAAGATGATCTCGTTGGACGCCCAGGTCCGCGAGCGCTTCGGCGTGACGCTCCGCACGATGGACCGCAAGCGGTTCCGCGAGGAGGTGAGCCTGTTCCTGGACATCTACAACCAGGCGCTCGCCGGAACGTGGGGGTACATCCCGCTGTCGGAGGCGGAGATCGACCGCATGTCCCGCGACCTCCGGCACCTGATCGTGCCGGACCTGGCGGTGGTTGCCGAGCACGAGGGAAAGGCCATCGGCGTGATGTTTGGCCTGCTCGACTACAACGAGCGGGTCCGAAAAATCGACGGCAAGCTCTTCCCCTTCGGCTTCCTGACGCTGCTGCGCAACAAGCGGAAGATCAACCGCATCCGCCTGGTGAGCACCAACGTGCTGCCGCAGTATCAGGCGATGGGCGTGGGCGTGGTGCTGGCGGTGGGCATGATCCACCCGTCGCTCGCCTTTGGGCTGAACGAGGTGGAGTTCTCCTGGGTGCTAGAGTCCAACAACCTCTCACGAAAGACGCTCGAGAAGGGCGGCGCCAAGCGGTACAAGGAGTACCGCGTGTACGACCGCCCCCTCTAGCGATTGCCCGTCACGCGGCCGCGCGCTTTCGGCCGATCATCAGCGGCGCGAAGCAGGTTATTGCGACGATCGTCGCGCTCGGCTCGGGGATCACGACCGTCTGCGTCGTCAGACTGAAGAGCGCCCCAGACTGCGCGGTCAATCCGCCAAAACGCACAAAGCCCTCGTCGCCAATCGTACGAAAAGTCACCGCAAGATGAGGTCCGATAGTCGAGAAGGTGGTCCCACCGAGTGGAGCGAAGATGCCATCGACCTGCCCCGTAGCCAGCGCACTGGCAACGCTAGGATGCGTCGATGTTCCTTCGGTCACTGCGTTCACAAACGGGTTGAATCCGGGGTTGATGATGTTTGTTCCCGCAATGACCTCCGAAAAGTCTGGCGCGATCACCACGCTATTCGTGACGAGCGACCCATCTTCGACTTCTAGCACCAGCTCGGTGGCGATGCTGCTTGGCGGCGACGCCGTGGTGAAGAACACGCTCCAGTCGATGCCGCCGTTGCTGACAACGCCGGTCACCGAAGCGACTGGTCCGCCCGGCGGGGTAGTCGTTCCGCCCGCCCCGGCGAGCGAGAGAGCCGTTTGGCCGTATCCAGCTTGCCAAGCCAGGTAGTCGTCAACGCTGTAGGCGTCTCCCAAGCCGTCGCTCCAAGCGGTGAAGTCGACCGCATTGACCGCGCCGTCGGCGTTGAGGTCGCCCGGCAAGAGGTCGGCGGCCGCCGGAGTCGGGGCCGAACAGAACGCCACCGCGGTGGCAAGAAAGAGAACGCACCAAGTTGTAAGCCTCATTAGTTCACTCCTGGACTCGTCGGTCCGAACGCTGGTCGCCCAACCAACAAAGGGAAAAATAAAGACACGTCCTGGCCTGCTGGGCCGATCGTAACACGCCATTGTCACGAAGAACATCATCTTATCCACAATAAATCCCTGTGTGCCTCTAGACTTCCATGCCTGCAGCGGGGAAAGCCGCTTGCTCAGAGCTTGGCGACCCAGAAGGCGAGCGTCTCGTCGGTCAGCTCCTGGTCGAGCACTTCGTGCGCGAGCAGCTCGTCCGCCACGGCGGCGACCGCCGCCCACCACGTGTCGCGCGATAGCACCTGGTGCAGCGCCGCGGTTAGCTGCTCGAGCAGGCGGGTGCGGACTTCGGGGTGCGGGATAGCTTCGCGGAGCCGCTCCCATGCCTGAGCCCAATCGCCCTGGCTCGGCCCGTCGAGCGCCGGGTGCACCGGCTCGCCGCGGTAAACCTGCTCCGCCACCGGCCCGGCGAGGGTGGTTAGGAGCTCCCGCTGAAGCTGCCAATCGGCAGTCGGATCAACGCGGCCCCAATTGACGCGGCACTCGCCAAAGCGCCGGGGCAAGTCCTCTTCATCATCAAACCCGCCGAGCTGAATCTGCTCGATGGTCGCCCCGAGCGCATACCCCACCACGGCGTGGCCCGCTTCGTGGTAGGCGGTGAGGGTGTCTTCGTCGTCGCCGCTCATTGCGGGGGAAGGTCGAAGCGGACGTTGGTGATCGTTACGAGGAGATCGTCCTCATCGATTGTGAAGTAAAGCCGCAGCGGAGCAACCTTGAGCAGCCAAAGACCTTCGCTCAGGTGATCGCCCGCGCCCTTGGGATCGTCCGCGAGTTCAATATCCGCGGTGTCGGAAGCGGCGGAAACCGCGGAGCGGTCTTTCAGCCCGGTCCAGATGGTTGCCAAGTCGGCGATAGCCGTCGGGCTGCTGTTGACGCGATAGCGGCTCATTCGGATGGCTGCTCGTCAACCGGGTACTTTGCCTTGAGCTCGGCGATCACCTCAGAGAAGGGCCGTGTCGGCACGTTGGCCGCCATCTGACGTTTGTGGTTCGCAAGGATCTCGCGTTCCTCGTCGGTAAGGCGGCCGGCGAGACGAACCACGACGTTGCCGTCGCTATCGGTGATGACAACGCCGTCCGTCGCGGCGGCGAGCTGGGCCGTTTGGTCGGGGCTGAGCGTGATCTGCGTCATGGACGGGCCCTGCGAACGGGGTTAGAAGCACCGCCCGCATTCTACCCGGCACCCCAAAGCGGGGCGAACGCGACAGAGAAGGCGTGGGGAGTTTCACGCAAAGACGCGGAGGCGCGAAGTCGCCAAGCGGGGTTGGGTGGCTGGGGTCGCAGCGAAGCGGAGCCCCCAGCGAACGACTAGCGATGCTCAGCTCGCAGGCGGCTGGGGATTGGCATATAAGCTACGCCTGCACCCACTCGTCGATTCCAAACGATTAACTGATAGCCGGCACTACCGGTTGTCCGGGTGTGTTCTGGCAGCGCAAATCGACGCTACTTGGCTAACTGACAAGTCGTGTTTGCTTTCGGCGGAGACTCCTTTCCAGACTACCAGCATGCGATCGTATATGTCTGTCATGGGGCAATGGCTGTTGTATTCGAAGTTCTCGCCAATGATCGATTCAAACCTACTCTCGTGGCAGCGACCCCGACAATAGAACTGCGCGTACGCCATTAGGTTGTGTTCGTTATTCCCATCAAACCCGCTAAATCTTGCTGAGTGTTCGGCGACGCCTTCGGGAAGGCCGTGCTTCTTCACTGCTTGGTCGATCGCGTCAAACACTGACAGCACGTCAAGAACGAAGCGGCACTGAGCATCTGAAACTGTGTCCTCGTCCTTGCAAATTTGCTCGGCTACTTCGGCGTAGTGAAGTTCGAATCCTTCCTGCACGATTCGCTGAAGACGGTCGTAATACGCTGAGTTATCAGGATCAACAGCGCTCAGCAACGCATATTGGTTGCTCAACATGACGCGCTCTGTAACAGTCAACTGCATCTCGACCTCAACCGTAACGGGCTTGCGAGTATTCCTTCGGGCCGCCGCCGCTCACCCCTCCTTCACTTCAAACTCTGCATCCACCACATCATCATCCGCGGCGGCGGGGGAGTCCCCCGCGGCGCGCTCTTCGGTGGCTGAGGGGCCGGCTTCGGCGGCGGCTTTGTACATCGCCTCGCTCATGGCGTGGCTGGCCGTTTGCAACGCCTCGGTGGCGCTCTTGATGGCGGCCACGTCCTCGCCGGCGGCCGCCTCGCGGACCTTGGCGATGGCGTCCTCGATCGGCTTCTTGTCGCCGTCGCTCATCGCCTCGCCCTGCTCCTTGAGCGTCTTCTCGGTCTGGTAGGCCAGGCCCTCGGCGTTGTTGCGGGCCTCGATCAGCTCGCGCTTCTTCTTGTCCTCCTCGGCGTGGGCCGCGGCGTCGTCTTGCATCTTCTTGATCTCCTCGTCGGAGAGGCCCGAAGACTGCTCGATCTTGACCGTCGCTTCTTTGCCCGTGCCCAGGTCCTTCGCGCCGACATTCAGGATGCCGTTGGCGTCGATGTCGAACTTCACCTCAATCTGCGGCACGCCCCGCGGCGCGGGCGGGATGCCTTCCAGGTTGAACTGTCCCAGCAGCCGGTTGTCGGCGGCCATCTCGCGC
>JBCDJN010000050.1:0-34598 GCA_039414355.1 Planctomycetota bacterium | reverse complement strand
GTTGGGCGACGCGGCGCCGATCCGCGGCAGCCGCGGCGGATCGATCTGCTCGACCAGCGTCTGGACATTCCTGGTCGCCTGCTCCGGGCCAACCGTTCCGCCGGTCGCCGTGATCGCGAGCACTTCAAGCTTGGGCTCGGACAACGCGAGGCACGCGGCCACGGCGTCGTCGATGCCGGGGTCGAGGTCCAGGACAATCTTGCGTGGCATGGTCGCCGAAGGGGGATTGCGGTAGGCGGCGAGTAGGTTGACGATTGCCTGTTCCACCGGCTGTTATCGCCCCCTGGCCCGCTGCTGGCAATCCGCCATGACCTTTCGAGACACGCTAGGCCGCGTCACCGGCGGCGACGATTTGACCGTCGAACAGATGCAGGCAGCCATCGACCAGGTGATGCAGGGCGCCCCAAGCGAAGAAGAGATCGCCCTGCTGCTAACGGGGCTGGCGGCCAAGGGCGAAACGGTGGACGAGGTGGCCGGCGCGGCGCTCGCCATGCGACGGCACATGACGCCCCTCAAGACAACTCGGACCGGCTTGGTGGATACGTGCGGCACAGGCGGCGGCGGGTCGCCCACGTTCAACATCAGCACTACGGCGGCTATCGTCGCGGCGGCAGCCGGGGCGCCGGTCGCCAAGCACGGCAACCGCAGCGTCACCAGCCGCAGCGGATCGGCCGACGTGCTCCAACGGCTCGGCGTGAATCTCGAAGCGAGCGTCGGGGTCGTCGAGCGCTGCCTCGACGAGGTCGGCCTCTGCTTCTGCTACGCCCCGCTCATGCACACCGCCATGCGGCACGTCGGCCCGGTGCGGAAGAAGCTGGGCATCAGGACGATCTTCAACGTGCTCGGCCCGCTGGCCAACCCGGCGGGCGCCGAGCATCAACTGCTGGGCGCCGGCCGGCCCGAGCTCCGCCCGCTGCTCGCCGGCGCCGCCGCGCGGCTTGGAACGAAGCGAACACTCGTCGTCAGCGGCGAAGACGGCCTGGGTGATGTCACGATCTCCGGCAAGACCTTCGTGACCGAGGTCACGCCAACCGGCGCCCGCGAGTTCGAATGGACGCCCGCCGACTTCGGTGTGGAGGTTGGTTCGGTCGAGAGCCTGACGATCGACGGCCCCGAACAAAGCGCAGAAGTGGTTCGTCGAGTGCTCGCCGGCGAAGCGGGCGGGCCGCGCGACATTGTGGTGCTCAACGCCGCTGCGGCACTGATCGCCGCCGAGCAAGAGACCGACCCCAAACCCGCCGCCGAGCGCGCGGCGGCGGCCATCGACTCGGGCGCCGCTCGCACGAAGCTCGAAAGCCTCGCCGAACTCTCCCACCAACCGGCTTGAACGAACCGCCATGCGAACGCTCATCAAGAACGCCCAAGTGGTGCTGCCCGACGCGGTGGAGTCGGTCGCTGTGCTCGTCGAGAACGGACGCATTGCGGCGGTCGACGCGGCGGCGCAGTCGCGGGCCGATGAGATCGTTGACGCGTCGGGGTTGCATCTCCTGCCGGGCGTGGTTGACGACCAGGTGCACTTCCGCGAGCCGGGACTGACGCACAAAGAAGACCTCACCCATGCCACCCGGGCTTGTGCCAAGGGGGGCGTGACCACATTCCTCGAGATGCCCAACACCAACCCCACCACAACCACGCGGCAGCGGCTGGCGGAGAAGCTCTCGCTCGCCTCAACCAAGTGCCGCGTGAACTACGGCTTCTACATCGGCGCCACGCCGGACAACCTGGAAGAACTCAAGCTCGCCACGCGGACGCCGGGCATCAAGATCTTCATCGGCTCCAGCACCGGTAGCTTGTTGGTGGACGATCAGAACGCGCTCGAGCAGATCTTCGAGCAAACCACGCTGCCCATCTGCGCCCACTGCGAGGACGAAGCGACCGTCCAAGCGAACAAAGCACGGCTCTCCCCCACCACCAACGTGGCCGACCATTCCCGCATCCGCGATCACGCCGCCGCGATGATCGCCACCAAGCGGGCGCTCGACTTGGCGTTCCGCCACAAGCACCGGTTTCATGTGCTGCACGTCTCAACCGGCGATGAGACCGAGGTCCTCGCCGACCACCGCCGGCTGATCACCGGCGAGGCGTGCCCGCACCACTTACTGTTTAACATCGACGACTACGACCGGCTCGGCACGCTGGTGCAGATGAACCCGTCGCTCAAGACCACCGACGACTCGAAGCGCATCTGGCAAGCGCTCCACGACAATCGGCTGCAGGTCATCGCCACCGACCACGCGCCGCACACGCTTGAGGAGAAGCGCCAATCGTACCCGCAATCGCCCTCCGGGTTGCCGGCGGTTGAGAACTCACTCGCCCTCATGCTCAACCAAGCGAGCAGCGGCCGCGTGACACTGCAGCAGATCGCCCACTGGATGAGCGACGCGCCGGCGCGGGTGTGGGGGATCGTCGGCAAGGGACGCATCACCCCTGGCTACGACGCCGACCTGGTGCTGGTCGATACCGAGAATCAGCACACCGTGCTCAACGAGGAGCAGCTGACCAAGAATCGATGGAGCCCCTGGCACGGCGAGACGCTCACGGGGCAGCCCGTCCGCACCTGGATTGGTGGGCGTACGGTCTACCAGGACGGCCGCGTGGACGATGGCATTCGCGGCGTCGAGGCGATCTTCGACCCCAAGTTGGGCGGCTATTGGGCCACCGAAGACGGTGTCGGGCCCCGCTAGGCCACCCAGAGCTGCGGCCATCCGCCAATTTGCGGCGTCTGGGTAAGACATCGCACGCTCAGCGCGACTGGTCTCCCGGCGGCCGAGCGACGGTCGCCAAACTGCGTGAAACCCAACCGACATCACCCACGGCGCCCGAGCTCCCCGATGACCGAACAGCTTTGGTACCTCAAGCAGTGCGGCCTGTTCCAGCGGCTCACGCCCCAAGAGCTGGCGCCGCTGGAGTCGCAGTGCCGCACCCGGCAGTTCGCCCGCGGCGCCCCCATCTACCTGCCGGCCGACCAAGCAAACGGCGTGCTGCTGCTCACCACCGGGCGAGCAAAGATTTGCAGCTTCACCGAAGAGGGCAAGCAGGCAATCCTCGCGTTCATCGACCCGGGCGAGCTGTTCGGCGAGCTCGCCCTGTTCGGCGGCGGCGAGCGGGAGGAGTACGCCGAGGCGGTTGAGAAGTCGACCGTCATCCTCATGCCGGGCGACGCCGTCAACCAGTTGGTCCACCGCCACGCGGGGCTGGCGCTCGGTGTGACCAAGCTGATCGGCTTGCGGCGTAAGCGCATCGAGCGGCGGCTGAAGTATCTGCTCTTCCGTTCTAACCGCGAACGGCTCATCAGCCTGCTGCTGGAACTGGCCGACCAGTACGGCAAGCCCGCCGAAGACGGCTTGAGGCTGGGCATCAAGCTCTCGCACCAGGACCTGGCGAGCATCATCGGCAGCACCCGCGAAACGGTGACCGTCATCCTGGGCGAGTTGCAAGACGAAGGGCTGCTGACCATCGGGCGCCGGCGGATCACGCTGATTAGCCGCGAGCGTTTGGCCAAGGCGTCACGCCCTCCGCAGCCGGCGCCGGCGCCACGGCAAGAGCAAACCACGGCCGGGTGAGGGGTTTCACAGACTCACGCCGCTCCGCTGACGATATTGTTTGGGAACGACAAACTGCGCCGCTTGGACTGATCGCCCTATGACCGACACCAATTACCGAGAACAAGCCGACCGCGACGACTGGGCGCCCTGCTCGCCCGGCGACTTGGGGCGCCTTGCCAGCCGTCTGAGACAGGCCGACGAGCGCCAGCGTGGGTTAGCCACGGTGAAGACCGCCGCGGGCGTTGCCGGCGGAGTCGCGGTGCTTGTGCTAGCGATTGGCTTGTTGCAGGGCCCGGCCGCCGCACCGGCGGTGGATGCTTGCGCCGCTTGCAAGGCCGAGTTTGCCGCGTTGAATGAGCACCTGACCGGCGGGCCTGAGATGCCGGCCGATCGCTACGAGCCCACATGGGACCACTTGGCCAACTGCGAGAAGTGCCGCAAGGCGTTTGAGCGCCGGCACCCCGGCCTGCTGGAACGCGCCGGCATGGCGATCGCCGCGCGGCTGGGTTGGCTGCTGCCGGTCGCTACTCACTGAGGCCGGCGATTCGCTGATCGTTCTCGTATCACGCCCTCCTCATCGCGAGCCCGAGCCGTAGCTGCCGCTCCCCGGCGGCGTGCTCCGCGGCGCGGCGGTTGCTGGCGGAGCGGTGGCTAACTCGGCTGCCGCCTTCGCGTAGCGTGCGGGGTCGGCGGCGAATCGCCGCTGCTGTTGGGCATTCGCAAACTGATAACGGATGCCGCCGAACACGGAGGTGAGTTTCTCCTCGCCCGGCACGTTCTGCCGCATTTCCACTCGGCAAACCACGCAGTTGCCGCCCAGGGCCAGATCGACGTTGGCGTAGCGATTGGGGTTGGCGTTGAACCGGTCGCGTTCGGCCTGGGTGCCGACGAAGTAGACCCGCCCTTGATGCGTGATGCCTCGCGAGAGGTCCCCCGGTTCCCGGCGGCCGGTTTCGGCATAGAGCACAATGTTGTCGCCGCCGAGCGCCGGGGCGTACTTGAGCGGGTCGGCGACAAACTGCTGGCGACGCTTCGCGTCTGGGAAGTAGTACGCCTTGCCGTCAAAGACCGTCGCCAGCCGCGGGTCGCCCGCCACCCACGCCTTGCCCTCAACCAGGCAGACGGGGCAGTAGCCACGCATCGCCAGCTCGGCATCAACCCTTGGACGGGTCGTCGAACCGTACCCCTGCGCGGAACCCGACGGCGTCGCCGGGCGGCTCGTCCCCGATCCCCGGGGCTGCGTGTAGCTGCCGCTCTGACTGAAGGTCTCAGGCGCGATCGCCCCAAGGGTAATGAACGCAGCCAGGGCAATCGGTCTCAGGTTCGGCATCGTGTCTCCGCTGGCGGGCTGATAAGCGATTAAGGTGCGGCCGGCGGCGTGGGGGGAGGATGGGGAAGTCGCCGCCGGCCGCAGCGGCGCTGGTCCCAGTGTTGCCGCTAGGCACGAAGCAGACAGTGCCCCCGCTCACACATCGGCCGCGGAGGCCGATGCCCGCGGTTTGATCGTGCGGCTTCGCCACGCTGTCTCGCCCGCTAGCAGCAACAGCCACGGGCCGAACTCGATCCACGGAACGACGAAGTAAAAGAAGTAATCGCCGTCGTAACGCGTGCCAAAGACGCCCGGCGACGGGCAATGGTAGGTCAACCAGAACCGCACGTAGTAGAGCATCGCGCAGGCCGCTAGCACGGCCCAAGCCCGCTGCCGCGCGAAGGGCAGCAGCGGAGCCGCCCAGCACCAGTACCACGGGTTCTGTGTTGGCGCGAGCAGCCAGAACCACGCGAGCGCAAAGAACGCGGCACGCGGCAACGCCTGGGCGTCGGCGCCGGGCCGCGACGCCCGCCAGCCACAGGCCAGCACAATGGCGCCGCAGGCGACTAGCGTGATCGCGCGGGCGAGCAAGAACGCCGCCGCGCGGTCATCAAGCGTTGCGGCAGCAGGAACCACCGCGCTGAGCGCGTCCCGCCAACCGCCGACGATGGCGCCCGAGACGCTATCTGGCGTGACTGCGAACCAGGGCGTTCGCTCCGGCGGGCGGTGATCTTGCGGGCGGAGGTTCTCAGCCACCGCTGCGAAGAGCAGGTCGTTGATCTCCCACCGGCTCAAGAACGCCGCCAGGCCGGCCGTCTTGTCTCGAGTGGTCTCGCTCTGCAGATCGGCGTCCGGCGGCGGCGGAAGCATAACGGTTTCGCCCGTCGCCGCTGGCGTTTCCGGCGGTGAGTCGCCCCGCAGCAGCATCGGCGCAAGCGTGGCGGCAGCCGTCACCAAAATCGCGGCGCCGCCAACTACCGCCGCCCGCCAGCCGGAGCGTCGCCACCAAACAATGGCGAGCACCGGGGCGATGACAATCGGGAAGAGCTTTGCCCCCACGCCGAGCCCAAGCACCGCGCCGCTGCCGCCGACCCAGCGCAGATCGCCCGTCGGCTTCGCACGCAGCCCGCGCACGGCGAGGGCGACCGCCGCCGTGGCGAAGAAGACGGCGATGGAATCCAGGTGGCCGCTGTTGGCGATCTCCTTCACCACCAGCGGGCACCAGCCGTACGCCACCGCATGCCCCGGCCCCAGCCCCGTCAGCCGCAGCAGCCAGAGCAACACGAGCAGCGTCGCTACGTCGAACACCACGAGCCCCAGCTTCAGCCAAAACAACTGGCCCGAAACGCTCGCCAGCGGCGAGGTGGCCGCTACCCAGGCGAAGACCGCTTGGCTGACCGGCGGGTAGGGCGAGGGCAGCTCGCTGAAGTGGATGGTGCGGAGGATCTTCTCGTACTCGGGCGACTCCGAGGTCGCCAGCGAGACGAGGCGGCCGCGATCGCCTTCAACCCGGTCGATTAGCCCGGCACGCTGGGCGTTGATCTCATCGACGATTTCCTTCGGCGGGAACCGATACGGGTCAACGCCCGCAACCACCACGGCGCCATCCCACGCGTAGCGGTAGAGGTCGATCTCCTGGAAGGGCGGCGTAGGCAGCAGGATCGCCCGCCAAAGGACCGACGTGCCAATCACCCACACCACCAGCGACCGGCGCCAACCCGCCCGCGCTGCCGCCTTCCACGCCCACCAGTACGGCCCGAAGGCGAGCAGGTACAGAGCGACAACCAGCAGAATCGGCCGGTACTGCTTGGGCGTATCGAGCGTGTGGTACGCGCTCAAAAACGCGAGCACCGCGTAGATGGCGGCCGTCAACGCCGACGCCGCGGCAAGGCTCTTCCAGCACGGCATGCCGGCGTGGCTTGGGTCGGGTGTTTGCGGCACGGTCAACTCTCGCCCCCGTCAATCACGCGCGGGCCGCCACGGGTCGAAGACCCCGTAACGCGCCACCAGCCACAGGATCTTCGCCCCCGCCTTCACCGAGCCGGTGATGGTTCCGCTGATCTTGCTCTGCCCCACCCGCCGCCGGTACGGCGTGGGGACCTCGCGCACGCGGAGGCCCGCACGCAGGGCCTTGATCTGCATCTCGACCGTCCACCCGTAGTTGGTGTCGCTCATGCCGAGCGATTCGAGCGACTCCCATCGCGCGGCACGGAACGGGCCCAGGTCGGTGTAGCGGGCGCCCAGCAGCAGCCGCATCAGCAGGCAGGCGAAGCGGTTCCCCCACACGCTCTGAGCCGGCATGGCGCCCGGCTCCCGCTTGCCGGTCATCCGAGAGCCCAGCACCAGGTCGCACTCGCCGCTCAGGATGGGCGA
This sequence comes from Planctomycetota bacterium, assembly GCA_039414355.1. GTDB lineage: Bacteria > Planctomycetota > Planctomycetia > Pirellulales > Lacipirellulaceae > JBCCQL01. Next base: position 27,371 of record JBCDJN010000050.1, on the reverse strand, counting down.
AACCAGCTCCGGGAGCTGAGTCGGGTCGTCGCTGTGGTCGGCGTCGAGAAACACCACGATCTCCGGGGGCAAGCCCCCGCTGCGGAGCCACTCCAGCCCCGCCAGGCAGGCCGACCCGTAACCGCGTCGGCCCTCATGCACCACGTCGGCGCCCGCTTCGGCGGCGCGTTGGGCGGTGGCGTCGGTCGAACCGTTGTCCACCACCACCACTTGCCCCACGCTCGGCAAGTCCGCCAGCACCAACGGCAGCGACGCCTCCTCGTTGAGCGCCGGAATCACCACGGCAACTCGCTGGGCGTCGGCAGGGGAAAGGTCGGGCATGCTTCGGGGAGGCAGCGGATCTCGTCTGAGAGTGAAGCCGCTGAACCTACCAAACCGCTGTGGCGGGAACTACGAAGCCCGCACGCTCACCTTCTGCGGACGCCGCTGGGGCTCGCCCCGGTGACCCGATAAACTCAATCGGATGGCCGAGCCCGATCCCCCGCCGCGTGAGAGACGTAAGCCCCGGCCGCGGCACGCGATCGTCACCGGGGGCGCGTCGGGAATTGGTCGCGAGCTCTGCCGCCAGCTCGCTGCCCTCGGCTGGCGTGTGGCCGTGGCGGATCGCGACGGCGAAGCGGCCCAGCGCGTCGCCGAGGAGCTGAAGGCCGACGGCAACGACGCCGTGGCGATCGGACTCGATGTGGCGAACGCCGAAGCCTGGTGGCTGGCGGTCGCCAAGCTCCGTGATCGCTGGACGACGCTCGACCTGCTGATCAACAACGCCGGCGTGCTGCAAGCGGGCCCGCTGATCCAGAGCAAAGCCGAGCAGCTTGAGGAGGTGGTCTCGACCAACCTCCTCGGCGCCGTGCTCGGCTGCCAAGCCTGCGGCCGCTGGCTCGAGCTGACCGCCATGCGCTTCGCGCCTCCGCCGGGCTCGCCCCGCAGCGGCGTGATCAACGTGGCGTCGGTCTTCGGTCCGCTGGCGCCGCCCGGGTTTGCGGCCTACTCGGCCAGCAAGGCCGGGCTGGTTGCGTTGTCGGAGTCGCTGCGAGGCGAACTGGCGCCCCACGGGCTGAACGTCACGGCAGCCCTGCCCGGCGTCGTCCCGACAGGCATCTACGACGCGGCGAGCTTCGCCACCCGCGGCTCACGTGAGGCTTGCCAGCGGCGTGTTGACTCGTCCCAACTCACCGCCGATCAGACCGCCCGAGCAATCCTCCAAGCAGCCCACGCCGGCAAAGCGACCGCGGTCATCGGCGGCCGGGCTCGGCGGTTCGCGGCTTTCAAGCGGCTGCTGCCCGGCCTGGCCCGGCGAGCCATCGCCCGGCGAGCCATCGCGGAGATGGGATTGTCCTCGGGCTGAACCAAGCGCACAGTAAACCTCCCGCCCCAACGTTCCCCGCCATGCTCCACCTGCAATCCACAACGACCGAGCGATGGCTCGCCCAGGTCGACGCCTCGCTGGACGAGGTGCTGATCGACCACGCCCACTGCGAGAAGAAGGCCGCCGGCACCGCGCTCAACCTGATCTTCGCGTACGTTGAAGACACTGAGCTCTGCCGCGAGATGACAGAGATCGTCAACGAGGAGCTGGAGCACTTCCACATGGTGCTCGACGTGCTCGCCGAGCGCGGCGTGCGGTTTCGGCGGATCAAGCCAAGCAGCTACGGGCGAAAGCTAAACGACCTGGTCCGGCGCCAGGAACCGGAGCGGGCGATCGACCGTCTCCTGGTGGCGGGGCTGATCGAGGCGCGGAGCTGCGAGCGGTTCCAGGTGCTGGCCGACCACGTGGACGACCAGCGGCTGGCGGAGTTCTACCGCGGGCTGTTTGAGTCCGAAGCGCGGCACCATTCCACCTACACCCGCCTGGCTCGCAACTACGGCGACGAGGAAACGGTAAGATCCAGGCTGGAAGAACTCGCCGCCGCCGAGGCGGCGATTGTGAACGAAGGCGAGCAACTGCCGCGGATGCACAGCTAAGAGCGAATCGCCGTAAGCCAAGAGTCGAATGGCGTTTGCGACGACCCCGCATGACGCAGCCAACCGCCTTAACCAAATCTGAACCAAAGTTTAACCGCCTTCGCACAGGCCCCTAACCCGCAGCTAACAGCGAAAGCTGATACTACACGCGGATGTGGGATCATCGACCAGGAGCTGGTGCATGCCATTCAGCAAAACCGCGGTGCGTGAAGGATCGCGTCCCAGCGAGCTAGGCGGTAAAGAAGTCCGGTCGCTGTTTGTCAGCGATATCCACCTCGGCTGCCGCCACTCTCAGGCGAGGGGCTTTCTGGAGCTGCTCGAGCGCTTCGAGCCCCGCTTCATCTATCTGGTCGGCGACTTCATCGACGGGTGGAAGCTCAAGCGTCGCTGGCGGTGGCTGCCGGAGTACGACCGCGTGCTCACCCGGCTAATGACGCTGCGGCGGAGTGGAACCAAGCTCTACTACACGCCGGGCAACCACGACTCGTTCATGCGGAGCTTCCTGGCCAACTTCGGCCTGATTGAGGTGCAGGACCGATTCGTCCACACCGGCGCCGACGGCCGGCGGTACCTGGTCATGCACGGCGACCAGTTCGACCGCGTCGAGCAGGGCATGCCGTGGCTGTCGCTCGCCGCTTCGTACGGCTACGACCTGATGCTCACAGCCAACTGGCTCGGCAACAAGCTGCGTGGCAAGAAGCACGACCCGTACGCCTTCTGCGGTGTGATCAAGCGATCGGTCAAGCGGCTGGTGAGCCACGTGAGCGAGTTCGAAGGCCTGCTGATCGCCAACGCCAAGAACGAGGCGTGCGACGGCATCATCTGCGGCCACATCCACGCCCCGAAGGTGCTGGAGGTCGACGGACTGGCGTACCTGAACACCGGCGACTGGATCGAAAACTGCACTGCGTTGGTGGAGTACGACGACGGCGCCTTTGAGCTGTTCCGGCGAGACGGGCGGGTGATCGGCGGCCTGGATGCTTCGCCCCGCGCTCCGGAGGTGCTTCCCGGCCCGCTCGCCAATCAAACCAACGCCGATGATCTGCCGGGCGTTACCGCCCAGGCCGGCCAAACCTACGGAGATCGATTGTCGGGCCATCCGGTCGACGGCGCGCTGACCGCATGACGCGGCGGCGATCGCCCGTTCCGCCCGCTTGGCCAAGGAGCTACGCCGCCGGTTGGCGACCCCAGCCGGCAAGACTGTCCTCGCCATCCACGGAGGGTTGTGCCTTGACCACCAATCGTCTCGCGGTGTTTCGCCTGCTCGCCGGCCCCGGCCGCCGGGCCAAGAACCAGCTCCAGGCGTCGCTCGCCAAGCGCCGGCTGCGGCAGTCTCTGGCCCCTCGAGGCGGCCGCCTCACCTGGGAGTTGCCCCTCGGCGCCGTCGTCCCCAGACGCCGCTTGCCCCAGAGCGAGTGAAACGCCGATCGGCTAGCCCCTGGCACCTTGGTCAGCCGGCGCCCTTGATCATCCGACCCCGCATCTGTTTCAATCTGCGGGTTGGGGAGCTTACGAAAAGCACCCCCGCGCCGCCCCTAGCGGCGCAGCCAAAGCCACCGCCCGAGGGTAAGTCTCTTCCACGGGCGTGCCAGCAGACTTGCTAGCAGTGGCGTTGGTCGAACGGTAGGTCTGGGAACTGGAGCCTGTATGCTCGCCACGCAGTTAAGCAGGGCGTTCTTCAAGTTTTGCCACGGCAATCACCTCGTCTACAACACCTGCTGGGAAGACCCGCGGCTCGACCGGCAGGCGCTTGAGCTGGGGCCGGGCGACCGGCTGCTGGTGATCACCTCCGCCGGCTGCAACGCGCTGGACTACGCGCTGGACGAGCCGGAGCGGATCGACACGGTCGACGTCAACCCGCGGCAGAACGCGCTGCTCGACCTGAAGCTCGCCGCGATCAAGTCGCTGGATTACGAAGAGTTCTTCGCCCTCTTCGGCCGCGGCAAAGCGAGCGACTGGCAGCGGGATTACAAGCAGCTCCGCAGCCACCTGCCCGAGGCCTCCCGCGACTACTGGGACGGCAACGGCAAGTTCTTCCTCGGCGAGGGCAGGCGAGACAGCTTCTACTTCCGCGGCTCGGCCGGGCTCTTCGCCTGGCTGATCAACGTCTACATCAACCGGCGGACCAAGATCCGTCCGGAACTCGAACAGCTGCTGGCCGCCACGTCGGTGGAAGAACAAGCGGAGCTCTACCACAACGCGGTCAAGCCGGCGTTCTGGGGGCCGTGGATCAAGTGGTGCCTGAAGCGGGACGCGGTGCTCTCGCTCTTGGGCGTGCCGCGGGCTCAGCGGAAGCAGCTCGAGCGGTATTACCCGGGCGGTATCGTGAAGTTCATCGAGGACAGCCTCGACGCGGTCTTCAGCGAGCTGCCGATCCACGACAACTACTTCTACCACGTCTACCTCTCCGGCGAGTACACGCCCGAGTGCTGCCCCAACTACCTGAAACCGGAGAACTTCCAGCGGCTGAAAGACGGCCTGGCCGAACGCGTGCACACGCACACCAGCACCATCCTCGAGCACCTGGAAGGCGGCGAGCAGAAGTACTCGCACTTCGTGCTGCTGGACCACATGGACTGGATGGCCGAGCACCTGAAGGAAGTGCTCGCCACGCAGTGGCAGGCCATCGTCGACAAGTCTGACGACGGCGCCATGATGCTGTGGCGGAGTGCGGCGGTCATCTGCGAGTTCGTCGACCCCATAACCGTGATGATCGACGGCAAGCAGCGGCGGCTCGGCGACCTGCTCGACTACAACCGCGACCTGGCCGACGACCTGCACAAGGTGGACCGCGTGCACACCTACGGCAGCTTCGCAATCGCGCGGCTGCACAAGACGCCCAGCTTTGAACGCGAGCCGCAGAACGGCGCCGCAACGGGGCACACAGCTCCGGGTCACGCCTCGCCGGTCACTTCCTCCCCACGGCCCGTCTCGGGGTAGTCCCGCGGCCCGGATCGGGATCACCAAGCGCCCGCCCCGCAGCGGGAGAGTTTCCATGGCCGCGCTGAGTCAGCTCAAGCTCCTCTACCACTGCGTTCTCTCGCCCATCCGCGGCGAGACCCACCAGGAGCGACTCGATAGCTTCTACGGCGGCCAGGCGGAGCACTACGACGCCACCCGCAACAAGATGCTACACGGGCGCGAAGACCTATTCGCCTCGCTGCCCACCGGAGGCGACTGGCTGGACCTGGGTTGTGGAACGGGGCGCAACGCGACGCTCTTCGGCGAGCGGATCGCCGAGTTCAACTCAGTGCAGTTGGTCGACCTCTCCGAGTCGCTCCTCGGAGTGGCGAAGCGGCGGATCGATGAGCAGGGCTGGCAGAATGTGCGGCCCGTGCACGCCGACGTGACCAAGCTCGACGCGGCCGACAACTCCGCCGACCTTGTGACCTTCGCCTACTCGCTGACGATGATCCCCGACTGGTTCGCCGCGTTGGCCGAAGCGACCCGGGTGCTGCGTCCCGGCGGGACCTTGGGCGTGGTGGATTTCTACGTCTCCCGCAAACACCCCGCCGACGATCGACACAAGCACTCGTGGTTCACACGGAGTTTTTGGCCGGTGTGGTTCGCCAACGACAACGTGCACCCCAGCCCCGACCACCTGCCCTACCTGGCGAACCACTTCGAGCCGGTCGAGGTCCATGAACAGATGGGCAAACTGCCCTGGATTCCGCTGATCCGCACGCCGTACTATCGATTCGTCGGCCGCAAGAAATGAGGGATTAGGTCTTAGGGATTAGGCGTTAGGTGTTGGAAGTTCGCCTAGAGGCCATTGTGACCTCGGTGACCTCGGTGACCTGAAGCCTGACACCTGACACCTGACACGACCCACCGCCTACCGCCCACTTCCTTTGACCACCCTCTTCTACAGCGTGATGGGCGAAGGACGCGGCCACGCCGCGCGGGCTCGGGCGATGGTCGAGGCGCTCCGCCACCGCTGCCGGCTCGTTCTCTTCTCGTCGTTCGACGCGTACGACTTTCTTGCCGAGCAGTACGCCTCGGACCCTGATGTCGAACTGCGAAGGATCCCCGGCCTCCGCTTCCACTACACCGACGGCAACCTGGACAACAGCAAGACGGTTCGCGAGGGGCTGAGCTTCTGGTGGAACCTGCGGAAGTCCATCGCGGCGGCCGAGGAGCAGATCCGCGCCGAGAAGCCCGACCTGATCGTCTGCGACTTTGAGCCGGTGCTCCCCCGCGCGGCGAACCGGGCCGGCGTGCCGGTGCTTAGCCTCGACCATCAGCATTTCATGCTGGCGTACGACCTGGTCGCCCTGCCCCGCCGGCTGCGTCGATGGGCTTGGGCGATGGGCTTCGCGGTCCGCATGTTCGGCATCAGCCAACAGCGGACGGTGGTCTCGGCGTTCTACAAGCCGCCGCTCAAGCCGGGTTGGGAGGAGACGGTGCAGGTGGGCCCCCTGCTGCGACCGGCGGTGCGGGAACGCCAGCCCACGGTCGGCGGGCACGTGCTCACCTACCTGCGGAAGGCGACGCCCCCGCGCGTGGTCGAGATGCTCGGCCGGCTCGGCGTGCCGGTGAAGATCTACGGCCTCGGAGAACGCCCGCCGATGGGGGGCGCCACGTTCCACCCAATCAGCGAGGAGGGCTTTGTCGACGACCTCGCCTCGTGCGACTGCGTGATCGCCGCCGCCGGCAATCAACTGCTCGGCGAGGCGCTCTACTTCGGCAAGCCGGTCTTCGCCCTGCCCGAGTGGAACCACTACGAGCAGGGCATCAACGCCTGCTTCTTGAAGGACCTGAGCGGCGGCGACTGGCAGGCGCTCGAGCGCGTGACCGCCGGTGAACTCGCATCGTTCCTGGATCAGCGTGATCGGTACCGGGAGAGTCTGGCCGAGTCGAGCGAGACCTTCGACGGAAACGCCGACGCCGTCGCGGCCATCGAGGCCATGCTCCCCAAGCCCGCCGGCGTGCCCGAACCGGCGTGAATTGCCGGGCGCGGGCGGTATTCCGCCAGCTTTCTCCCCTGAATCGAGGGCGCCGGCGTCCGATTCCGTTGCGGTTGCGCCCTATCCCTCCCGCCGCCACCCTGGTGCCGGCCCGTCTCTCATCGAGCCCGCCTCTATTCACGGGGTAAGCGTGCCAATCAACCGACCAACACACGCCGCCGGCCGGGCGCCGGCGGGCTTCGCGGCACTGCTGGCGGCGTCGCTCCTTAGCGCCTCCCTGCCGCCGACCGCCATCTCGGCTGACTACTTCATCTCGACGCAGGCGGACTTCGATAACTACCGCAACGCCACGTTCGCCCCAGGCGACAACATCCTGTTGGAGCGCGGCAAGAGCTTCACCGGCATGTTCTCGCCGACAACGATCGGCGCCGCCGGCAACCCGATCACCATCTCCACCTTCGGCGAGGGCGACCGCCCCGTCATCAACAACAACGGCGTCTTCCACCCGCACCCGACCCGCGTCGGGCAGACCATCTCGGCGGGCGTGCTGCTCTTCAACGCCGAGTACACCGAGCTGCGCGGCCTGGAGGTCACCAACCGAACGCCCTCGGGCCAAGACGCAACGCACTTTGGCATCTACGTCCTTGGCGAAGATACCGGCAAGCACCACAACCACATCCACATCGAAGACAACTACGTCCACAGCGTGAACGAAGGCGTCGAGGGGAAACGCCGTGGCGGGATCCACGTGCACGGCCGTTCGCCAACCGGCTCAAGCACGGCCACCTACCATGACCTGCGGATCGTGAACAACGTGGTCGACCGCGTCGGCGGAGTTGGCATCGCGACCGACATAGACGACCTGGTAGACGCCCACGACTTCGTTGGCACGAGCCGTGAAAACGCCATCACCGATCTCTACATCGCCCACAACTGGGTGGGCAACACGGGCCGCAACACCTTCATCGCCCGCGACGCGGACTACGCCGTGGTGGAATACAACACGTCGGCCAACAGCAGCCGGCACAGCAAGGGCCACAGCTTCTTCAACTTCCGAACGCTCGGCCTCACCTTCCAGTACAACGAGGCCTACGGCAATCTCGGAGTGCCCGGCGAAGCGGACCGCGGCGGGTTTGACGCGGACTACAACTCCCGGGACACCACGATCCAATACAACTACAGCCACGGCAACGAGTGGTTTGCGGGCATCATGAAGCGGCCCAACAACGACGTGGTGATCCGCTACAACCTGAGCGTCAACGACCGATCCGGCGCGTACTTCTACGGCTTTGAGAACGAGACCGCGTTGGAAGACCTGCACGTCTACAACAACACTCATTACTGGGGCGAAGGCATCTCGCCCGAGGTGATTGTGGAGGGCCGGACCCCGCACGAATCGCTTTACAACAACAACCTGTTCTACTCGGCGGACGGCGGCGTGATTGGCCCCAACGCCGATAACGGCGTGAACGTCTCGTACGATAGCAACGCCTACATCAACATCGCGCCGCCCGGTTCGGAAGTGAACGCGCTGACCGCCGACCCGCGCTTCGTGGGCGCCGGGCCGGAGCCGTTTGATGTGGACATGCAGTCCGGGCGCGGTGTGCTGGACGGCTACCTGCTCCTGCCGGACACGCCCTACACCAGTGGCGGGGTACCGATCGCATCCAACGGGCGTTTCGATTTCTGGGGCACGCGCCTGTCGCCTTCCTCAACGGCCATCGGCGCCGGCATCGCCCAGCCGAGCCAGCGGTACGTTGGCGCCTCGGTCGTAACCGGCAGCCTTTTTCCTACGGAAGGGGAATCCGAGGTGCTCGCGGCGGGCACCGCCGACGGGCCGTTCGGGCAGGACGCCCCGCAGTCGATGACGCAGACCTTCCAGGTCGACGCTGACTTCGAGTTGCAAACGATCTACCTCGGGTATGAATTCGACCCCGCCGCTGATCCCACACAAACCTGGGTCGACATCGAGGTCTTCGAGGTCAGCGACGTCCTCGCCGAGACCGTCACCGACGGCGAGCGCTTGCTCATGACCAAGGCGGTCCGGCTGCCGGTGCTGATCAACGGACAGGACGCGGCGGTGGTGCTCGACCAGGCGATCACGCTGCCAGCGACCGAAGGCGACGCCGGCTACGCGCTCCGCGTTACCGGCGGGGGCGACCCCGGGTTCGAGTGGCGCCGCACCGGCAGCAGCGCCGGGTCGGTGTACGCCGACGGGCAGGCCTACGAAGACGGCGTGCAGAAACTGGACGGCGAGCGCGACTACGTGCTCGCCCTCTCGTCCTCGGCGCCGCTGCTCAACGCCGGGCTGCCGGGCGACTTCAACGGCGACGGATTCGTGGACGCCGCCGACTACACGGTGTGGCGGGACCACCTGGGCACGGTGAACGAGGCTTCGCTCGGCGGCGCCGGCGACGGGCTGAATGGGGTTGACCAGGCGGACTTCCTGCTCTGGCGCACCAACTTCGGCAGCTCCGTCGGCGAGCCCGCTTCGGCCGAAGGCGTCTTGGCTCCGGAGGCATCGACCGGCCTGCTGATGATCACGGCCGTGCTCGCCACGCTGCCCGACCGGGCGCGAGTCGCCGGGCAGGCGAGCCCGCCCGGTTCTCGCTAAGCCGCCTACCGCCGCGGTGTCACGCCGTGCAGCTTCTCGACGAGGAAGTCCCACGTCCGCCGCTTCGCGTACCTGCCTGCGCCGTGCCCGCCGCCTGGGATGACGAGCATCTCAAAGTCCTTGTCCGCCTTGACCAGGGCGTCGACGACCTGCAGCGTTGAGATGGGGTCAACGTTGCGGTCCATCTCGCCGACGATCAGCAGCAGGTCGCGCTGCAGCTTATGGGCGTTGGTCACGTTGGACTGCTCCGCGTAGTGCGGGCCGATCGGCCAGCTCATCCAGAGTTCGTTCCACCAGATCTTGTCCACGCGGTTGTCGTGGCAGCCGCAGTTGGAGACGCAAACCTTGTAGAAGCCTCCGTGGTGCAGCACGGCCGCCATGCCGGTCTGGCCGCCGGCCGACGTGCCGCGGATGCCCACGCGCTGCAGGTCCATGGCCGGCTCGTGGCGGGCGGCGCCCTTGATCCAGGCGATGCGGTCGGGGAAGCCGCCGTCGACCAGGTTCTTCCAGCAGACATCGTGAAACGCCTTGCTGCGGTGCGAAGTGCCCATGCCGTCTAGGGCGACAACGATGAAGCCCAGCTCCGCCATCTCCTGCCCGCGATGAACGGTGCGAAACGCCTTGGGGCAGTGGGCGCCGTGGGGGCCGGCGTAGTGCTCCTCGACGACCGGGTAACGCTTTGTCGCATCGAAGTCGCTAGGCCGGTAGATCACACCGTAGATGTCGGTCTTGCCGTCGCGGCCTTTGGCGACGAAACGCTCCGGCGCCCGCCAGCCGGCTTCGACCAAGGCGGCCGCGTCGGCGCGGTCGAGTTCGCAGACCATGGCGCCATCGCTCGCGCGACACAGCTCCGTCACCGGCGGCATGTCGACCCGCGAGTAGGTGTCGATCAGCCACCGCCGGTCGGGCGAGTACTGCACCGTGTGCGTGCCGTCGCCGGCGGTGAGGCGGGTGATCTCGCCGGTGTCGAGGTTCACGCGTGCGTAGTGAACGTAGTACGGGTCCTGCTCGCCGTAGATGCCGCCGCAGCGGAAGGTGACCGTCCGCGCTTCGGCGTCCACGTGCTCCATGCCGCGGACCACCCAAGGGCCTCGGGTTAGCTGGCGAACGACCTCGCCCGACACGGCGTCGATCAGATAGAGATGATTCCAGCCGTCCCGCTCGGACATCCAGACCACTTCGCCGGTCTTGTCGAGGTAATGCGTGAAGACCTTGTGGGCGTAGTCGACGAAGGTCTCGGGCTCCTCAGTGGAGATGGCTCGCACGGCGCCGCTTGCGGCGTCGACCGACAGCAGCCGCACGACTCGGTGCCCCCGCTGGTTGTAGAGCAGCGTAAAGTCCCGCGCGTCACCGCCCCAGCGGACCTCTTTGATCGACCACGGGTTCTCCATGAGCGAACGATCGACCGCGATCTCCGCGCCGTCGCCAACCGTGAACAGCCGCGGCCAACGCTGCTCAATCTCATCGCCCGGCTTGGTGTAGCTGTGCTTGTGCAGCTTGCCGTGGTGCGTGCCCTTGGGCGACGACTCAATGAGCGGGATCTCGCGGCCCTGCCCCGGCTTGATCTCCATGGCGACAAACGTCGAAGAATCCGGCGCCCAGTAAACCGTCTCGGCAAAGCGGCGGTCGCCTTCTGGCTTTGCTGCCTTCTCGTGGGTCACCGGCTCGCCGCCGCCGGGCGGCTGCAGGTCGCGCAGGGTAAGTCTGCCGTCGACCACGTGCACTTCCCATCGATCGTCCGGCGACTTCTTCCGCGGCTGCTCGGCACGCCGCCGGCGGCGGGGCGGTCGCCACGGCTCGAGCGGCTTGTGCGACGGGACGGTTTCCGGCGCGGCGAAGCTCTGCTCCTCGTCTCGCCACTGGAGCCACTCACCATTCTTAGCCTTCAACGCGGCGAGTTGCCCCGCGTCGTCGAACCAAAGTGCGTCGATGGGCAAGTCCGCCGCATCGACTTCGCCGTCGACGTGCTCCCTGAGGGCGCCGGCCACAGCGGCGTGATCGAAAGCAAGCCGTCGCTCGCCCCGCTCGCAGTCAACCAGCACAAACTCGGCCTGCTTCGGCCCGAGTTTCGAACGGAACCAAAACCGATCCGCGGAAACCCAAACCGGCGACACCGCGTCACGCGTCACCGTGTTGGCGTAGCGGTCGCCGAGCTTCCACGCCCGGTCAAAGTCTTCGGCTGTGCCCTGACCACTGGCGTGGAGACCAAGGATTCCGTGCACAAGAGCAAGCGCGAGGCAAGCCGCTACCGGTTCGGAACGTTGATGTGATCTCATGGGCGCCATCCTTCTTGGGCGAGTCGGCGGCGTCAAATGGCGCCGGCTCGGCAGCGGCTCAGTAGCCCGGTCCGCGGAGGTCGATCGTCCCCTGAGGCCAGCCATCGGTGGCCGGGTAACGCATGGCGACGTTGTCCCAGAACGGGCAGCTCTGCGGGTCGTCGGCGGTGGAGTCGACGATCGGGTTCTCAACGAGGCAGGCGCCCAGCCGCTCGTAGAACGGCCGCACCTCGCGGCTGGTCTGGAAGAGCGAGAACGGCGCCAACCCATCATCGATCATCGCGAGCGCCGCCTGCACGATCCGCTTGCCCAACCCCTTGCCGCGGAGCGACGCATCGGCACAAACGCCCGCCAGGCCGAGCACCCACAGCATGCCCGACTGCGTCTCGATCTCCCGCGGCTGCATCGAGGCGTGGGCCACCACCTTGCCGCCGTCGCACAGGACGAACGAACGGGAAGACGCCGCTTCGCTCGGGCAAGGCATCGCCCCGAGCGATTGCATCACTTGCGCACGGACCGCGACGTCCTTGTCCGGGTTCGGCCACGTCGCGACCATCAGCTCGGCGATCGCCGTCGCCTGCTCGTCGCTAAGGTCGTGGTGCGTCCAGCAGCGCGGGCTCTCGTCCATGGCGGGGCGGTATCGCTTTCGTGGGGCCTGACAACCGGTTCCAGCAAAGCAAACCTAGCACGCAGAAGCGCCAACCGAGCGGGCGCCGTCGGTCAGCCGATCCATCGCTCGGTTTCACCCCACAGCAGCGTGTGGGCGTCGCGGGCGATGGTCTCCTCGGTCACCCGGTAGCCGCTCGCGGCGAGGTCGATCAGCTTCTCGGCGAGGGCGTCGGCGATGAGCGTCCGGCTGTGGTCCCACTTGTAGAGCAGTTGCTCCAGCACTCGGGCGTCGGAGTGTTGCGGGACGAACGACGGGCCGAGCAGCTCGAACCGCATCCGGGTCATCTCGCTGATCAGCGACGGGTTGTTCAAGAACCACCAGCAGCCGAACGGCAACAGGTTGGCGAACTTGCGGGCGGTGACGATCAGCTCGTGCTGGTTCTCTCGGGCGAGCATGGTGCAGAGGAACTTCTGCTTCGGGAACTCACGGCACAGGTTGCTCACCGACTTCACGTCCGCCAGGCCGACCATGTCCCCCGCCATGCGGATGGCGGGGTTCACGCCCCGTGTCACGCCGATCATCATCGCCAGCGGCAGGCCGAGCTCTTCGCACACGGGCAGAACGATCCGCACCAGCGCCTGCTCGCCCGCCTGCGCGGGGCGGTCGGTCTCGGCTGCGGGGAAGCGGAACGTGGGCGGCAGGCTCACGGCGCCGTAGACGGCGCCCACCTTAGCGAACCACTCCCGCAGGAACCGCTGCCCCTCCTCGATCGTCTGTCGGGAGAAGCCGCCTTCGTCGACCTTGTAGCCCCACTCGCGGAGCCGGGCGGCCGACGCGTTCCAGTCCAGCAGCAGCGGATCGAAACGCAGCACGCCTCGCAGCCGGCTGTCGTCGCCGATGCCGGGGTTCGCTTCCCAGCGGCGGCGTTCGTTGTCGTCGAACACGTCGTTGGTCATTGTGATCCGCTCAACGCCCGCCAGCTCCATCACGCGGTCGAGGTGGGCGTTCGCGTCCTGCTCGGCGAACCAGCGGCGGTAGCCGTCGAGCGTGGGTTCGTTGGGGTCGAGGCCCAGCCGCGTGAGCGTAGTCAGCACGCCGCGGCACGCCTCGGAGAAGGGCGTCGCCTCGTGGAACAATCGCTGCCAGATCAGGTCGGCCTGCGCCGATTTCGTGAGCGTCCAGAACCGCTCGACGAGCGTTTCATCGAACCCACCGCCCCTGGGCGTCGCCCGCATGACCTCGGCGATGAGGTAGTGGTAGGTCAGCAACTCGTCCACGCCCCAGAGCATCAACCCGTCGGCGTCGCCCGCTTGGGGGCAGCCGAACGTGGGGCCATACAGGTGCGTGTGCAGGTCCCAAACGGGCGTTCGGCGGATGGCCTCGTCGACGAGGCGTGTGATCTCGGCGGCCTGATCGGCAGGCAGGACTTGCGAAGTGTTGGCGTGCATAACGGTGGCGCCGGCGGTGCGTTGTGTTGAATTACCGTCCGATTGTCGCCTGCCTCGCCCCACCTTGGAAGTGCAACCGCGGTCAATCAGCGTTGCGCCGCCGATTGGTCGGTTGGCCCTGCGGTGCGTTGAGCACACTGGCGGTGAAGCTGGCGCCGGTGGTGTCTCGGTCCCAGGTCCAGGCGTCGCCGTAACGTCGTTCGTAATCTCGCCACAGGTCAAACCAGTACGCAAGAAACTGGAACGGCGCGTACCGCCCGTAGTGCTCGATGATCTCAGGGTCCAGCTCCTTGTCACTGGCCGGCCGCTCCCGCCCGGTGGCCTGGCAGTAATGGCGGTAGGTTTCGGTGTCGATCGGCACGCGGTCGTACCGCCCGAGCAGCGTCAGCACGTTCGCCGCCGCGTACGAGCCGAAGCCATCGCGCGACAGCAACTCGGCGTACAACTCGTCGGTCGTGCGGTCGGTCGACTCGAGCCACGCGAGGTCGACCTCGCCGCTCTCGATCGCGCGGGCCAGGCGGAGGATGCGAGCCGCCCGGTAGCCGACCCGGCAGCGGGCCTTCAGCCGCGACGGCGTAAGCCTGGCGACCTGCCCGGGGGTGGGGAACGCTCCGCCGCCGATGCGTTCGACCAGCAGCCGATTCATGGTGATCGTGTTCCGCCACGTCACGTTGCAGCCGGTGATGGTCTTGACCATGTCTTCCCACAGGTCCGGCGAGCGGAACATCCGCCCAAAGCCCCGCCGCTTGGCCGCGGGGTGCTTCCGCCGCCAGGACGAGAGGTCGGCATCGAGCCGCAGCACCCGCGTGAGCTGGCGTTTGGCGAGCGATTGTTCGCGGCGATCGAGTCGGCGATCGACCGCGACGCGCACCGGGACGCCGGCGCCGGATTGGGTGACCGTCACGTTCGCCACCGAGTCATCCAGCCAGAGCGGCCGGCGAAACGACTGGTCCGCCGGCGACCAACGGTTCGGCGCCAGCAGAAAGTAGCCGTACGAACAGACCGCGCGGGGCAAGTCAAAGTCGGCGGGCGTCTGCAGAGTCAGTCGGGTCGGCATGCGGCGGCGGGCCGTGGAGCGGGCGGGGGCGACGCGGTAGACTACGACGACTTGAGCCAGCCGACGACACCCCTTCCTGCCACGGCATGAACCAAGGCGCCCACCCTTCACCGCCGCCCACCCTGCTGGACGACCTGCGCGCGACCGGCGCCGACTTCCACCGCCGCGGCTGGTCGCTCGGCACCAGCAGCAATTACAGCCTGATCCTGGGCCGCGACCCACTCGAGTTGCTGGTGACCGTCAGCGGCAAGGACAAGGGCCGCCTGGGCCGGGATGACTTCGTCCGCGTTGGCGGCGATGGCAAGCCGCTGGAAGCGGGTAAGAAGTCTTCCGCCGAGACCATGCTGCATGTGGTCCTCGCCGAGCAGTTGCCAGAGGTGGGCGCCGTGCTGCACACGCACTCCGTGGCGGCTACCGTGCTCACCCGATCGGCGGGCGAGCGGCTGGTGCTCAGCGGCTACGAGATGCTCAAGGGCCTCGCCGGCAACGCCACGCACGACATGGCCGAGTCGGTGCGGGTGTTCGACAACACGCAGGACATCCCCACGCTCGCCGACGAGGTGCGGCGGTGGCTTGCGGTGGAGCAACCGGCGCCACACGGCTTCCTCATCCGCGGCCACGGTCTGTACACTTGGAGCGAGACGCTCGCCGACGCGCGGCGGCACATTGAGGTGTTTGAATTCCTCTTTGAGTGCGAGTCGCTCCAAGCCGGCGTGCCGGAGCCATCGAGCTTCTAGCCAACCCCACACAACGTCCCCAAGCCCGCCCCGAAACCCGAGGGCGCCCACCATGGCAACCATCACCACCGCCGCAGGCGCCCGGCTGACCGAGACCGGCGCCATCCGCGGCTTCCTCCAGCCGTACGGCATCTGGCATGAGAACTGGGACGTCGCCGATCGCATCGGGCCCAACGCCACGGACGAGGAGATCCTGGAGGAGTACTCGCCCGAGATCGAACGGCTGAAGGAACTCGGCGGCTTTGTCACGGCAGACATCATCAACGTCACGGCCGACACGCCCGGGCTGGACGCCATGCTGGCGAAGTTTGACAAGGAGCACACCCACGACGAGGACGAGGTCCGCTTCACCGTCGCCGGCCGCGGCGTGTTCTGGGTCAACCCGGGCGACGATGGCGAGGTGTTCGCCATCGAGGTCACCGCCGGCGACCTGATCAACGTGCCCGCGGGCGTTCGCCACTGGTTCCACCTGTGCGACGACCGCACGATCCGCTGCATCCGGCTGTTCGAGGACCCCGGCGGATGGACGCCGCACTACGTCGAGGCGGGCGCCCACGAGCACAACGCCCCGCTCTGCTGGGGCCCCAACTATCTGCCGCCTGCCGGCGCGGTGAAGCCGGCGGTTGAGCTGTGAGCGACGCGACGCTCCGCGGGGTGCTGCTAGACGTCGAGGGCACCACCTCAGCGGTGAGCTACGTCTACGACGTGATGTTCCCCTACGCCCGCGAACACGCCGGGCGTTACCTAGCAGAGCACCTCGCCAAGCCCGACGCCAAAGCGGCCGGCGAGCAGATGGCCCGCGACGCGGGACACGAGTCCCTCGCCGATGCCACGGAAGACGGCCCCGCGGCGTGGCTGCTTGCCGAGACCCATCGGCTGATGGACGGCGACGTGAAGGCGACCGGCCTCAAGCAGCTCCAGGGGCTAATCTGGGAGGCGGGGTTCAAGTCGGGCGAGCTCAAAGCGCACGTCTTTCCCGACGTCCCGCCCGCGCTCGCGGCGTGGCGAACGGCCGGCGTAGATGTTCGCATCTACTCGTCCGGGAGCGTGCACGCTCAGCGGCTCTTCTTCGCCCACACCCAGGCGGGCGACCTTTCGCCGAGGATTAGCGGCAACTACGACACAACAACCGGCCCCAAACGGGAGGCCGAGAGCTACCGCCGCATCGCTCTGGATTGGGGCCTGCCGGCTGGCGGCGTGCTGTTCTTGAGCGACGTGATCGAAGAACTCGAAGCCGCCGCTACGGCCGGCATGCAGACCGCCTTGGTAGTACGCCCGGGCAACAAGCCCGTGGCGGACGGGCACGGCCATCGGACGATTGGGTCGTTCGCTGAGCTGATCGGCTAACGATCAACCAGCCCGTCTCACGGCTGCGTGAGCACCGAACGCTCCACCCGCACGCGGACACCACCGGCGTCGACGCCGACGTCCACACCAGCCGCGGCGCCGGCTTGCGCATCGGCCTCGGGCGCGGGCAGAGTTTCCTCGGCGCCGCCGGCCGGGGCGGGCTCGGCCGAAGCCTCCACCCCACCGCGGTCCACCAGCACCCGCAGGGCGAGCCGAACCGCGGCGAACTCTTCGAGCTGGGCGATCATGGAGAACTGGGCGTCGCGGGCCACCGAGTCGTAGCGGCGGAGCAGCTTGTCGGCGGCGGCTAACTCGCCCGTGGCGGCGACGCCAAGCTGCAGGTAATCCTGCCAGCCGTCGCCGTTCTCAAACGTGGTGAGCCTAGCCTGCAGGGCTTCGCCCGCCGCCGAGAGCGATGCGGTCAGCTCCACGCCGGTCATCGCCGCAAGCTGGGCTTCGCCGGCGAACGCCACCGATGCCGCTGGCGCGGCCGCCGGCGTGGGGGTTGCGACGGTCGAACTTGTCACCACCGAGCCGCCCGTCACCACGGCGCCGCCGGTCGTTACCGTGCCGCCAGAAGTGACTACGCCGCCGGAGGTAACAACGCCGCCTCCGGCGACGACTCCGCCGGTGACCACCGGCGCGGGGTAGCCATAACGCCGCACCACGGCACGCGGTCCGTAGTAAGCCCGGCCCGGCACGCCAACGTAAACGCCCGGCGTGCTCACCCGCACGCCGCCAAAGCGGCCGACGCTAACCCCAACGCCAGGAGCGCTGACGCGGACGCCACCAAAGCCGGGGCGCACGTACTGCGCGTCGGCCATGGACGAGGCGAGCGTGAGGGCGGCCGCGGCGCAGCCGGAAGCCAAGTATCGGGAGATCGAGGACATCGTTGATAGGGTTCCTAAGACCAAGCAGTGGGCGGGGAATCTTGCGGGGGCGATTTGCCGGCAAACCGCGGATTGTAAACACCGCGGGGCGCCGCCGGCAAACAGGTCGCCACAACTGCTAGCGAAATCGGGACCACGGAGACGCAACGGTTTTCGTCGCTTTGTCGACATTCCCTCGCGGGTTTCAACGCCCGCGGCGGCGGGAGCGGGCCCAGAAGGGAGCGGCCCACCAGCCGAGCACCGCCAGGCCGCCCGCCAGCGATGTCGGCTCGGGCGTGAGCAGCGCGGCGAGCGCCGCCCCCTGCCCCGCCTCCAGGAACGCGGCCCGCAGGTAGAACCAGTCGGTCTGGTCGGTGTCGCCGTCGAAGTCGAGGTCGCCTCGGCTGCTCCCGGACTGCCAGCCTTGCTGGAACCGCACCACGTCCGCGACGGTCAACTGGTTGTCGCCGTTCAGGTCGCCCGAGCCGGCGAGGTCGAACGTCAGCACGGCGACGCTGTTGTACGGGATGGAGTCGATGACGATCGTCGACTTGTCGCTCTCCACGGTGAACTCCAACGCGCCGACGCCGGCCGAAGTGATGGTGTTGCCAAAGTCGCCGTAACACGGACCAGACGGGCTCTCGCAACCCTGCCAGTACTCGCCGGCAGGCGCCGAGTGCACGTCGTCAATCGCTCGGCCGGAGATCAGGTCGATCGCCAGGCCGATCTGCTCGGCGCCCGGGTTGGCGATCCAGAGCGTCACCTCGTTGCCCTCAACGTACGCCTGGTAGAGCGGCGTGCTCGTGTTGGTGGTCTGCTCGTTGAAGTCGGGCGTTGTGAAGACGGGGCTGGCGCCGAGCGTGGTCTTGATGACCTCGCGCTTGATCGTCTGGTCGATCAGGCTCTCGTTCGGCCCGCCCTGCCACCAGACGAACGAGCTGGCGCCGATCAAATCACCCTGAGCGTCCACCGCCCCGCCGCCCGCCTTGTTGACCGCGAACAACACGCCCAAGCCGTCCCGCATCCGCGCGATGTTGTCGGTGTCGGGCGAGCCGTTGTTGGCGTTCGATGGGTTGATGTGCACCTCGGTGTGCCACAGGTCGTGGCCGCCCGAGGCGGCGCTCATGTCTTCCCACGGCTCGCGGTCGTGCCCGGCGCGGCGCGGGTAGCCGTGGCTGCCGATGATCTGAGCCGTGTCGAGCCGCCCCTGCGACGCAAGGCTGTTGGTGATGTTCACGGCCGTGTTCGGGCTAAACGTGTCGGGCCCGATGAAAGTGACGGCCGACGCATCAAACCCGCGGTCGGTCAACTCCGTGCGGACGTTGTCCACGGTCCCTATGTAGCGGTTCACGCCGAGCGCGCCATCGGTCTCATTGTTCACACCGAGGTAATCAACGCTGACGCCATTGGAATCAAGAAACGAAACGTAGTCGGCGATCAGTTGGGCGTAGAAGTCGGGGTTCGGGCGGTTGCTCTGGTTGCCGAAGATGCTGCCGCCGGCGTCGAAGCTCCAGTTCTCATTGCCGGCGGTTACCCAGCCGGGCTCGGACGGGGGGCCGACGAACGTGTCTCCCCCCTCCAGCCTGACGCTGGCGAAGACCTCAACGTCGGGATTCACCGCCAGGATGTTGTTGAGGCTGGTCAGCATGCTGGCGTAGCGGGCGGTGTTGACGGAGCCATCGGAGAAGTGGGCGTCCACAAACCACGGGATCCGCACCAGGTTGGCGGGCACATCAACGTAGAGAGCCTGCGCCCGGCTAGCGTTGCTGACCAGCGACAAGTTCCCCTTGAGATCCCACCCCCAGCGATCGACGGTGGGTCCGACGGCCGAGGCTGGGTCAATGCCCACCACGCCCTCGGCGGCCGCGGAACCAACCAGCGTAACGAGCAGTGAGAAGCTGGCGAGGCGGTGAGTCACTCCGGCGACACTCCCGCGACGGTGTCAGCCCGTCGGCGGCGCGAAGCAAGCGTCCAAACCGACACCGCAAGCACGGCCACGCCACCCGGCTCCGGCGTCGCGGCGGCGGCCGAGGCCGCGGACTGACCGAAGTTCACCCTCCAAACGGCGTAGTCTCCTGCATCCACGGCGCCCGGCGTGCTGTCGTTTGGCAGCGTGACCGACTGGCCCAGGCTGTCACGCCAGATGGTAAAGTCCGCCGCGTTAACCACGCCGTCGTCGTTGTAGTCCCCCGGCGGGTCGGCCGCGGCGATCGTTTCCACAAGCACGCGGCCCTGCACGTCGGTCCCGTCAGCAAGGGTGTAGAGGAAACTCAGGTCCTCCGTGGGGTCAACGCCGCCCGAGGTGTTGAACAACTGACCCAGCGGCTGCCCAATCGCCGCGTTCAGTGCCGTATCGTAGCCGCCGCGGAGGAACTGCTCGGCCAACGCGAACGGCCCCGACTGCCCCGCCTCTTCCCAGCCGGGGATCGCCCCGTTGTCGCCAACGCCCTGGTCGTCCAGGCTGTTCCAATTGGCTGTCAGTAGCCGTCCCGATGCGCTCTCCACCTGGAAGTAGTCGATCGTCTTCACCGAGGTCGTCGAACCACGCAACTGCATCACGCCCGAGACAGGGTCGACCACGAGCGACAAGAGGTCGCCCAGTGACTCCGTGTTAACTCGCAGGAAGTCGGTGTAGACGCGCTCGTTGTTCCGCGGGTCCGTGGCCGTGTTGCGGAGGAAGACCACCAGGTCGTCCGTTGGCGCCGCCTCGCCCGTGTCGAATGAGAACTGAACGACCGAGGGGTCATCAAGCGAAGCGACCTCGACGAACTGATTCGCGGGCACCACCGGGTTCGGGTCGCCGTCGCCGTTGGCAACGTCGACGAACCCCTCGATTCCAAGCGACGGCTGAACGCCCGGCGACGCGGGGACGCCGTCCCACAGCCCGAAGTCGAGGGCGCCGGAGAAACCCGGGGCCCGGTAGCCAACCAGCAGGTCGATGGTGTACCGCGTGTCCGGTTGCCACGTGAGCCCCTGGCTGGCGGTCAGGTTGTTGTAGGCGTAGCCGGGGCCGGTGGACGTGGGGTTGTTCAGGGCCCGCGATCGGTCGCCTTCCTGGCCGGTCATCTCGCTGCGGTTCTCGCTGAAGGACGAGAAAGAAACCCAATCGCCCGGCGTGCCGTTGCCGGTGTTCCAGGTCTCCGTGAAGATGACTTGTGCGGACGTGCGTTGGCCGCCCAAGAACGCGCAAAACAAGAGCAAGACAATTGGCAACGCGCGGCGCCGGAGTAGCAACGCCATGCCGGCGACGGCGGTGATGGCAACGGCGGTGGGCTCCGGGACGCCGGCGAGCATCCGGGCGAAGCTGCCCTGCCCGTTCGCCGACTCGAAGGCGAGCTTGAAGTCGCGGAAGTCGAACCGATCGACCACGCCGTCACCGTTCATGTCGCCCGCCTGGTAGCGGCCGAAAGCGCCCAGCATCGAGACGTCACGCAGCATGTTGTCTCGCACCACCGGCCAATCCATTTCGTCGATCACACCATCCGGCAAGCCGGCGGGGCCCGTGTAGTCTCCCATCGTGATCGGCATGCCGGTGTACTGCACGTCGGCGGCGATGTCCTGCCCGTCGGCAAGCTGCACCACCAGTTCCAGGTCCTCAAACGGGCTGGGAACCCACGCCTGCCCAAAGTCGATCACCGCCGCGCCGCCAACGAGCGCCAACTCGCCGAGCGTCCCCTCGGCAAGGTCGGTGGTCGACGTCGGCGACGAAAAGCGAAACCACTGGTCATCGGCGTCGAGACCTTGGCTCTCGATGGTCGCCCAGGCCGCCTGATCGAAGCCGCCGCTCTCGGTGGTGATCTCGTAGCTGATGATCTCCAGCGGACTCTGCGTCTGTGCGTCGAGCGTTAGCCGACCGGTCGCGCGGTCGACCAGAAGCGTCGGCGCCAGCGGGTCGGCAATCGCGTCGCCGACGAGGAAGAACCCGAGGTCTTGGCTGGTGAAGTTGCTCGTCGCCTGATAGGCGCCGGCCCCCGTGTTGAACTCCGTTCGCCACAGCGACCCGGGATTGAACGAGCCGCCGTTGTTGCCGGACACGCGCAGGCGGAACTGCTCGCTGTTCTTGGCGCCGCTGGCGGGATCAAACTCAATCAAGAAGCCGTACGCTTCGTTCTCGTTCAAGAAGACGTCCGTCCCAAGATCGAACAGCAGCCGATCGTTGAAACTGGGGACGCCGGTCAGCGTGACCGTCTCCTGATAAAGCAGCGTGCCGTCCAACTGGCCACCGCTCACCGACGGCGCATCCGCCGGGTTGCTGGTCGGCCATTGGTAGACGCTTAGTTGGAACGTTCGGTCGCTAGCCGGGAAGTTGGCCATCCCCGTGCCATTCGAGAACACGGTAATGCCAGAGAGCGCCCACGCGTTGTTGCCGCTGCCGGCGGCGGGCGTGAGGAATCCCTGGCCGCGGCCATCGGACGCATCCCCGGAGGTTCCGTTCCCTTCGAAGATGGTGGTGAACGTGCTGGGCGCCGGGTTGCTGAGGAACGCGCCCGACGGGTTCGTCTGCCCAAGGTTGCTAAACGTGAGCTGCGCCAGCAGCGGGGCCGGTGTGCCAAGGAGGCCGACGGCAAGCAAACACACCCGCGCGATCATTCGGCGGGCACTATTCGAAGGGTAACGCAGTGGCGTCATCAAGGCTGTTGATCAAATGCTGGGGGCGGTGCTTCGGGACCGCAAGAGGAGCTTCGCGGGAACTTTTCCTGGTGCACAATACAGGATAAGCACTCAGGCGGTTCTCCGCCAACACAATGCGAGGCGTCTGCTGCCTGCGGACCGCAATAAGCAACCGCCACGCTTACGATGGACCGGGCGAGCTTCAATGCCCCCTCCTCCGGCTGCCGAGAGACGCATGATCCGTTCGTCGCATCTGTTCGCCCTGTTCTTCCTTGCCCCCGTCGGCGCCACGGCGCAAGACGCCGCGGCTCCTTCCGGCGGCGAGGCCGCCCAGCCCGCCGCGGCGCCGCCGGTCATTGCGGACGAGCCGATGAGCATTGACCCGGCTACGCTCATGCCGACGCCGCTCGCCGCGCCGGCGACGGTGCGGTTCCAGGGCGAATCTCTGCTCGAAGTGGCCCAATGGCTAACAAGCCAACCGGGCTTGACCGGCGTCATCGACCGGGCGGCGCTCGACGACTTTGGCGTCGCCCTGGGTGAGCCGGTCTACATCGAGCTGGACGATGAACCGATCTACCTGCTGCTCGATCGGCTGCGGGTTCTGGGACTCGCGTGGTTCATCGAAGACGGCGTTGTAACGATCACCACGCAGGAGGAGGCCGAGACCAGGCTGACCACCGAGACCTACAACCTGGGCGACCTGCTCGACGCCGGCTACGACCGCGAACTGATCATCGACGGCGTGATCTCGACCATCGCCGCCGAGACCTGGGCGGAAAACGGTGGCGGCGACGCCGAGATCCAATGGCTCGGCGACGTGCTCTTCGTCAGCCAGACGCAACCCGTCCAGCGGCAGATCGCCGGCCTGCTCAAAGCGATCCGCAAGCACGGCCGCCGGACGTTCGTCTACGAACCATCGGCGCATGCACAGATTCGCACAAAGCTCGACCAGCCAATCACCATCCGGATGCGTCAAACACCACTCGTGGTCGCCGTTGAGAAGATCGGCGAAGCGGCCGGCGTCGCGATCGGCGTCAATCAGTCGGCGCTCGACGACTTTGCGATCGGCCAGCGGGAGCCTATCTCCGTCGACCTCAAGCGGCAGAGCCTGCGAACCGTGCTGCGGGTGGCGCTGGGTGGGTTGGAACTGACAGCGATCCCCCGCGACGGGATGCTCACCGTCACCACCGAAGAGGAGGCGGAGACGGCGCTCAAGGCGGCTGTCTACGACGTCCGCGATCTGTGCCGCGACAACGACGAGGGCAACGCGTTGATCGACGCGATCGTCAGACAGGTCGCGAGCTCAACGTGGGCGGAGAACGGCGGCGGCGAGTCGGAGCTCCGCTTCTTCAAGCCGGGCGTCTTGGTCGCTAGCCAGACCGAAGCCAACCACCGCGAACTGCTAAGCCTACTCGAGCAGTACCGCCAGGCGCTCACGAAGTCGAAGCCGCGAACCGAGCCGGGCCCCGACCCCGCCGAAGTGCTGACCCGCTACTACCGGCTGCCGCAAGCGATGGCGACGGACCTGCGTGTGCAGCTGCCAACGCTGGTAGCCCCCCGCGCCTGGCGGTCCGACAAGAAGCCCGGTGCGGTTGGCGTGATCCACGCGCTCAACTCAACGGACTTGGTGCAGGTGCTCAAACCGAACCAGCCGCCACGGGTCGCGCCCCACGTGACGCTGATCATCCGCCAAACGCGAGCGGCGCACCAGGAGATTGAGCGGCTGATTGAACGCGTGAAGTCCGGCGACGGCCCCATCAACCCGCCCGAAGGAAAACAATTCGGCGGAGGCGGCGGCTTGGGTGGCGGCGGCTTCGGCGGAGGCTACTTCTCGGTAGAGCCGCCTCGTTCGCCGAGGCCGTAGCCAAGTCGGATCGACAACCCAGCCACACGCCTACGCAGCCGCCGCTTCCCCTTCCTCGGTCGGCGGCTGCGGGAGCGGCTTGAGGCCGAGCAGCGCCTCGACCTTCTCGGCGACGCTCGCCAGTTCGCCAAGCAACCGCCGCCGCACGGTGAATAAGCGGTCGGTCATCTCCGGCATGGCGTTGACCACGGCGGAGAGATCGGCTCTGGCGATCGGGTCGGGCAGCACGAAGGCGCCCATCGTCACACCGTCCGACTTGTGGTCGAACGGGTAATCGTGGTGGATGAGGACCTCTCGGACCTGCGTCATCGCCGGGTGGGCGTGGCCGACGAGGCGGTCGATCTCGTTGATCGTCAGGTCGTCCGGCTGGCCCTGCAGCGCTCCGACGACGGCGCCAAGCGGCGCCTCGCACTCGAACAGCTTCTTCAGCGATTCCATCTGCCCGTCGATGGCGACAAGCACCGGCAGGCACGCCTCGACCCGCCGCCTCGATTCTCCGCCGTCGCTGAGCTTCTCCGCCACCTGATCCACCAGCAGCAACTCGCACGCCGCGAAGAGGCGATCCGCCAGGCTCTGCTGGAAACCCTCAAGCTTCATCGTCGCCTGGTTGATCGTCAGCCGCGCCTTGTCGCGTACCCGGCGGCAACCCTCTTCGGTTTGAAACCGCTCCTCGACCGCCTTGCTGCCGATCTTGAACCCGGCCTTGCGGGGCGACTCCAACTGCAACGCGGTCACGAGGTCTCCCTTGGCTTTGTCCATACGCTTCAACTGCTCACGCGCGTCGGGGGCGGCCTCTTCGACGGCAGCGCGAGCGGTCTTCAGCTGCGCGGCGACCGCCTTCGGCGATTCGGGACGCGTGAGGTGGCCCGAACGCAGGGGTAGCGCGCAGTGCGCGCGGGCGGCGCCGGCGTAGTAAGAGGCCAGACGCTTGTCGGCCGCTTCCATCTTCTCCTCAGATTCCATGAGCTTGGCGATGGGCTCCAGGCTCGTCTTCTTGAGCTGCGGGCCGAACACCTCGCGGTAGTACTCCCACGTGGTGGCCTTCGACTGGGCAGCGAAATCGGTGAAGAGGGTCGTTGCCGGCGCGTCAACCGTCACCACGCCTTGCGCCTCTTCGGCTTTGGCGTTCGCCACGCGGTCTTTGTCGCACGGGTGCGAGTCGAACCAACCCGTTTTGCCCTCCGCGTACGCCTTATCGAGTTCTTTCTTGATTTCGTCGGGCAGCTTGCCAGAGTTGATCCGGGTTAGCGCTGGGAGGTCGTCGACAAGCCGCCCTTCGCGATGCGACGAACCGAGTTGGCTGTACGCCATCTGCATGCCAACGCCCAGTTCCTGCAGCCGGCGCGACGTCCGCTCAAACGCATCGCTGCCGGCAAAGCGGGCCTCGTACCGGTCGGCGTCGAACTCCATCTGGCGCATGGTCAGCCCCGCGATGGCGTGGCCGGCGTAGAGCAGCACCCAGAGGATCTTCCGCGTCACCCACACGGCGAGGATCGCCAGCCACAGCACTCACGCGAAGCGGAAGTCGATCTCGCGGGCGTTGGTGTTGAGCCACTCGTCCCATTCGTCGCGTTCGTAAACCACGCGGGTGAACCAGTGGCTGATCGACCGCACGAGGTACGTGAGCCGCATGCCGGCGCCTTGGCTGAAGTGGCCGAACTCGTGGGCCAGCACGCCGCCGAGCTGCCGAACCGTAAGCCCCGCCACCAGCGGCATGCCGAGCCGCAGCACAAGGTCGTTGCCCAGCATGCTGAGCATGCCCTTGCGGAAGCTTGCCGAAGCGTTCACGTCGCAATCGATGTCGATGCGTTTCGGCTTCGGCGCGCGGACCGTCTCGCAGATCTTATCGACGAAGGCGAAGAGCACCGGCTCCGATTCGCGCCGCAGCGACCGCGTCTTCTGGTGCCGGGCCGGCCGCGCGAAGAGCGGCTTGATCATGAAGAGGATCATCAGCGGACCGATCAGCGCCGGCGCCAGGTAGATCAAGAAGGCGTACACCGCGCCCCGGCCTCGAACGCCTTCAAAGATGAAGGTGTGGAAGGCGATGTGGTAGTACACCGCGTAGCACGCCGCCGCGATCACACCGAGGTACACCAGGGGCATGAGCAGCATGGCGCCGAGCGAGAGCAGGATGCTCAGCCGATACATGAGCGTGGGACGCACCGGATCGATTGGCCCGCCGATGGCGGCGACCAACTGACCGGCAGTGAGCGGCGCGGGTTTGGTGGTCTCCGGAGTCTCGTCGCTCGACGCCGCGGCCGCCCGCGTCTCGGGGGCCTGAGGTTGCGGCGACCGCCGTGCCGCCACGGGCTCGGGAGCCGCGGCAGGAATGCGGATCGCGGACGAGCACCTGGGGCACACGGCCTTCTTGCCGTGCGAGCCGTCCGGTGCGTTGAAGACGCCCTCGCAGCTTGGGCAAACAACACGGATCGCCATCACCGCCTCCCGTCTTGGAATCGAATGACGGGCCGATGGTACCACAAGGCGAAGACATCTGGATTAGCAGAGCCAAAAATCGCCAGAAGTTCGCTCGGGGCTTAGTGGGAAGCCCCCAGCGAACCGGGCTACGCCCCGAACTTCGCCAGCCGGTTGGCGTTGGCCAGAGCGAGCGTCATCAGGTGTTTCGCCTCGAATTGGCCGAGGCCGCCGGTCAGGCATTCGCGCTCGCCGAAGATCGTAGCGGCGTCGCAGCGGCAGTTCTTCGCCCACAGCAGCGTCGGCACCGGGTGCCAGGAGTGACTCGCCAGCATGGCCGGCGTGCTGTGGTCGCCGGTGGCGATGAAGACGTCCGGCCCCAGCTCCATGATCTTGGGCACCGCGGCGTCGTACTCCTCGGTCCGCTTGACCTTGGCGTCGAAGTCGCCGTCTTCGCCGGTCGAGTCGGTGTACTTAAAGTGGATAAAGAAGAAGTCGTACTGGTCCCAGTTCTCTTTGAGGACGGCCATCTGCTCCTCGAGCGTCTGCGCCTCGCCGACGATGTCCATGCCGACCAGCGACGCCAAGCCCTTGTACATCGGGTAGACGGCGATCGCCGCCGCCTTGAGGCCGTAGACCTCCTCGAAGCTCGCG
>JBCDJN010000049.1:0-35144 GCA_039414355.1 Planctomycetota bacterium | reverse complement strand
CGTGGGGTGGGTGGTGGTCGGCATGATTGGCCGTAAGTCTCAACACCCGCCGTAGGCCGCTCCCCGACGCAGAGGCGTCGAATTAAGCGGTCAAGCAAAATGGGGGAGCGGCCTGCGGTAGGCGTTTGGTTCGTTGCTTGACCGAGAGAGGTTCTAAGGGCCGTTTCCGGCCGAAGCGCAATACGTGACGCCAATGGCGCGCAGCGTGCGCAAGAAATCCCCGAACGTACGTTGACAGGGGTTCGGGCGGGCTGGCGATTCCACGCTACCCCAACCATCGTGCAACAACCCTGCAACACTTTCCGCGCACAAGGCCGCCTAAAGTTGGCAGGTAAGGCTGGGCCTGGAAACAAAGGCCCTTCGTAGCAAGGGTGAGAGTCGCACCGCGTGACATGGATGGCGCGCCGATGCGCAGATTCCCTGATTGGAATTCAGGTGCCGGGTAACCGGTTGCGGGTTCGAGTCCCGTGCCCTCCGCTGAGTTAGGTCGAGATCCGGTTCTGCCTCAAGCCAAAGAGGTCGACACTCTCGGCCGGTTCCAGCATGGTTTCGACCGATTCTCTGACGCACGCCGCTGATGAGAGGCTCTCGGGATGTTGGCGGGTGCCACTCTCTAGTCGCAACTTGTCGAACCCAAGCGTTTGTAAGCACAATCCTGGGCCGCACCACTAATCGTTCGCGCGTCGGAGACTTCCTTGCTGCTTGGCGAATCGGCCCCAAACGCGTGTTGCGCTCTCGCCTCAGGAAATGCGATCGCTAACACAGCGGCAGTGGATTCGGCGCTTAGCGGGTCCCTCTTTGAATGACGTCAGCTCCCCCGATTCGGAGCATAGCCACCGGCCGGATACTCGCTCATGGGAACCAGGTTTCGCGCCCAAGCGTCCGAGATGGGATCGATGATACGCCAAGCCTCTTCTGCCTCGTCTCCGCGGATGAACATCGTGCGGCGTGACTGGAGCATCTCGACGATCAGATTGGCGTAGGGGGTCCGGCTCGGTGGCGCCGAAACCATCTCCAGCTGTTGATTCACGTACGAAGACTCTCCGGCGTTGACCGTCGTATCGAGGCGCACATACGGCTCAAGAAGCCCGAGCCGCAGAACGTTTGGGTGGACCGATTTGCTCCCCAATGAGCCGGCCACCGGTCGAAAGTGGATCGCGACCTCGGCGCAATCCTCGGACAGCGCCTTGCCCGACTGCAAGACGAAACGCGTGTTCTCCCATCGCGGGCTGTGCACGTGGAGGTCGACCGAAGCGTAGGTCTCGGTGTTGCGTGCGGGATCTACCCCCGGTTCGTCGACGTAGCTGGGGATGTTGCGCTTGCCGATGGTCCCGGCGGTGTAGCGAGCTCGCAGCGTCCCGGATCGAATGCTCTCCTCGCTTGGGGTGGTAATGGACCGCAGCGCCTCGACACGCATTCCGCGGAAGGAGCCTTCGTCGAACCGAGCGGGCTGATTCATGATCACCAGGGTCAGAGCCTCCAGGAGGTGATTCTGGATCATGTCCTTCATCGCCCCGGCCCGGTCGTAGTAGCCGGCACGCCCTTCCAGCGCGAGGCTCTCCATCCAATTGATCTCGACACGCTCTACCTCACGGCAGTTGAGCGCGGGTTCGAATACGCGATTGCGAAAGCGTAACGAGAGGATGCGTTGGACCAACTCGTCGCTGAGGAAATGGTCGACTCGGAAGATGGCCGGGCGATGCAGCTTCTGGTCTAGCAGGGCGTTCAGTCGCTGCGCCGACTCAAGATTCACGCCAAACGGCTTCTCAATCGCGATGGCGTCGTCTTCATCGAGATCGGCCGAGGAGAGGGCGTCGAGGGCTCGCTCGATGAGCCCGGAAGGTAGTGCAAGGTAGACCAGGGTCGGCTCGCGATCGGCGCCGACGATGCGTGCCACATCGGCAGCGCTCGTGACATCCGAAGCCGCGTAGGAGATCCGAGACACAACATCGGCCCGGGCGTCCGCCGAGATCCCGGCGCCATGGCTCTCCAGCCGATCCGCGATGTGCCGTCGAAAGTCTTCCGTGGACCAATCGTTTGTCGCAGAGCCAACGATGGTCAGCTTGGCTGGCAAGAGCCCCGCTTCGCCCACCTGAGCGATCGCCGGCAAGAGCAGCCGCGCTGTGAGGTCTCCCGTAGCGCCAAAGATGATGATGCGTTCGAGCAAGACGGTTCCTTCCCAAGTTCAGGGCGCCCGCGGCTAAGACTCAACGAGCGGCGAGCCTCATGGCTGCCGATGGCTGCTCGCCGGTGGGATGCACTTCTGTTCGCGTTAGCGATGGTCAGCGGCTCATGCGGCTTGCGTTCTACCTGCGGCCCAGGAGTCTACCAGCGTTTACGCGGCCGACGCCAGTTCGGCGTGATTGCGCCCGGGAGGAGTCTAGTCAGGGGTAGGCGGTCTCTGGTGAACTCGGGGGTTGAAAGGTCGATCCGTGAACGCGTCTGGTCCAAACGCAAAGCGCCGCGAGTACCACCGCAGAAACGCCCCAGGTGATCAGAGTCGCACTGCTGCTAGGCCACCACCAAGCGGACGTCCACCGCCAAACAACTAGCTGTATCGCGAACCCAACGAGCAGCAGCAGTGTCATCGGGAGCTCGCCTTGTCTGAGGGCACGTGCGATGATGATCGCTAGCGGGCGCAACGCGAGCGCGAGAATCCAGACGCCAATCGTCGCTTGCCAACCAACCGACAGTCCGACGATCAGGCCCGCGCTGACCATATGGCCGCCCGGCGGCCTAGCCGAGCCGGCCGTCTCCGGCTTCTCGGAAGTCAGGGATGGCTTGCCGCCGAAGACGATACGTGACGCGAGCCAGCCAACCAGGGCGCCGACCATCCCGCCCGCAACGCTCGTGGGTATCGCTGTCGCCACGGTCCATTCGCGGATGGCGTACGGCGACGTGTTTCTCTCTAGCCACGTTACCGGCAAGAGATCAGGCCAAATCGCCGGTAGCGCAATGAGCGAGACCGCCGCCAACCAGCGGAGCCACGCCGGTAGCCTAAGCCTGTCGATGTCAATGAGCGTAAGCGTCAGCAGACAGCAAGCCGCCAGGCAGTGGAACAGATAGAGACGGACGAGATCCCATTTCGTGTAGAAGATGATCCACACAACGCCGTTGTAGAAGTTTGGTTTCCTGATCGGGACATTCGCCCCGCCGGAGATCAGCTCGGCGAAGTACAACAGCACGAACAAAGATGCGGTCGCCGCTTCGACGACGATGTACCGGCTCGAAATCGGCGTGTCGCACGCGCCGCATCGCCCCTTAAGCCTTAGCCAACCAAGGATCGGCAGGTTCTCATTCCATCGGAGCTGCTTGCCGCATGATGGGCATCGCGACCGACGAAAGGCGACGGACTCACGACGCGGTGCGCGGTAAGCGACAACATTCAGGAAGCTGCCAATCGAAGCGCCGAACGAAGCGAAGGCGAGCGCCGTCAAGGCTTCGGTGGTGCGCAGCCTCACTTGCTCCGCCAAAGACATGTCCTCAACGATTCGACTCGTCTTTGACGGTGCAAACCGTTCGACGATCATGCCCGCGACCGGGATCACGATCAGATACGTCAGCACGACGAGGGCAATCGAGCCCAGAGCCAAACGAGTGGGGTTCCAACCTCGCATGAGACTCCCTCTCGTTCCTCGACGCATCAAACCGTACCGCTAGACGACGTCTAGGAACAAGACGCCCAGCAGTGCGAGGATGTAGCCTGAAAGCGAGAAGACTACCATTTCCGAAGGCAGCGAGGCGACTCCTACGTGGCGCAGCATCAGCAGCCCTACAAGCAACGCGGCCGTAACAAGTGTGGCGTAAGGCCGGCGCCCAAACGCTCCGGCGGCACGGCCACCGATCCAGCAACAGGCGGCGACAACCACGAAGGCAGTTGGCTCGGAAGCCGCCGACGCCCCCCACACTAATCCCCCGACGCCGGCGTGTAGCATCAAGGCCAGCGCCAAGTACTCGCCGGCGAGTGTTTCCCGGAGGAAGCCACGCCTCAGCAAACCGTGTGTGAGTGCGCGGGGTGCATTAGAAGGCTTCTCGGCATTTTTCACGAACATCGACTCCTGCAGTGGGCTGCTCCGATGTTTCAACATCGACTCGCGCCGGCTGAAGCCTCGGCTCGGATGCCGGAGTCCTCAAGCAACTCGGGCGTTCAGGGATGATCGGTCGCAGCATCCGGGCGAGCGGCGTGAGCGATGGCGACGCGACACTCTTCTTGAAGCAAGATACATGAGGCCGGCGAAAGTGCAACTTGTTTGCAGGTGCCTGAAGTGGCGCATTGACCGCATGGCGCGGTCGCCCTGAGCCGGTGGCGGCAGAACGCGATACGCCAGCTGATGGTCGCGGCGCCAACCTGACGGCCTAGGGAAATCGGCGGTGTCTTCTGGTGGCCGTGCGGATGACGTAAGCTGTGTAAGCATGGGCGGCCAGGCGGAAACGCCGAGCAGCCTCGTGCCAGACCGGTTGCCCGGCGACTTGCATGCGACGGTCTGCCCCCATCTGACTTGGGTCTATTGAATGCTCGCAACCTGCCCTCCACGCCGCTTTAACGCACTCGCCCCCCGCCGTGGCTGCGAGAGCCGCGTCCTTCACGTCTTGCTCGCCGTCCCACTGATGCTCTTCGCCGCGGTTCCAGGGCGGGCCGACGACTGGCCGCAGATCCAAGGAGCCCAGCGTGACAATAGGTCGGCCGAGGAGGGGCTCTTGTCCCCGTGGCCCGATTCTGGTCCGCCGCTCGTCTGGACCTTCAAGGACGCCGGTATCGGCTACGCTTCGCCAGCGGTGGTTGCCGGTCGCATCTACCTCACCGGGGGGCGCGACGGGCGGGCTGAACTGTTCTGCCTCAACGCCCAGAGTGGTGATGAACTCTGGTCGTTGCCGCTGAACGACAAGTGTTTTGACTTCGAGGGGAACTCATGGGGCGCCGGGCCGCGGGCGGCGGTGACCGTTGATGACGACTTGGTCTACGCCCTCGCTGGGGATGGTAAGCTCGTTTGCGCGACAACCGCGGGGGAGGAGCGTTGGCGGGTCGACATGGTTGGTGACCTCGGTGGTTCTGTTAAGAGCGTCGACGCCGGCGAACCCAAGACCTTTGGTTGGGGCTACTGCTGGGGGCCAATCGCAGACGGCGACAAGCTGATCTGCACACCGGGTAGCACAAACGGGGCCGGGCTGGTTGTCGCCCTCAGCAAAACGAATGGCGAAGTCTTGTGGCGGAGCAATGAACTAGACGAGGAGGCGACCTACGCGTCGCCCATCGTCGCCACCATCCGCGGCGTCAAGCAGTATGTGGTGATGACTCAGTTCGGGGTGGCCGCCGTCGCCGCCGACGACGGCAGACTGCTTTGGTACCACCAGCGTCGCAGGCCCTACTCCGACGTGGTCATCCCGACTCCGTTGTGCCACGGGAACTACGTCTACGCGAGCACGAGTGACGGCTGCGACCTGATCGAGGTTTCTAAGGCCGAAGGCGGCGAGTTCTCCATTGGAGAAGTGTACACCAGTCGAAACATGAAGAACTCGATTGGCGGATTTGTGCTGCACGATGGGCACGTCTACGGAACCTCGCAGCGTCGTGGATGGGTTTGCCAAGACTTCATGACCGGCAAGCTGGCTTGGTATCAGCGGGCGAATAAGAGTGTGGGTGACGGCTCGCTGATCTTTGCCGACAATCACCTCTACCTCTACGGTGAAGACACCGCTCAGGTTGGGCTGATCGAAGCTACTAGCGAAGGATGGGTCGAGAGGGGGCGCTTTGAGCTGCCTGAGTCCTCGGAGTTCACCGCGCCAAGCGGTAGGAATTGGACACGGCCAGTGATCGCCGACGGAATGCTGTATCTTCGCGATCAAGACCTGCTCTTCTGCTACCGCGTCAAGTGAGCCGATCGACGGTCGCTTCGTCTCTGGTGACATACGAATTCAAACTGGACTGCGTAAGGGCTGCAACATGAGGAATCTCGTAGGAGCGGTGTTTGTCGGGATTGGCTTGGCCGCAACGCCGACCTTTGCAGGCGACTGGACGAACTGGCGTGGCCCCGAACGCAACGGCGTGTCGCGTGAGACCGGCTTGCCCTCCGACGTTGACGATGTCCTGTGGATGAAGAAGGACGTCAGCTGCCGATCGACCCCGATCGTGATGAACGACAAGGTCTATGTCGTAAGCAAGATCGGAGAGGGCGTCGACGAGCAAGAGCGCGTGGTCTGCATGGACGCCAAGACCGGCGATGTCGTCTGGGAGCACCGGTTCGGCATCTTCTTCACTCCCATCGTGAGTATCCGGCTCGGCTGGACGGTTCCCTTCGGGGATTCGGAGACCGGGAACGTTTATGCCCACGGGACGCAGGGGCTCTTGTTCTGCTTCGACGGCGAGACGGGAGAGATTAAGTGGCAAAAGTCGTTGACAGAGGAATTTGGGCGGATCACCGGCTACGGCGGGCGTGTCACAAGCCCGATCGTCGACGGCGACTTGGTGATTATCAGCATGATCAGTTCCAACTGGGGCGCTCACGGTGGCGGAGGCGTGCGGTTCTTGGCGTTCGACAAGCACAGCGGCGAGATGGTCTGGTGGAGCACAACCGGCATCCGTCCGTCGAACACCTATCGCTGCGTTCCGGTCGCGACGACGATCGGCGATCAGCGACTTCTGATCAGCGGCGGTGGCGACGGCCATCTTCACGCATTCCAGGTGAATACTGGGAAGAAGGTGTGGAGCTTTGAATTCGGCAACGGAGCGATGAACCCCTCCCCGGTTGTCGACGGCAACCGGCTATACGCCGCTCACGGTGAAGAGATCCCGGGCCGCCCAACGGTTGGCCGAGTGGCCTGTCTCGATATTGGTGGTCCCGAGCCCGAGATCGTTTGGGAGAAAGACGGGATTGAGTTCAAGTACCCATCGCCAACGCTCGTCGGCGGCGAGTTGTTGCTGCCCGACCGGCAAGGGCGGCTGTATTGCTTCGATGCGGAGACTGGCGAGCGGTTGTGGCGTGCTAAGTTCGGTCGCAACTGCACCGGCTCGCCGGCGTACGGTGATGGCAAGATCTACCTCAGCTCCGTGCACGGCTACTTTCATATCCTCGACGCAACCAACAAGGGCCGCCGACTCTCCCGGAAGCGGTTTCAACCAGCCGATCCCAAGTTCGACGTCGAGGTCCAGGGTTCCGCGGCGATCGCCAACGGCTGCGTCTACTTCGGCACGACGGAGGAGTTTTACTGCCTAGGCGCGTACAAGAAGGCGGCGGGCGACGCGCCCCCAGCCACCGCACCCGCGCCGAGCGTCGCTGGTGAGCCGACTCATCTGCAGGTGACTCCCGCGGAGGTCAGCGTGACCGCCGGGGAGAGGGTTGCGTTCAAGGGCAGGCTCTACGACGCCAACGGTCAGCTGGTTGGACTCACCCCAATCGAGTTGAGGCCTGCCGCCATGAAGCCGGGGCCAGGCCTCGGTAAAGGCGTCACACTTCCTGTGCTTCAGGGAGACGTCGACGGAGCGAGCTTCACGGCGCCGACCATTTCCGGCGGCCAGAGCGGGACTCTCCAAGCAACCGCCGGGGACCTAACGGCAAGCGTTCGTGTTCGCCAGGTTCCATCGCTTCCCTACAAGGAGGACTTTGAGGGGCTTGCGCCGGGGCTGATCCCAGGCGGCTGGACCAACACACAACTCCGCTACGTCACCACAGAGCTTGATGACGGCAACTCCGTGCTGATGAAGACCGCCAGGATCGCAGTGCCGTTCTACCGCCAATGGTATGCGTTCGTCGGAACGCCCGATGCCGCCGGCTACACGATCTCGGCAGACGTGATGGGCGAAGAAGTTCGCGATAACCTTCCTAACATGGGTGTTACCGCTCACCGGTACATCTTGCAGTTGGTCGGCAATGAGCAGAAGCTGCGAGTTTCTGCGTGGGATGCCGTGCCACGTGTTGCGGAAGAGGTCGATTTCTCGTGGGCGCCGGGCACATGGTACCGGGTGAAACTCACCGTCAAGATCGAAGTCGACCAGGCCCGCGTGCTTGGCAAAGCGTGGGCGAACGGGGATGAAGAGCCGGCCGACTGGACCCTAGAACTGATCGACGGAAACCCTAACCGCACCGGACCCGCAGGCCTCTACGGTTCCGCTCTTGGCATCCAGCCGCCGAGCCCGGGCACGCCGATTTACTACGATAACGTGTTGGTAGAGTAGCGAAGCGGCGCTCCCTTCCGGTGTTTCATCTGCCCCATGGATATGAGTCGATAGAAAATGCGAAACACGTTTAAACGAGCGTCGTTGGTCGCTGTTGCTCTTCTCGCTATACCCAACGCTCCGGCCCTGGCCCATGGCCCGCATGGGCCCGCCCTGTTAGAGCTAACGCCAACCGACTGGCGTATGTACGGGGGGCACCTAAAACGAAACTTCGCCAACCCCCTGGCCAAGGGGCTTCCCGACTCGTGGGACATCCGCGAGGGCGACAACGTGGCTTACTCGATCCAGCTAGGATCGCGCGCCTACGGCGGCCCGGTGATTAGCGGCGGACGCATCCTGATCGGCACGAATAACGAGTTCCCCCGAGACCCGGAGGTCAAGGGAGACAAAGGCGTCATGATGTGCTTCGATGAGAAGGACGGCGCGTTCCTCTGGCAGGTGGTGCACGACAAGCTTGCCGCGGGGCGGGTCTGGGACTGGCCGCAGCAAGGCATTTGCTCCACACCGTGCATCGAGGGCGACCGCTTCTACTACATCGGCAACCGCTGCGAGGCCATCTGCGCCGACATCAAGACCGGTAAGGCGATCTGGACCGTCGACCTGATCGGCGACCTCAACGTGTTCCCGCACAACATCGCCACTTGCTCGCCCATGATCGTCGGCGACACGCTGTTCTTCGTGACCAGCAACGGCGTCGACGCCGCTCACCTGCGTGTCCCGTCGGAAGACGCGCCAAGTTTCCTTGCGTTGAACAAGAACAGCGGCGAGGTGCTGTGGTCGAGCAACCTGCCGGGGCAATCGGATCGCAACATCATGCACGGCCAGTGGTCCAATCCCGCCTACGCGCAGCCGGGTGGCCGGCCGCAAGTTATCTTCCCGGGCGGCGATGGTTGGATCTACAGCTTCGACCCGTCTGGCGAGTTGCTTTGGAAGTTTGACTGCAACCCGAAAGACGCTGTCTACCGACTCGGCGGCCGAGGGACGGCAAACGACTTCGTTGGGACTCCGGTGATCTACAAAGACAAGCTCTACATCGCAGTTGGCCAGGACCCGGAGCACGATACGGGGGTCGGTCACCTCTACTGCATCGACATCACGAAGACGCCATCGCGTGATGATAAAGACGTCTCACCGACGCTGGTCACTTCGAGCGAGCCCGAGTTGCAGGAGCGACCGAATCCCGACTCGGCCGAGGTCTGGCACTACGGCGGGCCGGCGACCGCGGACCGCCCGAGCCCCACCGGCGAGACTTACTACTTTGGGCGGTCGATGTCGACGTGCGCAATCATGGACGACCTGCTCTACATCACCGAACTGGGCGGGCACGTGCATTGCCTCGACGCCAGCACGGGCGAGCTCTACTGGACGGAAAGCATGTTCGCGAATACGTGGTCATCGCCGCTAGTCGCCGACGGAAAGGTCTTCGTGGGCAACGATGATGGCATCATGTACGTGTTCAAGCACGGCAAGGAGCTAGACTTGATCTCCGAGATCGAGCACGAAGACGGCACAAAAATCCGCACGACTCCCGTCGCGGCGAACGGCCGCTTGTACTACATGAGCGAAAGCCCCACCAAGTTGTGGGTGATCGAAGAAGGGGTGAGCGACGAGTAGGTCGCCTCTTGCAGTTGCCGCGATACCGCGTCAGGACGGCTGCGCGGAATCCAGACCCGCTGCATGCAAGCTTTCGAAGAGGAGTCGGCAGTCGCAGCCGTGACACTGCCGAAGCCCCGGGGGCGCCGCGCGTACCCTAGCCGCTTCGTGCGTGCGACGGCTCAGCGAGGCCAAACCGCTCGCTCTCAATCAGACGAGTCCGCCGCGTTTTTGCCGCCTACAGCGTGGCATTCATATAGCTCGGCAAGGATTTCGCACGGGATGCCTGGAGTCTATGAGCTGGTAAGCCGAGAGTCGGCTTTCCCTCGCGCTCGAATCGGCAATACTTGCTGTCTTCGGAACGCGTCGAAGTGGCCGTCAGCCCCCGCAACGCGCACGCGGTGAAGGCTTGTGTCGCGGATCGAAGCGAACCCCTAGAGGCTTCTGCCAGACATGGCGCCTGACGCTAACGCTGCCGATACCACTCTGTTGTTCTGCCGCAGCACGGCAGAGGGTTCGATCGAGCCGCTGATCGATTTGGTTGTTGAGGACGAGCCGGGCGACTTCATCCTTGGGGCTCTGGTAGCCGACCGGTATCGGCTGCTGCGTCAACTTGGTCGGGGGGCGATGGGTCAGGTGTTCTTGGCTAGGGACCACCGGCTCGACCGCGATGTGGCGATGAAGGTGGCGCCGCCCTTGCTTGATCGGCGGCCCGAGCTCGAAGCGCTGCTGCACCGCGAGGCCCGGCTCGGCGCCAGCCTCGATCACCCAGGGATCGCGGTCGTTTACGACTTCCGCTTTAGCGGCAACCGTTCGTTTACGGTGTTCGAGCTGGTCGAAGGTGAGAACCTTCGCGCCGTACTCCGGCGCCGTGGCACGTTGCCGCTGGCGGAGGTGGCCGATCTCATAGGCGAACTCGCGTCCACCCTGGACTACGCCCACGCCCACGGCGTGGTGCACCGAGATCTGAAGCCAGAGAACATCAGTTTGGCCGCGGGAGGGCAGCTCAAGATCCTCGACCTCGGGCTCGCCATGAGCGCCCGGTACGCCCTGCCGGGCGAAGGCTACTTCGGAACGCCCGCATACTCGGCGCCGGAGCAGGCGATCGGGCGGATCACAAACGGCCGGGCTGACCAGTACGCGCTCGCCGTTATCGCCTACGAGATGCTCACAGGCCAGCGGCCATTTGTTGCGAGCGACCAGATGGAGATGCTCGATCTGCACGCGAATCACGACCCGCCACTACTTCGAGAGCTGGCGCCGGGGATCCCGGATTTCGCCGAACGCGGCGTGCTCCGCGCCCTCAGCAAGGCGCCCGAAGAGCGATTCGCCACGTGTCGAGAGTTTGCAGTTGAGTTGGCCGGTAGCTCGCCTCCGCCGGAACAGCCCCGCCTCCCTGCGACCGACCAAGAGCAACGCATCGGCTTCTTTATCGGACACGCCTCTCAGGACTCGCTCCTTGCTCGGCAGTTGGCGGCCGCGCTGGAACGGCACGGCATGCGGTGCTGGTTCTACGGGCGCGACGCGACGCCCGGGGCCACACTCTTCAGCCAAGCCCGGAAGTCGATGGATCGCTCACAGGCGTTCCTGGCGCTGGTGTCCCGGGCGGCCCTCGCGTCGCCCGACTTCTCGCGAGAGCTCGCCTACGCCGTGTCACGCAACCGCCCGATCCTGCCGGTGCTGGTTGATCTTTCCAGGGAGGAGTTTGAATCGGCCGCGCCGGATACGGTGCGGCTGCTCGGCGCCTCGCCGACACTTGAGCTGCGACTGTCGGGTTCGCTGCAAGAGGTTGCCGATCGTCTTGCGCAAGGAGCCGCATCGCTGGGAGTCACTTAGCTCCCGGCTTCCGTAGCGGCCGAGACAGCTAGGCAACCAACCTGCTCCGGCCAACCGTGGGTAACCGACGCCAATCAGATTGCCATCAAGGACCTCGATGAGGTTCTGTACCGGAACGATCGAATTGATTCGTTCCTGAAGAATCGCAACCGTTGCTTCATCGCCGCGACCAAGGGCTTTGGTAAGACGCTGCTGCTCACGTGCAAGCGAGACTTGCTGACTCGCGAGATCGCTTCGAACAGCGGAGCCGTAACGCTTGTCCCAGAGGGGCGGCCGTACCTCGACTTCATGAGCCAGATTGGATCGATACCGAGGAAGCAAGTCGATGCGCTAACGAAGTTGCCGCACGCCGTCCGGCTGTGGAGCGCTGCTTTCCGCGTGGCGGCGATCTCCCATCGCCCGGCGGTGATCGAGGAGTTAGAAGCAGCGGAGGTTGAGCAGTTTCCGCCGCGCATTCAGCGGTGGCTCAAGGGCCAGAAGACGCAGCCAACCGTCGTGCTCCAAGAACTCACTAGGCTCGGCGTGGGCGAGCTCAATCGGCTCATTGACCGGGCCGAGAACTTCCTGGACCAGAAAGTGAGGCAGATCCACTCTGGCATCTACTTTTTCGTCGACAAGGTTGATCAGGCGATTCAGTCGCTGCCCCGTGATGCGTGGATCTCGCTGCAGGCGGGGCTTATCGAGTCGGCGTGGGAGACGATGAACGCCAACAGCCACGTAAGAGTCTACGCTTCGATCCGCCAAGAAGCGTTCAGCAGTTACGAGTCGCCGACCAAGGCGAACCTCTTCGCGGCGACCACCTGCTTGGATTACTCCGATGCGGATCTCCAGGCGTTGCTCAACAGGCTTGCGCAGTGCTACGAGGGGCTTCCGTCATTCACGGACTTCCTGGGCACGAGCGTTGTCCGTCACAGCCGGCGCCCGGCGCCGGAGGACAGTTTTCGCTACGTCCGCCGACACACGTGCGGTCGCCCTCGTGACTTGGTAGCGATTGCGTCGGAGATCTCTACGCGGCGCTCGACGATGAGTGAGGAGGGGCTACGCGAGGTCGTTCGGCGAACAAGTTCCGCTGTGGTCGTCGCGAACGTCTTCGACGAGGTTCGGGTCTTCCTGAACTGTCTTGGGGACCGCGAGGACCGGATGCGGTTCTTCTCGATGCTGCCGTCGAACATCCTCGACCGCGAAGAGGCGGTGCGGCTCGCCGAGGAATTCAACGGCTTGTCTCCCGGCGCATTGCAGCATTTTGGTGAGGAATCGGATCGGGTCTTCCACCCCTTCCGAGACCTCTATGTCACGGGCTTGTTGGGCGTCGTGCAGCAAGATGCTGAGACCGGGCGGCCTGTCCAGCGATTCCGCAGGCCACATGAGGGCCTGGGAATCGACGCGGCGGCCCTGCCTGAGTCTGCGGTCTATCTCATCCATCCCACGCTTGAGGACTTTGTTCGATCGCAACGAACGCACGGACGATTCCTGCAGTTTCAGCACGTCCTAGTGGGCGAAGACGCGCCGTGGGCATTGCACTACGTGCCGATGATGCAGGTAGAGCGAGAGCTGGCGTCGATTGAGGACGAGTCGTTCGTGGCCGCAGCGCACGAGGTGGTCAAGCAGATTCAAGCTGGCATGCTCAGCAGCAACAAGATGCTCGCCCGGTTGGAGTTGGAGTCTGGTCCTGTTTGGCGTGAAGTTCACTCTCGAATCAACTCAGAGAGCGAAGACGCCGTGATGTGGATCGACGAGCTAGCAGAGCAACTCGGCTGAGCTGTAGGTGTCGGCCCGTGCGCCCAACGGGCTGGCGATTGGCACTCGGCAGGAGTACCATCCAACCAACGGCATCGACGCCCGCTCGGCGACCAGCCGGGCGCCAACTGATTGAGGTTGCAGGTCTGCTCGAACGGCTTCAGATCCGCGTCACCGGCCAGGTTCAGGGGGTCGGGTTCCGTCCCTTCGTTTGGAACCGCGCGACCGATCTCTTGTTGGCTGGCTTTGTCCGCAACGACTCCTCGGGCGTTGCGATTGAGATTCAAGGCAACGCATCCTCAACTCTAGCATTCCTTGAGGGCTTCGAAGCAGCGGCCCCACCACTTGCGAGCATTCACCGAATGGAGGTGAGCGTTGCGCCGGTGGTTGAAGGCGAGACGGGCTTTGTCATCGGAACGAGCAGCGCGGCAGGGCGACGGACCACGCCGACGACGCCCGACACAGGGA
Source organism: Planctomycetota bacterium (assembly GCA_039414355.1). Taxonomy (GTDB): domain Bacteria; phylum Planctomycetota; class Planctomycetia; order Pirellulales; family Lacipirellulaceae; genus JBCCQL01. Next base: position 21,340 of record JBCDJN010000049.1, on the reverse strand, counting down.
TCTGTGACGACTGTCTGCGTGAGCTGGCCGACGAGAACGACCGGCGCTTCGGATACCCCTTCATCAACTGCACGAACTGCGGGCCGCGGTTTACGATCGTCGAGCGGCTGCCGTACGATCGGCCGCACACGACGATGAAGTCGTTCGTCATGTGCGCGGCGTGCCAGCAAGAGTACGACGACCCCAGCGATCGCCGGTTTCACGCCCAGCCGAACGCGTGTCCGCAGTGCGGACCGAAGGTTTGGTACACGGACCGGGCTGACGACGTTGCGGAACGCCCGCCTCACGGCGTCGGCGACACGGCGGCGCAGATCGGCCATTTCGCGTCGGCGATTGATCGGGGCGCCATCGTTGCTGTGAAGGGCATCGGCGGGTTCCACCTGGCGTGCGACGCCGGCAACGCCCACGCCGTGCGGTTGCTCCGAGATCGTAAGGGGCGGGGCGACAAGCCTCTGGCAATGCTCGTCGGATCAGTCGAGCAGGCGGAGCGGCTGGGGGTGGTTTCGCCGGCCGAGCGTCGGCTCCTTACCTGCAGAGAGCGACCGATAGTCCTTCTGCGGAAGCGGGAAGACTCGGCTCATGCGGTGATGCTCGCCAGCGTGGCGCCAGGGAACGGCTTTGTTGGCGTGATGCTGCCTTACTCGCCGTTGCACGTGCTCCTCTCTCGTGCTCACTCCCCGCTTGTGATGACCTCCGGGAATCTGTCGGACGAGCCTATCGCAAGGACCAACCGTGAAGCGGCCGAGCGGTTGAGCGGATTAGCCGATGGATTCCTGCTGCACGATCGGGAGATCTTCACGGTCTGCGACGACTCCGTGGTGCGGCGGGTTGGCGAGCGGTTGATGCCCATCCGCAGGTCGCGTGGCTACGCGCCAATCCCCATCGCACTGCCGGAGTCGGGACCCGCGGTCTTGGCGGTCGGCGGCGAACTGAAGGCGGCCATCAGCATGTGCGTCGATCGTTACGCTTACGTGGGCCAGCACACTGGCGACGTTGGTAACCTCGAAACCGTCGAAGCCCTGCGGCGCGGTGTGGAGCACTACTTGCGCCTCTACGAAGCGGAGCCCGCCGCGATCGCCGCCGACCTGCACCCCGGTTACCTGTCACGGCAATTCGCTCAAACGCTTGCCGGAGAGTTGAAGGTCCCGCTCATTGGCGTTCAGCACCACCAAGCCCACGCCGCATCGCTCGCCACGGAGTCGGCTTGGGACCAAACCATACCGCTGCTTGTCTGTTGCTTCGACGGAACCGGGTACGGTCTCGACGGTGCGATCTGGGGCAGCGAGTTCTTCCTTCTGGACGGCCAACGCATCCAGCGCGTCGCCCACCTGCGCTACTTTCAACTGCCCGGAGGCGACGCAAGCATCAAGCGTCCCTACCGCGCCGCTTTGGCGTTACTTAGGGAGACCGACCAACCATGGGACGAGCGGCTGGCCTGCGTTGCGGCGTGTCCGGCGGAGGAACGGGCGGTGCTAGCGCAGCAACTGGCGAAGGGAATCAACTGCGTCCCTACAAGCAGCGCCGGCCGACTCTTCGACGCGGCGGCCGCGTTGATCGGCGTGCGGCAGCGAGTGGACTACGAGGCACAAGCGGCGATGGAGCTGGAGGCTCTCGCCGAAGGCGGCTTCACCACGGCGCCGGACCCGGCCTACGCCTTCGCGCTGACCACTGGTTCGCCGATGGAGATCGACCCGAAGCCAACGATCGCCGCCCTGTGCCGAGATTCGCCTGCGGGTCGCCCGCTAGAGCAGATGGCTGCGCAGTTCCATCACGCGGTCGCCGGGATGGTGGTCGCGGTGGGCGAGCGAATGCGAGTCGAGCATGGCTGCACCGCCCTGGGGCTCACCGGTGGGGTCTTCCAGAACGCGTTGCTAACAGAACTCGTCGAGGCGCGTTGCCGGAGGGTTGGTCTCGCCACCGTCACGCACTCCGTTGTGCCGCCGAACGACGGGGGTCTCTCGCTCGGCCAAGCTGTTCTTGCGCGGGGCGAGCTTGCCAGGGGCGGCTAGTGACCGGCGCCGTCGTCGCGTGCCGTGGCAGACTCGCCGCCCCTTGGGATCAACAGCAGCCCGCGGTTGCTCGCCACGGTCACGAGTTCAACCCGGTTGTGCACGTTCAGCTTCTTCATCAAGTTCGCGCGGTGCCGGGTAACCGTGTGTGGGCTGATGGTCAGCGTCCGCGCGATGTCGCCGTTGGTCATCCCTTCGCCGATGAGTTGCAGCACCTCTTTCTCTCGCGATGTCAGCTCCCCGTCGCAGAACGTGCACTCAGCAAGGGCGTCGCGGTCAATCGCCTCGCTGAGGAACGACTCGCCCGCCAGCACCGTCTCGATCGCATGGAAGAGGTCTTCGTCCACGGCATGCTTAAGCAGGTAGCCGTTGGCGCCCGCGTTTATCGCGCGTGCGACGAACTGCGGATCGTCGTACATCGAGAGCACCAGGATCTTGATGTCGGATCCGCTGTCGCGGAGCTCTTCGATGACCGCAAGGCCACCGAGTCGCGGCATCGCGAGATCGAGGATGACGAGGTCGCAGGCGATGGTCCGCAGGCGCTGGAGGCCGGTGACGCCGTCGGTCGCTTCGGTGACGACCTCAAAGTCCCCCCGCAGCCGCAGCAGAGCCGCGAGCCCGCTTCGGACAAGGTTGTGGTCGTCGATCAACGCGACACGCGTTCGTGGCTTAACGTTCATTGGGGTCGCCGCCTTGAAGGATTGCTTCAACGGTAGTGCCCTGCCCCGGGACGGAGTTGATTCTGACGCTCCCGCCGAGCATTGTCATCCTTTCGGCGATGCCGATGTGGCCGAGTCCTTCGGATGCGTCGGTTGGCGAGAAGCCTTCCCCGTCGTCGGTCACACGCAACGCCTGGCGGCCCTCGGACCGGCCGAACCAGACCTGCACCTCGGTCGCGCTCGCGTGCTTCACCACGTTGGTGAGGCACTCTTGAACCACTCGGTAGAGGGCGGTTTGCTGCTCGGCTGTGAGCTCGGGCTTGGCGTCCAGGGTGAGATCGATTGAGAAGTCAGCGTGGGCGCGGAAGTCGGCTACTAAGCCCTGCAGGCTCGCCTCGAAGCCGAGTTCGTCCAGTGTCGGAGGCCTGAGCCGCTTGGCCATGTCGCGGAGATCCCCGGCCGCGGCGCTGACGTGTCGGCGGAGTTCGCCGAGCTCATCTCGGGCCAATTTTTGTTCGGGCGTCAACAAGGCGCCGATCATCTGCAGCCGGAGGTTCAACCCGACGAGCACCTGGCCAACCCCGTCGTGCAGCTCCCTCGCAATGTGGCTTCGCTCCTCCTCAAGCCGGCGGACGTTGTCCCGAGACAGGCTCTCGATCTGCCGCGTCTTGAGCTCCAGCGACTCCATCAGTCGGGCGTTCTCAATCGCAACGGCGGCCGTGTTCCCAAGCGACTCAAGGAACGCGGCGTCTTGCCAGGTAAACGGCTCGGCGCCATGGGGGCGATGGAGCTGAAAGAAGCCGAGCACTTCCTCCCGCGGGTTCTTGATGGGCACGCAGACGCAGGGCCCGAGGTCGAAGCCCCCAGCCAGGTCGAGCTCGCGCTGGGCGTCGGCCGAGTAGTCTTCGCAGAGGTACGGGAACTGCGTCTCCATCACGGCGCCGGGGATTCCTTCGCCGGCACGCCATTCCCTGGAGAAATCTGCCCAGAGATCGCCGTAGTAGAACCCGTCGCACTGCAGCGCGGCGTCGGCGCCGTCGCCCGCAAACACGCCCGCCATGCCGCCTTGGGCGTCTAAGAAACCGGTTACTTCGGTGACCAGCTCACGCACCATCCGCTCCGGCTTCAGTTGCTGATTGACCGTTGCGTTGAAGAGCAGGAGCGATTCGACGGAGTTACGCCACTCGTTGATCCGGAAGAACAGGCACGCCCGATCGACGGCGATGGTCGCAACGCGCGCTAGCGCTTCGGAGAGTTGCACGTCGGCGTCGCCGAAGCCGCCGGCGTCGTCAGGGGCGACGATCTGTAGCACCGCAAGCACGCGGTTCTGGGACGCGACCAGTGGCACGCTAAGCGATCGTGTCGTTGGATCGTTGTCGTCGCCCTGGACGACCGGAACCAATCTTGAGACACACAGGCGGGCGTGTTCGATCGCAAGTCGACTGCGGAGTTGCTGCGGTCTCCGGTCGACAGCGGCCGTGAAGTTGCGGTCGACGTTGGAGTAGACCACCACGTGGTGGGACGGGAACAAGCCCGACGCGTGGTCGGCGATATCGACCAAGAGTTGGCTGAAGTCGTGCTGCGCGATGAGCTTGGCGGCAACCTCGGAGAGTGACTCCAGCCCGGCGTCGCCGTGAGTCGAGGCGACCCCTGTACCGCGTACGGGCTGAGTCACTCGCTCGCCGCCGCGCTCACCGGCGGCGTCGCCATGAGCTGCTCGCGACGCTCGCGGAGGAACGCGATCCACTCGTCCATCCCCAAGCCGGTTCTCGCCGCGGTCTCCATGATCGGCAGGCCGGGGCGAACCGACAGGATGTTGTTGATGGCCTCGTCGCGCTGGTAGTCGCACGGTCCCGAAAGGTCCAACTTCGTGATGACGGCCGCGTCCGATGTGTTGAAAAGACCGGGGTATTTAAGCGGCTTGTCCTCGCCCTCCGTGACTGAGAGCAAGGCGACGCGTAGGGTTTCGCCCAGGTCCCAACTCGTGGGGCAAACCAAGTTGCCAACGTTCTCGATGATGAGGTAGTCGAGCTCCTCCAGATCCCAGTCGAGGTGCTCCTGCACCATGTCCGCCTCCAGGTGGCAGCACCCGTGCGTCATGATCTGGCGAACGGGAGCGCCGCTCTCTGCGAGCCGACGCGCGTCGTTGTCGGTCTCCAGGTCGCCGACCACCGCCGCGACGCGCTCGCCCGCCTCCACCAGCCGACGCATTGTCTCGCGGAGCAGGGTTGTCTTGCCGGTGCCGGGGCTGGAGACGAAGTTCGCCACCAGCACGCCCGCCGCGACGAACTCGTCCCGCATCCGGCGTGCGGTCTCGTCGTTCTTCTTGAGGATGCGTGTCCGAACTTCAAGGATACGCGGTGTTTGCATCGCTCAGGCCTCAACGGATTGGGAGACTCCGAATTCGATTGTCTCAATGTCAAGCTCCTTGCCACGCACAACATCGCCCGAGGCGACCCCGCAGACAGGGCATCGAAAGCTGTGCGGCTGCGCAGGTTCCACGACTATATCGCAGCCCTCGCAATACACCGCCACCGGCACGTCAATGTAGTGCAACGTCGCGTCGCGCAGCGTTGTCCCTTCCTTCGCCAGGTCGAAGCTGAAGTCGAGCGACTGCTTGTGCACGCAGGAAAGGGCGCCGACGCGGAGCGTAATCCGTGCGACTGACGGGGCGCCGTGCGCGTCGGCGTGCTCCGTGACGAGATCAACCAAGCTGTGGGCGATCGACAGCTCGTGCATCGGTCCGCTACTTCAGGTGCTTGGCGAACGCCTTGGCGAAGGCGAAGAAGAAACCGAGGGAGTGCTGCACGTCCGGGTCCGACGTGGCGCGGAGCAGCGAGAAGATGCCGCCGACAGGTTTGACTTCTTGGCTGGCGACTTCCTCGAAGGTGTCGGCGCCTTGGCGGCCCAGCTCGCCCAGCGTGCTGACCACGCGTTCGTCGAGCATGCCCGACTCGATCATGCTGACCCCGGCTTGGATGACTTGGGAGAAGTTCTGTCCGAGCAATTCCGAGCCGGCCAGTCGCTCGGCCGCCTCAACCATCCGCGGCGCCGCGTCTAGCAGCGGCAGCAGCTTGGCGATGCCGGAGTCTTCGTCATTGAGCTTGAGCTCGCGGACTGCGTCGGCCACGTTGTCGGCGATCGCTTCGCCACGGCCGAGGAAACCTTCGAGGCACTCCACCAAGAACCCCAGCATGGGAAGTTGGTCGAGCAGATTATTGACCGTGTCGAGCGTTTCTGGCTCGGTCAGCCGCGCAAGTATTTGCGATTGCCGCAACGCTTCGACATCGATCGCGGTCGCGGCATCGGCCAGCTCGCCGCCCTGCTTGAGCAGCTTGGGCGCGGCTTCTAGTAAATCGGCAGCGTTCCCGTCGTACCCGTTCTTCAACTCGCGAACGCTATCGCCAATGGAGTCGGCGATCACGTCACCGCGTCGCAGGAAGCCATCCACCGATTCGAGCGCGAACGACAGCGTGTCGAGTTGGCCGAGCAGTCGGTTAAGGCCTTCGGCGACACGCGGATCGCTCAAGCGCTCCTGGAGCTGGTCGGTAGCGGCGCCGTTCACGCCGGCGTTGTTGACGCCTGACCCGTTAGCGGAAGATGAGGGCATCGCTCCCCTCCGTGCGCGAGGTGAGTGAGAAGAGAAGGGTGGAGCAACGAGTCGACAAGAGAAGCATCGCAGATCGAATCCAACCCGCAATGGCATGCACATGCTATAGCCTACCCGTTCGCAACGCGATAGTCTCGTCGTGTGGATTGGGGCAACCGTCGGCCACGCGATCAGCCGCGTGGCATCCCCGCACCACTAAGGCTCTTCATAACCGGCAGTCGCGGCTCTCTGGAAGCAGGCGATCGATCGCGTGGTTGGCGACCTAAACCTTCTCACACTCACGGCGTTTAGCGCGGGGATCGTGCACACGTTGCTCGGTCCTGACCACTACGTGCCGTTCGTGGCGCTCGCCCAGTCGAACGGATGGAACTGGCGACGCACGATGTCGCTCACGGCGATCTGTGGACTGGGGCATGTTGCGAGCTCAGTGCTGGTTGGCGTCTTTGGGTTAGTGTTTGGCGCCGCGCTGTTGAAGGTCGAGGCGTTTGAGTCGTTTCGCGGGGACTCGGCGGGTTGGTTGTTGTTGGCCGGCGGGATCGCGTATCTGATCTGGGGTCTTGTCAAGGCGATGGGGCCCGATCGTTCGCACGATCACGAGCGGTTGGCGAAAGCCAACGGTTTGGCACGCGGGACGCCGTGGACGCTCTTTCTGATCTTTGTGTTCGGGCCGTGCGAGGTCCTGATACCGTTGCTGATGTACCCTGCGGCGACGGGCAGCCCAAGCATGGTCTTTTGGGTCGTTTGCGCCTTCACGTTTGCTACGGTCGGCACGATGTTGGCCGCCGTTGGAGCTACCTTGTACGGACTGCGTCGAGTGGGCGCCGGACAGGGGGCCGATTACCACCGGTACCGCCATGCCTTTGCGGGGGCGACCGTCGCCGCCTGCGGTGCGCTGGTGATGATTGGGCTGTAATTCCCTTTTTCGGCCAGCCGCCCCACACAACGGCGCGAGACACTTACAACCTTACCGAGGAGAACGCGATGGCATCCCTGCTCTGGTTACAAGGCGGCGCCTGCAGCGGCAACACAATGTCGTTCCTCAACGCCGAGGAACCGAGCGCGTGCGACTTGGTAACCGACTTCGGCATCAACGTGCTCTGGCACCCATCGCTGGGCATGGACATGGGCGAGCCCGTCCAACGGATGCTCCGTGAGATCGTCGCCGGCGACCGCGAGTTAGACATCTTCGTCTTCGAAGGAACGGTTGTCCAAGGACCGAAGGGGACCGGACGGTTCAACATGTTTGCCGATCGGCCGATGATTGAATGGGTCGGCGAGATCTCCGCTCAGGCCAACGCCGTTGTGGCGTTGGGCGATTGTGCCTGCTGGGGCGGCATCCCGGCCAACGCCCCGAACCCGACCGACAGCATCGGGCTGCAGTACCTTAAGCGGAGCCACGGCGGATACCTCGGCGCCGACTTCCGCTCCAAGTGGGGCCTGCCGGTGGTCAACATCCCCGGCTGCCCCTGCCACCCCGACTGGGTGACGCAGATTCTTGTGGCGATCGCTTCGGGCCGCGCCGCGGATATCGCGCTCGACGACCTGCAGCGCCCGCAAACGTTCTTCAAGACGTTCACGCAGACCGGTTGCACACGCAACCAGTTCTTCGAGTACAAGCAGTCGACCATGGAGTTTGGCCAGGGCACCCGGACCGGCTGCCTGTTCTACGAGTTCGGCTGCCGGGGGCCAATGACGCACTCGCCGTGCAACCGCATCCTGTGGAACCGGCAGTCGTCGAAGACCCGCGCCGGCATGCCGTGCACGGGGTGCACCGAGCCCGAGTTCCCGTTCTACGACTTGGCGCCCGGGACGGTCTTCAAGACTCAGAAGATCGGCGGGTCGATCCCGAAGGACGTGCCCGAAGGTACCGACCACGTCACCTACATGGCCCACGCGGCGGCGGCGAAGGTGGCGTCGCCTGAGTGGTCGAAGGAAGACATCTTCGTTGTCTGACGACGCAGGCCCGAAGCGCAGAAGCTGGAACTCATCAAACGTAGGCGGCCCAGCCGTCCCAACGCCCGGAGATTGATATGGCGACCGCAACCCCCATGCGAATCAGCCCGTTGGGCCGCGTGGAAGGCGACCTAGATCTCAAGCTCGAGGTTACCGATGGCGTTGTCTCCGACGCTTGGACCGAGGCCAGCATGTTCCGCGGCTTCGAGATCATTCTCAAAGGCAAGGACCCGCAGGCTGGCCTGATTGTAACGCCGCGAATCTGCGGCATTTGCGGCGGCAGCCACCTCTACAAGGCGTGCTACGCCCTCGATACCGCGTGGCGGACGCACGTCCCACAGAACGCCACGCTGGTCCGCAACATCGCCCAGGCTTGCGAGACGCTGCAGTCGATCCCGCGTTGGTTCTACGCCCTGTTCGCCATCGACCTGACGAACAAAAACTATGCCAACCTGCCGGAGTACGAGGAGGTGGTGAAGCGGTTCGCGCCGTTCGTCGGCACCAGCTACGAGAAGGGCGTAACCCTTTCCGGCAAGCCGGTTGAGGTCTATGCGATCTTCGGCGGCCAGTGGCCCCATTCCAGCTTCATGACGCCCGGTGGCGTGATGTGCGGCCCGAACCTGGCCGACGTCACCCGGTCGATCGCTATCCTCGATTATTGGAAGCGTGAATGGCTCGAAGGTGCCTGGCTCGGTTGCTCCATTGATCGTTGGCTCGAACTGCAAACCTGGGACGACGTGTGGGAGTGGGCCGATGAGAACGACAGCCAACGCAACTCCGACTGCGCCCTGTTCCTGCGCTTTGCCAAGGCCGCGGGCCTGGATAAGTACGGGCAGGGGTGCGGCAAGTTCCTTGCGACGGGCACGTACTTTGAACCGTCGCTGTACGAGAACCCCACGGTTGAGGGCCGAAACGACGCGCTGATCAACCGCGCCGGCGTGTACGACGGCGCCGAGTTCCACGATTTTGACCACATGAACGTGCGGGAATCGGTGGCCCACTCGTTCTTCGAGGGCGACCATTCGCTCCACCCGTGGGAGGGGAAGACCGAGCCCATGGACCCGGCCGACGGCCACAAGCAGGGCAAGTACAGTTGGGCGAAGTCGCCCCGCTACGAGGTCAGCGGCAAGGGCGCCCTGCCGTTGGAGGCGGGCCCGCTCGCCCGCCAAGTCATCGCCGGCCGCCCGGGCGCCGCGGGGCACCAGGACTACGACCCGCTGATCTTCGACGCCGTGCAGAAGGAGGGCCCGAACGTCCTGGTTCGTGTCATGGCTCGCATGCACGAGGCGTGCAAGTACTACAAGCTGGCGCAGAAGTGGCTCAGCGAGATTGACCTGCACGACCGCTTTTACACCAAGCCTGTTGAGCACGAGTCGGGCAAGGGCTTTGGCTCCACCGAGGCCGCCCGCGGTTCGCTCTCTGATTGGATCGTGATTGAAGACGGGAAGATTGAAAACTACCAGGTGGTCACGCCGACCGCGTGGAACATCGGCCCCCAGGACGGCGCCAACGTGCACGGGCCGATGGAGCAGTCGTTCATCGGATCGCCCATCGCCGACCCCACGGATCCGGTGGAGATGGGGCACGTCGCCCGCTCGTACGACTCGTGCCTGGTCTGCACGGTGCACGCTTACGACGGGAAGACGGGCAAGCAGCTCTCCCAGTTCCGAATCGGCGAGGGGGCGTGATTGACGAACGGCTTTCTAACGACCGGCCTTCTGACGACCGGCTTTCCAACGACCTGCGCCTCATGACGACCCCCAGCTCGATACCGGTAGAAGTCTTCGATCCAGCGCAGCCCCAGACCAGCAAAGCCGAGACACTCATCATTGGGTGCGGCAACCTGCTGCGGGGCGACGACGCGGTGGGCCCCGTGCTCGTCCGCCGGATGTGGGATCGCGGCTTGCCCAACGGCGTGCACTGCGCCGACGGCGGCACCGGCGGCATGGACGTGGCATTCCAGATGCGTGGCGTGGAGCGCGTGATCCTTGTCGATGCGTGCGAGTCGGGGAGCGAGCCCGGCGCCCTTTTTCAGCTTCCGGGCGAAGAAGTCGAAAACCTGCCGCCCATTGAAGGTGTGAACCTGCACGCCTTCCGGTGGGACCACGCGCTCGCCTTCGCGCGTTGGCTGTTGAAGGACGATTACCCGCGAAGGGTCACGGTCTACCTGATTGAGGGGTGCGGCTTCAACGTCGGCGAACCGCTCACGCCGGAGGTTGATCTGGCGATTGATCGTTTGGTGGAGCGGCTGTTTGACGTCATTCAGCCGTCGAGCCGACCCCGGATGGAGATCACCGCAAACGGTTACCTGCGGATGCCGTGCGGCGTGGCCGAGGAGTACTTCCCCAACGACACGCTCCTCGCCATGGTCCGGGACGGAGTTCTGTCGCTGCTGCCAACACGCAGCGCCGCCGCCGGCGGGCTTCTGCTCAAGCAGCGGAACCCGCAGGGCGACCGCAGCCTGCTGCTGAGCGAGGTGTTCGACTTTGAGCTGCCGTCAGGCGAGTTTGAGTTCGAGTGGGATGAAGCCGGGGGAGCGTTGCGAGCCAAGATCAACCCTGAATCGCACGAGCATGGGTGAACGCGAGCCCTCACCGGATCGTGAGCAGGAGGGCGATCGGCCCTTCGTCTCGCTGGGGGCCACGACCCGCATCGTTGAGGAGAACGGTCGTTTCGTCGTGATGCTGAACGTCACCTCTTGGGCGCCGGAGGGGGACGACTTCCCGGTCGCCAACAACTGGAAGCGGATCAACGACTACGCCACCCGGCGTGAAGCGGAGGTCGCCGCCCACTGGATCGAAAAGTCCGCGAATCGAAGTCACCGACCGCCTTCCGGCTTCTAGTCAACACACCGAGCGCTAATCACCGCCTATGTCACTCGCGTCGCGACAACCCGTTGGCATTTTTCCCGGTCCTGCGGCTTACCTGTTGCTACCGGAGGTCGAGGACGACTGCGGGGCTCTCGATCGCATCCTCCGTGGCGAGCTTGAAGGCGAGTGCCCGCCTGCTTGGCGGTTCTTCGTCGCGGCGGCTGCGGGGCGGGTCGAAGAAGGGCTAGAGTTGACGCGCGGCGACGACGACGCGTTGACCGCCTTTAACCGTTTCGTGCTCGCACCGTCTGCTGAGCAGCTTGACGCTTGCCAGGACCGCCTCGCGGGTGAGCTTCTAGAGTTTTCGCGATGCGTCGCTTACACGTGCGGCCTTAACGATTCACCGCCGACGGGCGAAGGGCTTTCCGGCGAACTCTTGGCGATGGCGTTGGCGGCGGCGTCGGCCGTCGACCTGGAGGCTTCCCGCAGCGACGCTGCCGCCGAGAAGCTGAAGCGTGCCGCTGCAGCGGCACGGGAGAACTCCCCGGTCTTCGCCGCGATGCTCTTCGGCCAGCGGTGCGACGTTCTCGCCTCGCAGCCCCAGCCTGCCGTCGCCCTGGCCATGGCGGACCTCAACGAGGCGTTGCGATTGGCCCAGAGCAGCCGCGTGCCGACACTGCAGGCCGAGCTGCTGACCAAGCAGGGCATGCTCTTGCAGGGCTCGGCCGGGGGTAGTCGCGGCGCCATGCTCGCGGCGATCCGGTGCTACCAGTCGGCGTTGCAGCACGGCGTCACCGAAGAAGACCACCCCGAGTGGTTCGCCCAGCTCCAAAACAACCTCGGGCTCGCCTACCTCTCGATGCCCGAAGAGGGCGCCGGCGGTCACCTCCGCGCGGGACTGGCCGTTCAGTCTTTCCGGCACGCGCTGAAGACCTACACCCGCGAAGCCCATCCCGATATGTGGGCCAGCGTGAGCATGAACCTGGCCAACGCGCTACAGCACGCGCCAAGCTCGCACCGTCAAGACAACCTGATCCAGGCGGTCGAGACCTACGAGGAGGTGCTCCAGGTTCGGGTGCGGGAGAAGGACCCAGTCGCTTACGCGATGGTGCTGCTGAATCAGGCCAACTCGCTCGCGCACCTGGGCATCTTCAAGCCGGCGCTCGAGAAGCTGGCGGAGGCGTGCAAGCTCTTCTCCTGGCACGAGCGCCACGAGCAAGCCGCGACGGCCCGGGAACTCATCGATCTCATCACCGAGCAGAAGGAAGCCGTCGCCGCGGCCGCCGAGCCGGTCGCGAATTGAACGGAACCGATGGACCTGCACCAGCAACAACAATTCGCGTTCCTGATGCAGACCGCGGCGGAGCGGTATGCGCTGCGGCTGCAGGAGCGTTTCCGCGGCGCGAGCGAGGGGCTCGATCAACTCCGGGCCAACCCCGAGGGGGAAGGCGTCGCCCTGCCCTCTTTTGTAGACGCGATCTTCGAGGACTTCTTGCTGAACAACGCGGCCGGCGCCTGCTTCGTGCTACAGTCGCTTCCCAAGCGGCGCCCGCCAGAAGTCACGGCCGAGACGGTGGAAGAGAGCTTGGTCGCCATGGCGAAACGCCTGTTCCGCGACCTGCTCTTGGACAAGACGCTCGAGACCCTTGAGCAACACGCTAGCTACGAACCGGTTTGATCGGGGACCCCGCGATGCCTGTTACCACCACACCTGCCGAGCCGGCGCCGCCGCCTGGCGCCGATCTTGAGGAAGCCGCCCAGCGTGTCGACCGCGCCATCGCTGCAGCCGACGCGTTGGAAGGATCGGCGAAGGAGGCGACCGCCGAGCTCCGATCGGCGATCGAGCAGTTCCACAAGGCGGGGCTGACGCACATCGTCCGAACGCTCAAAGCCGACCCGCGCGGCAAGGAGCTTCTCTTCTCACTCGTCGACGATCCCGGGGTCTACGCGCTCTTCGCGATGCACGGGATCGTTCGCCAAGACCTGACGACACGCGTCCGGCGAGCGATTGAACGCGTCCGGCCATACATGCAGTCTCACGGCGGGGACGTGACGCTTGTGGAGGTCCGCGAGAACAAGGTGTTCGTTCGCCTTGAGGGCAGTTGCAACGGCTGCTCGATGTCCTCGATCACGCTGAAGAAGACGGTTGAGGAGACGATTAACGAAGACGTCCCCGAGATCGACGGTATTGAGGTCGTGGAGCCGGCGCCCGACAACCTGGTGCAGATTGCTCCGCTGGGGGCCGCCGACGCCGGCTGGGTGGAGGGCCCAATGCTCGACGAGATCGACTCGGAGCGACCGTTCGCCTTCCAGAGCGGCGACGCCGACATCCTGTTGATCAGGTCCAAGAAGGGTCTGCGGGCGTACCGCAACGCGTGCGCCCACCAAGGGGCGCCGCTCGACGGCGGCGTGCTTGACCCGGAGGCGGGCGTCATCACCTGCCCGCTGCACGGCTTTCAGTTCGACACGGAATCAGGCGAGTGCTTCTCGGCGCCGCAGTGCCAGCTCGAGCCGTTCCCGCTGCGTGAAGAGAACGGCCGGGTGATGGTCCGCCCCCGCTAGCGTTTCGAGTTCGTCATGCCCGATACCCAAACGATCCGCCTTTCGCGCCCAAAGATGGCGCCGGGTGTGCAGGCCGAGGCGATGTCGGCGCCGTGCGCGGCGCGGCCCCGGCTGTGGCTTGGAGCGGAATCGTCATTCGGTCTCGCACTGCCGGACGCAACGCCGAGCGACGCGACCATGTATGCGCCGCGCGGTGTTTGGCTTGATGATGACCGGCTCGTTGTGTGCGATAGCGGTAACCACCGGGTGTTGATTTGGAACTCGGTTCCTGTCGACAATCACACGCCGGCCGATGTCGTGCTCGGGCAGCCGGACTTTGCCACCGAAGGCCCGAACGCTCGCGGCGCCGGCCCCGAGAACGGTTTTCATCTACCGACCGGCGTCATCGTTCTTGACGGCAAGCTGCTGGTTGCCGACGCCTGGAACCACCGCGTGCTGGTCTGGCGGACGATGCCGGACGCCTCCGGCGCCCCGCCGGACTACGCCATCGGCCAGGGTGACCTGACCCAGTCGGACGTCAATCGGGGGCAGGCCGCCGCTTCCCGTCGTTCGATGAACTGGCCATACGGCATCGCCTGGATCCGCGGGCGGCTGTACGTGGCCGATACCGGCAATCGACGGGTCCTTGCCTGGGAGGGCCTTCCCGATGGCGATCGCCCGGCCGACTTGGTGCTGGGCCAGCCGGACGACACGGGCTCCGAGGAAAACCGCGGCGGTCCGGTGGCGGCGGATTCGTTTCGCTGGCCGCACGACTTCGCCGGCGTCGGCGACCAGTTGTTCATCGCCGACGCGGGGAATCACCGGGTGCTGGGCTGGAATAAGCCACCAGCGGTCGATCGGGCCGCCGACTTCCTGTTGGGTCAGGAGGGCTTCGATCGCGCCTACGAGTTGCCCTACGACGCGCAGGGACCGCAGCGGCTGCGGTTTCCGTACGCGGTCGCCAGCGAGGGGAACGTCCTCGCGGTCGCCGACACAGCGAACAACCGCGTGCTCTTCTGGCGGGCGCCGTTGGAGCCAGCGGTCAACGCGCCGGCCTTCGACGTGGTCGGCCAGGTCGACTTCGCGTCCAACGGGGAGAACCGCTGGCAGTCGGTCATGCCGGAGACGCTCTGCTGGCCCTACGGCCTCTGCCTGCATCGCGGTGTGCTCGCGGTGGCAGACTCCGGCAACAATCGCGTTATGCTGTGGGACTGCGAGAAAGTGTTCAACGACGCGGCGGAGGATCGTTAGATGTGCTTAGCCGTTCCGGGGAAGGTGGAGAGTCTGTTCAACGATCGGGGCACGCGCATGGGCAAGGTCAACTTCGGCGGAGTCGTTAAGGACGTTTGCTTGGCTTACCTGCCCGATGTCGAGGTCGGCGACTACACGATCGTTCACGTTGGCTTTGCGCTGAGCAAGATTGATGAGCAGTCGGCGCAGGAGACCCTTCGCACGTTCGAAGAACTCGGGCTGCTGGAGGAGGGGCTCGAAGAACTCCGCGAGACCGAGTACCAGCCCGGTGACGGCGCCAACTCACCGGACGCCAACGCGAGCAACGCTCGCCCCCACAGCGTTGGTCCCAACAGCGAGGCGCCGGCGTGAAGCACCTCACCGAGTACCGCGACGCCGACAAGGCCCGCCGGCTGGCGGAAGAGATCCGCCGGATTGCCACCCAGCCGTGGGCAATCATGGAGGTGTGCGGCGGCCAGACCCACTCGATCATCCGCAACGGCATCGACCAGGTCTTGCCAGACGAGATCGAGATGATCCACGGCCCCGGCTGCCCTGTGTGTGTGACGCCGCTGGAGATCATCGACAAGGCCGTCGCCATCGCCAGCCGGCCCGAGGTCATCTTCTGCTCCTTCGGTGACATGCTCCGCGTGCCGGGGTCGCAGGACGATCTCTTCAAGGTCAAGGGCGGCGGGGGCGACGTGCGGGTCGTCTATTCGCCGCTCGATGCGGTCAGGCTCGCGCAAGAGAACCCCGACCGGGAGGTGGTGTTCCTCGCGATCGGCTTCGAGACCACCGCTCCCGCCAACGCCATGGCGGTGCGGCTCGCCCGCGCTCAGGGCGTTACCAACTTCTCCGCCCTGGTGTCGCACGTCCTCGTGCCACCGGCGATCGAAGCCATCGTCACGGCGCCCGACAATCGCGTGAACGCGTTCCTGGCGGCCGGCCACGTCTGCTGCGTCACCGGATACGCGGACTACCCACGCTTGTGCGAGAAGCACGGCGTGCCGATTGTTGTTACGGGCTTCGAGCCCTTGGACTTGCTCGAAGGCATCCGGCGTACCGTGATCCAGCTCGAAGCCGGTCGCGCGGACGTTGACAACGCCTACCCGCGTGTGGTGTCGGAGCAAGGCAACGCCGCCGCGATGTCGGTGATCAACGAAGTGTTCGAAGTCACCGATCGTGTGTGGCGGGGGATTGGAACAATCCCCGGCAGCGGCTGGCGGCTGTCGGAAGCGTACCGCGAGTTTGACGCGGAGCACCGCTTCGCGGTCTCGGGCATCCGCGCCTGCGAGTCGGCTCAATGCCGCGCGGGGGACGTCCTGAAGGGCGCCATCAAGCCCAACCAGTGCGAAGCCTTCGGTGACCCCTGCACGCCCCGCAACCCGCTGGGCGCCACGATGGTTTCCAGCGAGGGCGCCTGCGCGGCGTACTACAACTATGGGCGACTGAAGCCCGAGCAGACGCTTGCGATCGTGCAGGCCTAACGTTGGGAGCGTGAGCAAGTGGACCCCGCCGAGGGCGCCGCCGACGGTCGGCAGGGCGCGGCTCCTTTCCAGGGGCCGGTCTGCCCCACCCCGCTGCGTGACTACCCGAACGTCATCCTCGGTCACGGCGGCGGCGGGAAGCTCTCGGCCGAACTTATCGAGCACGTCTTCCTTCCGGCGTTCGGCAACGACCTTCTCGGCGGTCTTGGAGACTCAACGGTCGTCGAGGTCGCTGGCGCCAGGCTGGCGTTCTCGACCGATTCCTACGTTGTCCACCCGTTGTTCTTCCCCGGCGGTTCGATCGGCGACCTCGCGGTGAACGGAACGGTGAACGACCTGGCGATGAGCGGAGCGAGGCCGCTCTACCTGAGTGCCGGGTTCATCATCGAA
Source organism: Planctomycetota bacterium (assembly GCA_039414355.1). GTDB lineage: Bacteria > Planctomycetota > Planctomycetia > Pirellulales > Lacipirellulaceae > JBCCQL01. The sequence goes on along the minus strand of JBCDJN010000049.1, from coordinate 4,651 downwards.
GAGGGGCTCCCGATCGACTCGCTGGTCCGCGTCGCGAAGGAGATGAGCGCCGCCGCCAAGGCCGCCGGTGTGCAGATCGTAACTGGCGACACCAAGGTGATTGAGCGTGGACGCGGCGACGGCTGCTACATCAACACCAGCGGCATCGGCGTCGTTCCGGGCGGCGTTGACATCCATCCCCGCCGAGCCAAGACGGGGGACGCGGTCCTGCTGAGCGGGACGATGGGCGATCACGGCATGGCGATTATGAGTGAGCGGGAGGGGCTGGCGTTCGAGGCGGAAATCAAGAGCGACTCGGCGCCGCTGGCGACCATGGTCTCCGCGCTGCTCGACGCCTGCAGCGACGTCCACGTGCTGCGCGACCCGACCCGAGGCGGCCTCGCCGCGAGCCTGAACGAGATCGCCAGCGCCGGTGGCTGCGGCGTGATCATCGAAGAGTCGGCGGTCCCGGTAAGGCCGACGGTCCGCTCGGCGTGCGAGATCCTCGGCCTCGACCCACTGCACGTTGCGAATGAGGGCAAGCTGGTTTGCTTCGTCCCCGCCGACCAGGCCGATGCGGCGCTCGCGGCGATGAGAAAATCGCCGCACGGCGAAGATGCGGCTGTGATCGGGCGTGTCGTCGAAGACCATCCCGGCACGGTGGCCGCCGTCACCCCGATTGGGGCGAAGCGGGTGGTCACCGTCCCGGTCGGCGAGCAGCTGCCCCGCATTTGTTGATACCGATCCGGGCTGCCGGGGCGATAACCATTCGCGGCGCCTAGCGCTCTGCGGAGCTAGCCCGCGTCCGCCCGTGGCGTGGCGAGCGGGCGTACCTCTACCGATCGATACGCGACCGGGCCGTGGTCGCCCTGCAAGTACAGGGGGCCGCGTGCGACCTCGTCGCGGGTCTGCCAGTACGCGCCGGTCGGCATAGGGACCGTGACGTTTTGCTGCACCACTTCCCCGTTGATCCGCACCTCCTCGAAGACCGCCGAGGTCTTCTTGGCGCCGTCATTGTCGAAAGTTGGCGCGCGGAATCGGATGTACAAGGTTTGCCACTGGCCGGCTGGTTTGGCGGCGTTGCTCAGGGGCGGAAAGCCCTTGTCGATGTGGTGGTAGCGCGGCTTACGCACCGCCCGCGGGTAGATGCCGCCGCAATCGGTGGCGGCGGCGACCGCTTTGCCGTGCGAGTCGTAGAGCTGCACCTCGTACAACCCCTGCATCTTCACGCCGGCGTTCGAGCCGCGGGAGAGCATAAACTCCAGCCGCACCTCCGCGTCGCCGTAATGGTCGGGCGAGGTGAGGTTGCGCTCACGTTTCGTCCCGCGCCGCGTGCTGATCAGCACCCCGTCACCGGGTACGCCGTGCAGCTTCGAAGAGTCCTGGGAGTCGAGCGAAGCGCTGCCCGCATCGATCCAGGACGCCGAGGGAGGCTCCTCGAACAACGTCTGCCAGCCGCTTTCGTCGGCGATGGCATGCGACGCAGAAAGGCCGGTCATCACCATCGCGGCGCCGAGGCCGACTCGGCGTGCTCGGTTCGCAATCGCGTTAATCATGCGGCTCGAAATCTTGAGGTGGAAACGATGCGGCGGCGTGGCGCCACGCCGCCGGCATGCGTCGGACGGTGGTCACACGCGGCGACGCCCAGCGGCCAGCGAAGATCCCACCGCCGCGGCAAGCAGGCCGAGCGTAGTCGGCCCCGGGACCGGGACGCTGATCGAAGACAACGCCACGGCGTAGTCGCGGTTGTTGCCACGCGGGATCAGGTTACGGTAGCCGTTGCCCTCGGTGTAGAGCTCACCTTCAATCGGGTCGCCGCCGCCATTCCGGTTACGCCCGCCACTCGGTGGCGCCATCGAGGTCGATGAACCGTATCGCGTAGCCAGCCGAGCCGGTCGTTGGTGAGAGGGTCACCGGGTTGTCAAACAAAACCTGACCAACCACACGGGTTCCGTGTACCTCGTTATTGGCGTCAAAGGCGTTGTCCACGCCGAAGGTCTGAGAGAGCGTGTAGGGATCGGATGTGGCGCGGTCGGCGTTCGTGAACTGACTTACGTCCGGACCCGTAACGAACTCGGCATTGCTGGGCCAAGGGATGTCAGCCAGGTTGAAGGTCGCCGCGGTGGCGTGTGGTAGCGTGGCGACTCTGGTGATCGCCATGCCTGCGGCGATGCTGGCGGGAAGGGTTCGTTGAGACACTGGCTGGCTCCAAGGTGCAGGAAGAAGAGTGGGTTTGACAAGCGCAGAGCACGCCGCGTCGACGCGGGTGTTCGATTCGTCATCAGGCTGTCGGGATGCGATGACCGTTGCGTCCCTCACGCTTCCAGAGCGGGCTCGCGGCGACCGATTTGTTCGCGGTCACGGCTTCGGGCCATAAGTCGATCCACTCGCCCCGCACGAGGGTCGGGCGGCGGTCTCAGTCTTGTTGGCACGCAGGTGATCGGCCATCCGGTCGAACGCGGCGCCGAGCAACTCGTTCGAAGCGAGTTCCGACGGCAACTCTCCCGCGGTCGCTTCTCGCCCAAGCTGGTGCGATTCGTTGCCCAGGTGGCACAACGCGCTGGAGACGTGGCCCTCGGTCACGTTTCCCTTAACCATGGAGTCGTCGCCGGCTGAAACAGCGCTCAAGAAGTTGGCGTAGTGGTCGCCGCCGCGCTTGAACTCCTTGATCAGCCGCCCGCTTGTGTCGTACGCCGTGACAACGTCATAGGTGTTCGGCGCGTAGAGGTGGCCACCGTCGCACTGCACGATGACGCCGATCTGAGAGCCGCGGTAGCTGTCCATCGAACGGCCCCAGTCGGACCAGCGCGCCCGGGAACTCGGGAGGCCACGCGTGTCGAACTGCAGCGGTGCGTTGGGGTAGTCGCAGTAAACAAGCTGCGTGTTCGCCGACTCTCCGCAGTCCTCGTATCCTACCCGGCCGCCGATGCTCAACACGCGCGGTGGCAACTGGTCTTCGCCAAGGAACCACCGGGCGATGTCCATCTGATGGATGCCCTGGTTGCCCATGTCGCCGGCGCCGGTGTTGTAGTCCCAGTGCCAGTCGTAGTGCAGCTTGGGGCGGCAGATCGGCTCCTGATCTGCCGGCCCGCACCACAGGTCGTAGTCCACGTTTGAAGGGATCGACAGCGGCTCGGTGAGCTTACCAATGCTCTACGCGGCTCTTGGCACGTGCCGACGGCGTATCGGATCTCGCCCAGCCCGCCTGCGCGAACCCAGGCAACCGCTTCTTGGATGGCGGCGCTCGACCGTGCCTGGGTGCCGCACTGCTCGACGCGAGCGGTCTTCTCCGCCCACGCTACCATTTGCTCGCCTTCCCACACGTTGTGCGAGACCGGCTTCTCCACGTAGACGTCTTTGCCGGCTCGCATCGCGGCGATTGCGATGGGCGTGTGCGTATGGTTGGGCGTGGCGATGCTCACCGCTTGGATGTCCGTACGGTCCTGACCCATCCCCCGTTTCTTGGCCCATGGGCGGTGCGAGATTTTTGCGTATCTTGCACTTTGAAGGAGGGCCCAGAGCCATGTCTAGGAAGCGTTACACGGAGGAGCAGATCGCGTTCGCGATCCGCCAGCACGAATCGGGGACCGCGGTTGCCGAGCTCGTGCGGAAGATGGGGATCTCGGAGCAGACCTTCTACCGCTGGAAGAAGAAGTTTGCCGGGATGGGCGTCGCCGAGGTGCGTCGCCTGAAGAGCCTCGAAGAAGAGAACAAGAAGCTCAAGCAGCTGGTGGCCGACTTGTCGCTGGACAAGAAGATGCTGCAGGACGTCGTGCAGGGAAAGGTCTGAGGCCCGCTCGTCGACGGCAGGTTGTGAAGCGGCTGCAGGCCGCTTACCAGGTGAGCGAGCGTCGTGCGTGTCGAGCGATCGGCTCGGCGCGTTCGACCCACCGCTACCGGAGCTGCCGCGACCAGCGAGCCCCGCGTTTGCAGAAAAACCGGGGAGGATCCGGCTGCGTGACCTGGCCGCCAGCCGAGTGAGGTACGGCTACCGCCGTCTGCACATCCTGCTGAGGCGAGAGGGGTGGCAGGTCAATCACAAGCTCGTCTACCGGCTGTACCTCGAAGAGGGCCTACAGATGCGGACTAAGACGCCGCGGCGACACAAGAGTTGCCGGGCACGTATCGAACGCCCAAAGGCGGGTCGGGCCAACGAGAGCTGGAGCATGGACTTCATGTCCGAGCGGCTCTTCGACGGCCGCAGGTTCCGCCTGCTAACGCTAGTCGATAACTTTACGCGTGAGAGCTTGGCGATCCGGGTCGGTCAGCGGCTGACGGGTGACGACGTGGTCGCTGTGCTCGATGCGGTTCGGCAGCAACACGGCGCGGTTCCCGGATCGATTCGCGTCGATAATGGCCCGGAGTTCATCTCGAAGTCGCTCGACTGGTGGGCGTACTTCAACAAAGTGACCTTAGACTTCAGCCGGCCCGGGAAGCCGACGGACAACGCGTTTATCGAGTCGTTCAACGGAAGGCTTCGCCAAGAGTGCCTGAACCAGCACTGGTTCCTTGACCTAGCCGACGCGGCCGAGAAGGTTGAAGCCTGGAGGATCGATTACAACACCGTCCGGCCACACAGCAGCCTGAACGGCCAGACCCCCAAGGAATTCGCGGCGTGCCAAAAATCCCCGCGCGGGCCAAAATGACGCCCCTACCAAGCACTCCCGGTGGG
>JBCDJN010000048.1:0-35231 GCA_039414355.1 Planctomycetota bacterium | reverse complement strand
GGATCAGCGCACCGTGCATTGCGGCGGTGTTGATCGGATTGGAACGTGCCTTGTTCATCGTCCCTTCCTCCTACAGCTGGTATCTGCGCATCCGGGTCTGGATGCCGAAGAGATAGATGCACACGCCCAACAGAATGATGCCGAACATCGCGCTGGCGATCGCCGAGCCCATGTAAGGATCGCCGAGTTGCAGCTGGAAGCCGAAGAAGGTGCGGTAGAGGAACGTGCCGAGGATATCGGTTGAAAAATCGGGGCCGGCCAGCGCGCCCTGGGCGGCATAGATCAGGTCGAAGGCATTGAAGTTCCCGACAAAAGTCAGGATCGAGATGATGCCGATGGACGGCAGGATCAGCGGAAGCTTGATCTTCCAGAACGCGGACATGCCGGTTATTCCGTCGATCTCGCCCGCTTCGAGAATTTCCTCGGGGATAGAGAGGAGCGCGGCGTAGATAAGCATCATCGGAATGCCGATGAATTGCCAGACGGAGATCAGCGACAGGGTGGTCAGCGCATATTCCTCCTTACCGAGCCAGGGGGCATAAAGAGACTTCAACCCGACGGCGTCCAGCATCGACGGCGCGATCCCCCAGATCGGCGAGAGAATGAGTTTCCAGGCAAAGCCGACGATCACAAAGGACAGAATCGTCGGAATGAAGATCGCGGAGCGGTAGAAGGCCGCGAACCGGAGCCGCGGATGCGAGAGCATGGCCGCCAGCGCGATCCCGATCGGGTTCTGAACCAGCATGTGAATGAGAAAGAACCAGAAATTGTTGCCCAGCGCGTTCCAGAACTGGTCCGCCCAGATCGGATTGCCGAACAGCGTCGTGAAGTTCTGCAACCCGACGAATACGCGTTCCTGCTCGATCTTGCTGTAAAGAGCGAGGCGCAACGTGTTGAAAAGCGGGAAGATCATGACGGCCGTGTAGACGAGGACCGCAGGGGCCAGAAACACGACGATATGCCATCGAAAGCGCGGCTTGCTCATTCGAAGCTCCGGTCAAGGCCTCCCGGACCCGACCACTTTGCTCTAGTGGCGCTGCGGCACATGGAATCGCCGCAATGACGACGAAACCGCGATACTCTGCCAAGGATCAGGGGTTAGTGCATATCACTCGGCGAGCGTCGTGCGCGCTCACCCCCAGGAGGACCCGATCATGCACCGCGGCGCCCCGCTCGTCCTAGTCGTATCCGTCGTCTTGCACCTTGCGGCGATGCGTTCCTCGCACGCCTTCGGGCCGTACCCCGCCCCCTTTCCCATCGGCGTGAGCGGGTTGTTCGCGGGCCACAGCTTCTTCGCCCCGGTGGCGGGCGACTTCAGCACGATCGCCTTGGCGAACGGCTACGTTGACCACAGCGCCGATATCGTGATCTCCGGCGCGCAATCGGGATCGCCTCGTCGGCTGTGGGAGAACGCGACGAAGCGCAACGAGATCATCGGCCACCTCGACGACCGAGACATCGACCTGTTCGGACTCACCGTCTACTCAGAGGAAGACAGCTCCTTTGAAGACTACGCGCGGTGGTTCGACGAGGCGTTGAAACACAACCCCGACACCCAGTTCTTGGTGGGCCACCCGCAGACGCCTCAGGGAGCGGTGACGCCGAGCGTGCTCTACGACACGCTTACCGAAGAGCTCGGCGCGCAGACCTTCCAGATCGTCAAGCAGCTCCGTGCCGCGTACCCGAACAACCCGGTTCACTTCATCCACTACGGCAAAGTGGCGACCGAGATGAAGCACCGCTACGACGCCGGCGAGCTCCCCGACGTGCTCAGCCTGCTGCCCGATGAGGAGCTGATGATCGGCCCGAGCGACGCGATGTTCACGGACATCGATCCCGGCCACGGGGGCCCGATGATCAAGGAGCTGGGCGCTTTGAGCTGGATGAGCCTGCTGTACGGCGCCGACGTGGCGTCTCTCGACTACACCGAGTATCAATCCGACGTCGAGGGCATCATCGCCGACGTGACCGCCTTCAACGAGCAGTTCCGAGCAACCGTGGTCGGCGACTACAACGCCGACGGCACAGTCGACGCCGCCGACTACACTCGGTGGCGTGACGCTCTCGGGCAGGAGGGCGTGGGCCTTCCTGCTGACGGAAACGGCGACAGCCAGGTCACCGCGGCCGACTACGCCCTCTGGCGTGAAAACCTGGGCGCCACGGTTCAACCGCCGCCACTGAGCGCGAGCGTGCCTGAGCCTTCGAGCATGGTCGTGGCCGTGCTTTTGATAGCGGTCAGCTGCGCGCGGCGCGTATGATGCCGCGGTCGCTCGCCGGCAGTCAGCGTTGCTATCAGACGCCGCCGGCGGAACCACCTGCCCTACTGCTCTGAAAATGACTTGAGTCAATAGATTCCACCAGCAAGGCGAAATCACTCATCGTCCTACGAACGGAATCATTGCAGCATCGCCTAGAGCCAATGCACCATGATGCTCGTAGAAATGTCCGCCTTTATCCAACACTTGAATGAGAGGCTGATAGAGACTCTCGTGGCGCTCAGTGCTTCCCAGCTCAACGGCAAGTGCCTCACGAAGATGCCATAAGCAAACGTTCCGTACCGTTCGGCCGTAATCGACGTGTGCGGACACTGCAGATTCTAAGCGCTCCATGACTGCAGCAGGCAGGAGAACGTCTTGATTCGAAACTGAATCAACAAGAGGAGTTTCAAGAGGTTTGCCCGCTTCTGTAAGGTGCGTCTTCATACCTGCGTAAAACCGCCTGACGAGCGCTGCGTATGTACTGGCTTCGTCATAGTCAAAGTTAGGACGAAAACTCTCGATCCGATGAATAGCTTCGTTCATGGTTCTCATTGATCGCCTCCAAGGAAAAGTTCCCGGCATTGGAGGATCCGACGTGGTGGTGAACCGGCCGGGCATTGACTGTCAGCACGGCTGCATCGTCTGCCGGCAGAACCACCTACCCTACGGGTTCTGCGCAGGTGTGCCGATCTTACCGCACCCGCAAGCGCCAACACCTATGAATCCGCTTGTTTCGAAAATCCTCCGGAACCGTTTGCCGGGAGATTTCTCGCACTTCGTACGCGGCGGTTAGGGCCTCTTCGTCCAGCTTGAAGCGGCGGCTGTTCGTGGAGAAGAACACCTCGCCGCCGGGCGCCATCCGTGGGGCCAGGTCCAGCAGCAACGGGGCGGCGTGGGGTTGGACGTCCCAGTCGTCTTCGGTTCGCTTGCTGTTGGAGAACGTTGGCGGGTCGACCACGGCCAGGTCGAACCGCGGCTCGCGTGGCAGGTCGGCGACGAAGTCGCGACTGTCGGCCTGCACCAGTTCGCCCGGCTCGCAGCCATTGAGCTGGAGGTTGTCGGCCGCCCAGTCGAGGTAGGTTGGCGAGAGGTCCACCGTGGTCACGTGCGCAGCCCCGGCGGTGGCGGCGTGGACGCTGAAGGCGCCGGTGTAGGCGAACAGGTTCAGCACCCGCTTGCCGGCGGCGGCGTCGGCCACCATGCCGCGGGCGGTGCGGTGGTCGAGGAACAGGCCCGTGTCCAGGTAGTCCGAGAAGTTCACCCGCAGCCGCCGGCCCGCCTCGACAACGACGGTCGTCACGCTCGCCTCGCCCAGCTTCTGGTACTGCTGGGCGCCGCGTTGGCGGGCGCGGCGTTTGAGGAAGACCCGCTCGCGGGGAACTTCCAACTCCCGGGCCGCGGCCCGCATTAGGCCGTCGAGCCAGTCGGCGTGCTCGGCGGGCGTGCGGTCGTGCGGCCGGTCGTACTCGGCGGCGTGCAGCCAGAGCTGGCCCGCTTCGTCCTCGTACCGATCAACCGCCAGCGGCGCCTCGGGGATGTCGCGGTCGTACAGCCGGAAGCAGGTCACGCCCCGCCGCGTGGGCCAACGCCGCAGGTGCCGGGCGTTCTTGCGGAGCCGATTGGCGAACTCCTCGAACTGCCGCTGCGACTCCGGCCGAAGTCCGCCAAAGGCCTGCGCGGGTGCCGTTTGCCTGGGCGGCGGCGTCTCCTTTGGTTCGCTTTCCGAAGGCAATGCCTGGATCGCCGGCGCCGCGTTCGTGCTGCCCGGCTTGGGGCCGAGATACGTGTAGAGCGTGCACGCAATCCGGCCGTTGTACAGCTTGCGGCGGCGGCTGGCGGGCTGGCCGACGGTTTGCTCAAAGTCCGGCCACGCAGTCAGCACGTGGTGGCTCCACGTCTTGAGCCGCCGCAGCACCAGCGGCACGCTGCGGTAGAGTTCCTGCAGCTCTCGCCGCTCGCCGAGCCGCTCGCCATACGGCGGGTTGGCGAACAGGCAGCCGTGGTCGCGGCGGGAGAGCGTGTCGGCGAAAGCCCGCTCTTGGAAGTGGATGTCGGCGTCGACGCCCGCTTCCCACGCCGCTCGGCGGGCGAGCTTGAGGGCGCGGGGCTCCGCGTCCGTAGCGACCAGGCGTTCTTCGAGCGGCGGTTCGACGAGGTCGCCCGCTTCTTCGCGGGCGAGCCGCCACGCCTCGGCGGGCAGCGTGGACCACTGCTCGGCGCCGAACACCCGCTTGAGCCCCGGCGCCATCCGCCGGCCGAGCATCGCCGCCTCGATGGCGAACGTGCCGGTGCCGCAGAAGGGGTCTAGCCACGGCCGCCCAGCCCGCCAGTGGCTGAGCTGCAGGATGCCGGCGGCGAGCGTCTCCCGCAGCGGCGCCGGGCCGACCACCGGGCGGTAGCCGCGTTTGTGTAGGCCGGCGCCGGTGGTGTCGAGCGTGATCGTCGCGCGATCGTTAAGCATGGCGACTTCCACAGCGAACGGCGGGCCGTCTTCAGGCAGTTCGCCCGTGCGGTGATCGGCGAGCAGCCGCTCGACGATCGCCTTTTTCACGATCTTCTGGCACGCCGGCACGCTGGAGAGCTGCGACTTGTGCGATCGGCCGCGCACCGGGAAGGCGCCGCTGGCGGGAATGAACTCGCCCCACGGCGCCGCGTTGACGCCGTCGAAGAGCTGGCCGAAGTCAGTCGCCTCGAACGACGCGACGACGATGACCACGCGCTCGGCGGAGCGGAGCCAGAGGTTCGCCCGAGCGATCGCCGCGGCGTCGCCGGCGAAGGCCACTTTGCCGGGCTGCGTGACGCGGGCTTCGTAGCCGAGCGCCTGCAGCTCTCGCACCACCACGGCTTCGAGCCCGAAGGCGGCGGTGGCGAGCAGTTCGTACGTCACGCGGTCAATTGAACACCGCGTCGAGCGTCTTTTCTAGCCGCCGCCACTTGCGGGCCACGTCCTGCTTGTCGCCGTAGTTGAAGCGGTCGACGTTCGCGTCTTCACGCTGGTAGTGGATCGAGGCGACCTCCACGCCGCGGCCGGCGAGCGCATCGTACACGCGGACGATATGACGACCGTGGTCGTCGACGAAGATCACCGCGGCGAATTCCTCGTCGCAGCGTGCGAGGACCGACAGCAGCATGGCGCCCTTGTGCTGGCCGGCCGCCATGAAGACGCCGCCGGAGAAGCTGACGCCCCGCGGCTTGCCGAGCTGGAACCGCCGGGCTTCTTCCTTGGTGATGCCGGACTGCTCGATCGCGTCCAGGTCGTACGGCGTGAAGACCCCGCACGGGAAGCCCTTGGTAGGCAGCACGGTTGACGCGAAGTCGTACCCGTTGGCCCGCAGCTCACGCTCGGTCGCCTGCCGGTACTCGTCGCCGCGCGAGGTGAGCACCAGCGTCCGCACGCCCATCGCCTGGGCCTTCTCAATCTGCTCGGGTAGATCGTCCTGCGGCGGCCGCATGGTGCCGAGCGAGAACAGGATGCCCTGCGCCGCCAGCAGCTCCGGGAACGAATCGGCCACAAGGTCCGGCGAGCCGGGCTCGTTCTCCAGCAGGTACTCCTGCCACTCAAACCACTGGTCGCTGCCCAGGTCGCCCCGCATGGCGAGCAAGGTGTTGTCGATGTCGCAAACCAGCAGCACCTTGCCGGCGCCGTGCTTTGCGACCGCCGATTTGACGGCGTCCGTCACCACCGCGAAGTCGCTGGTTTCGTACGCGCCGGTGGCGAAAGGGGCCGGCTTGGACACCGGCTGGGGCGCCGCCGCGGCGGGGGCGTCCGCGGCAATCTGCGCCCAGGCGGGCAGCGCGGCCGCGATGGCGAAACACACGGCGACGGCCGTGCAGCGGGGGCGGGGCATGGGGCGGGGGCTCGTTGGTGTGGATTCTCGGCGGAACTCGCAGGATAATTGCCCGCCGACCAAGCCGCCACTCGCACCCTAATTCCGTCCCATCTACGCCTGCCCGCCATGACCGCCATGGACCTCACGACAGAAGACCGCCGCCTGCTCGATGAAGCGATCGCCGAGGCGAAGCTTGGCCGCGACGAGGGCGGTATCCCAATCGGCTCGGTTCTAGCGATCGACGGCGAAATCGTCGGCCGGGGCCACAACCGCCGGGTGCAGCGGGGCAGCGTCATCCTCCACGCCGAGATGGACGCCCTGGAGAACGCCGGCCGGCTCACCGCCGCGGACTACCGCCGGGCGACGCTCTACAGCACGCTCTCGCCGTGCGACATGTGCAGCGGCGCCGCGCTGCTGTACGAAGTCCGCCGCATCGTCATCGGCGAGAACGCCACGTTTCAAGGCCCCGAGGCGTACGTCGCCAGCCGAGGCGTGGAACTGGTCCAGGCCGGCGACCCGGAGTGCGAACAACTCATGCGCGACTTCATCGCGGCGCAGCCCACGCTGTGGAATGAAGACATCGGGGTGTAGGCGCGAGTTCTGAGGCGCGAGGCGCGAGGCGCGAGTTTTTGCTCGCCAGCCTCTTCTCGCGCCTCCCTACTCGCGCCTCCACCTAGCCCCTCAACACACACGGCGGCGAGCCCGTGCAGAAGCGCTTGTAGCGGGTGAGGCCGCTGCCTCGGCTGACTCGGATTTCGATTAGCGCGCCGCAGCGGGGGCAGAACTCCGGGTCGTCATCGGGCAGCGTGCCGGCTTCGGCTTTGCCTTGGCACGTGACGCAGCGTTTGGTCTCGGGCAGGTACTCGAGCCGCTCCGGTGGGATCGGTTCGCGGCACACTTCGCACAGAACGGCCGCCTGCCAGTCGTCGTCGCCCCAGTCATCGCCGGCGTCGTCCGCATCGCCCAGCACCAGGCCGCGGCGTTTGCACGTGGGGCACGTCATCTGGCCGACGGCGCCGGGCAGCAGTTCGGCGATGAGCTCCTCGCTCGGCTCCTTCTCCCGCCGCAGCAGACCGACCAGCCGCAGCCGCGCCGCCAAGTCGTCGGCGCCGCACACGGTGCGGAAGTGGCAATCGGGGCAGGTTAGCGAATGGGCGAGCATGGCACGAACAAGTCGAGGAAGCGTCCCGGCGCCGTCGCGAGATTTTCGGCAATAACCGGCGCCCCGCCGACGAACACCCTCACATCTTATCGCCCCACTGGCTGCACGATCAGGAGCCGAATCATGCCGCAGGTCATGCCACTGCCCGCCCGCCGATCCGCGAACGCCCCCGTCGGTCCGCTCGTTGGCCCGGAATCGACAAGCTCGCTAGGCGCGGCAGTCTTTGGCGAGCCGCTCTCGCCGCAGCAAGACCTGACGCTGTTCGGCCGATGGGTCGGCGAACCGATCTGGGCGCCGCCGCTCGAAAGCAGCAAGACGTTGGCCGAGTCGATGCTGCGGCACAGCCGGCCGTTCACGCCGAGCGAGCAGCGGTGGAGCGACGTCGTCCGGAGGCACCGTGACGACTTCACCCAAGTCCGCGAGATCGAGCTGGTCGAGGCGTCGATCCGCCTGCCCAAGGGTCGCTTCTTTATCAGCGTGACCGAGCAGAAGCACTTCGATCGGATCGAGGAAGAAGTCCCCGCGTGCGTGCAAACCCGGCTCGACGAGTTTCTGCAGGGGCCCGGTAGCCGACCGGGGGTGAAGGTCACCTACCTCAAGCCGCTGTGCGTGGAAGTGGGAGACGAACTGATCCTCACCAGCCGCGAGGACCTGCACGCCGCGATCAACAAGATCAAAGACGAGGTCTTCGCCGAGTACCACCGGCGGGCGCCGCTTCGGCGATCGCTCGACGCTATGAGCGGCTTGGCGGACCTGGCGCTCGCCGTGCCGCGACGCGTCATCCGGCACCTAGCGCTGCGGCGGCAGCGGGCCATCGAGGCGTACCACTCACGCATCGAATTTGAACGCCGTAAGACGGCCCTCGACGCCGCTCGCTTGCACAAGAAGCTCAAGACCGACGGCGGCACCTACGAAGAGATGCTCGCCCTCACCAAACCGATTGACCAAACCGACGTTATCCGGCAGTTCTGCATCGAGGAAGAGATCTCGGCGGCCGAGCAGCGGCGACTGCTGCGGATGGCGGCGGGATCCGTGCCGTGGTTCGTGACTCTGTCGGCGGCGGCGTCTTACGCGGCGGCGCTCTGCCTGACGGCCACGCCGCCGGTGGTGATGTGCGACCCCGCGTTCGTCGCCGAGATGCCGACCCGTCCGGGCGAACTGCTCAAGATCGGCCACTTCGACGAAGTGGGCGGCGTGATGCACATCGAGATCTAGCGCCGGCGCAACCGCACCGCTTCACCGCGCGACGATGCGATTGAAGTGCAGCGCCACCTCCCGGTCCACCACGCGGCGGACGCCCTCCATCAGGCAGCGGGGCTCGTTGTCTTCTTGGCCGCGGCGGATGATCTCTTCCAGCGGCGTGCCGGGCGGGATGGTGAACGTTGACTGGTTGATGATCTGGTTGCCCGCGTCCAGCTCCGGAACGATGAAGTGGCACGTGGCGCCATAGGTGAGCATGCGGCTGGCGTACGCCTCGTGGTACGGCCGCATGCCCGGGAAGCTGGGTAGCAGCCCGTGGTGCAGATTGATGATCCGCCCGCCGGCGTACTTCCAGCAACTGGCCGCGGGCAGCACCCGCATGTACCGGGCCAGCACGATGTAGTCCACGCCGTGCTCATCGCAGAGGTCCAGCAGGCGGCTGTCGTCCGGGTTGCCATGCGTGTCGCCGATGCTCTTCCACGGCACGCCGAACTGCTCGGCCAGCCCGCGGCACTTCTGCCGGTTGGAGATCATCACCGCTACCTCGGCGTCGATCACGCCGTCGCGCACCGCACGCAGCACCGCCAGCGGAGTCTCCTGCCGGTAGGTGACGCAGACCGCGAGCCGCGGCTTGCGTCCCTCCAGCCGCGGCAGGTCGGGGCTCCAGGTGCGGACGCTCAGCCCCGTGTCGCGGCCCACCTTCGCCATGGCGTCCTGCACCTCGCCCAGCTTGGCGTCGTCGATGGCGATCCGCGTGAGCATCGAGAAGACCGCCTCGCTGTCCTGGTCGTACATCTGGATCTCGGCGATGCTCGCGCCCAGGCCCGTAACCGAGTGAACAATGGGATCGGCAAGCCCGCGGCTGTCGGGCCCCACGGCGGTGATGATGAGTTGCATGAGCGTGGTGACGAGTGCGAGTGGCGAATGGCGTAGGGCAGGCCTCGCCTGCCGCAGGGCGTTGAGGCCGCTTTCGCGCAGCGAAGCCTGTTACGGCGGCACGCGCGGCCGGCCCTACTCGACCGTTATCGTCGCGCCGGCGGTAGCGGGGCTTGTGATTCTTGGCGGCCCGGCGAGCAGGCCTTCTTCGGCGGTTGCCGTTTCGACGAGGCGAGTGGCGTGCTCCGAGTCGCGGGCGAAGGCGAACACCGTTGGCCCCCACGACGACTGCCCCGCCCCAGCGTAGCCGCGATCGGTGGCGTGGCTGACCACGCGGGTGATCGCCTCGCTGGCGAACGTGCCGCCCTGGGCCGGCGCAAAGCAACGACCCGCCAGCTCGCCGTACTGGCCGACGGCCTCGGCGAACGCGTCGAAGTCGGCGGCCGCCGCGGCGGGAGCGATCGTGTCGGTCGCCAGCCGCTTCAGGTCGCTGCTGACCGCGGGCGGCACCGGGGGAAGGCTTTCGAACGCGGCCGCCTCGTCGTCGCCAGACACGCCCGGCGGCGCCGGGGGCGGGAGCAGCACCACCCGCCACGACTCGGGCACGGCTACGTGGCGATGCAATCGACCCAACCCGGTTCCGCCCGAGTGGCCGCCATCGACAATCAGCCCGCCGTGTTCAAACCCGTGGGCGCCAATCGCCGAACGCTTGCCCCGCCCCACGAGTGGCGCCAGTTCGCTGGCGGGCCGAGCGCGGCCACGCAGCCACGCGTCGAGCCCCGCCGCGACGCTGAGCGAGAGCTGCGTGCCGAGCCCCAATCCGCTGTGCTCCGCCGGGGCTTCGAGCACCTCGACCAAGCACGGCGCATCGTCGCCCCCCATGCCATCGCGTAGAAATTGCCGCGCGGCTTGTTCAACGCGATCGGCCATCGGCCCGGCAACGGTCAGCCGCTCCGCGGGCGAGAGCCGCAGCCGCACGCCGGGCGAACGGAGCATCATGCCAACGCCGCCGAATGCACCGTCGCCCGAGAGCGACCACAGGCCAAAGTGCAACCGGCTTGGCGCCGAGACGGTAACTGAGGTGGGCATGGGTCGGTCCGTCGACAGGATTGAAGCAAAGCCGCGATGGCTCAGCCGGCGTTACGGGTCCGCGTTCTCTTTGACATAGTCTACCACCATCGCGAACGCCGCCCGCTCGCGTGGGCCGCCGGTCTTGCTGACCGGTCGTTCTAGTTCGTCAAGCTTGCGGCTCACCTCGCCGAAAGGCAACAGGTGGAGCCGCGTGGCGAGAATGGCGGCTTCGATCACGGCGGACATCGCGCGGTTGAAGCCGACGAAGTCTCGGTTCCGTCCGCTGCCCGTTACGGTGCAGACGATCCGGGTCCGTTCGTTGGTCTCGTCGATCGACTCGACCGCCAGCGAATGCCACCGGCAAGCGTCCGCCAGGGCAAAGCCGCCGTCGGGCGTCTCCGCCAGCGGGGGCGGTTCCTTGAGCAGGCGGAGCGCGGCGGCGGCGATCAGGTGCACATCGTCAATGATGTTGAGCACGCACCGCCGCTCACGCTTCAGATTCTCCAGCGTCGCCGACCCGCGGAACGGGCGGAGCAGCACCCGCGAGAACTCGGGATCGACGATCGGCCCCATCGGCGCCACGTGGGTCTCGCCGCCCTCGCCGGGCGACGTGACGACGCACTCCAGCAGCCGGCCGGTTTCTAGCGACGGCGCCTCAGGCATCGGCGACCTCCACCGCCTTGGCGGCCGCGGGTTGTTGGTTCATCGTTTCTCTTGCCGTTGTCAAGAAGTTGCTCAGCAGCTTTAAACCGTGATTGGTCAGCACGCTCTCCGGGTGGAACTGCACGCCGAAGACCGGCCGCGTGCGGTGGGCCAGGGCCATCACCATCCCGCCATCGCCGGTGGCGGTGATCGCGAGCTCCGGCGGCAGCGACTCACGCTCAACCACGAGCGAGTGGTAACGCCCCACCGTCAGCGGGTCGGGCAGCGAGGCGAACAGGCCATCACCTGAATGCCGCACCAGCGAACTGCTGCCGTGCACGGGTCGCGGCGCCCGGACCACGCTGCCGCCGAGCGCCGCGGCGATGGCTTGATGGCCAAGGCAAACGCCCAGCATCGGCAGGCGGCAATGCAGCTTGCGGACGACTTCGACCGAGCAGCCCGCCTCGGCGGGCGTGCACGGCCCCGGCGAGATGACAACCGCCTCGGGCGCCAAGTCGGCAACGCCGTCGGCGTCGATCGCGTCGCTCCGCACCACCACCGTCTCCTCGCCAAGCAAACGGAAGTGCCGGGCGAGGTTGTGCACGAAGCTGTCGTAGTTATCGAGCAGGAGAATCAAGTGGTTGGCTGTTGGCTGTTGGCGAGAGCGTTCGGCGACGCCAAGTCGATTAGCCCGGCGGCTTTGTGCAGGGTCTCTTCGTACTCGCTCTCGGGGTCGGAGTCGGCGACGATGCCGCCGCCGACGGGGGCCTGGACCCAGCCGCGGCTCTCGACCAGGGTTCGGATCAGGATACTGCTGTCCATGCCGCCGCCAAGGCCAAGCCAGTACAGGCTGCCGCAGTAGGGGCCGCGGGCGGTTGGCTCCAGCTCGGCGATGATCTCCATCGCCCGCACCTTCGGGGCGCCCGTGATCGAACCGCCCGGGAACGAGGCCCGCAGCAGGTCCACCGGCGTGCGGCCCGCGGCGAGCGTGCCCTCGACCACCGACACCAGGTGGTGCACGTGCCGGTACGACTCCAACTCGCACAACCGCGGCACGACGACCGACGGCGCTTCGCAGACCCGCGAGAGGTCGTTCCGCAGCAGGTCGACGATCATCACGTTCTCCGCACGGTCCTTCTCGTGCGCCAGCAACTCGTCGGCGAGGCGGCGGTCCTCGGTCGCATCGCGCGAGCGGCGACGTGTGCCCTTGATGGGGCGCGTTTCGACGCGTCGATCGCGAACGGCGAGGAACCGCTCCGGCGACGCGCTCATCACGCGGCTCTCGCCCAGGTCGAGATAGCCAGCAAACGGCGCGGGGTTGCGTTCGCGGAGCGAAAGGTACGCCGCCGCCGGATCGTCGCCCGCCGGGTGGAGCAGCCGCTGCGACAGGTTCACCTGGAAGGCGTCGCCGGCGTGGATGTACTCCACCACCCGCGCGACCGCAGTTAGGTAAGCGTCGCGCGAGAAGTCGCTCGCCACTCCCGGCAACGCCTCGACAGCGTGCTGCGGGGCGAGGCGTTCGATGGCGAGTCGCTCTGCCGAAGCGAGATCGGACTCCGGCGCTGGGCCTTCGAGCCAGCCGAGCATCTGCTCGAGCCGCTGCTCGGCGCGGCGGCGGCGGGCGCCCGGTTCGGTCTCGGGCAGCCCCTGCGAGATGACCCACGCGCAGCCCTCGGCGTGATCGAACGCGAGCACCACGTCGTACAGCCCCGCGGCCATGCCGGGCGATTGGAACTCGTCGAAACGTGGCGTCGGCAGCCGCTCCAGGCTGCGGCCGAGCTCGTACGAAAGCACACCCGCCACGCCGCCCTGAAACGGAGGCAACCCCGCCACCGCCGGCGTGGCGTGGGTGTTGGCCGCTTCGGCAAGCCATCGCCAACCGCCGGCGTCCTCGGGGCGGCACTCGTGCCAAGCCACCGGGTCGACCGCCAAGTAAGAGTACCGCCCCAGCGTCGGCAGCGGCTGCGCGCTGTCCAACCAAACGCAGTGCGGCAACGCCGAGAGCCGGCGAAACGCCTCAGCCGCGTCGGGCGTCGGATCAATGAGGTGCATCAGGGGCAGGTCGCTCATGGTCCGCCCCCTTCGCCACTCGCGTCGCTGTTTTCGCCGGTCTTCGTCGGCCGCTCGCGGCGCCGCTTCTGCAAGTAGTGGCTCTCCTCTGGCTGCGTGAGGATGCCCCAATCCAGCGGCTCGTCCTGCTCGTAGTGCTTGCCCAGCGTGAGCGCCGTGGCCGCCTTGGCGAGCTCGAAGCCGAGGTAGAACGCGTGGCTCGAATCCAGCTCCCGGCCGCCGGCCCTGGCGCGATCAAGCAGCCCTTGGCAGATCAGAAACGGGTCGCGGTCGTGCAGGTGCACGACGGGGCCGACCAGGTGCAGCTCGCCTTCGGCGACGAACAGCCGGTAGTTGGGGTCGCGGACGCTGGCGGCCAGGTCGGCCAGCTCTTCGCCTGTGGGGCGATCGACTGCCGCGTCACGCAGCATCACCAACCCGCCGGCGAGCCGCTTGGGGACCACCTCCTCGGTCACCGCGTGGTAGACCAACCGCCGGCCGAGGTCGCACTCCTTCACGCACGACTGGGCCCAAGGGATCACCTGCGTGGTGAGCACGCTCCGCACGCCCCACTCCTGGCACAGGGCGAGCAGCAGCGTGTTGACGCCGGCGGAGTCGACCTCGGTCATCTCGGTCAGGTTGCCGATGCCCATCATCATCTCGGCGTCCGGGTACCGCCGCCGCGTCTCGCGGTACCGCGAAAGGCTCTCGCCGAAGCCGAAGCCGATGGGCTCCAAGATGGGATCGATCCGCAGCGGCACACCGGCGGCGGCGAGGTGGTCGATCGTCTCGTCGAGGCCGGCGAGCGTCTTCGGGTCGTCCGGGATCGCAACGACCTCGCAGCCCCAGTCGGCGGCGGCGTGGCGGTTGCTGCTGTTGACCGACAGCACCAGCTCGGCGCCCGCCGCCACGGCTCGCTCAATCTCGCTCGGCTTCAGGCTGTCGACGGAGACCTTCACGCCCAGGTCCTTCACAGCCCGCACTGCGTCTCCCACGCCCTGCCAATCGCCGCCGGGCTCGCAGCCCACGTCCACAAAGTCGGCGCCGTCGGTGATGAGCTCCCTCGCACGCTGCACGATCTCACCAACCGTCAGCCGAGGGCAGTGATTGATCTCGGCGATGATCTGGATGTCGTGCTTGCCGAACTCCGCGGGCATCGGCTTCTGGCCGAAGTGCTCGGCAAGCCGGCGAAGGTCACGCGGCCCGCGCTCCACCGGGGCGCCGGCGGCTTGTTCGATCAGCGAGAGGTCGCCCGTGCAGTAGCCGGGAACGAGCACGCGGGTCGTTTCCCCCGGCGCGGCGATGCGCTTCGCGATCCACTCGGGCGTCATCAGCGCGGCGACGGTGATCGGCAGCACGTCGATGGAGTAAGCAAAGCCCCGCTTCTGGGCAACCGCCGCTGCGTGCCGACGCAGCGCCTTCTCCGCCAACCTGCCGGTGACGAAGTGGATGTGCTCGGCTCGCGCGATGTCGTTCTCCGGTTGTGCCATGAGAATGCCTGGTCGGACTAATGATCCAGTAGCCCCGATTCAGCCCCCGGCCGAGTCCGACGCGGCGCGTGGCAACGCGCCGGAGAAGCCGCCGTTGACGGGCAGCACGCAGCCGGTGACGAACGACGCCGCCGGCGACGCCAGGTAGCACGCCGCCGCCGCCACATCGGCCGGTTCGCCCCACCGACCGACCAGCGCCTCGCGCTGGGCGCGCTCGCGCCAATAGTCGGGGGCGTCGTCGCCCCACTTCGTTTTGATCCAGCCCGGCGCCAAGCAGTTGACGCGGACGCTCGGCGCCAGCGACTTCGCGAGCGCTTTGGTGAACGCCATCACGGCGCCCTTGGTCGTGCCGAACATCTCGCCGGGGTCGCCCTCCATGCCAACCTCTGCCTGGTCCCAGCCGATCGTGAGGATCACGCCGCGGCCGCGCTCACGCATCCGCTCGCCGACGGCGCGGCACGTTTCAATCGTCCCGCGGACGTCCACCTGCCAGAGCAGGTCGAGCTTCGCACCAAAGTCTATCGCGGCGGCATCGCCGGTCAGCACGTCGGCCCCGGCGTTGTGAACCCAGATGTCGATCGGCGACCGATCCCACACCGAGGCGACCAACTCGGCCCCGGCGCCGTGCTGGCCGAGGTCCGCGAGGTGGGTCGCTGCGCCGCCGGCTTCGCCGGCCACTTGTTGCAGGGCTTGAGCGCTTGAACGGGCGTGGAGCGAGAGCTGGGCGCCGGCCGCCGCGAACTCCAGCGCGATCGCCCGGCCGATGCCCGACGAGGCGCCGGTGACCACGGCGTGAAGTCCAGCTAGTTGCGGCATGCCCTCCAAAATACGGCAAGCACCGCCGCGCGGGAATTGGCGCTCGCCGCAACCGCCGGCGGCTAACCCGGCGCGTTGTCGATCAACCAGTCTTCGAGCACCACGTGCTTGATCTGCGGGGCCCGCAGCAGCGCGGCGCTGGTGGGCAGCCGGCTGGCGAGCCACTGCCGGTACGCCACCGGCTCCATCGCCCGGGCGCCGAGGCCCGAGAGGTCCCACCGTGAGAGGATGCCGCGGACGTTCTCGCTGAGCCGGCTGAAAGTGGCCGGGATGACGTTGGGCGCCGGGCCGATGTGGATCACGGTTTGCGTGGGTGATCGCAGCACCCAACAGACCGCGTCCCAGAGCCGCTGCGGGTGGTCGACCCAGTTGCGTAGCAGCGTACGAACCCCCGCCCCGCCGCCAACCGGGCAGCCCGACACCAGCGAGACGACCGGCCGCTCGGGCGGGTCGGGCGAGATCGCAAGCCGCTGGATCATGACCGACGCGCGGTCAACGATGCTGCTCTGCCAAACGATCGGGGTGTGGAGTGGCGGCCAGCGGGAATCGTTCAGGCGCAGGTGAACGCGGCCGGGCAGCGCCTCGGGCACGCGGCGGCGGAGGGCGTGGATCGTGTCGCCCTGCCCCAGCACCAGCACCGAGTTGGGCGAGAGCACCGCCGAGACGCCGATGACGCCGTCGCCGCGTTGCGTGATCTCGTCGCAGAGCTGCAGAACGTCGCCCGCAGGCACCGGCTGCTGGCGCGAGAAGAGGATGCCCATCGTCACACCGTCCGCCAGCCGGGCACAGTCGGTCGCCATGGCGAGCGGGATGCGGAGCGCTTCGTCGTCAACCAGCACGCCCGCCGCCGAGAGCGCGGCGAGTTCGCCCAAGCTGTAACCGAACGAAGCCACTACCGACCGCGGGTCGATCTGGTGGCATTCGCGGAGCAGGTCGAGCTGCGCCAGCTCGGCGGCGAAGACCAGCGCCACCGCCTCGGCGTACTCTTCGAGCGGCGCCTCGCGGCCCTGTTGGACGCGCGCGACGAGGTCGACCGGTCGGCCGATCACTTCGCCGCACAATCGCCCCGCCTGCTGCAACCGGCGTTGCACGAGGGACCGGTAAGCCGGCACGGCCAGCAGCTCCGCCGTGCGGCCGAGGTTGGTGGTGTTGTAGCCACGAAAAGCGAGCGCGGCGCCGGGCCAGTGCGTGGCGGTTGGCCGTTGGCTGCCTTCGGACTTGGGCATGCCGCCTCCCCTGTTGATGCCCTTAATTCTACGCCGCGCAGCCGCGGCGGGTTCGGATCGCCCCCGCCTCGCCCGCCGCCGCGGACGTGGTTTTTTTGACACACCGCCAAGCTGAGCTATTTACCCGTAGATCATTGCGCTGTGCCCCAGCGCCCGGCCCGCGTGCCGCGCGCTCAATCCGGACAACCCCGCTGACCGCCATGGCCGACACGAAGCAAACGGTCTTGCTCATTGAAGAAGACCCAACGCTGCGAGACATCACCAAGTTTCGGCTGGAGCTGCTGGGCCACGAGGTGGTGGATGTGGACTCCGGCGAAGCCGCCCTGCAGTGGATGCAGAAGCAGCTGCCGGCGATCGTGATCGTTGGACACTTCTTGCCCGGCATGGACGGCGCGGAGCTGGTCGATCGCCTCAGCAACGATCTGCGGACCAGCGAGCTGCCGATCATGTTCCTTTCGCCCAACGCCGACTTGGACGACGTCCAGAAGGCGTACAACGCGGGCGCCGACGAGTACCTGGTCACCCCGTACGACCCGCTGGTGCTCGAGCGCAAGGTGAGCCGCCTAGCCGAAGCCGCCGCCGTAGCGGCCAGCGAGTAGCCACCCGCGCTCGCGAACGCTCGCTCCCTAGCTACTAGCCCCAACCTCCCCGCTCTCCATGGCCCGCCTCGGCGACATCCTGGTTCGCTCCAACCTGATTACGCAGGGTCAGTTGGAGAGCGCGCTCGCCGCGCAGGGCTCCGAGCGTGGCATGCTTGGGCAAATCCTGCTGCGGCGGGGACTGATCACGCTTGAGCAGTTGGGCGCCGCGCTGGCCGAACAGTTCGGCGTGCCCTACCTGGACCTGATCCCCCAGGCCGTCAACACCCAGATGGCCCGGCTGCTGCCCGAGCAGCTCGCCCGCGAGCGCCACTGCGTGCCCGTTGGCATCAAGGGCGCTGAGATGCAACTGGCGATGGTCACGCCAGACGACATCGAGACCATCTCCGAGGCGGAGCTTATCACCGGCTACCGCGTGAGCCCCGTCGTGGCGCTCGACGGCCCGGTGCAGGCGGCGATTGAACGCGGCTTCGACGATCGATTGGTCGCCCGCCAGACGATTGTCGACATGAAGATGGCCGACCTCGAAGCGGCCGCCGACTCCGTCGACGAGGAGATGGTGGCCGCCGTCGCCACCGAAGAGGAGCAGGCGCCGGTCGTCCGCCTGGTGCGGGCCATCCTCATGGGAGCCATCAACGCCGGCTGCAGCGACATCCACCTGGAGCCCCACACGCCCGAGATGCGTGTCCGCTACCGCGTGGACGGCGAGCTGCAGAGCGTGATGACCATCCCGAATCACACCGAAGAGTCCGTCGTGGCCCGCATTAAGGTCATGGCAGACATGGACACCACCGAGAGCCGCCGCCCGCAAGACGGCCGGCTGAGCATCGAAGAGGGTGGCTCGCGGGTTAACTTCCGCGTCAGCACCATCCCCACCGTGGGCGGCGAGAAGGTGGTGATGCGGCTCCTGGACGAAGGCAACCAGACCTTCGACCTCGAAGGGCTCGGCCTGTGCGAACGCGACCTCAAGGCCATCGGCGCCCTCATCGACAAGCCGTACGGCATGATCGTGGTGACCGGGCCCACGGGCTCCGGCAAGAGCACCACCATGTACTCGGTGCTGTCCAAGCTCAACGCGTCGACGCGCAACATCGTCACGGTCGAAGACCCCGTTGAGTACCGCCTGCCCGGCATCAACCAGGTGGCGTCCGACAACGAGCACGGACTGGGCTTCGCCAACGCGCTGAAGTACATCATGCGGCAAGACCCGGACGTGATCATGGTGGGCGAGATCCGCGACCATGAAACCGCCGCCACCGCCGTGCAGGCCGCCCTCACCGGTCACCTGCTCATCAGCACGCTGCACACCAACGACGCGGTGGGCTCCATCGCCCGGCTCTCGGACCTTGGCATCGACGGATTCAAGGTGGGCAGCGCCCTCTTGGGCTCCGTCGCCCAGCGGCTGCTGCGGTCGATCTGCACCGAGTGCAAAGAGCCGGTTGAGCCGAACGAGAAGCTGCTCAAGCAGCTCAGCGCCGGCATCGATGTGCCGGCGGACACCATCTTCTACCGCGGCCGCGGTTGTAAAAAGTGCCTCGGCAGCGGTTACCAGGGGCGGATCCCGATCTACGAGATCTTAACCGTTACGCCCACCATCGCCGCAGCGGTGGAAAAGGGCGTGCCTGCCACCAAGGTCCGCGAGCTCGCGATGAGCGAGGGCATGGTCGAGCTCGCCGCGGCCGGCATGGAACGCGTGATCGCCGGCAAGACCACGCTAGAAGAAGTCTTTTACAAGCTTTCGAGCTGAAGCCCGGGCCTAGCGGAGCCACGCCATCATGAGGGCATCAAAGAAGAAAGCGGCGATGCGACCACTTGGCGCCGACAAGCCGGGAGCCAAGAAGACCAAAGCGCACGACGACGAGCCAAAGAAGTTCCTCGGCCTCACCCTCGGCAGCGGCGGCGGGAAGGTTACCAAGAAAGACATCACGTTTGTCTTCCGAAACCTCGCCACGCTGATCGACAACGGCGTCTCACTGCCCAAGGCGCTCGGTGCGCTAGCCGACGAGAAGGCGCTTGAACGCTGTCGCCGCGTGCTGCTAGGAATCCGGCGGGAACTGGAATCCGGCGCCCTGTTCAGCGCAGCGTGTGCCAAATACCCTGCGGTCTTCGACGTCATAACCGTTAACCAGATCCGCGTCGGTGAACGCGCTGGAACGCTCTCGGCGACACTCGACAACATCGCGACTCAGCGCGAAAAAGCAGGCAAGCTCCGGGAGACCATTATCAAGAAGCTCGCCTACCCAGCGATGCTCTCGGTGGTCGGCGGAGGGGTTATTACCTTCCTGCTCACGTATGTCATTCCCGTGTTTGAGGAGACGTACAAGTCGGCCAAGGTTCCCCTACCCGGCATCACCCAAACGCTTATTACGATTGGGTCCGTCGCACAAAGCTACGGGTTGTTCATCGTCGGCGGCCTTGTGGTGGCCGCGGTGGCGATCAAGCAGCTCCGTAACCAGCCATCGATTGCGCACAAGATCGACGGCCAGCTGCTCAAGCTCCCGCTCATTGGCGATTGGCTTCGCGACATCGCGGTGCTTGAGTTCATGGAGGTGCTCGGCAACCTCATGGAAGCCGGGTTTACGCTGGCCGAGGCGCTCGCCGAAGCCGGCGACTCCGTTGGCAACCGCGTCGTCAAGAAGAACGCCCGCGACCTGAATGCCGCGGTCAACCGCGGCGAGCGGTTCAGTCGTGAAATTGAGCGGATGGGGAATCTGTTCCCGCCGATTGTCAGCCAGCTCGTCATCGTCGGAGAGCAAACGGGCAACCTCGCCAAGGCGACCCGCAACATCCGCACCCACCTGGGTGAGGAGGTCGAACGCCGAGCGAACATTTTTGTTGGCATCATCGAACCGGTGCTCACCGCCGGCATGGCGTTGGCTGTGGCGATCATCCTGCTCGCCATCTACCTGCCGATGTTTGACATGATCAATACGGTAGGTGCGTAGCCGCAGCCCGTCGATCAAATCCTAACGGTGCAAAGGGCCATGACGATTGTTTACCGTCGTAACGGTTATACGCTCATGGAGCTGCTAGGCGTCCTGGCTGTGATTGGCGTCACCGCGGCGGCGGTGCTTCCGCACGTCGGCCTGCACCAAGACGCAGGCGACGGCGCGGCGTGCCAGATGCAGAAAGGCGTCATCGAGGCCCAGGTGCAGCTCTGGCTGCGGGACAAGGGCGCCTTGCCAGCAACCAGTCTCGGAGACATCGGCTCCGACACGGGATACTTCCCTGCGGGCCTTCCAACCTGCCCCGCAGGGGGCGGAGCGTACACAATCGACGCGTCGACTGGCCGCGTAACCGGACACGACCATTAGGCCACGGCTCTAGGGGAAAAAAACTCACAAGTCGCCAGACAAGCGCCATGCGTAACCTACATTTCGATGAAACGTCAGTTGGCCGCAATAGATGTGGTCACATGCCCCGGCCCCGAGCCTCACAACGAATTATTCCTAGCGCCCAGAAACGGCGCCGCGAGGAGGACCCCATGATGAAGCGAAGCACACGTCGTCGCACCGGTTTCTCATTGATGGAGTTGCTGGCGGTGGTCACCATCCTGGGGATCATCGCGGCGATCATCGTGCCGCGCGTCTCCCTATCCACCTCCAACGCCAAGTCGAAGGTCGACGCGCACAACCGCGCCACGATCAACGCCGCCCTGGAGCGATACTTCATCGAAGAGGGTGACTGGCCCGCCAACCTGGGCGTCATCGCCAACAACACGAACTACTTCCCGGAAGGCATTCCTACCGACCCGACCGATGGCAGCGCCTACTCGCTGAACACCACCAACCATCGGGTCGCCGACTGATTGGCGTCCAAGGCATCGGGGCGCCATGGTCCGCCAACGCGATCACCGAAGAGCACGCCGCGCCGAAGCGCGGCGTGCTTTTTCGTTGGCCGAGATGTTCGCCGCGTTGTTTCTGATCGGTCTCCTGGCAGCGATGGCCGCGCCGCGGGTGGGTTTTACCGCCCTGGAGTCGGCTGACAGCGAAGGTTTTGTCCGCCGTCTCGCCCTGGACTTGGCACAAAGCCGCCGGAGGGCGATCGCCAACGGCGACGACCACTACCTGCAGTTCACCCGCGACAGCGGCGTTGTCGCCAGCTACGCGGTTTTCCGCGATGGCGCTAGTGGTGACACGCAAGTGGACGAAACCGTCACGGTCCCCGGTGGGTCGACGGTGACCACCTCAACCGACGTGTGGACCTACGACTTTAGCGGCGCGCTGACGACCAGCGGCACAAGCAGCGTAATCCGCGTGGACGGCGTGCACTTCTACTGGCTGCTGACCGTCTATCACGCCACGGGCTCAACCACGGTCGACAAGGTGGCTCAGCCTTAGCGGCCTGCTCCAACGCGCCCGCGTTCGACCGGGGCCCCGCGTCGCTCTGTGAGCTACGCTTCTGTGGCTATCCGCGCATTCCGTACCCCGCGGCGCACGCAATGTCATCCCCACCAAGGCAACCCTCGCCGGCGGGCTACACGCTGCTGGAGCTGGTGTTTGCGGTTGCGCTGGTCGGCGGAACCCTCGTGCCGGCGCTGGCGTTGGTGCGGGATTCGATGGAGCTGAGCCTTGAGACCGATCGGCGGATGCTACTAACCAACTACGCGATATCAACGCTGGAGCAGCACCTGGCGCTGGTCGCCTCGACCTGGGCCACCGGGGTCGCCGAGGGCGACTTCGCCACGGACGGCCACGCCAATCTGCGATACACGGTCTCGCGTAGCGACCAGACAATCGACGGCGGGATCGAAGACCGTTTGATGCACATCCGTGTCACCACCTACTGGGACGAAGACGCCGACGACGCTCAGGACGCCGACGAGAAGAGCTGCAGCCTGCGAACCAAGATCGGCAAATTCGCTTCGTATGAGTCCATCGCCACCCCATAGACGAACGCGGCGGGGCTTCTCGCTGCTCGAACTCACCGCAGCCGCGGCGTTGACCGCGTCGCTGATGGCGGGGTCGATGATCGTCATCCGCACCAGCCACGCGGCGTGGCTAGCGCACGAGGGCGACCTCGTGCAGTCGGCTTCCGCCGAGGCGGTGGTTCGGCATATCTCTCGTGCCGTCCGGCAGGCGGAATCGGTGGTCTCGATCACCGCCTCCTCGAACACGGCCGGCAAGCTCGAACTGCTGGACATCGACGGCAACGTCAACTCGTGGGCCCACACCGGCACGGCCGACGGCATCGTTGAGTACAACGCCGCCGGCGCGCTCCTGGCAGAAGGCATCGATGAGCTGTCCTTCGCCGGCTACGAGGCCGACGGAGCCACCCTCGCCGGCGCGCCCACCGAGGTGCAGATGGTCAAGGTGACCGCCAAGGTGACGCTGCCGCGTGGCGGCGGCCAGACGCGGACCGTTACCTGCTGCTGCTGGGTGCGCTCATGGTAACGACACCACAACATGCACGGCCAAAACGCTGCCGTCCCGCCGGCCGACGATCGCGTCGTCGCGGAGCCGCGTTGATGATTGTGATGTTCATCATCTTCATGGTGAGTTCCATGGTGCTCAACGTGCTGAGCACCGAGGTTTCGCAGTTGGCGGTGGCGCGCAACGTGGCCGACTATGAGCGGGCGTTGTACCTGGCCAGCGCCGGTGTGCACCACGCCTGCGCCGAACTCGAAGCCGATGAGACCTGGCGTGGCACGGCGGGCGACGCCGGCTACCCCGCTGACGACACCTATCAAGCCACCGTTGCGGACGGGCTCACCAGCCAAGTGGTCATCACGTCGATAGGCGTCTCCGGCGGCGCTACTCGGACCGTGGAAGCAACCATCCAGTTCTAGCAGCCGCGTCCCGAAGCCGACGCGTACGAACACTCTCCATCGATTGGCCCCGACAAGCAGATTCATGACAACCGCCAGCCCAACCGTCGAAGAACGACGCAAGAGCGAGGAGCGACGCACCGGCGGTGAGCGCCGACGCGGCGGCGACGGCCGGCGTGTGGTGATTCATCTCTCGCGGACCGAGCTCCATGTTGCGCTTACGGTACGGGACGCCCACGGCGAGGCCGAGGTGCTGCACGTCACCTCGGTGTGCTGGGCGGAGCCCGACACGCGACTGCCTTCCCAGCAGGCCTTCGAGGCGCTCGCGAGCACGCTCAAGCAGGTCGTTTCGAAGGAACGGCTGAGCGGCGCCGCCACGTCGATGGTCCTCGGCAGCGACCTCTGCGTGACACGCGTCGCGGCGGGGCCTACCGCCGAAGTCCGGACGGCGCTCGACGAGATTGACGACCGCTGCCAGATGTACCTCTCGCTGGGCGCGGGGCCGAAGACCATCGCCATCAGCCGCCAGAACCTCGACGCTCGCCACGAGCGCGCCGTGGTGTCGGTGGCGAGGCAGGAGACCGTCGAGCAACTGCTTCAGGTTGTCGAGAACGCCGGGCTGGAACTGGTGCACGTAGAAGCCGAGGCGATTGCCGCCGCCCGCGTGCACGGGGCCTTGCACCCGGGCGATGAGAAGCCGGTGATGATTGTGCAGTTCGACGGCGACGGGTTCGACATCGCCGTTTCGCACCGCGGTGTGCTGCTGCTGGACTACCGCCCCGGCGCGGGGGCCCCGGGCGCCAAGGTGACCAGCGTGCTCCGCCAGCACCACGCCCGGCTGCAACGCTTCTGTCAGCGGCAGCTCATGGACTTCAAGCTAAAGCTCGACACGGTTTACTTGACCGGCCAGGTCGACCGGGTCGAAGCCGCCGCCGCCGAGTTCAACGCCGGCAGCGACTACCGCGCGAGCGTGCTCGACACGGAGTCCGCCCGCACCGCGTGGAACCGCGCGCCGGACCGACTAGGACCCGAGCACGCCCTGCTGCTCGGCCGCGCGATGCGGGAGATTGACGCCGCGCCCGACACGCCGGCGCCCAACCTCATCGAACGCTGGATCGCCGAAAGCCGCAAGCACATCCGGCCCATCCTGCTCCGCGCCGCGGCGCCGCTGGTGGCGGTGATGCTGCTGGCGGCCGGGATGGCGGGATACAACCACTACGTGGGCGGGAAGACCGCCGTGCTGCAGGCCCAGCTAGACGAGCTCCGGCCCGCCAAGCTGGAGCACGATCGGCTTCGCCTGCGGTTGGTCGCAGACTCGGACAAACTCAAACGCCTTGAGCGGCTTGCCGAGAGCGTTCCACAGGCCGACCTGATCAGCGTCATCTCACAAGTCAGCGGCTGCCTGCCGGACGACGTCTGGCTCGACCGCTTCAGTCTGGGCGACGAAGACCAAGTGCGTGTTGCCGGCTTCAGCTACAGCGAGAGCGGCGTGTACGACGTGGTGCGGTACCTGGACCAGGCGCCGCGGTTTTCGCAGGTAGCCCTTGAAGGAACGGGCCTTGCCTCCACCCGGCAGGGCCCGGCCACCAGCTTCGAGGTGAAGCTCGTGCTAGCAGAAAAAGCCGGCGCCTCCCCCAACCAGGCGACCCCATGAACCACAACGAGCTCATCGACCGGTTCTGCGAGAGCCGTCACCGCACGCTAATCGTTATAGGCGCAACCCTCGTTGCCGCTCTTGTAACCGTCTTGCCGCAAGTCGATCAGTATTTGGACCTGCGTGCCGAACAAGACGAAAAAGCGGAGCAACTCGTCGAAGCCGGCCAGACGGCCGAGCTACTGGCGGGCCTTCGCGAGCGGGTTACCGCGACCACGGCTCAACGGGAAGCGCTTGAAAGCCGAACGCTCCGGGCAGACGCCGTGCCGCGTTGGCGGAACACGCTGGTCAACATGGTCCGGGAGTCCGGCTGCACCGTGCGGCGGATCAGCCTGGGCGCCGTGCGGACGCGACGGTGGAGAGAGAACGACTGGCCGCTGGCCGACCCCAAGGACAACACAGCCGGCAAGGACACGCCCTTCGCCCTGGAGACCCGGCCGGTGAGCCTCTCGGTGACCGGCAGCATTGGCGAGGTGCGGGACCTGCTGGCGAGGATTGAGTCGGACGGCATGCTAGTTCACGCGAGCGGGTTGGAGATGCGGCCAACGCGGCAAGACGGCAGGGAAGTGCAGATGGAGCTGGAGCTGTGGTGCTTCGCCTTGGAGCGGGCACGAGGCTCCGCTTGAGCGGCTAGACAAGATCGCATGTCAATCGCGCCACGGAGGGCGTGTGACTATCAACGGGACAACGCGAAGGCGCTGCCGATCCGCCGCCTGGGTGCTCGGCGCCGCCGTGCTGGTTTGCGTGGCGAACCCGACGTCGCGCGCCCAGGCGCCCGACGTTGAGAGGTCGCGGCTGACCATGGTGGGCGAGGCGGTCACGGCGCCCTCCGCCGACAACGCGCCCGCGTCGCTGCCGCTCGGCGAGGCCCTCAACCGCCGCGGCGATCTCACGCTGCAGGGCAATTCGCTCAGCGAAGCGTTGATGACCATCAGCGAGCTGTGGAAGATCAACATCGTCGCGGCCGAAGTGCCCGGCTCGGTGAACGGCGTCTTCAAAGACGCCCCGCTCAAAGAAATCCTCGACGCCATCCTCATCAGCAACGGGTACGGCTACCGCGCCGTGGGCGAGAGTTTGGTCGTGACGGACCTGGCGAAGCTCGGCCGGGTGAACCCGTTCTTCGAGTCCGCCACCATCCCGGTGGCCGCCGCCGAGGTGAACGAGGTGGTCTCCGGCGCCCAGCTGCTCTCGACGCCGCAGGGCCAGATCCGCGCGCTGCCGAGCGCTTCGAGCGTGTTCGTGCTCGATTTCCCGGACCGCGTGAAGATGATCCGCGAGTTCATCCTGTCGGTAGACAACGCGGCACGCCGGGCGCGGGGCGAAGCGCCGCTTACGCCCGCCGCCGATGACCGCGGCGATAACGCGACGCCAATCGGACCTCAGCGCCTGGAAGTGGCGTACATGAAGACCCACTTCGTGGAAGCTGCCGCCGCCCAGACGGTTCTGCAGACGGTGCTCAGCCCGCTGGGTCGCGTCGCCGCGATGGAAGAAGAGAACCGACTGCTGGTGGTCGACACAGCCGAGAACCTGCAGATGGCCGCCAGCGTGCTGGAGCGGATCGACCGGCCGCGGCCGCAGGTCGCCATCCGGGCGCTGATCTACGACCTAAGCCTGCAGGACAAGGAGACGCTCGGCCTCAACTGGCAAAGCCTCTCCGGCGGCGACTCGAGCCCGTCGATCGCCGCTCACTCGCTCGACGCCGGCACGCTCACCACGGGCACCGGCACCATGCTGAACTCCGTGACGACGGTGCCGGCGGCCGACGACGCGGTTGGCAGTTCCTTCAGCTTCTTCACGCTCAACAGCAACCTCAACCTCTCGGCCGTGGCGGTCGCCCTGCAGGAAGCGGCCGACAGCCGACTGCTGGCGTCGCCCAACGTCACCGTGCTGGACAATACCGAAGCGTCCATTGAGAGCGTCTCGGAAATCCCCTTCCAGCAGCTCACGCAGACCGCCGGCGGCGGCAACATTGGCACCACCGCCTTCCGCGACGCGGGCGTCTCGCTGAAGGTTACGCCTCGGATCGCACTCGACGGAACGATCGACATGCTGGTCCGCCCGGAGTTCAGCCGGCTGACCGGTTTCACGCCGGGTGACAACCAGCCGATCATCGACCGCCGCACCGCCGACACCCGCGTCCGCGTAGCCAGCGGGCAGACGTTTGTCATCGCCGGCCTGCGTCAACGGACCGACGTGGGCGACTTCCGCGGCGTGCCGTTCTTGAAGGACGTCCGCTTCCTCGGCCACCTGTTCCGCGGCCGCGATACCGAGGTGCAGGAGAGCGAACTGGTGGTGTTCCTTACGCCGGTGATCGTCAGCACCCAGGACCCGCTCTCGCCGCGTGACATCGCGACGGCCGATACGGTGCGGTGCCGGCTTGAGGCGATCCCGCAGGCCGAGGGATGCCACCCCGGCTGCGACGGCTACGCGCTGGGCGGCGTGTGCAACGAGTGCACAACGGGACCGACGGAAGTGATCGTGGCGCCCACCGGCGCCCCGATTCCGCCGCCGTCCCCCGCCGGCATGGCGCCCATCCCAACACCCACCGAGAGCGTGCCAACGGGGTCGGCCACGCCGGACGCCCTGCAGCAACCGGACTTGGCGTGGCGTGGGAAGACGCGGAGGCTGCCGCCGATTGATGGCTCGCCGGAGATCATCGTCGCCAGCCGGCCTCAACGGACCGCCAGCCGCCCCGAGGCGAATCCCCGCCGCCTGCGGCCCGACTACGCCGACCGCTTCCGAGCCTCCGGCGGCGTCTACCCCTCGCAGCAGCGTGGCGAGCCGGCAGGCGAAGCGAAGTCCGCCGAGGAGCCGAAGGAACGGGGCTTCTGGAGCCGCACGTTCATGCGGTAGCCGCGGCCCGCTCCTCACAATCTCGCGCCTCGCGCCTCAAACCTCGCGCCTCCCACGCCGATACAAGCTCTAGCTGCGCGGACAGGGAGTGTTCGCGCCAACGCTAGCAATGCCCGCCCCGCTTGGGAGATGCAAGGATGCGTCAGACGGTACTATCGCTGCTGGTCGTTTCACTCGTGGCGGCTTCGCCGACGCGTCAGCAAGCCAAGGCGGGCACGCCGTTCGTCCCGGGCTCGGGCGAGTTCCTGGCAAACTGCTCAGACGACTTCGAAGACCCCAAGTGGTCGTACCGGCTCAACCTGCCCAAGAGCAGCTACGAGCAGGACGACAACCAGCGGGCGCCGGGTGGGTACTCCAACAACAAGCTCTGGCACGAGGGCGCCAAGCGCGGCACGCCGGACGTTGTGAAGCGCGTCGAGACGCCCGCCGGCGGCATCGAGGGCAGCACCGGCGCCATGATGATGCAGACGCGGCTCTCGGGCATCCCCGGCAAGCTCACCGGCAAGCAGCAGCAGGACGACCTGCTGATGAAGATCGACCGCAAGCTCCGCCGGCCAATCCCCGTCACCTGGCAGCCCAGCTGCACGGTGCGGGTCTACCTGCCGCCGTTTGAGCAGTGGGAAAACCGCTCGGGCCCCAGCTTCGGCATGCGGGGCGACTGCCGCGGCCGGATGCCGGACGGCGAAACCGCCGCCTACTGGCCCGGCATGTTCATCCTGTTCCGCAGCGAGACCAGCAAGCAGTACGACGCCGACCACGCGCAGGTCTCCGTCCGCGCCAACGGTAACGGCAAGGACATGGCCAGCACCAAGATTATGGCGCCCGGCTGGTGGACGCTGGGCATGAGCTTCAGCCCCGACGGCCAGATCCACTACTACGCCAGCGAGGGCGTGGACGACCTGACCGAAGACGACTACCTGACCAGCAGCTACGCCTACAACTACCGCTGCCTGTGCTTCAACAACTTCTTCTTCAACGTCGCCAACTGGGACAACGGCAAGAGCTGGAGCACGCCGTGGGTGATTGACGACCCGAAGGTGTTCGTCGTCCCGCCCGAGGGCCAGACCGTGGCCAGCCTGCCCCGCCGCAAGGGTCAGCGTGTGCCGATGTTCCCCATCACGCACGTGCACGAGGCGGATAAGCCGAAGCGAACCGGCGGCCTCTTCGGCGGCCTCTTCGGCCGGAGGCGGTAGGCGGCTTCGCCGGGGGCCAGGATCGAGGGGCCAGGGGCCAGGGGACGCGCTGCCGCGGACCGCTGGCTCCCATGCTCGCCTTGCCTAGTCGCCCCAATTCTCGATACTGCGTCTCAGCTCATCCCTGGCCCCTGGTCCCTGGCCCCTAACCCCTCTCACACGTCATGCCCCGCAATCGCACGTACGACAACGCCGCCACCTGCATCGGCGATACGCCGATGATCAAGATCAACCGGCTTGTGCCGGAGGACCACGCCACGGTGTTCGCCAAGTGTGAGTTCTTCCAGCCGCTCAACAGCGTGAAGGACCGCATCGGCGCCGCGATGATTGAGGCGGGCGAGCAGGCCGGGCACATCACGCCCGAGACGCACATCGTCGAGCCCACCAGCGGCAACACGGGCATCGCACTGGCGTTCGTCTGCGCGGCGAAGGGCTACCAGCTCACGCTGACGATGCCCGAGAGCATGTCGGTCGAACGCCGCGCGCTGCTCCGCGCGATGGGCGCCCACTTGCACCTCACGCCGGCCGCCGAGGGAATGAAGGGCGCCATCGGCAAGGCGTCGGAGCTGGCGGAGCAGGACGGCTACTGGATGCCCCAGCAGTTTGAGAATCCGGCGAACCCCGCCATCCACGAGAAGACCACCGGCCCGGAGATCTGGGAAGACTCCGGCCACGAGGTTGACGCCATCGTCGCCGGCGTCGGCACGGGCGGCACCATCACCGGCAGCAGCCGCTTCCTCAAGAGCAAGAACCCCGACTTCAAGGCGATCGCCGTCGAGCCGGTCGATTCTCCCGTCATCTCGGGCGGTTCGCCCGGCCCGCACAAGATCCAGGGCATCGGCGCCGGCTTCATCCCGGGCAACCTCGATACGGGCCTCGTCGACGAGGTCGTTCAGGTCAGCAACGAAGAGGCGTTCCTCTGGGGCCGCCGGCTGGCGAAGGAAGAGGGCATCATGGGCGGCATCAGCTCGGGCGCCAACATGTGCGCCGCCGCCAAGGTCGCCGCCCGCCCCGAGATGAAGGGCAAGCGGATCGTCACCATCATGTGCTCCCTAGGCGAACGGTACTTGAGCACGCCGCTGTTCGAAGGCCTCACCGGCTGAGCAAGCTGGCTCGCGGCGGCAGCAGGCGGTACGATTCTTGTATGGGACTCACCAACGTCGAAGTCGAGCTGACCAATTTGGCTCAGCAGCACCCGCCGTTTTCCGCATCGTTCTTGGTCGATACCGGAGCGATCGATTGCCTCGCACCGGCCGCGGCGCTGAAGGCTGCTGGGGTTGCGGTTGAGGTGAAGGAGACCTTGGAGCTCGCCGATGGCGCGTCGAAGGACTTCGACTACGGCTTCGCCCGGATAACGGTTATGGGCCGGCAGACGGTCGTGCCCGTGGTGATGGGGCCCGACGACGCCGAGCCGCTGCTGGGCGTCGTAGCGCTCGAGAGCCTGGGGCTTATGGTCGACCCCGTGAACCTCACACTCCGCCGCGTGCCCGCCAAGCCGCTGAAATGAGGCCTGGACTCCCTGCCTCAGGAAACCTGGCACAAAGAAACTCCGGGCCCAGTCGCTGATCGACTCGCCCGGAGTTTTTTCTTGGCTCGCGAAACGACTTACGGCGCCGCTCGCGGGCAACCTCGCCGAGGACCAACGACTTACGGCAACCGGCGCAGGCAGCTTGTACAGCGGCAAGCTTATTGATAGCCGCCGGCGTGTCGAATTTCGACAGCGTTCTGAATGCGCCACAATTGTGCCACGCGGAACGATTCTTGGACACACTCTTGAGCTGCACGACGCCGAGCTGATTCTCCGTCTCAGTCTTCGCCGCCCGCCAGGGCGGCGTCCTTGGCTCCACGGGCTGCCCCTTCTATGCTGCTACTATGCCAACCAGCCCGCCTCCCTCCCGCCCTCGCTTGCCGCAGTGGCTCCGCGTTCAGCCGCCCACCGGTGAGGCGCTAAGCCTCTTCAACCGCACCCGCGGCGCCGTGGATGCCGGCTCGCTGCACACGGTTTGTGAGGAGGCCCGCTGCCCCAACCTCAACGATTGCTGGGGCCGCGGCACGGCGACGTTTATGGTGGCCGGGCAGGAGTGCACCCGCGGGTGCCGGTTCTGCAGCGTGAAGACGCTCAAGGCCCCGCCGCCGCTGGAGGCGGAGGAGCCCGAGCGGCTTGCCGACGCGGTGGAGCGGATGCGGCTGGACTTTGTGGTGATCACCGTCGTCAACCGCGACGACCACGCCGACGGCGGCGCCGACCATTACAAGCAGTGCGTCGAGGCGGTTCACCGCCGGCTGCCCGAGACCGGCATCGAGCTGCTCTCGAGCGACCTCGCCGGCAACTGGCAAGCGCTTACGCACCTGATGGACGGCGTGCCGCTTTCGGTCTTCGCCCACAACGTTGAGTGCGTGCCACGGCTGGACAAGCTGGTGCGTGACCCGCGGGCGTCGTTCGACCAGAGCCTGGAGGTTTTGAAGCTTGCGAAAGAACTGCGGCCTGATCTGCCGACCAAGAGCAGCATCATGGTCGGCCTGGGTGAAACCGACGACGAAGTGATCGACGCGCTCCGGCGGCTGCGATCGGGTGGTGTGGAACTGGCGACGCTTGGCCAGTACATCGCCCCCGGCCGGCCGGGCGAGCGGTTCTTGCCGGTCGACCGCTACGTGCACCCCGACGTCTTCAACGACTACGCCGACGCCGCGTACAAGATGGGCTTCAAGGCCGTGGCGAGCGGGCCGATGGTCCGCAGCTCGTTCCGTGCCGGCCTGCTGCTCGAAGCGGCACGCAGCGGCAAGCGGGTCGATGCGAATCTTGTCGGGCCCGATGAGGGCAGCGAGCCCGCCGTGCAGGTTTCGACCGACATGCTGGCCGCCTCGGCGGCAAAGGCCCGGCAATAGCCGCTTCGCCTGACGCCGAAGCGGTTGGTGTCTTTTCGATGCGGCGCCGCTCGGCGGCTGGTTGAGTGCGTGTTTGCCGGTGGCTGCTTGCCTCGCGGCTCGCTACGGGGACAATCACGGCATGCTCCCTCGCTTCACGCTCCGCACGGCGTTCATTCTGCTCACGGCTGGGTCGCTGCTAGCGCTTACGCTTGCCGAGGCGGTTCGCGGGCAGGCGTGGGCGGTTGGCGTGGTGACGGCGGTCGCCGGCGCCGGATTCGTGATGCTGGTGCACGCGGCGGTCTACCGGCTGACCCGGCTAATGGCGCCCTCCGCCGTCGTGACGCGGCGTGCTGACTCACCGCACACGGCGGAGGACGCCGGATGAACCGACCCTGCCGTACTCGCTTGATGGCGCATGGCTTGCTGCTCGCGTGGCTGCTCGCGTGGCTGCTCTCGGGCGCTACGCAGAGCGTGCGGGGCGAAGCCGGTGTCGTATTCAAGCTACCCGAGAACGCGGACCGCCTGCGGAAGATGGCGGTGCTCGCCAGCCCCGGCCCTCCCCCGCCGTGGGTGCTGGACTTCGACTCGTACTGGCCGGGGCAGTTCGGCTACCGCCCTGTGCGTTTCACGTTGACGCCCGCCAAGCCATCGCCCGGCAAACGCCAGGTGACCATCCAGTACCGGGTGAGCACTTACGACCCGTCGCGGCCCGAGCTTACGGTGGAAGATGACTTCGTCTTTCCAGCAGGCGCGGCGAAAGAGACGTTCACGCTGACCGTTCCGCAACTATTTGGCACGGAGATGATCGCCTGGAGCGTATGGATCGACGGGCGCCTGCAGGAGGACATCAGCCTCGACGACGTCACCGAAGCGATGCCGCACGTGCAGCAAAGCCCCACCGGGCTGGTCGCGTTAAGGCCATCGCGGACCTCCAACAACCCGTGGCGGGGCGGCGTGCTGAGCCTGCTCGGCATGGCGCCCGCCAGCGGGGGCACGGCGCTCACCACAAGCGATCGGCCGCTGCCGGATCGTTGGCTGCACCTGACGTCGGTTGATCTTGTCGTGTTGGAACTGGAGCAACTGGCCAGCTACGCCGAGAGCAACCCGCCCGCTTTGGCGGCGTTGCGGCGTTGGGTCGAAACGGGCGGGACTCTTTGGCTTGAAAGAACCGGCGACGGTTTCGCCGGCTTGGCCGAGGCGAGCGAGCTGCTCGGCATCGGCGGCGGCGCGGGCGAGGTTTCGCGTAGCGACTCGAAGGGCCCGCTGCCCGACTCGCCGGAGTGGAAGTGGGCGAACCTGCGCGCCGCCGAGAAGCCCACCGCGAACGCGACGGGCGAACCCAGTGGCGGAGGCGCGATTGTCTTGCCCCCGCCCGGCGTCAACGGCACGCCGCCCACAAACCAGCAGCCACCACGTCCGCCAGCACCACCCGCCCCGCCCCTTGCCGAAGTGAACAGCACCGGCGTCTTCGCCGTTGCGCCGCTCGGCTTTGGATTGGTGGCGGGGTTTGAGGACTCGTGGAATCGCGCCGCGAATCGGTTGGCCGCCTCGCAGCGGGCCGAGACGCAGAAGCTCGCCCAAGCCTACTGGCAACGCCGCAGCTGGGTGAGCCGGCACGGGCTCGTCGCCGACGTGCCCAACGCAAGCTTCTCCAACCTCCTGCCCGAGGGCGTAGGCCTGCCGCCCGTGAACCTCTTCCGCCTCTCGGTCACGGCGTTTGTGCTTATCGCGGGACCGCTCAACTTCTGGCTGCTGCGTCGCTACCGGCGGTCGCAACTCTCGGTGCTCACCATCCCGCTGTGCGGCATGCTGCTCACCACCATGCTGTTTGGCTACGCGTTGCTATCGGAAGGGTTCGGCGTTACCGCACGATCGCGCAGCGTGACGCTGCTCGATCAACGCCGCGGCGACCTCACCGCGTGGAACCGGGCGTGCTACTACGCCGGCGCTCCGCCGCGTGGCGGGCTCGTCTTCTCCGACCAAACGGCCGCCTACCCCATCATGCCGAGTTGGAGCGACGGCGTCGGCGGCAGCGGCGAGCGCCAACGCCGGCTCGATTGGGCGCCGGGCGAACAACGCATGAGCCGCGGCTGGGTCGGCTCACGGCAGTTCGAGCAGTTGCTCGTCGTCGAGTCACGCCCTACGGAAGCGAAGCTCGATCTCCGGCTGGCGGGCGACAAGCTGAAGGTTAAGAACGAACTCGCTTCACCGGTCTCGTTGCTGCTGGTGCTTGACGAGCAAGGCCAGTTCTGGGTTTGCGAAGACCTTGGCGACGGCGATCAGGCATCGCTCGCCAAGGCGGACAAGAACGCGGCGCTCGGCAAGCTCCGCGTCGCCGTCGCCGAAGCGCAACCGGCCTTTCCGCCGGGCTTGGCTGAGGCCGAAGACGTGATGTGGCTGGAGCGTGGCCGAATACGCTACCGGGGCCGACGTTCCCGCGCTCGCGACTACGGGGCGCTCCGGCTCAACGATAACTTGCTCAACCAGAAGTTGGTGAGTCTCACCGGCATCGACGGCAGCCCGGCCCTCGACCTCCCGCCGCGCAGCTACGTGGCGGTGACCAAGGAGTCTGGCTGGCTCGACTTCGGCGTGGACCGAGTCGACGAGGAGGGCAGTTTCCACGTGGTCATCGGCAGGTACTGACAGCAAGCCCGGAGCCCGGAGAACGCACTGTCGCCTTCGGCGACCGTAGTCTGCTCCGGACTCCAGACTCCAGACCGCCCCCAGCTCCCAGCTCACAGCTCCCAGCTCATAGCCCCCAGCTCACAGCCCCCTTGCCTCAACACTCGCCTCCCCCCGATCGGCCGCTGATTGAGCTCCGGGGCCTGCACCGGTTCTTTGGCGACACGCACGCCGTGCGGGGTGTTTCGTTTAAGGTCTACCCGGGTCAGGTGTTTGGCTACATCGGCCCCAACGGCGCGGGCAAGACGACGAGCATGCGGATCCTGGCGACGCTGGACGAGCCCTCCGCCGGCGACGCGTTTGTCGACGGCCTCTCGGTGGTGGAAGACCCGGACCGCGTCCGCCGGCGCCTCGGCTTCATGCCGGACTACTACGGGGCGTACCAAAACGTCTCGGTTGGCGAGTACCTCGACTTCTTCGCCCGAGCGTACGGCCTGCGCGGCACGGATCGGCGGCGGGCGATCTCCTACGCCAAGGACTTCACCGGCCTGGAGCCGCTAAACCACAAGCCGATCGACGGCCTCTCCAAGGGAATGAAACAGCGGCTGGCGCTCGGTCGCACCATGATCCACGACCCAGCGGTGATGGTGCTCGACGAGCCGGCGGCCGGCCTCGACCCGCGGGCCCGCATCGAGCTGCGTGAGATGATCGCCCGCCTGGCGACGCTCGGCAAATCGGTTCTGATCAGTTCCCACATCCTCACCGAGCTGGCCGAGATCTGCGACTCGGTTGGCATCCTCGAGCAGGGGCGCCTGCTCGCCGTCGGCACGGTGGACGAGATCCGCAGCCGCGTGCAGGCCCAGTGCGTGGTGACGGTGCGAACGCTCGAACCCGCCGCCCGGGTTGCCGAGTGGCTCACCACACACGATCAAGTGCAGGAACTGACCGTGACCGGCGACCGGCTGCGGTTCCAGCACCTGGGAGACGAAGCGGCCCAAGCCCGGCTGCTGTCCGAGCTGGTGGGCGCCGGGTTCTCGGTGGTCGAGTTCGGCGCG
>JBCDJN010000047.1:0-35452 GCA_039414355.1 Planctomycetota bacterium | reverse complement strand
GGACTACGGCATGAGCCGGCTTGGCCGCGTAAACTACCGCGAGAGCGGCCGCAACCTGTTCCTGGGCGGCGCCGAGGGCCCCACCATGCGGCACCACAGCGAGGAGACCGCCCGCGAGATCGACCAGGAGGTCAAGCGGATCATCGACGAGGGCATCGAGCGGACCAAGGTCATCCTGGAGAC
This sequence comes from Planctomycetota bacterium, assembly GCA_039414355.1. Taxonomy (GTDB): domain Bacteria; phylum Planctomycetota; class Planctomycetia; order Pirellulales; family Lacipirellulaceae; genus JBCCQL01. The sequence continues at coordinate 35,269 of JBCDJN010000047.1, read as the reverse complement.
CCGCCGGCCCGCGCTCGAGGCGATCACGCAGTCGCTGCTGGAACACGAGGTGATCGACGCCGATAAGCTGGCCGAGATCATCGAGGAAAACTCGCCCAGCCCGATGATTGTTCCGGGCACCGACGCGGAGCCGGCGCCGGCCCCGCGTAGCCTCGGCGACGAGAATCGGCAGCCGCCCGCCGCGTCAGGCAACGCCAGCGATTGAGCGGCGCGGTTCTGGACCTCTTGCTGAATCAAGCTGTTTTCGGAGCTGCTGGTCGATTAGCCTCCTGCTAGGAGGGGATCCGTAACAGGAGCAGAGAGATGGCGCTTCGGAACAAGGCGCCTGTGGCGTCGCGCTAGGCGTTGACCCTCGTCGCTGCTGGTGGCGATCGCCATCATCGGCATTCTCATCGCGCTGCTGCTGCCCGCGGTACAGGCGGCCCGGGAGTCGGCCCGGCGGTCGAGCTGCACCAACAACCTCAAGCAGATGTCGCTCGCGGTGCTCAACTTTGAGAGCATCGCCGGGCACCTGCCACCCAGCACCGAGGTGCTTGGCAAGAACGCGGAGTTCAACAACGGCGCCTGGGGCGTCCACGGGCGGATCCTTCCATTCCTGGAAGAGGGGGCGCTCTATCAGGCCGTTGATATCTCGAAGGGATGGGACGAGCAGCAGGCGATCCACAACCTCAAGATCGATACGTTCGCTTGCCCCAGCGACCCCGAAGCCGAACGCGTGCGGACGTTCACGGACAACCGTCCGTTCCTCTGGCCAACGACTTACGGCTTCAACTTCGGCACCTGGTTCGTCTACGACCCGGTGACCAAGGCGTACGGCGATGGGCCCTTCTTTCCGGATAGCAACCTGAAGCTCGCGCGGGTGAGCGACGGACTGAGCCAGACACTCATGATTGCCGAAGTGAAGGCTTGGACCCACTACAAGAGGAACGGTGGTCCCGCGCAAACGCTGGCGCCGCAGACAACCGAGGAAGCGTCGGCCGCGGTTGCAAGCGGCGAACAGTACAAGAACACCGGCCACACCGAGTGGCCCGACGGCCGGGTGCACCACACCGGGTTCACCGCCACGATGACACCGAACACCTACGTGCCCTTCACGCATGAGGGGGTCGAATACGACGGCGACTTCAACAGTTGGCAGGAGGGCAAAGAAGGCCTTGATGGCAACCCCACCTACGCCATGATCACCTCGCGTAGCCACCACCCCGGCGGCGTGAACACCGCGCGGCTCGATGGCTCGGTGCACTTCCAAGCCGATGACATCGAGCTGGCGGTCTGGCGGGCGCTCGCCACGCGAGACGGCGGCGAGGTCGGCGGTTTCGTCGCGCAGTAAACCGCCCGGGCGAAGAATCCGCCGGGTGTCAAAAGACTCTCTGCGACGGACGCACGCGCGCCGCTGTCGACGGTTTTTCTGGTGAGATGCACGCCCTTCGAGCGGCGCGGCGGCCGATCGATAACGACTTGCGTCGCCCTCAACAGCTTCGTCGCCCGCGGGACGCAGCGCGGCAATTGTTAGGCTAACGCGCAGCGGGCCAAATTCGAGCGCGTTCTCTGAGCGCGCCGTTTTGAACACGCCGGCACGATTCTTGGGCCATTTCAAACGCATTCATCCACCGTCAGGCCGACGAGCGATCAGTCGATCGTCGTCGGCTCGGCCGTCGCCCGCGTGACCATCGCTCGCAGCTCCCCGACCAGCGAGTCCATGCCCTGGGCTTGCGAGGAAATCTGCCCGGCGGCGGCGGCGGGAAAGCCAATGCGGACCGGATGCTGACACGGCTCGATGGGATCATCGCCGCGGTCAACGAACTGGTTGACGAAACCGACGGAAACGCCGGCGAGGCGTCTGTCGAGCCTACGAACGACGCGACCCGGGCGACCGATGCGTTGGAAGCGGCGCCCTCTGCGACCGGTAACCGCTCGGCCGATTCAACCGTCGCCGCCGGCGCCGATCCGCAGATGCTCTCGGTCTTCATCAGCGAGGCTGCCGAGCACCTAGACGCCGCCCAGCACCTGCTGCTGGGCATGGAGTCAGCCGGGTCGGTGAACGGGGAGAGCCTGGACGCGGTGTTTCGCGAGTGCCACTCCGTGAAGGGCAACGCTGGTTTTCCCGGGCTGAGCGAAACCAACACACTCGCCCACGAGGCGGAGACGCCGCTCGACATGGTGCAGGCCGGCGAGGCGACGCTGGACGAGACGGTCAGCGATCCGTCGCTCCGTGCGATCGACGCGATCCGCGCCATCGTGGTGACGCTGGACGACGGCGCCGAAGGCGAGCGAACCCGAAGACAACGGTGCGGCCAATGAGGTTGCGGCGCCGGCATCGGCGACTCCCGAGCCTGGACCGGCCGCGGCCTGAACCGCGACCGGGTTCTCTCAAAGGCGATCGACCGCGGCGTGGTGGACACCGACGCGAAGCTGACCGACCACGAGATCGACCGCCTGATCCTTCACCCCGGGCTGTCGACCGCCGAGGCGTTGTCGGACGTCTCCGGCCGCGGCGTGGGGATCCTGATTAAGCCCGACGAGTTGCTGCACGAAATCGAACCGGTCGACTGAACGAATCCGAGTTGATCCCATTCACGCTCCCGGTCTTGGGGGCCAAAGATGACGCTCGGAAGGAAGATCATCCTGCTGAGCGTCGGCACGCCGGTTGTGTTCGGCGCCGTGGTTGTTGCGACGCTGGCCGCCTGCAAGGCGCCCGTTGACCGCGCACTCAACGAAGGGACCCAGGTCGCCGTGGACGGCGTGAGCGACACGCTCACAAAGTCGGCCGAGGCTGTCATCAAGGACGTCTGGAACACGTGCCAGATCCGGCACGCGGCGGCGGCCGTGCAGCTTGAGAACAACCTACGCGTGACTCGCAGGGTCGTCGCCGACGGCGGCGGGCTTTCGCTCGGCGACGAGTCTATTCGGTGGGAGATGCAGAACCAGTTCACCGGCGAGCAGTCGCCGGTGTCGCTGCCCAAGATGCAGCTCGGCGGCGATTGGCTCGGCAAGTCGACCAGCTTCAACAGCCACGCCCTCATTCGCGACCCGGTCACCGAGATGCTCGGCTGCACCGCCACGGTCTTCCAGCGGGTCAACGCGGCCGGCGACATGCTGCGTGTTAGCACGAGCGTCCGCAAGAAAGACGGTTCTCGCGGCGTTGGAAATTCCATCCCGGCCACCAACCCCGACGGAGCCGCCAACCCGGTGGTCGCTAGTCTGTTGGCGGGCGAGGTGTTCCGCGGCCGCGCGTTTGTGGTTGATGGCTGGCAGCTCACCGCGTACGAGCCTGTCCGCAACGCCCGGGGCGAGGTGATCGGCGCCGCCGCCAACGTGGCCGACGGCGACGCCGCTCAGGCGAAGCAGATGGACGACCTGGTGGTCGACCTTCGCTCGCTGGTGGTGCGGGACAAGTCGGAGACGCCGCTCGAGCCGATTGAGGCGTAGCAACGCTCCGCGTTATCGCTATCGCGAGCTGGACGCGGTGGGCTTGGCAGAGGTCGTGGCGGCCGGCGCCTCTCCGGCTGCCCCCGTGGCAACCTGCGTGGGCGGCGGCTGGATCTCGATGGCAGTGGCAAGGTCGGCCAGAGAGCTGCCGCCAACCATCACGTCGAACAAGCCCGGCTCGATGATCGATCGCCCCGCGGCGTCGTAGTAGGCGAAGTCTTCGGGGGCGAGCTCAAACTCAAGACGCTTCGCCTCTCCCGGTTCGAGCTCAACGCGTCGGAAACGCTTCAACTCGCGGACCGGCCGAACGATCGACGAGGTTCGGTCACGGAGGTAGAGCTGAACCACCTCGGCGCCGGCCTTGGCTCCGGTGTTGGCGACGGTCACGCTCACCGAAACCGACTCGCCGTACGGCGCGGTCAACTGCTCACTCGGCGAGAGGTCGGAGTAAGTGAAGCTGGTGTAGGAGAGCCCGAAGCCGAACGGGAAGAGTGGGGTCGCGGGCACATCGAGGTAGTGCGACCGGTACTGAAACTCCGGCGGCAGGTCGTCTAGACCCGAGCCGACAAGCGGCCGGAAGCCCTCGGGCATGGGGCGGCCGGTGTTGGGGTGATTGTAGTAGATGGGGATCTGCCCCGCGTCCTTCGGGAAGGTGACGGGGAGCTTGCCGCTGGGGTTGGCGTCGCCGAAGAGAAGATCGGCGATGCCGTCGCCGGCCATGGTTCCCGGGTGCCAGGCAAACATCACCGCTTCGGCCGATGGCAGGTCGGGACCAATGGCGAGTGGCCGGCCCGCCAGCAAGACAACGACCGTCGGCGTGCCGGTCTCGGCCACGGCCGCAAGCAGTTCCGACTGCACGCCGGGGAGGTCGATCGCCGCTCGGCAGCGGGCTTCGCCGCTTAGCACCGCGTCCTCGCCCAAGAACAGAACCGCCACGTCGGCGCCCTTGGCGGCATCCACCGCTTGTTCAATCCGGCTCCGATCCGCGGCGAACGAGTTCTTCGCGCCCTTGGCGTAAACAACCTCCGCCTTGCCTTCCAGCCGCTCGGTCAAAGCGGCGAGCGGAGTCACGCTGTCGTCCGGGCGGCCGTCGAGGGCCCAGCAGCCGAGCTGCTGCTTTGGGGCGTCGGCCATCGGGCCAATCACCGCCACGCGGCTCAGCTTCTTCTCGGCGAGCGGCAGCACGCCGTCGTTCTTGAGCAGCACCACGCTCTGCCGCACCGCCTCGCGGGCGACCTCACGGCTGGCAGCGGTTGGGGCCCACTCCTTGGCCCTTGTTTCGCGCTCCGCGAGTTCCGCCTTGAGCTTCAGCACGCGTCTCACGGCGTCATCCACCCGCTCCTCGGCAACGCGGCCTTCGCGGACGTGGCGGACCAGATGCCCCGAGTAAGCCGGGCTGCACATATCCATGTCCACGCCCGCTCGCACGGCCAGCTCCGCCGCGTGGGCGTCGTCGCGGGCGAAGCCGTGGGCGACCATCTCGGTCACCGACGCCCAGTCACTCACCACCACACCGCCAAACCGCCAGTCGCTCTTGAGCACGCCGTTAAGGAGCGGCGCGTGGGCGGTGCCCGGCAGGCCGTTCACCTCGCTGAACGTCGTCATCACCGTTCGGCAGCCGGCCTCGAGCGCGCGTTCGAACGGCGGCAGCAGCGTGTTGTGCACGTCGATCTGCGAGACGCTCACGCGGTTGTAGTCGCGCCCACCCTCGGAGAAGCCGTAGCCCACGAAGTGCTTGCCGCACGCCACCATGCCGCGGATGCGGCCGTTCTCCTCTTGCTGAAAACCCCGCACCATCGCCGCGGCGAGCTCGCCGGCCAGCAGTGGGTCTTCGCCCAGCGTCTCAGCGATGCGGCCCCAGCGACCGTCTCGGCTGATGTCGATCATCGGCGCGAAGGTCCAGTCGATGCCCTCGGCGATCGCCTCTTCGGTGGCAACCACGGCGCCCTGCTCTACCAACTCCGGGTTCCAGGTTGCCGCTTGGCCAATCGGGATGGGCATCACCGTGCGGAAGCCGTGGATCACGTCTCGGGCGATCAGCAACGGGATACCTAGCCGCGACTCCTCTTTGGCGATCCTTTGCGCGTCGTCAACTACCTCTCGCTTGCCCGGATAGAAGAGCGAGCCAATGGCGCCGGCACGCACCAGGGCGGCCGTCTCCTCGGAAAGCTCGGTATCGCTCGGGTAGACCTGCACAAGCTGGCCAACCTTTTCCTCCAGCGTCATCTGATCGACAAGCCGGCTGATGCGGTGGTCAAGGCTGCCGGCGATCAAGTCAAACCGCAACGCCGCCGGCTCGGATGCAGAAGGAGCCGCCGCCGCGGGCGTCGTCATCTTGGGCTGCGTCGGGCCTGTCGCTTGCGCCAAGCAACTCACCGGGAGCGCCGCCGCGAGGCAGGCCAACAGTGAGGCGGTAGCGTTCAACACAGACGCGTAGGACATCGGCGTGACAAGTGGGAGCAAGGGACTGGCGGCAGCGGCGGGCGCACACGACGCCCGGCGCCGCCCAAGTTGGGTTCCGGAAACGGCTAGCCGTTTTGGCTGAGTCGGGTTCGCGATCCCTCGATGTCGAAGTCGAACGAGTTACCGCCCGAAGCGACATCGACGCGAAAGCCTGACTGCGACGGGTCGGCGTAGCGACGGTCGATCAGGGCACGACCGGATGGAGGCACCCCCGCCTGCTTCGCGGGGATCACCTCGGTGGCCGAGATTGCAACACTATACGATCCCGGAGCGACTCCTCGCTGCGAACCGGTGCGGACATCGTAGCGGCCCTGCTGATCGACCAGCCCGACAGCCGGCACGCCCGCCCCACCCTTGGGGTAGAAGTACACCCGTGCCGTGCTGGTGCCCGATAGGGTAAGCGGCTGGCCGTCAATCGTGATCTGACCGTCGACGCGAGCTAACCCGTTGCCGCATCCCGTCAGCGCAAGTGCCGGCAGCGTCAACACAAGAGCCTTCGCATACAACCAACGCCAAGGCTTCTGACGATTACCGCCTCCTACCATTGCTCGTCTCCAGTTCGACGCCCGCGTTCCGCGGTGGATCTACGCAACAATTAGACTCGGTCGCCCGCTAAAGCTGCTCACTGGTGAGTTCGCCCGCATCACGCGTGCACGAGGTGCGGTACACAATGTTGTCTGTCGTTTCCGAAACGAACCGGGTGGAGCCGTCCGCCAGGGCGAAGTTCGCCCCGCCGGGGTGAAGGCTCCGAAAGCCGCGACGCTCCCACCAGAGGACGCTGCTCTGATCCTCGTCCGGCGGGAGGTTAATGGCGAAGTTTAGCGGCATGTTGCAGCTGCACCAGTCGCCGTCTGAGTAGTAGGCGGCCGAGTGCGTGTTGTAACCCGGCACGTCCTCGCCGATCATCAGCGTGTTGCTCGTGCCGTCGGCGATGCTGCCGATCTTCACGGGCCGTCGCCAGCTCTGTCGGAAGAAGATCCCGCGGCAGCGCGTGTCGCGGTGGCAGTCGCGGTCAAAGGGCGGCGAGCCCACGGGGACGGGACGATCGTAATTGCCCGAAGGGAACGGTTGATCGACCGTGGGTGGCAGCGGGCCGTTCGTCAAGCTCTCTGCGCTGCCGCTGCTCACGACGGTATCGCCAATGACGCCCTTGTAGCTGGTCATCGCCACAGGGGTTGTAGGCCATCCCCATTGCTCAGTCGAGGTGCCAACCACACTCTGGTCGGACGGGCATTGCAAGAATGTCTGCTCAATCGCCATGAGCTCGGGCACCGAAATGCCGTTGTTGATCGACGCGAGGCCGAAGTTTGGCTGGGGCGCGGCGCCTCGACCAACCTGGAACACGCCGTCAAACGCCCCGCCCTCGCGGAAGCGATCGTACAGAGCCTGCTGCTCCATCTGCGGCAGGGTTTCCAAGATCCATCCCGACGCAGGGCCGCCGCCTTCCGCTCCGTCAAAGTTAAACGTCAGGCCGCGGCTGATCGGGAAGTTCTTCTGCGCGTCGTGATAGTTATGGCACGCGAGCGCCAGGTTCTTGAGATTGTTCACGCACTGCATGCGCCGAGCCGCCTCGCGGGCCGACTGCACGGCCGGCAGCAACAGCGACACCAGGATGCCGATGATCGCGATCACGACCAGCAGCTCTACGAGCGTGAAGCCCGCACGACTCTTCGACGAATGGTTAGGCACGTAACTCTCCTTTGCAGCGCCACAGAACAAGCGAATGACAAGGGCCGCCCGGCTCGCCTTAACGGCGGCGGCCGGCGGGCAGCAGCGTGAGCGTCAGCAGGACCACCGCGCCGGTTGAGGGCTCGGGCACAAGCCCGGCACTCAGCGTTGCGACCGGCGTGCCGGTTATCACGCTCTTCCAAAGCAAGTAGTCACCAATGTCAACGGTGCCAGAGCCATCTCCGGCGCTGTTGAGCAGGTCTTCACTGGCGCCCAGGTTGTCTCGCCAAACGGTGTAGTCAGCCGCGTCAATCAGGCCGTCGCCGTTGAAGTCGCCCTGGGGAGTCAGCCGGACCAGCTCAACAGAATCAAAGAAAACGGAGCCGCCGTCGCCGCCGGAACCGGGCGGGTCGATGATTTGCACAAACAGCAGCTGCACCCGGGCAAAAGCCGTCCCCTCCGGCGCTTTTGCGCTCGCCGTACCAGAAACATACTCGTCCACAGCCGCATTGGGGTCTCGACCGTCAATCAATGGGAAGTCGCTGCCATCGGTGCCAATGATGTTTCCACTGGCGTCCGCGAAGGCGATGTTCACGTTCACAAAGTTATCCGCGCCGGCGATGCTGTCTCCGGAGGGCGTGATCGCCTTGACGCTCACCTCGAACTCCTCGCCGGGCGAAGCCGGCACCTGCTGCTGGATGCCTGACGCATCCGAGTTGAAGAAGAAGGGACCGAACGTCTTCCCCAAGAAAAGCCCGTCGTCCGCGGCCGGCGCGCCATCCTGTCCGCCGAACACAACGCTCGCTTGGTTAAACGAGTACCAGGTGTCGGTGACCGTTCCGATGGGTTGATTCAACACGGGGACGGTTGTCTCGAAGCTTCCATCGGTCAGCAAGTTCTCGCTGACGTTCGTGTTGATCCGATTCACGACAACATGGTCAACCTGCGACGTGAAACGCTCGTTCGCACCTTCGACAGCCGCCGGCTGCAGGCCAGCGTTGAACGCCGCACTAAAGTCCTCGGCCGGCGCCCAGAGATTGAAGTGAAGCTTCTGCGGGTCATCCGGCACGTCTTCGGTTTCGGTGCGGATGAGCGAATCGTTGACGTACCACTTCACGTGGTTGGGGGTCCACTCAATGCGGTAGTCGTTGAACTGCGTCAGGTCGATGCCAGGGATATCGGTGAACTCCGGGCGATCGACGTTGTTGGCCGGGACGAATCCGGAGTCGTTGAAGACATTCGTGAAGATGTCCTGCGTGGCGCCGCCCACGGTCTGGTTGCCGATGATCTCGAAGTCGATCTCATCACGCAGCGACTCGCCTTCGATGTTTGGGTCGGGGCGAGTAACGTCGAACGTAAAGAACCCGTTGACCAGGCCTCCGTTGTTGGCGTTGGGCACGAGCCGCATGCGGGACTCAAACGTTACACCACCGCCACGGGCGAAGTCTCGCTTGCTGATCAGGTCGGTTCCCAAGAACTGGTTGCCAGGATCGATTGGCGAGAACGTGTCGAGGTAAATCTCGGCCACTTTCCCGTCGCTCGCCAGCGCTTCGTCAACGCCCTGCGGTGGCATATCCACGCCCGCATCGCCCCGGAACTGCGTACGCCCCACGAAGTTCCCCTCCGAACCAAACGGCAGGCGCCAAACCGTCGGATCGACGATGCCGGACCCGTCGAAGTCGTCGCGGAAGATCTCCTGCCCGTTCGCTTGGAGATGCGGAGCAAACAGCGCCGCCGAGGCCGCAAGACACGGGAGATACCGCGAGATTCTGAACCTGGTCAACATAGATCTGCAACCGATGAAGAGCGAAAGGTGAAGAGGAACGAACGCCTGCCCGCGTGCATCAACCGGCGCGGGCGCCGCGAGAACGTTTGTTCCCGCGGCCGCCCTGCTTACCGGCGAACTCTTGCCGTCGAACTAGCGACGACGACGAACACCCGCCAACATCCCGACGCCCAGCAACACGAGAGAAGTCGGCTCAGGAATCACCGTGAAGGACACGTTGTCGTAATCAACCGCCGAGCCTTCGAAGTCGCTCGCGGTGTTGCGGAAGCCGAACTGCAGGATCTGGCCCACGAGCGCCGGATCGGTGATGTCCAACGACAGGCTGCCCTGGAGCAAAGCGCCTTCCGCCACGGTGGTGGTGTTGACCGCCAGATTGTTGGTGGCGGCGAAGTCGTTGTTGGGATCAAGCGTGATCAAGAACGCCTCGGCGATCGCGTCGCCGGTGGGCGGGTTGGCGTTGCCGTCGGCAAGGAAATCAAACGTAACGCTCTTGCCGATGTCCGAAGCGTCGATGATCTGCTCTTGGAAGACGCTAATGACCAGGTCCCGCGGGTCGTTCGGGTCTTGGTGCAGGCCGCTGTTGTAGTCGCTGAAGACCACCAGACCCTGGTTGCCGGCAGGGGGATCGCCGCTGAGGGTGTCGCTGATCACGGAGACCTGCGGTCCGGCGATGTCGTTCGGCGCGCCGAACGGGCCGGCGCCAAAGTTGTCAAAGCCGGGAGCACCGTTGATGCCGGACGCGAAGAGCAGCCAGCCGTCATCCGACAGGGCCGTGCCGACGGTGCGGTCGAGCGACTCGAAGTCCTGCGAGTAGCTCGAAAGCTGGGCCGAGGCGCTGGCGGACAGCACGGCCGCGAGAGTGAGGGCAAGGCCCACGGTGCGTGTTGGGGCGTCAAACAGATGTCGCATCAGATCGTCTCCAGGTGAAAAGGACCGCTAGTCGCGGGGCGCCAGCGCCGACGACGCTGACCCGAATACGCAAAACTGATCGGCAGATGCCGTAAACGATGAGCCTCGCCGCCGAAACGGTTTCTCAACCGTTGTCGGCGTGCCCGCGGCCACGAGCGTGTGATGAGTAACAGGCCGGTAACAGTTATATTCGTTGTAAGCGGGCGGTCGGGATCGTCAAGCCATTCGCGTCGATATTTCTCGTTTTCTTACAACAACGCCCGCCAAATCGGGAATCCGAGAGGGCAATTTGTCCTTCGTGCTTGATCGTCGGGCGTGGTTGACATCGTGGCGACTGAAGGGCAAACTAAGGAAACAGTTTCCACAGCTTGAGCCGCATCAATGCCCTCTATACGAGAAGTCGCCCGCTCCGCCGGCGTTTCAATCGCCACGGTCTCTCGCGTCATGAACGGCGCCGACACCGTTACCCCCGACCTCCGCCGCAAGGTGATGCAGGCGGTCGAGCGGTGTGACTACTCCCCGAAAGTGGGCCGGCGGTCGCTGGACGCGATCGCCGTAATTTATGTCGGGCCATTCACCGTTGGCTCTCCGTATGACTCTGCCTGCCTGGACGGGATGGTTGAGGCGATGCGCGAGTCGGAGTTCGACTTGATGATCGTCGACCTGGCACGCGATCGCTCGCCCGACGAAACGCTCCGCCAGTTCTTTGCACGCAAAGGCATCCGCGGCGCGATCCTTCGAAGCACCGTTGCCGAGCGTCGCATCACGCTGGAGTTCGCCGAAGAAGAGTTGCCGCTCGTGGTGCTTGGGGACCATTTTGAGTGCGACAAGCTGTCGTTCGCCTTCGCGGAATCGTACGAGGCCAGCCGAGATGCCGTGGAGCACTTGGTCTCGCTCGGGCACACGCGGATTGCGTTTGCGGCGTGTGAGCGCGACGACGGTGACCACCTCGACCGATTGCTCGCTTACCGCGAGGTCGTTCAGCGGCACAACCTGCTCGATGAATCGCTCGTGTGCCGGGTGCCGGCCGAGCGGCTGGACGGCGCGCAGCTCCTCCGCAACCTGCTCGGCATGCCGGGCCGGCCGACGGCGCTCTTCATTGCCGACCCGCTGGTGGCGGTTGGCGCCGTGAACGAAGCGCACCGCATGGGCGTGCGGATCCCGGAAGACCTTTCGATCGTTGGCTTCGACGATAGCGACACCCGCAACACGGTCTTCCCCCACATGTCGGCGGTTTGCCAAGACGCGAAGCTAGTGGGCAGGACGGCCTGGGAACTCGTCGTCGAGCGCTGCCTGAGCGGCCCCCGGTCGGCTGTGCCATCGGCGACCCCGCAGCAGGCGTGGCTGGAGATTTGCAACACCAGCGGCCCCGCCCCCAGCAACCCCGACCGGGTCCTGCCAACCGGCGCCCGCCTGCCGAGCTGAACGCCCACCGGTCTGCGACTGGTGTCCGCCCCCGCCGGGTCTGGTACGATATCGCCCAGACGCACGAGACTTGCGAACGGGGGCGCCAGGTTGTCAACGGAAGAAATCGACCCGCAGAAGCTGCTCACGCCACGGCGGAAGCCGCAGGGCATCACGGCCGTTTTGCTGCCCTACACCAAGGGCGACGAGGTGGACTGGCCCGGCTTCGAAGGCCTGCTCCGCCGCACGACGGACGCCGGCTTGACTCCCGCGGTCAACATGGACACCGGCTACGCCAACCTCATTGACGAGGCGACGCGTCAGCGAGTGCTCCAGACCACTCGCCAGGTCACCGGCGACCTGGCCTTCGTGGCCGGGGCGTACGTCCAAGACCAACCGGGCGACGCCTTCAACGCGGACGCCTACGCCACGCAGATCGAATCGATCCAAGAGCACGGCGGCATCCCCGTGATCTTTCAGTCGTACGGCCTGGCCCACCAGGCCGACGACGCGATCCTGGAGAACTACCGGCGCATTGCGTCCATGACGGGCGAGTTCATCGCCTTCGAGCTCGGCAACGCGTTCGCGCCGTTTGGCAACATCTACTCGCTCGGCGCCTACGAGCAGCTGATGCAGATCCCGCAGTGCTCCGGCGCCAAGCACTCGTCGCTCAACCGTGTCGAAGAGTGGCGGCGGCTCGCCCTGCGTAACCGCGTGCGGCCCGATTTCCGCGTCTATACCGGCAATGACCTGGCGATCGACATGATCGCCTACGGCAGCGACTACCTGCTGGGGCTCAGCAGTTTTGCGCCGGACGTTTTCGCGTTGCGCGACCGGTTGTGGGCGGAGGGCGACCCGCGTTGGAACGAGTGGAACGACTGGCTGCAGTATCTTGGGTTCCTCGCCTTCCGGCCGGCGGTTCCGGCGTACAAGCACTCGGCCGCCATGTTCCTGCACGCCCGCGGCTGGATCGACTCGCCGCGCACCCACCCGGCGAGCCCCACCCGCAGCGAGGCCGACCGCGAACTCCTCACGCAGCTCGCCGAGCGTATCGAAGCCCGGCTGACCGACTTCAACTCCAAGGCGTAGGGCAAGCGATGCAGTTTCCGAAGATGGCCGGGATCAAGTCGGCCGAGACGCTAACCGATCGGCTGACGGAACTCGGCGTTAGCCTCCCGCTGGACGCCGACGTGCAATCGGATGGTCCGCTCGCCAGCACGATCCCATCCACCGCCGGCCCCGTCGGCAACCGTTTCTGCATCCTTCCCATGGAGGGCTGGGACGGCGAGGCCGACGGCAAGCCGACCGACCTGACCGTGCGTCGCTGGAAGAACTTCGGCGACAGCGGCGCCAAGCTCATCTGGGGCGGCGAAGCGGTGGCCGTTCGCCACGACGGCCGGGCGAACCCCAATCAATTGGTGATGACCGAAGCGAACCTCGGGCCGATTTCGGGGCTGCGGGACACGCTTCTCGCCGCGCACCAAGAGCGGTTCGGCACGACGGACGACCTCGTCATTGGCCTGCAGCTCACGCACTCCGGCCGCTTCGCCCGGCCGAACGACAAGAAGACCCTCGAACCCCGCATCGCCTACCGGCACCCGACGCTCGACAAGCGATTCGCCGTCGCCGACGACGGAGCGCTGCTGACCGATGGCGAGCTCGATCAGCTCGTCGACGACTTTGTCCGCGCGGCCCAACGCGCCGAGTCGGCGGGCTTCGCGTTTGTGGACGTCAAGCATTGCCACGGCTACCTGGGGCACGAGTTGCTTTCCGGGTTCGACCGGCCCGGCAAGTACGGCGGCGACTTTGAAGGCCGCACGCGTTTCCTACGCGAGATCGTCGCCGGCATCCGCGCCGAGGCGCCGGGCTTGAGCATCGGCGTCCGCTTGAGCGCGTTCGACTTCACGCCGTTCCACTCCGGCGACGACGGCGTTGGCGTGGCCGACATGGAGCCGGGCGAGTACCGCTTCGCTTTCGGCGGCGACGGGACGGGGCAGGGCATCGACCTAACGGAGCCCAGCCGGTTTCTCGACTTGCTCAATCAACTCGGCGTGCGGCTCGTTTGCGTCACCGCGGGCAGCCCCTACTACAACCCCCACATCCAGCGGCCGGCGGCGTTCCCGCCCTCGGACGGCTACCTGCCGCCGGAAGACCCGCTGGTGGGCGTCGCCCGGCAGGTGGCGGCGACCGCTGAGCTCAAGAAGCAACACCCCGACACGCTGGTGGTTGGCTCCGGCTACAGCTACCTGCAAGAGTGGCTGCCGAACGTCGGCCAAGCCGTGATCCGCCAGGGCATGGCGGACTCGATCGGCCTGGGCCGCATGGTGCTCTCGTACCACGACCTGCCGGCCGACGTCCTCGCCGGCGAGCGGCTAACGCGGAAGCGAATCTGCCGCACCTTCAGCGATTGCACCACCGCGCCACGAAACGGCATGGTCTCCGGCTGCTTCCCGCTGGACCCGTTCTACAAAGCACGCTCCGAACGCCAGAAGCTGGCAGAGCTGACGGCCTCAAGCTAAGCACGGAAGTGCCCGATCGAAACCCTCTGCCGTTAGCCCTAAGGACTGGCGGCGAAGACGATCGGCCCCAAAGCGTCCCCTCCTGGCTCCCACCAGCCCGCAACCAGTGCTTCGCCGTCGGGTCGGCAGTCGACTAGCGCGAAGTACAGTTTGCCGCGTCGTCGGTCCCAAACGGCAGTTCGTCGAGCAGCAAGCCAGCTCGGAAACTCGGCGTCACCGGCGGCAGCAACCAGATCGGGTCGACCAAACGCGCTCCTCAGGTCGGCCATCGCTGCACTGAAGTGGTTTTCCATCCTCTTGTGGTTAGCGGGCGAGGTAGCAGTAAACGCCTTGATGATCTGTCTTGTGGGAATCCCGCGAGCCGCGACCTCTCGAACTTGGTCGAGATAATCACCAGGCAGCCTGTATCTCAGGTCACGAAGCTGGTGCAAGAGAGAAGCCAGCTGGTCGTGGGCATCACCGGAGCACGTAACCACGATCGAAGAATTGCTGGCGAAGGGACTAATGCTGCTTGCTCCGCTCCCGGTTGCCTCTCTCCACTCTTCGCTGTCTAGGGTGGAGGTCACGAGCTCGATCAGCGGAAGGAATTCACCTTCGGTTGGTGACCACCCAGGATTTGGATCGATGGGTTCGATCAAGTCTGAGACAGCGTAGGTCTGAGTCGATATCTCCGCCCTTCGTCGCTGTTCAGCAGACGCATCGGCTCCTAAGCGAAGTCCAGCGAGATAGCCAGAGAAGCAAGCGACAAAGACGAGGAGTGTTGCGAGGCTCAGCCGAAATCGCCAGCGTTTCTTCGGGCTGGATGCAGCCGAGTCCGACATCGAGATACCTCCGTGATTGACGGTTCACTAGCGGGAGGCCCGCTCATCCTAAAGCCATGCGAAAGTGGCATCGGTGTCAAAGCGATGTGTACGCCGCTCTGGCGGGCCCTGATATAGTTTAGCGGGCCTCTATCGTAGCGAACCAGCAGGCCGAGCAAGTCTGACAGCCGGCAAAGGTCCGCTCGACCGCCCATCGGCGTGCCCTACGGCGTGGGCGCGCGTTGGCTCGACAGGCTGCCTGCCAAAGCACGCGTGAGCCCGCCCGCGCCCCGGGCCTGCTGGGTAAACCGCGTGGCCGTCGTTATCATTCCGTCCTTCTCGGCTGGGGCGGCCGCGTCGGTGCGTCGGATTTCGGCGAAGCCCGCCGCCCGCGCCGGCTACTTGTCCGTGGGAACAACGATGAAAATGCCGGCACGGCTCCTGGTGAGTTCGGTGGTCGCCGCCCTGGGCGGGCTGCTGTTTGGCTTCGATACGATCGTGATCTCCGGCGCCGAGCAGAAGTTCCAGGCGCTCTGGGACCTCGATGCGTCGATGCACGGTTGGGCGGTCAGCTCGGCGCTCTGGGGCACTGTGCTGGGGGCGCTGCTCGGCAGTCTGCCCACCGACCGCGTCGGCCGCCGGCCGACGCTCATCGGGATTGGCGTCCTCTACCTCATCTCGGCGGTGTGGTCGGCATTGGCGCCCGACGTGGGGCAGTTCATCGTCGCCCGCTTCCTGGGCGGCATCGGCGTGGGCGTGTCAACGGTCGCGGCGCCGCTCTACATCGCGGAGATCGCCCCCGCCAAGCACCGCGGCATGCTCGCCGGGCTGTTCCAGTTCAACATCGTGTTCGGCATCCTGCTCGCTTTCGTCTCCAACAGCCTGCTCGCCGGGGTGGGGGAGAGCGACTGGCGTTGGATGCTGGGCGTCGAGGCGATCCCGGCCCTGGCGTACACCGCGTTCGCGGTGCGGCTGCTCGAGAGCCCGCGTTGGCTCATCGGGGTGCGGCGTGAGCGAGAGCAGGGGCCAGTCGGTCCTGGCCGCCATCAACCCCGAGGCAACCCCGGACGAGATCGCTGCGATGGCGGACGACATCGCCCAGGCGGCTCAAGACGAAGCGAGCGCCACCGGCAACGCGTTCTTCTCACGACGACTCTTCACGCCGATCATGCTCGTGGTGATGGTCGCCGTCTTCAACCAGCTCTCGGGCATCAACGCCATCCTCTACTTCGCGCCGCGCATCCTGGGCATGGCGGGGCTGGAAGACGCCCGCACCGGGCAGGTGCTTATCGGCGTGGTCAACCTGGTGTTCACGATCGGCGGCCTCTGGCTGATCGACCGCGTCGGCCGGCGGACGCTGCTGCTGATCGGTTCGGTGGGGTACATCGCGTCGCTGGCGGTTGTGTCGGCGACGTTCTATCAGAACGACGCCGCGCTCCGCGTCGCCGGGGATGCGGTGGAACTGAAGACCGCCGCCGCCGCGCTGAGCGGCGCCGAGGCGAGCGGCACGTCGGGCAAGGCGCTGGAGTCGATCGCGGCCAAGGCGGCCGACGCGCGGGCGGCGCTCGTCCAGTCGACTTCCGCCGAAGCCTACGTTGGCCCGGCCGCCGAGATCGCTGGCGACGCGACGAATGAGGACCTGATCGCCGCCGCCGACGCCGCCGCCCAGGCGACCGCCGCCACCCGCGGCAGCAGCGGACCGATCGTGCTGCTGGGCATCCTGGCCTTCATCGCGGCGCACGCCATCGGCCAGGGCGCCGTCATTTGGGTGCTCATCTCCGAGGTCTTCCCCAACGAGCACCGCGCAGCCGGCAACTCGCTGGGCAGCGGCACGCACTGGGTGTTTGCGGCGCTGGTCACGCGGTTCATACCGCAGGCGGTCGAGGCGCTTGGCGCCGGCACGGTCTTCGCATTCTTCGGTGCGGTGATGGTCCTGCAGCTATTGTGGGTGCTCACCGCGGTGCCGGAGACCAAGGGCGTGCCGCTCGAAGAACTCCAACGACGGCTCGGTGTGACGTGACTAGTCGGCGCCTGTTCCAAACGGAGGGCAAAGCGATGGCCGCGATTGCGATCTTAGCGGTTCTGCTGCTGGGCGGCGTCGGAGGCGTGTGCCTCGCCGAACGGCCGAACGTAATCGTCTTTGCCACCGACGACCTCTGCGACTGGGTCGGCCCGCTCGGCGACTCGCAAGCCAAGACGCCCAACCTCGATCGGCTCGCGGCGCGCGGAGTGACGTTCACCAACGCCCACTGCCCGGGCACGTTCTGCGCGCCGTCGCGCACCGCCATCTTCACCGGGCAGTTCGCGTCGACGACCGGCTGCTACACCACCGAGTTCTACTTCCACGACCGCCCCGAGTTGAAGCCGCTGCAGTTGAGCCTCCGCGAGGCGGGTTACGCTGCTTTCGGCGCTGGGAAGCTGTTCCACCACCCGGCCGGGTACGTCGACCTGCGGGGGTGGGACGAGTTCTACGTCCGCACAACACGCCAGAAGCAAGAAGGCTGGCCGCTTGATTCGTGGGGTGACGAGACGCCGATCCCCGATCCCTACCCCAACAGCGTTTACAACCGCGGACGCGTGCCCGCCAACCGCTTCTTCCTGGAGTGGGGCGCCCTGCCCAACGAACGCGAAGAGGAGATGGCGGACACGATCCGCACCAACTGGGCGTGCGACGTCCTTCGGCGGGAGCACGAGCAGCCCTTTTTCCTGGCCGTGGGGCTCTACGCGCCGCACTTCCCCAACTACGCGCCGCAGAAGTACTTCGACCTTTACGATGCCGACCAGATTACGCCGCCGCCGTACAAGGAGGACGACCTGGACGACCTCCCCCAGCCGATGCAGCGGCAGAAGATCGCCCGCCGCCGGCAGCACCACGAGCGGCTTGAGCAGATCGGCGCGATCGAGGACGCCATCCACGGCTACCTGGCGTGCGTCTCGTACGCCGACGCGATGCTGGGGCGGGTGCTCGACACGCTCGCGGCGAGCAGCCACGCCGACAACACCATCGTGGTCTTTTGGAGCGACCACGGTTACCACCACGGCGAGAAGGGCGACTGGGGGAAGCACACCCTGTGGGAACGAACTTCCAACGTGCCGTTTCTGTGGGCGGGGCCGGGGATTGCCAAGGGCGAAACGGTGCCGGCGACGGTGAGCCTGATCGACCTCTATCCAACCCTGGCCGACGCGTGCGGATTGGCGCCCGGGCAGAGGCTCGAAGGCGAGTCGCTCGCCGGCGTGCTCCAAACGCCGGCCAGCGCCAACGACCGCAACGTCTTCTTGCCATACCTAACGCCCGGCGCGTACGCGATGATCAACCAGCGCTGGCGGTACATCCGGTACGACAACGGGACCGAAGAACTCTACGACGTGCAGAAAGACCCGCACGAGTGGGAGAACCTGGCGGGCGACCCGATGCTGAGTGGCGTGAAGAGCGAACTCCGCGCCGCGGCGCCCCAGGAGTTTGCCGCTCCCGGCGCCACGCCGCGGCAGCGTAAGCTAGTGGTCGAAGGCGAAGGCTTTCGCTGGCGCGCGCGGACGCCGCGCGTGAAGCAGTAGTACCCCATTACACGCACGCCCCAATCGAACGGCCAACGAGGAAACGACCGTGCGGCTTGGCTACTTCGACCTGGGCGTGATTGCGGCGTACGCGGCCTTGCTGTTGATGCTCGGCGTGCATTGGCGGCGCAGGGCGGCCGCGGGCCTCGATCATTACCTGCTGGCCGGCCGGTCTAAGCCGTGGTGGACGCTGGGCGTCTCGGGCGTGATGGACTTCTGGGACCTCGCCGGGTCGATCATCATCGTCTCGTTCCTGTTCCTGCTGGGGCCGGCGGGGCTGCTGGTTGAGTTCCGCGGCGGCGCCGTTTTGCTGCTGCCGGTGGTGATGCTCTGGACCGGCAAGTGGCGCCGACGCTCCGGCTGCATGACCGGCGCCCAGTGGATGCGTTTCCGCTTTGGCGACGGCCCGGCGGGCAAGCTCGCCCAGTCGGCCCGCGCGGCGGGCGGCATCGCATTGTTCATCGGCCTGGTCGCCTACGCCACTAAAGCCCTCGGCCTGTTCCTCTCGTCGCTCTTCCCGCTCACGCCAGAACAGTCGGCGTTGGCCGTCGTTTCGCTCGTGGCGGCGTACAGCGTCTTCTCGGGGTTCTACGGACTCGTGGCGATCCAAGGACTGCAGTTCGTTTGCGTCTTAGCTTCGACGGTCACACTCGTGAGCCTGGCGTGGCTGACGTCGCCGCCGCTCCAGACTCTGAAGCAGCAAGCCGTGGCGGCGACCGGCAACCCCGCCTGGGGGGAACTCTTGCCGGGCGACCGCCTCGCGTTGCCGCCGGACTACGTGGCGTACGAGCCGCTCCTGATGCTGGCCACCATCTACCTGCTGCGGAACCTGCTGTTTGGGATGGGCGCGGGCGACGACCAGAAGTGCTTCGCCGCCCAGCGAGACCGCGACGTGCCGAAGCTGACGCTGCTGTGGGTCTCGCTGATGGCGCTCCGCTGGCCAACCATGATGGCGATCGCCGTGCTCGCCATCACGCTGGCGGACGCCGATCGAACGTCCGGCATCAATCGGGCGCCCGCCGCCGCGGCGGTGCGTGGCGAGTACCCGGAGGGAACTTGGGACGCGGTGGTCACGCACATCTCCGCCAACCCACAAGACCAGCCGCCCGAACTGCAGGACGCGCTGCTCGCATCACTCGGCCCCGATTGGCCGCGGCGTCTGCCCGAGCAGACCGAGAGCGGCTCGCTCGCCCCCGAGCGGCTTGTGCCTTTGGTGCTCGAGCGATCGGTCCCGGCAGGCTTGCGTGGATTGGTGCTGGTCTCGCTGCTGGCCGCCGCGACGGCGGGCTTGAGCGGCTGGCTGAACCAGTCCGCCGGCCTGTTCACCAACGACATCTACCTGGTCTGGCTGCGCCCGTCGGCATCGGTGACGGAGCAGATCGCCGCCACGTGGGTGGTGGTGATCGCCATCGTCGCCGGTGGCTACGCGCTTGCGTTCTCGGCGCCAACGGTCAACGACATCTGGTCGTGGCTCACCATGGGGCTTGGCAGCGGCATGATCTTCGCCCAGGCGCTGCCGCTCTACTGGCGACGCTTCAACGGCGTTGGCTACGCGGCCGGCTTGGCCGGCGGGCTCGTCGCGGCGGTCGTGCAGCGGCTGGCGGCGCCCCACCTGCCCGACTCGCTGGCGGTGATCGGCCAAGAGTGGTGCCTGCTGCTGCTGGTCTCGGTCGCCGGCCTGCTGGCGTCGCTTGTCGGCACCTGGCTCTCACCGCCAACCAGCCCGGGCGTTCTCGCCAGCTTCTACTTGAAGACCCTGCCGTTCGGCGCGTGGCGAACCGAGCTGCAGCAGCTCACCACCGATCAGCAACGCCGGCTCCGCGGCTGCCACGCCCGCGAGCTCACGGCGCTGCCAATCGCCGTTGTCTATCAGGTCGCCCTGTTCCTCTGCCCGATGCTGCTGGTGATCGGAGACCTGACCCCGGCGGCGGTGAGCGGCGCGATTGCGCTGGCGTCGCTTGCTGGGCTTTGGCTGGTTTACTTCCGCCGGCTCGACAATGAGGAGAGCCTAGTACGCGAAGTCGACGCCATGCGAACCTCCGGCGAAGGCAACGCGGCTCAGCCGTGTGACGCCGCCCCGCCTGCGAGCGGACCAGACGACTCGCCGGCGAACAACTGAATCTCGCCCGGCTCGTACAGCAAGGCGCGCCGCCACTGGTCTTTGGCGCCGCCGTTTTCGATCCACCCCAAGCAGTCAGCAATGAACGCGGCGGCGTCCGGGCGTTCGAATGAGGTGAGCGAAGGGCTGAGGAATCGGCCGAGTCCCTCGTTGTCCACGGTGCAGAGCGAGAGATCGCTCCCCAGCCCCACGCCACCAGCCCGTGCCGCCCGCACCACACCAAGCGCCGCCGGCAACGTAACGCAAAACACCGCGGTCGCCTCCGGGTAGCTGGTACTCAGCCAGCCATCGGCGGCGGCGATCGCCATCTGGAAGATGTTCTCGTCCGCGGGGCATGGTTGGTCGTAGAGCTGGCTTGTCTCGACCCCACGAGCACGGCACCACTCCTGCCAGACCTCAATCCGCTGGAGCGTGATGGCGTTGTGACCCTGAACGTTCAGACAGTCGACGCGTCGATGCCCAAGATCCCAAAGATGGTCCAACAGCAAGTGGGATTCTTGCGGTGGGAACAACACAACCGAAGGGATGCCGAGTTCGGTCAAGTCCTCCGAGAGCGAAACCAACCCGTCGGCCTGTGCAAAAAGGCTGGCGGTCCAATCCGGAATCGGCTCGGAGCTGGTGACCAGGAACACGCCGTCGTACTCGCGGAGCGACTCGGTGATGATCGGGTCGTCCCAGTGCTGGTAGTTCTGCACCCGGATGCGGGCGCCAAGGCGGCGGGCGACGTGCTCCGATACCGAAAGCCACTGCTGCAGGTCGGGCGAGAACGAGTCGGGAGCGAGCGACGGCGTGAGGAAGGCGATCTCCAGGGCGCCGCGGCCACCGGTCGCCGGCGTCAAGCGCGGCCGCCGGTGAGGCGAACGCTCGACCAGGCCGCGCCGCTCGAGCTCCCCCAGCGCCTTCCGCAAGGTGACCCGGCTTACGCCGCACTCATCGGCCAGGTCGCGTTCGGCCGGCAGGCCACCTCGGGCGTAGTCGCCGTTGGCGATCCGCCGTTCAAGCAGTTCCGTGAGCTGCGACAGTTTTGACTTCGCCATACCCGATCCACGCCCGAACCGCTCCGCCAACACGCGAAGCCGCAAACCATTCCCGCACAACGCCTTAGCACGCGACGACCGCCCGAAGCCGGCTTTACCCCGCCGCGCAACAGGGTACAGAATAATAGCGACAACCCCCAATCTCGGAATTCCCGGAGAATAACGCTTTCGCAGTATACCATTTTTGGTATACTGCATCCGGTCAAGCACAACGATGGCTTGCCGAATGCGAGCTTTAACTAGCTCCAACTCTTCTCAGCTTTTCAATTACGGGTGATCCACGCCCTTCAGGCGGGCGCGGCCATGCAACAGCGAGTCGCTATTCAGACGACCGGCTCCATGTCTCGAAGCAAACAGGTGATCTCATGACCAGACTCCTCGTGGCACAGGTGTGCCTCGTCATGTTGGTTTCAGCGGCGGCGGTGCGGGGGCAGAATCAGTGGGTAGGCAACACGAGTACCGATGCGCTTGACGCGACCAACTGGAGCGACGGCGTCGTGCCCGGCGTGGGCGACAACGTGGTGCTTCGGGAGGGCGGCAGCCCGAACGGCGTAGTCGATCTCGGCGCCGCCGATGTGGAGTGGGGCAACATCCTCTTTAACCAGGCCAGCGTTGGCACAACGATCAACGGCACCGGCACGCTCACGGCCAACGTGCCGGGCGGCGGCACCGCGATCAACATCCGCGGCCTGGAGAGTCAGCACCCGGATCGGCTCTCGAACATCAACGTCAACTTCGCAACCAACGCCGTCATCGAGGCCCGCAACACGCACAACCTGGTGTTCAACGGTTCGGCCGAGGCCTACACCATCAGCGCGTTCAGCGGCTCCACGATCACGTTCAACGGCGACTACATCCAGCGCGGCTTCGACGGCGCCGGTGAGTTCATCACCGGGAACTTCTCGGGCACGGAAGTCATCTTCAACGCCGGCCTCAACCTCGACCGCCCGGCCTTCTTCGGCAACCTCGGCATCCGCAACGGCGTCACCGTTGAGTTCGGCCCCAACTCGGTGCTGAGCCGCACCGAGGGCGCCTTCGGCGATGCGAGCAATGGCCTTGGCATCGTCAACCTGTTCAACGAAGCCGCGGTCCGCCTGGGCGGCGACAACGTCTTGGACGACTCGACCGACCTGTTTTCTCGGCGTACCAAAGACCAGGGCGCTCCGACGCTCGACCTGAACGGGTACGACGTGATCCTTGAGTTCATCGGCACGCCTTTCGTCGATGGCGGTTCGAACGCGGCCCACCTATTCGTCGACTACGGCGCCGAAAGCAACGACCCGAGCACGTTCCTGTGGGCCGCCACGCAGCAGATGCCGGGCACTTACGACATCTACAACTTTGAGATCGGCGTCGACACGCTGCAGCTTGGCGGCATCGGCAGCACGTTCTGGTCGAGCGCCGACTCCACGACGAGCGGCGGCGGTTCGCCCGACATTGAAGTCAAGAAGTCGAACATCACCATCAACGGAATTCCGTACGCGCCGTTCGACGAGAGCAACACAGACCCGTACTGGACCCTGGTCAACCCGGACGACCCCGAGGCGAGCCGCGACGTGCAGTTCTTCAACGTCACGCAGCTCCGAGGCGACTTCAACGACGACGGCGTGGTCAACGCGGCCGACTACACCGTCTGGCGTGACAACCTGGGCGGCGACGCGGCCGTGCTCAACGGCAACGGCACGGGCCTGGAGACGGTGGTCGCGGACGACTACGTGGTCTGGGCCACCAACTTCGGCGCCACCGCCGCGGCCTCGGCCGGCGCTTCGATCCCGGAGCCCAGCACGCTCGCCACGTGCGTCCTTCTGCCGCTGCTCGCCGCGGGTCGCCGATCGGCTTGGCCGGCTCGGCGGTAGCGTACTTGCTTCTCGTTTGAATCGATCTCTTCTCTTCCTCGCAACCATGGATTGACTCATGAGACACCACTTTGCCGCGGCGCTGGCCGTGGCCCTGCTCAGCTCGGTGAGCGGAGCGTCGACGCTCTGGCTAGGGACTTCCGGCGATGTGTCGGACCCGGCCAACTGGGACGCCGGCGTGCCGAACACAACGACGAACTCCGTCGAAGCGATCATCGTGACCCGGCCCAACGCCCCCGACATCGCCGGCGGCACGGTCTCTTGGCTGAAGACCCGCTTCAACGGCGCCACCGACATCGCCGACACCGGCGGCGGCGGTCAGCTCAACCTTACCGACCCCGGCATCGGCCTCTTCTCGGCCGGCTCGCACAGTTCGACGGTCAATGTCCCGCTGAACGTGACCGGCCGCATCCAGACCAACGGCGACCACGACGTCACGTTCAACGCGCCGGTGACCGCCAACAAGATCGAGTCGTTCGCCACGGCCGTGGGCACCTACAACGCCCCGCTAACGATGGCCAACCCGTTCATGACGATCGGCGCGCAGGGCGAAGTGGTCATCAACGACGTCCTTAACTGGACCCACCCGGGCGAGAAGGGGCTGAACGGCGCCGACGGCACGCTGGTCTTCGGCGCGGGCTCAACGGTAAGCCTGGGCATCCTCAACCTGTTCGATAACTCCACCGTCCGCGCGGCCGGCAACAACGTGGTGACCGGCGCCACGGACCTCTGGGCGCGGACCGACGCCAACTTCGACCTCGACGGCTTCAGCCAGGCCCTGGAGTTCCTTGGCACCAACGGCGGCCGGACGATGACCATCGACTTCGGCGACACGCCGGGCGGCAACGACCTGGTTTGGGACTCGTCTGTGCACGCCAACGGGTTCTACGACGTGGAGAACTTCGAGGCGGGCGTCGACCGGCTTGAGTTCGGTCAGTTCGGCCCCGGGGCGGGCTTCATGGACACGGTCTTGCTCTCGCGGATCACGATCAACGGCGCTCCGTACGCCGAGAGCAACCCGATGAACGGCGGGCTGTGGTGGACCACCATCCCCACGCCCGACCCCGGCGACAACCCGAACCGGCAGATTGCCGTGCTGGCGCCCGAGCCGGGCGCCGCCGCGGTCCTGGGCGTTGGCCTGCTGGTGGGCAACGCCGCCAGACGGCGACGCATGGCGGCGTGACCCCCGGGGCAGGAGGGTCAAACGCCAGCGGCGTGACGGGGCGGGTCCGCCCGCCCCGTTGCCCGCAGGCGTGCGGCAGGATTCAGATCGAAAGGCAACAACCGGCCGGCTACGCAAGTGACTGCGTGGCTCAAAGCATGAGAGGGATGACCCGTTGAGAGGCGACGGCCACACAACACCGACTCCGCGCCGCCGGCTTGCAGGACGCCTCGGCCGACTCGCAAGCGGCGCTGCGGTTGCCATCGCCCTGGCGGCAAGCCCACTGCACGCCGGGCTGTTCCAGCACCTCGACGCGTCGGTTCCCGACTCCTTCGTCAACGTCGGCGGCGTTAACACGTGGCTCGACCAATCGGGCGCCGGCCGCCACGCGGTGGACACTTCGGCTGGGACCGGCTCGGTTACCTTCTCCTCCAACGCATCGGTCTTCCCAACCGGCTACGGCAGCGTGCGTTTCGACGGGACGAACCTGGCGAACTTCGGCCGGATGGACCTGCTGAGCGCGGCCGAGACCGACGCGGTGCTCGACCAGTCGGGCCCGGGCGCCGCGGGCTATAGCGTGTTCGTCGTCGCCCGCGGCGACGCGCCGCCGCCCGTTGGTTCGTGGAACGACCTGATCGGCAACACCACCGATGTTGGCGACGGCGCGTTCCTGATGCGCTACAACGCCACCAACGGCCGCTTCCAGGCGGCGGTCGGCGGGCTGACCGTGCAGAACAACTTCGCCGGTGAGGACAACTACGGCAGCGGGCAGCCAACCGTTTACGCCTTCAACTACGACCCCAGCAAGCCCGCGTCGGAGATCACGCTCGCGAGTTCCCTCAACGACTACTCGCAGGTCTTCAACCTGAGCGACTCGGTCACCGACCGCGACTTCTCCAACAACGACCCGCTCACGCTTGGCAAGGCGTTCGACACGATCACGCGGCTGTTCAACGGCAACGTGGGCGAGGTGAAGGTCTACGACGCCGCCCTCAGCTCCGCCGCCTTCCAGGCGGAGCTCGACGCGCTCACCACCAAGTGGACCGCCAGCCCCGATGGCCGGCTCGACCTGATCATCGATCGCGGCACCGGCCTCGCGGCGTTGTTCAGCCCCGGCGGCGAGAACATCCCGCTCGCCGGCCTGCGGCTCACGAGCGATTCCGGTTCGCTCGACCCAACCGATTGGCTCTCGATCACCGAGAACTATGACGCCGATAGCGGCTCGTCGTCGGTGGACGGAGACGATTCGTGGCTGGAGCTGAAGCGGACCGGCAGCGAGTTGAGCGAGGCGACGCTCGGCACGTCGGTGGTGACGCCCGGGCAGGCGGTGAACCTTGGTCGGGTCTTCCGCCTCGACGGCGCCCACGACATCGCGGCCGACTACGCCGACCCTGAGACCCTGACCACGCGCGACGTGCTGGTTCGCTACGTCGGCGCCCCGCCGCTGGGCCTCTTACCGGGCGACTACAACGCCGATGGCTCCGTCGACTCGGCCGACTTCACCGTCTGGCGCGACGCCTTCGACGGCGGCGGTGGGTTGTTCAACGAGGTGGTCTCCCAGGGCCGTGCGACGATCGAGGACTACGAGGTGTGGGCCGCCAACTTCGGGGCCACCAGTGGTTCGTCCGCCGCCGGCGTGCCCGAGCCTGCCGCGGCGGGATTGGCTGGCTTGGCGGTTGCGATGGCTGCGTTGCTCGGTGGACGAAGCGGGAAGCCCCACGGTGTCCGTCGCTTGCTCGTTTGCATTGCGCTTGGCGTGAGCGTATTGAATGCCTCTGTCGCGGGTGCGTCTGAAACCACCGTTGGCGCCTACTATTACCCGTGGTGGGACACGCACGACTGGAACGAAACGCTCCGCGCGCAGCTGCTGCCGCAGGATCACCGGCCGCTGGCGGGCTACACCAATAGCTCAAACGCCGACCTGATCGCCGATCACATCAACCAAAGCCACCGGGGCAACATCTCGATGTGGTCGCACAGTTGGTGGGGGCCGGGCTCGATTGAAGACCGGGTCCTGGAAGGTCACATCCTGCCGCACCCCCGGTCGGGCGAGCTGACGCACTCCGTCTTGTACGAGCCAACCGGCCGGCTCGGCGATTTGTCGAACCCCGACTTCTCGAACCTAACGCCCGACTTCGAGTACCTGGCGGAGCATGTCTTCCCCGATCCCAACTACTACCGGATCGACGGCCGGCCCGTTCTGTTCATCTGGATCAGCCGGGCGTACTTCAACACGCCCGTCGGCGAACAGGCGCTGGCGGATGCCCGGCTGGCGGTCCAGCAGCGGTATGGTTACGACCCTTACATCGTTGGCGACGAGGTTACCCCCAACTTCAACGCGACCCGCGCCGCGCAGTTTGACGCGGTCACGCGGTACGGCATCTACGGCCTCGCCGGGCTCAATCGGGAAGGGGTCAATCCGAGCGACATTGACCAAGCGGCCCGCGCGTTCAGCGACGCCGCCGCGACAGGCGCCAAGGTGATTCCCGGCGTGGTCCCGGGCTACAACGACAAGGCCGTCCGCGACGGCAACCCCGTCGCTCAGCGGTACTACGAAGGCCAGACCGTCGCCGACGCCGGCAGCGTCTTTCGCGATCTGCTCCAGTACGCCGCCGTGCCCAACACCGATCCCTCCGTGAACAACCTGGTGATGGTGACCTCGTTTAACGAGTGGTACGAAGACACCCAGATTGAAGCGACGGTCCCGGCGGCGGCTAGTTCCGTCGATGCGTCGCCTTCAGGAACGGCCTTCACCGATGGCTACGCGTACGAAGGCTACGGCTTCAAGTACCTCGACATCCTCCAAAAAGAAACGACCAGCGGCCCCACGCTGATCGACGGCGACGCCGACTTCGATGGCGTTCTCGACATCCCAGACGACGTCGCCGCGTTTGTTGCGGCGTGGGGGCGTGAGCACCGGGTCGACGGCCGAGTTGTTGGCGGCATCCAGAGCCGCAGCACCCTCCCCGACTTCAACTACGACGGCGTGGTGGACTTCGAAGACTGGTTCTACATGCGGGCCGCCCACCCGGCCGCCGCTTCGATCAACCTCCAGCGACTCCTCGCCGTCCCGGAGCCCGCGGGGGCTTCGCTGGTCGGCCTGTCGCTTAGCGCGACGTTGACGCGCAACCGTGGATTCCGACGGAACGCGTGAGATCAGACCGGAGCTACTTCGCGAAGTGATATTCGCCATGAACCAAACGGAACTCCAACGAACCGCTCAAGCATCGGCCGCCGGCCGGGCCGTGAGCCTTGCCGTCGTCGCGGTGTTCGTTTTGCTTGCCGCGTTGACGCCCGTTGGCGTCGCGGCCGACCCGACGGTGGGCGCCTACTACTACCCCTGGTGGGACACGCACGACTGGGACGAAACGCTCCGCGCGCGGATGCTGCCGCAAGACCACCGCCCGACCGCCGGCTACAAGCCGAGTTCCGACGCGGACGTGATCGCCGAGCACATCAACCAGAGCCACCGCGGGAACATCTCGCTGTGGGCCAGCAGTTGGTGGGGGCCGGGGTCGATCGAAGACCAGGTGCTGCAGAACAACATCCTGCCGCACCCACGCGCAGGCGAGCTGAAGCACGCGATCCACTACGAGTCGGGCGGCCGCTTCGGCCCGCGCAGCTCGCCCGATTACTCGTCGCTGACACCGGACTTTCTTTATCTGGCGGAGAACGTCTTTTCGGACCCCAACTACTACCGGATCGACGACCGCCCGGTGGTGATCATGTACATCAGCCGCGCGTACTTCGACGACCCGGCGGCCCAGCAGGCGCTGACCGCCGCCCGGCAGGCATTGGTCGCCCAGCATGGGTACGACCCGTATGTCATCGGTGACGAGGTCTTCGGCAGCTCGTTCAGCGCGTCGCGGGCGAGCCACTTCGAAGCGGTGACGACGTTTGACGTCTACGCCATGTCCGGCATGAACGACGGCGTGGTGACGCCCTCGGACATCCAGCGGGCGGAAGGAAAGTACGCCGACGCCGCCGCGGCCGGGTCCGTGGTCGTCCCCGGCATCACGCCCGGCTACAACGACACCGCCGTTCGTTCGGGCAACACGCCGACCGGGCGGTTCTTCTCCGGCGGAACGATCGCCGACGCCGGCGACGTGTTCACCGCGCTCATCGACCAGGCCGCCCTGCCCCACGTTGATCCCCAGGCCGAGAACCTGATCCTGGTCAACTCCTTCAACGAGTGGCACGAGGACACGCAGATCGAAGCAAGCGTCATCGCGCCCCCCAGCAGCACAGACGACTCGCCGTCCGGCACGGCGTTCACCCAGGGCCGCACGTACGAGGGCTACGGGACGAAGTACCTGGACATCCTCCGGCAGCACACCACGCCCGGCGCCCCGACGCTGATTGACGGCGACGCCGACTTTGACGGCGACCTGGACGCCGACGATCTCCAGGCGTTTGTCAACGCCTGGGGCACCGAGAACCTGGTGGACGGCAAGCGTGTTGGCGGCTACGCCAGCCGCATCGCCAGGCCCGACTTCAACTACGACGGCGTGGTGGACTTCGCCGACTGGTTCGTGATGCGGAGCGTCCACCCCGCGGCGGCGAGCGCCAATCTCACTCAGTTGCTCAAGGCGCCGGAGCCGGGTTCCGCGTCAGCCGTCGCTGCCGGCGTTGCCTCGGTCGCCGGCTTGCGGCGGCGACGGACAACCGGCGCCCTAGAAGTTCGTTAACCTTGGAGGCCATCCCATGCCCGCAACAACGACGTTGCCGCGCAACCGGCGGCAAGCCCTTTCGACGCCCCGTCGCCAACGAGGATTCACGCTGGTCGAGTTGCTTGTGGTGATCGCGATCATCGGGATCCTCGTTTCGCTGCTGCTGCCGGCGGTCCAGTCGGCTCGCGAAGCGGCGCGGCGTGCCCAGTGCATGAACCAGCTCAAGCAGATCGGCTTGGCGATCCTGAGCCACGAATCGGCGAAGCAAGAGTTCCCGCCGGGCGCCGAGGTTTACGGCGCCTGGGGCAGCCTGAACCCCGGGAAGGTTCGCTACGAGTGCCGCACGTACGACTGCCCGGGAACCAACTGGGCGATCGAGATCCTGCCCTACTTAGAGCAGGGGCAAGTCTACGACATGTACGATCACAACGAATGGAACTTCATCGAAGGCGACCCGAACGGCAACGGGAAGATCAATCAGCGCGTGCGCGACACGTCGATGCCGTTGATGCTCTGCCCCTCCGACGCCGTGGCCCTGGAGTACACCACCAACATCAAGCCCGGTTCGTACAAGGCGATGACCGGCGTCATCCATCAGCATGGGAGCGGCAGCTGGCTCAACTGGACCAGCCCCGCGGGTGGCAACAGCAACCCGCCGATCGAAACGTTCAAGGAGCACTACGGCCGCCGCGGCCTGTTCCACAACGTCGGTCCGCCGGGGCTCAGCGCCGAAACGATGGGGAAGATCACCGACGGCACCTCCAACACCATCGTCGTGGGCGAGTTCCACCTGCTTGAGTTCGACCCGCAGCTCCGGCCGGCTTGGTGGGCGGCGACTCAACGCTGGTACAACCGCGGAGAAGCCCTCGCCGACCCGCTGATGAGGTCGACCGACATCAACAACTGCCTGGCCAATATGACACTGGCGCCCAAGTGGGCGTGCAGCCGCACCTTTGGCTCAACCCACACCGGCGACGGCGGCAACTGGCTCCGAGCCGATGGGTCCGTAGCCTTCATCGCCACGGCGATCGACGGCCTGATCTACGAGGCCCTGGCGACGGTCGCCGGCGACGACGGCTTCGAGCGGCTCGGCCAGCAGCCCGTCAACTAGCGGTCGCCTGTTCGTCTCCAACCCGCGGCATCAAGCGAGAAGGAAGGACCTGGAAGTGATGCGAAACGCACCGCGTGACCAGCGTGGCATTCTCGTCTTCGCCGTGCTGGCGGCCGGCGTGATGGCGACGGGATGCAACGACTCTCCCTTTGAGTACGCCAACGTGGAGGGGCAGGTCGTGCTTGACGGAACCCCGGTACCCGCCGCGAAGGTGATCTTCATGCCGGCCTTCTCAACCGAAGACGGCGAGGCGGGCCCGTATTCGCAGGGAGTTACCGACGACGAAGGGCGTTATCGGCTTGAGACGATGGAGTCGGACCCGCGATCGGGCGCCGTCGTCGGACCGCACCGGGTGATCGTCACCACCAAGCAATCGCGTCTCGACCCCGACGAACTCGACCGCGAAATCATCGATGTCCCCGAGTCGATCCCGTGGCGGTACACGTACTACAAGCGGACACCGCTGAAGTTCGACGTGCCCAGCGAAGGGAGCGAGACGGCCGACTTCGCCTTGCAGTCTTCGCCGCGTTAGCGGGAAACACGCCGCGCCGGGTCGGCAATGAGCTCTTGCCTATGTCGCAACACTTCGAACCATCAAGCGTGCGCACGCCGGCTCTCGCCGCGGCTCTACTCGGTTGCGCGTTCGCGAGCGGCGTCTCTCTCGCGGCGACGAGCGTCAGCAATCCCCACGTCGTGGTGATCCTCGCCGACGACCTTGGCTATGGCGACCCGGGCTGCTTCAACCCGGATTCGCGGATCGCGACGCCCGCCATTGACGCGCTCGCCGAGGCCGGCCTGAGATTCACCGACGCCCACGCGCCGGGCCCGCTGTGCCACATGTCGCGCTACGGCCTGCTGACCGGGTGCTACCCATTCCGCACCGACGTCACGCGGTGGCGGACTGAGCCCCTAATCGAAGAGGGTCAAGAGACCATCGCCACCGTCGCCCGCAGGGCGGGTTACCGGACGGCAATGGTCGGCAAGTGGCACCTCGGTTTCGCCGAGCGTGGCTACGACAAGCCGCTGCGTGGCGGACCGATTGATCGCGGCTTCGACAGCTTCTTCGGCATCCGTGCCTCGACCGACATCCCGCCCTACTTCTACATCCGCGACGACCGGGCGGTGACGCCGCCCACCGAGTCGATCGCAGCCGACTCCTCGCCCAATTGGTCGCCCAACCAGGGCCGGTTCCGGCGCGATGGGAAGATCGCGCCGGGCCTCAAGCTCGAAGACGTCCTGCCGCGGTTTACCGACGAGGCGATCGGCGTTCTCGACCGCCACCACACCGAGCATCCCACGCAGCCGCTGATGCTCTACCTGGCGTACGCCGCGCCGCACACGCCGTGGCTGCCATCCAGCGACAAAGAGGGCGGCAGCGGCGCGGGCCTTTACGGCGACTTCGTCGAGACGGTCGATAGCGAGATCGGCCGGGTCATCGCGAAGCTCAAAGCAACTGGCATGTGGGAAGACACGCTGCTCGTCTTTACCTCGGACAACGGCCCTTGCTGGTACGACAAGGACGTGGAGAGGTTCTCGCACGACTCCGCCGGCGGGCTCCGCGGGATGAAGGGCGACGCGTGGGAGGCGGGGCACCGGATGCCCTTCATCGCCACGTGGCCCCGGGTGATTCGCGCCGGGGCGGCCTCCGCGCAGACCATAGGCTTCACCGACCTGCTGGCCACCGTGGCGGACCTGGTTGGCGAGACGCTCGACGACGCGGACGCCGTTGACAGCTACAGCCTGCTGCCCGAGTTGCTCGGCGTGCAGCCAGCCGATCAGCCGATCCGCCCGCCGGTGGTTGTCCAAGCCGGCAGCAAGCCAAAGATGTTCTCCATCCGCGGCGGCGACTGGAAGCTGATCACCGGCCCAGGCTCGGGTGGATTCTCAAAGTCTCCCCGCCCACGACCGGCCGACGACCAACCGGCCGGGCAGCTCTACGACCTGGCGTCCGACCCCGGCGAGCAGCGCAACCTCTATCGCGAACGCGCCGGCCTCGTCCGCCGCGGCGAAGAAGCACTCGAGCGTGCCAAGAGCCGCCCCGTGCCGAGGACCGACTGGCGGCCGGACGCCGTCGACGCCGGCACGCTGCTCGGCAAGGTGATGTGCGGCTACCAGGGCTGGTTCAACACGCCCGGCGATGGCATAGAGCTGGGCTGGAAGCACTGGGCCCGCCGGGCGAGCAAGCCCCTGGGGCCGGGCAATGTCACCATTGACCTGTGGCCCGATGTCTCGGAGCTATCGGCCGACGAACTCCACGACACGGAGTTCGTCATGCCCGACGGCTCCGCCGCGCAGGTCTACACGAGCGTCAACGAGAAGACGATCCGCCGGCACTTCGAGTGGATGCAAGAACACGGCATCGATGGCGTCTTCCTTCAACGCTTCGCCAACGGCATCGCCAAAGACCCGCTGCTCGCCAACAAGGATCGCGTCCTGCAGGGCGTGCGGACCGCGTCGCTCGCCACCGGCCGCGTTTACGCGGTCATGTACGACCTGTCGGGGCTCAAGAAGGGCGAGACGCGGCGGGTTCTCGACGACTGGAAGGAGCTCTCGGGCCGACTCCGCCTGACGCGTGACAGCAGTTACCTGTCGCACCGGGGCAAGCCGCTGGTGGCGGTCTGGGGCGTGGGCTTCAACGACGGCACGAAGCCGCGCGAGTACACGCTGGAGGAGTGCCGCGAGCTGATTGAGCAGCTTAAAGCGGAGGGCTGCTCCGTGATGCTCGGCGTGGCGACCGGATGGCGGACGCTGGACCGGGACTCGATGACCGACCGCCGTTTGCACGAAGTGATCCGCCTAGCCGACGTGATCAGCCCGTGGACCCCCGGGCGTTACCGCGACAAGAAGACGGTGACTCGACACGCCGAGAAGTGCTGGTCCCCGGACGTTCAATGGTGCGCCGACGCGGGCGTGGACTACCTGCCGGTCGTCTTCCCCGGCTTCAGTTGGCACAACCTGAAAGGCGCGCCGCTGGGCGCGATTCCTCGTCGTCGCGGGCGGTTCTTGTGGGAGCAGTTTGTCGCCGCCAAGCGCTCCGGCGCCCAGATGTTCTACGTCGCCATGTTCGACGAGGTCGACGAGGGGACCGCCATCTTCAAGTGCACCAACTCGCCGCCGGTGGGCGAGGGCTTCGAGTTCCTCACCTACGAAGGGCTGCCAAGCGACCACTACCTCTGGCTGACCGGCCAAGCGGGGCGGATGCTCCGCGGCGAACGGCCCGCGTCCAACGCGTTGCCAACCCGCAGCCCGCCGCAGGAGAATTGATGCGAAGACTCCGTGCCAAAGAGTTTCGGTCCGGGCGTTGCGCAGCAGCGTTCGTCGCGCTCTTCGCCATGCTGGTCGCGTCCTGCGCGGCCGCCGATGAGCGGCGGCTGAACGTCCTGCTGGTGGTCATCGACGACCTCCGCCCCGAGCTGCACACGTACGGCGTCTGGGACGTGCAAACCCCAAACATCGACACGCTGGCCGCCCTCGGCACGCGGTTCAACAACGCCTACTGCCAGTACCCGGTCTGCAACCCGAGCCGATCGTCGTTCTTGACCGGCAAGCGACCCGACGAGCTGGGCATCTACAGCAATCGCGTATCGCTCCGCAAAGAGCACCCGGACCTGGTCACGCTGCCCCAGGCCTTCCGCGACGCCGGCTACCGCACCGCGGGGTTGGGCAAGCTCTTCCACCAAGGCCTGGACGAGCACGGCAAGCAGACTCTGTTCCGAGACGACCTCTCGTTTGAGCACGGGTACCGCGCACTGGGCGCCAGCCCGGCGATCGGCCGCCAAGGCGAGGGCCGCCGCCTGGGCGACGGCAGCATCCCCTGGTGCCAGTGGCTCGCGGCCGAAGGCGGCGACGCCGCCCAGCCCGACGGGATGCTGGCCGACGAGGCGGTGCGTGTCCTCGAAGAGGTTGGCGACGATCCCTTCTTCGTCGCGGTGGGCTTCCACAAGCCGCACGATCCGTTCATCGCGCCGCGGGAGTACTTCGCCCCGTACAAGACGGCCGCGATCAAGCTGCCCACGCCGCCGGAAGATCGCTCGCCACTCGCCCGCTTCGCGATCCCCAAGAGCTACGACTTCACGAAGTTCTCCGATACCGACCGCCGCGAGTTCAAGCGCGCGTATCACGCGTGCGTCAGCTTCGTCGACGCCCAGGTGGGCAAGCTGTGGCGTTGCCTTGATCGCCTGAAGCTGTGGGACGACACGATCGTGGTCTTGATGGGCGACCACGGCTACCACCTCGGCGAGCACGGCTGGTGGAACAAAGTCACCATCTTCGAGCTGGGGGCGCGGACGCCGCTGATCGTCTGGGTCCCGGGCGCCGGTGGCATGGGCCAAGACAGCGACACGGTCGTTGAGCTGCTCGACCTCTACCCCACGCTGGTCGATTACTGCGGCATCGAACCTCCTCACACGCTTTCCGGCGAGGCGTTGCGTCCCCTGCTGGATGGAAAGCCGAGCGCGAGCGGTTCGCGGGCCGCGTACACGCAGGTCACGCGCGGCGGCATCGGCATGGGCTACAGCGTCCGCACCGATCGCTTCCGCTTCACGCAGTGGGGCAAGGAAGGAGAAGGCGGACTCGAGCTCTACCGCCACCCGGCGGACCGCGACGAGTACCGCAACCTGGCCGACCTTCCCGAGCACGCCTCGGATGTTGAGCGGCTCACCGAGCTGCTGCGTGATGGTTTCCCCTCTCTGAGATGAGTTGCAGCGTCTGACATGCCGACACCGACCAACGAATCCGCAACCCCCTCGGCGCCCGCTAATGGCGCGCCGTCGCAGGCCGGG
>JBCDJN010000046.1:0-35505 GCA_039414355.1 Planctomycetota bacterium | reverse complement strand
GTCGCGTCCCGCCGCCCGCTACGCCGCCGCCGCCTCGTTCTCGCCGGGGACGAAGCTCGAGAGCATCTGGCTCCGCACGGGGTTCTGCAGCTTGGCGACCGCCTTGGCCTCGATCTGCCGGACCCGCTCGCGGGTGACCTTGAAGATGCGGCCAACCTCTTCCAGCGTGTAGCTGTAGCCATCGGCCAGGCCGTAACGCAGGCGGATGATCTCGCGCTCGCGGAAGGTGAGCGTCTTGAGCAGCTCCTCGATACGGTCCCGCAGCAGGCCGTTGTTGGCGAGCTTGGTGGGGTTCTCGGTGGAGCCGTCTTCGACGAACTCGCCGAAGCTGCAGTCGTCGCCGTCGCCCACCGGGCGGTCGAGGCTCACCGGGTGGCGGCCGATGTCGAGCACGCGCTCGGTCTCTTCCAGTGGCACGCCGGCGGCGAGGGCGGTTTCTTCACTCGTCGGCTCGCGGCCCAGCTCCTGCTGGAGCTGCTTGGCCGTGTTGCGGAGCTTGGTCAGCACGTCGATCATGTGCACCGGGATGCGGATCGTCCGCGCCTGATCGGCGATGGCCCGGGTAATGGCCTGGCGGATCCACCACGTGGCGTACGTGCTGAACTTGAAGCCGCGGCGGTACTCGTACTTGTCCACCGCCCGCATCAAGCCGGTGTTTCCCTCTTGGATAAGGTCCAGGAAGGAAAGACCGCGGTTGCGGTACTTCTTAGCGATGGAGACCACCAGCCGCAGGTTGCCGCTGGAGAGCTCCCGCTTCACGTTCTCAAAGTCGCGGAACTGCTGACGCAGCTCACTCGCCCGCCGGCGGAGACTCGTCGGGCTTTCCAGCGTGCGGCGGTAAAGCTGCTTCAGCTCGGCGCGGACGCTGTTGATCTTGTCCTGCGGCGCCTGGCTCGCCTTGAGTTCGGCAAGCTCCGCACGCACTTCCTCCACTCGCTTGGCGAGGCCTTCCAGGTCTCTGATGAAGGGCGTCACGCGGCGGCTGCGGAGGCTCAGCTCCTCCACCAGCGTGAGCATCTTCTCGCGGCGGCGAAGGTAACGCTTCCGCGCGGCGGACTTCTCGTCGGCGGTCTTGCGGCGATCGACCAGGGTTGCGTAGTCCGACCGCTGCTCGTCCATCAGCCGGCGGAGCGTCGGCAGGTTGTGCGGCATCCGGGCCAGCACCTGCTGCTTGGTCAGCCGCTCAGTGAGCGAAACCTTGATCGTGCGATCGAAGGGCAACTCGCCGCGGTGAACCTGCTCAAGCGTCTTGACCGTCGACTCCAACGCGTAGAACGAGCGGAGCAGGTTGCGGCGGAAACGCTTCCGCGTGAGCTCGATCTTCTTGGCGAGCGCCACTTCCTCGTCGCGCGAGAGCAGCGGGATCTCCGCCATCTGCGAGAGGTACATGCGGATCGGGTCGCCCGAGCCGCCGCTGGCCGGGTCTTGCAGCAGCGGCGAGTCGGTGGCGTCCTCCGCTTGACGCGGCGCCTTGCCCGGCTCGTCTCGCAGCTCCACTCCGAGGCGGTCGAGCAGGTCCATCAACAGATCGGTTCGCTCGCCGGTGGCGGCCTCGTCGGGCAGGAAGGGCCCCACCTGCTCGTAGGTGAGGTAGCCCTGCTCGCGGGCCAGCTTGGTCAGGCGGCGTAGTTCCGGCCGCGGATCCGGTAGCGGTGGCAGATCAACCGGTTCGTCGGCTGCGAACTCGCTAGGCGCTTCGGCCGGTTGCTCTGAGCGTTGGGCCGCGGTGGGCGTGCCATCCGTTGGGGCGCCGGCGAGCGACTCGTCCGTGTCGGCAATGCGCAGCGCGGGGCGGGTAATCGACTGGGCCATAGTTCGTCTCCTCGCGTACTTCCTGTACGCCGTGGGGTGAGGTGACAGCGCCGCGGGCCGGCCGAAAGCGGGATCGGCGAGCGGACGCGGCAAGTCCGGCGAGACACCCTATCCATCCGTGGAAGGGGAACCCGTCTGCCGGTTCTTCAGCTTCGCGAAAAACTGGTCGAGCTTCTCGGTCTCCTGTTGGTTGGTGAGTTCTCCGTCTCGCAGCTCGGCGAGCGTCCGACGACGCTCGTGGTCTTGCTTCTGCTTGGCGAACGCGGCGAGCAGGTCGGCGACCCGCTGTGCCAGGTTGCTCTCATGCTTCGTTTGCCGGGCCTCATCGACCTCGACGAGCAGGCTCTTGAGCGCCTCGTCGGCGGCGTCCATCAGCCGACCGAACGAGACCTCGCCGCGGGTTTGAAACTCGTTGCGGCACAGCGAGAGCACCCGCCTCGCAACTCCGGTCGATAGGTCCTGCTCGGCGACGTGTTCGATAACGCGGCGGGCGTGCTCGGGGCCGGCGAGCAGCAGCTCCAGAAGTTCGGCTTCGCGTGGCGGGAGGTGATCGAGTCGCAGGCGCGGCGCTGGTTCGTCGGTGGGGGCCTCATGCGGTGAATCGACCCGTGTCGCCTTCGATGCGGCGCCGCGGCGCAACTCTGCCAGCCGCTGCCGCAGCGCTTCCTCCGGCATCTGAAACTTGCGCGAGAGTCGGCTGAGCAAGTTTTGTTCGCGGAGCAACAGCTCCGAGGTCGCGCGTCCGGCGCCGCCGTGGGCCGAGGCGAGCGTGCCCAAGATCGCTTCGACCGCGCGGGTCGAGGCGTGGGTGTCGCCGGCGGTAACCAATCCTTTGGTCACGGTCCGCATCTTATGCTCAAAGGCGTCCGGCGCTGATTCAACGAGCCGAAGGAAAGCATCCGGCCCCCGCCCGTCCTTGGGCGAGGCAATAAAATCACACGGATCGAGCCCGGCCGGCAACCCCAGAATGCGGAGGTCGATCTGGTTTCTAACAAAAAGCTCCAGCACTTCGTTGGTGCGTCGCTGACCCGCTTCGTCGCCGTCCAGGACAAGCACGATGCTATCACTGTAACGACGCAACAGGGGGATGTGTTTCTCGCCGAGCGCGGTGCCAAGAACGGCGACGACATTCGTTACGCCGTGTTGGTGCGCCATGATCACGTCGGTGTAGCCCTCGGTCACCACCACGCGTTTGCTGCTAGCAATGCCGTCCCGCGCGACGTCGAGTGCGTAGAGCTGGTTGCTCTTTGAGAAGAGTGGCGTCTCTGGCGAGTTGATGTACTTGCCGCCGGCGTTCTCGGCGAGCTCTGGCAGGATGCGGCCGCCGAAGGCGATGGGCCGGCCGCGGGGGTCGCGGATGGGGAACATCACCCGGCCGCGGTAGAAGTCGTAATGGCCGCTGCCGTTGGTGCGCGGGCGAACCAGTCCGATGCGTTCCAGCACCGCGGGCGAGAAGCCGGCATTCGGGGCTTTGCTGAGCAGCCAATCCCACCGGTCCGGCGCAAAGCCGACGCGGAACCGATCGACGCTCTCAGCGCTAATGCCCCGCCCAGAAAGATACGCCCGCGCGGGCTCGGCGCCCGGTTCGGACTTCAGGCAGCGTGCGAACTGCGCCTCGGCCCACGCGGCGGCGGCGAGCAGCGTTTTCTTGTCGCCCGGCCCGCCCGGCTGCGGCGCCGGGCCGCGCGTGGGCGCGAGTGAGATGCCGGCTCGTTCGGCAAGGGCTTCGAGCGCCTCGCGGAACTCCAGCCCGTCGATCCGCATCAGGAAGCTGAAGACATCGCCGCCGATGTCGCAGACCCAGCACTTAAAGGTCTGCCGCTCCGGGTTGACCTGCATGCTCGGCCGGGTGTCGTCGTGCCAAGGGCACAGCCCGACGAAGTTGCGGCCCTGCCGCTGAAGCGGCAGGTAGCTGCCGACCAGGTCTACGATGTCCGTCGCCTGGCGGATCTGCTCCTTGGCGTCGTCAGCCGGTCCGTGGCTCAAGGGCTGACTCCGCGTCGGCGAGGGTCGGTGGCTCGGAGGCGGGCGGAGCGAACGGCTAGCGCTCGCTCGGCCGGACGCTGTAGGGCGAAATGCCTACCTTCACGTCCATCGTGAGGTCGACGGGGCGATCGATTCGATCAAGGCGCCGCAGGGTCACCTTGGCGTTGGAGCCGACCTGCGTCGAGGCGATCTCGCGGCTCAGCAAGGTTGGGTCGACCGCGTCGTGGGCGTTCCACGTGAGGATCACATCGCGCGGCCGCAATCCGGCGTTGAACGCGGGGCCGGGACGAACGACATCGGAGATGTAGACGCCCTCGCCAACCGAGAGGTTCATCCGGCGGCGGACCTGATCGGGCACCTGCCGGGGCGAGACGCCCAGGTAGCCGCGTTCCACCCAGCCGTCGCGCCGCAGCAATTCGTACTGCTTCTTCGCCAAGTGAGCGGGGATGGCGAAGCTGATGCCGCGGTACGAGGAGCCGACAATCGCCGTGTTGATGCCGACCACCTTGCCCTCGATATCGACCAGCGGCCCGCCGCTGTTGCCGGGGTTCACCGCCACGTCGGTCTGCATGTACTCCTGGTAGGCGTTGTCGGTGACGCCGCTGGAGCTGCGGCGGCCCTTTGCGCTGACGATGCCGAACGTCACGCTCCGCCGCAACCCGAACGGGCTGCCCGCCGCCCACACCAAGTCGCCCACTTGCAGTTCGTCGCTGTCGCCCCACTCGGCGGCGATCAGGTTCGGCTCGTCGATCTTCAGCACGGCGAGGTCGGTTACCTCGTCGAGGCCGATAACCGTCGCGTCGGTGATGCGGCCATCGTCCAGCTCGACCAGCAGGCCGTCGGCGTCGGCGACAACGTGGAAGTTGGTGACGATGTACCCTTCGTCGTCAACGATCACACCCGAGCCCTGCCCGTCAGGCCCCCTGAAGCCGGGCCGCTGGACGCTCACCACGCTGGGGGCGATCCGCTTCGCCACGAGCCGCGAGCCGGCCATGATGTCCTGCATGCCAGGCTTGAGTCTGCTGAGCCCGACGGTCGCCACGTCCACCTCGGCCTGCTGCTTGCCGTGATGGTAGTTGTACGAGTAGTGGCGGAGCAGCAGCGGCGCCGTTAGCACGAGCGTCAACGCGGCGAAGACGATGGTCAGCCGGCCGATGCGGTTGGCGAAGGCGTATGGATCGGGGTCGCGGAGGACAAGATTCGGCTCGGCGAAGGACCGCCGCGCTTCCGCCTCGCCCTCGGGCGCCGCTTGGGGTGCCTGTGGCGATGGAACCGATTCTTCGGGCGTGGCTGGGTTCATCCTGTCTCTCCGCTTACCAAGCGATGCGCCGTCCTGGCAGTATTCACACGGAAAAGGCCCGTCAGGCCGCCCCACACCCCCTGCAGCCTTGCGGAGGTCCCGCGACGCCTGGTGTCCATTGTAGCAACCGCTAACCGATGCAACACCAAAGCGAACGAGCGCTCGTGGCTTCACGGCGCTAGATTTGAACCCCGCAACCAAGCGGTTGGCGCCGCGCCGGCGACGAGCGGCGCTCTTGTGAGCTACGGTTTTTCTAGGGCTGGGGTTCAGAATCGGGCCGTGAGGGCGGCCGGGGGCCACTAGTTTCTCGATTCCCGTTGCCGCCAGAGCTATGCCGAATTCCGCCGTCGCCGAGCCGTCTTTCGACCCCAGCTCCGGTTCGCCCGAAGAAGTCTCCACCGGACCAGTGTGCCAAAAGTGCGACCAGCCGATTGGGGCGGACCAAACTACGGTCTGCCCCCACTGCGGGTGGTACGCCAGCGCCGGCACCTTCGTGGAGATCGAGCCGGAGTGGGAATCGCAAGGGGCGTCGGAGACGAAGAAGACAACGCTGGAAATCTGGTCGACGCTGATCCCGCTCTGGGGTTGGATCGCCATCGGCAGCTTCGTGGCCGCCATCGCGATGAGCGTCGCCGTGCGGCTACTGGTAACCGAGGCGTCGACCCGCACCGTTTGGGCGGTTACGCAGCTGTTGGGTGGATTGGTCCTGGCGTTGACCGTTCACGTGGTGGCGTTTGTCACAGCGGCGTTCGACGATCCCGATATCGGCGTTGGCGACCTGTTCGTCAATCCGCTGAAGGGCTGGCGAAAGCTGCTTCCGCAGATGCCTCGCCGGCAGTGGTTGGTGGACGCGTTCTTGTTCTGCGTCGCGTCGTCCATCGGCGCCGCGGCGATCATTGGCGGGATTCCCTACGATCGCGTTTGGGACTGGGGAATCTCGGCGCCGGTGAAAAAAGACCTGCGGGACGCCATCGCGCAGCACGCGGGCCCCGCGTCAGACCAGGACATGGAAGAGGCGATGAAGGCCTTTGCCGAAGACGCCGGCATGGGCCCCGGCGACGGCGCCTTCGCAAAGGACTCAAAGGACGGGCCGAAGATCCTAGAGCAGAAGACCATCGACGCGCTGATCCTCGGCTACCACCTCAACCGCGATGGCCACGTGCACGAGTTGCTGCTGGCGACCGAAGTGAACGGCAAGCTCATGTACGCCGGCCGCGTGACGCCGGAATTGGCGCCGGACGAGAACATCGAGTTGGTGAGCCAGCTGGTGACCGCATCGTCGCCGCAGCCGCTGGTCACCGCGCCCGAGGGCGCCGAGTGGGTCAAGCCGCGATTCACCTGCCGTGTGAACTACTACCGCCGCGTTGAGTCCGGGCGGCTGCAGGGCATCAAGTGGGAGAAGATGCTCGGCGAGGTCAAGCTGCCCTGGTGATCAGCTCGCGCGGGCTTTTGACCGGGTCAGAGTAGCCACCGCCCGCCACGCGGCGTATGCTCCGCACATGGCTGTTTCCGCACCGCGATCGGCGCGACCGAAGCACTTCCCGCAACCCGAGGACGCCGGCCCCGAAGGCTTGGTGGCGATCGGTGGTGTGCTGGAAGTCGATTGGTTGCTCGACGCCTACCGGCACGGCATCTTTCCGTGGCCCGACGCGGCGTACGAGCCATTGCTGTGGTGGTCGCCCGACCCGCGGGCGGTGATCGAGCTCGCCGGGCTGCACATCTCGCGGCGGCTGCGTCGCACGCTGCGGAGCGGGCGGTTCGGCGTGACGGCCAACCAGGACTTCGCGGGCGTAATCGATGGCTGCGCCACCACGCCCGGCCGCGTTGGCGCCACGTGGCTAACCGACGAGATGATCGACGCGTACACCGCCCTGCACACGCAGGGCCACGCCCACAGCGTGGAGGTGTGGCGCGAAGACCGACTCGTGGGCGGCGTCTACGGCGTGGCGATCGGCGGCGCGTTTGCCGCGGAGTCGATGTTCCACCGCGAGAGCGACGCCTCGAAGGTGGCGGTCGCCCATCTCGTGGAGCACCTGCGTGGCCGCGGGTATGGCGTGCTGGACATCCAGCAGTGGTCGAGCCATACGGGCCGGATGGGCGCCCGCGAGATCTCTCGCCGCGAGTACCTCAAGCGGTTAGGCGAACACCGCGACCGGCCGGTGACGTTCGGCGACGCCCTTGTGGCGCCGGCGTGGTGAGACGATCGCCGACGCGTTCCATCAGACCACCAGCGGCCGGAGTACGTCGCGGCTGATGCGGAGCGCCTTCTGGCGCCGCTCGAGCGGGCCCTCAAACGCTTCGTCTTCCACCTCGATGCAAACCGGCCCGTCGTAACCGGCGTCGGTGAGGGCGCCGACCCAGGCGCCCCAGTCAATGTCTCCCAAGCCGGGCACTTTGGCCGTCGAACGGTTCATGGGCGGCACGAGCGAGCCGACGTCGTTCAGGCGATGCTCATCGATCCGCATGTCTTTGGCGTGGGTGTGGAAGATGCGGGGGCCGAACTCGCGGATGGGCGCCACCGGGTCCATCAGCTGCATCCGCAGGTGCGATGGGTCGTAGTTCAGCCCAAAGTGGTCCGACGGGATAACCTCAAACATCCGCCGCCAGATGGCCGGCGAGTGAGCCAAGTTTAGGCCGAAGGGCCACGTCTGCGGGTAGACCATCGGGCAGTTCTCGATGCCGATCTTCACGCCGCGCTCCTCGGCGTGGCGGACGAGTGGTGGCCAGACCTGCTCGAAGAGTTTGAAGTTCTCCTCGAGCGGCAGGTTCTGATTGGCGCCCACAAACGAGTTGACGTTCGCCAGCCCGAGCATCGGCGCCGCGTCAATCACGTGGTGCAGGTGATCGATGGCGGCTTCCGCCTGGTCGGCGTTGGCCGAGAGTGGCACCGAGTAGTACCCCAGCGCGGAGATCGCCACGCCGTGCTTTTCGCACAACGCCCGCACGTCGTCCGCCTTCGCCTGGGGGAAGTCGGTCAAGTCGATGTGGCACACGCCGCCGTACTTGCGGTCCGGCCCGCCCGGCGGCCAGCACAGCACCTCCACGCAGTCAAAACCCTCACCGCCGGCGAAGGTGAGCACTTCTTCCAGGTCAAGGTCGCCGAAGATGGCGGAGACAAAGCCGAGTTGCATGATGAGCTGAGTAGTGGGAGTGCTTGGCGATCGGCGCGGCTACTGCGGGTACTGGGTGGCGGAGCGCACGGTAACGCGGGCGATGTCGCCAACGGTCTGCCCTTCCGCGGTTGGCAGCTCTAGCAGTTGGTCTCTTGTTGGCGGAGGGCCTTCTCTGCCCATGAACTCGACGATGGCGTTGTTCACAGCGGTCACGACCGCCGCCGAGTCGTCTGACTTGGGGCGGACCTGGACGCTCGTCTCCCATTTGGTGTTCGAGACCGTGAGGATCGCCCCACTGTTGTCGGTGCACCCGGTCGACGCGATCAGAGCGACGACCAGCCAAACGAAGAGTTGATCGAGTCGAGGTGTCATTGCCTTGCACGCGAGGAGTTCATCACAAGGGCGGCAACGCTTCCGCCAAGTCGTCCTTCAAGTCGTCAAACGCCTCCAGCCCAACGCTCAACCGGATGAGCCCGTCGGTGATGCCGTGCTTCTTGCGGTCTTCGGCGTTGTAGCTGG
The DNA here is from genome assembly GCA_039414355.1 of Planctomycetota bacterium. Taxonomy (GTDB): domain Bacteria; phylum Planctomycetota; class Planctomycetia; order Pirellulales; family Lacipirellulaceae; genus JBCCQL01. The sequence continues at coordinate 26,775 of JBCDJN010000046.1, read as the reverse complement.
CGTGGGACATGCTCGCCGGCTGTTCGATGAGCGACTCCACGGCGCCCAGGCTGACGGCGAGTTGGAAGAGCTTGGTCGACTCGACAAGGCTCTTCGCCGCGTCGTACCCGGCGGCGAGGTCAAACGAGATCATCGCGCCGAACCCGCCCTGCATCTGTCGCTTCGCCACGTCGTGACCCGGGTGGTTGGGCAGGCCGGGGTAGAGCACGCGGGCAACCTGCGGCTGCTCGGCGAGCCACTCCGCCAGCCGCTGGGCGTTGGCGGATTGCTCACGCACGCGGAGCTCCAGCGTCTTGATCCCGCGCGAAACCAAGAAGCACTCCAGCGACCCCATCACCGCGCCGGTTGCGTTCTGGACGAAGTAGAGCTGGTCGTACAGTGTGCGGTCGCGCACGGCGAGTAGGCCGCCCATCAGGTCGCTGTGGCCGCCGTAGTACTTGGTGGCGGAGTGCATGACGATGTCGGCGCCCAGTTCCAGCGGCCGGGTGAGCACCGGCGTGGCGAAGGTGTTGTCGCACGCCAGCAGGGCGCCGTGCCGGTGGGCGATGTCGGCGGCCGCGGCGTAGTCCGTGATGGTCATCTGCGGGTTGCCGGGCGACTCGACCCACACCAGCTTGGTCGCGGGCGTCATGGCCGCTTCGAGCTTCGCCGGATCGGTCGAGTCCGCCAGCGTCACGGTGATGCCGCTGCGGTCAAGCACCTGATGCAGCAGCCGGTAAGTGCCGCCGTAGATGTCGCTGCCGGCGACGATGTGGTCGCCGCTCTTGAGCAGGCCCATCACGCCGTGCGTGGCGGCCATGCCGCTGGCAAAGGCGAGGGCGCCGCCGTCGCCTGAGCCCTCGAGCGCGGCGACCGTTTGCTCAAGGCGTTTGCGGGTTGGGTTGCCGCTGCGCGAGTAGTCGAACTCCCGCCACTCGCCGGCGTGGTGTTGAACGTAGGTCGACGCAACGTGCAGCGGCGGCACCACGGCGCCGGTCTCGGGGTCGCGTTCTTGGCCAACGTGGATGGCTTTCGTTCGGAACTGCATGGCGAGCGCGGAGAAACTTGGAGCAGGAAGACTTGATCGGTTGTGCGGTGCGTGCGGCCGATTGTGGCACACCCTTGGGGGGTAACCAACCACCGCCGCGCAGGTTTTCCGCCAAAGGCGCCGTTGATCGTTCGACCCGCGGGGGCGCGAGGTTTAGACTTGTAGTCAGCTAGCGGTTGGCGTGGCTCCTGCATTAATCGGAGGACGTTGTGGTTCGCTCTCGTCTCCAAGCTCTTGGAGTCTGCCGAGGTTGGTCTCTTGGTATTGCGGCGGTGCTCTTTGCGTTGGCGCTTGCGCCGCTGAGTTCTGCGCAGTCCGGCACACGTGCGGAGTCGGACGAAGAGCCCGATACGTCGCTCATTCTCCCGGCGCAGGGCGTGGGCAAGCTGGATCTGGATAAGCTCTACAACGCGAAGCCCTCGGCCCCCAAGGCGAAGACCTGCTACGTCCGCGCCGAGGGCGGCGCGCTGGTGGCGAAGGTCATGGCCGAGCTGGACGACGACCAGCGGCTGGTGATGATCCCAACCGGCGAGCTTGAGGTGGTCGCCATGAGCGACACCCGGCCAACCGACAAGCCGTTCCGGTCGGCGACGCGGAAGCAGGTGATCGCCCACCTCAAGAACGGCGAGTTCGAAGACTTCACGTTCGCCGAGTCGGGCTACTACATCTTTGGCTATCAGGGCAGCGGGGCGTTCTACCTGCACACCAAGAGCATCTTGGAGTCGCTCTTGCCGGGCGTGATCGCGCAGCTCCGCGAGTGGGGCCTCCAGCCCCAGCGCCCGGCGACGCCCATGGTGGTGATCATCATGCCCAACCGCGCGGCGTTCGACGCGCTCGAGCCCATGCCGCAGGGCGTGGCGGCCTACTACAACGTGCTGAAGAACTACGTGGTGCTGTACGAAGACACCCGCCTGTGGGAAGCCGCGCCCGAGTACGCCTTCCGCCAAGCCGCCTACACCGTGGCCCACGAGGGGATCCACCAAATCCTGGCGAACACCGGCATCCAGCAGCGGCTGGGCAAGTGGCCCTCGTGGATCAGCGAGGGGCTGCCCGAGTACTTCTGCCCGCTGAATGTCAGCAGCCGGCTCATCAAGACCGGCGGCGATGAGCTGCCCGAGCGCACGCTCCGCTGGACCCGCGCCGGCATGGTGAACGACCTGCGGATGCGGCACCTGTTGCGCTCGAGCACCCGCGACGGCGGCCTAGTGCGAGACGCGGTGACGGCCCGCCAGCTCACGGCGTACGGCTACGCCGTCTCGTGGGGCTTGGTCCACTACCTCGGCAGCCGCGAGCCGGCGAAGTTCGCCGAGTACCTTCGCGAGATCGGTCAGAGCCAGCCGCTGCGGCCCATCGTGCCGCGCGATCACCGCGGGGCCGACCCGATCTTCGTGAAGCACTTCGGCGACGACTACCCGATCCTCGAAGCCAAGGTCACCCGCCACTTGCTCAGCAAGCCGATCCAAAAGGAGTATCGCGATCCGATCGAGAACCAGACCATCTACCTCATCACGTCCACGCTCAAACGCGGCCGCACGTTCTGGGTGGTGCCGCCGCAGCCCACGTTCTCCCCCGACGCGGCCCGCAAGTTCAAGAATCGCCTGCACGAGCGGGCGCGGGCCGAGGGTCGCGAGGCGCACGTCCGCCTGATTGTCTGCGACGACATGGACGAAGCCCGCTACCACATCCGCAAGATCAACGCGAAGCTGCAGTGATAGCACGCGAGGGCGGGGTGAACGCCGCGGCTCAAGTCTGCCGCGGCCGGCGCCGATAAGGCCGATTAGGCAAGCTTTGCCGGTTGTGAGGAACCCCCTTGCGCCGGCCGCGGCTGCCCAGCGAGCCCTGCGTTCCCAGGCGAAAGGAATCGCCCCGTGTCCGAGAAGCCCGTCGATTCATCCTCAGCGCCCAAGCCGGCCGACAAGCCCGCCAGCGGCCGCGAAGCCGCGCGCGTCGACCCACCGCATACGGCGGGGTCTAGCAGCGCGCCGGCGCCCGCCATGGTGGCGGCCGTGTCGCACGTGACCGCGGGAGTCGAAGCGCCGACGCCGCTCAACCTGGCGGAGCAGAACGCCGTCACCGTACAGGCCGCCGACCTCGCCGCCCGGCTCACCGAGCAGCAGGCGCTGGCGGACCGCCGCGCGAAGGAGATCGAGGAGCAACAAGCGGGCCTCGACGCCAAGATGGAGGCGGCCCGTCAGTGGTTTGACGAGCAGCATGGGCTCCTCGACGAGCGGTCCGAGCATCTCGACAAGCAAGAAGCTGAGCTCGGCAAGCCGTCTGCGGTGTCTGAAGAGGAACAACAGCGGGTCGAGGAGCTCGAGACGCAGCTCGCCGAACGGACCAAGGAACTCGATGAGCGGCAAGCGCAGCTCTACGAGCAGATCGAGAAGCTCACCGGTGATCGCGCCGCCTTCGCCGAGCGTGAGGGCCGGCTCGACACGCGTCAGACCGAGCTGGAGAAGCTGGCCGAGTCGCTAGCGACGCGGGAATCGGAAGCCGAGGCCGTCAGCCGCGAGAACCTGCAGCACGCGGCCGAGCTGGAGAAGAAGCGGGCCGAACTCAAACGCCTTCTCACTGAAGCCGCCGACGAGCGGGCCGAGGTGGACGCCTGCCGCACCAAGGTCGAGGCCCGCCAGGCCGAGGTTGAGACCGCCATCAAACGCTACCAGTCGCTGGGCGTTTCCGAGGAGCGGATCGCTTCGCTCTCGGAGAAGGCCGGTGTCTTCGAGGCGAGGGCGCGGCACTTAGACGATGCCGAGGCGCTGCTTGCCGAGGAGCAGGAGAAGCTCAACGCCGAGCGTCGCCAGCTCCAGCAGGAGCGGGCCGACATGGAAGAGGAGTTCGTCGCGGAGCGGCAGCGTGTTGAAGCCAGTCGCGTGGAAGCCCGCCGAGACGCCGAGGTAACGGCTCGGCAGCTCACAGCGCGGGAGTCGGAGCTGGAGCAGCGGCGTGCCGCGCTCGAGCAGCTTGAGAGCGAAATGCTAACCGGCCAGCGTGAGGTGCTGGAGATGCGGCTTGCGACCGAGGAGACTTGGGCTCAGCTCGCCGGCGCGTTGACACCCGCAACGCTGACGCGGAGCATCTCGCAGGTGCGGGCCAAGCTGTCGGACCACTACCGGCACACGCTCGAAGAGATCGCCGATCGCCGTCGAGAGCTGGACGACGTGGCGAAGCAACTCGTCGTTGAGCACGGTCGATTAGAAGAGCAGCGGGCCAACCTGCAGCAGTGGGCCGGGCGCCGCGAAGAAGATATCGAGCAGCGGGCCGCGCGGCTCGTGGCTCGTGAGAAGGAACTCGACCGCCAGCAGCGGCAGTACGAACGCCTTGAGACACGCTGGGCCGAGGAGCGAACAGAACTCCGTCGCCGAATCCGCAAACTGCTCGCGCAGTTGCGCGGCGAGGCGTGCGAGGGCCCGTCTCGCGTTGCCGCTTAGGCCAGCACGCGGGGGTGTCGGAGACTACGCCTCGATTGCTTCGGCTTCTTCGGTAGCCGGCTTGGTGGCGTCGTCCTCGTCCTCCTTCGACTCGTCGTCCTGGTCCTCACCCTCTTCCTCGATCGAGCCCGACTCCGCGTCGCTCATGCTCTCGCCGGGCGATGCCTCAGCGTGGTCGGCTTCCGATTCGGCGAGCGCCGCGCGGCGGGCCGCCTCGCGGGCGTACGCCACGGCGGCCTGAAGCTCGGCGCGGCTGAAGTACGGCGCCCGGCTGTTGGATCGCACCGTGCCGGTCAGCTTGCTGGCGAGCTGGTTCCAGGTGAGGCCGTTGTTCATTGCCCAGACGGCCGCCTGCGTGGCGCCGTGATGGGTCTCGCCGCGGCCGAACGCCTTGAGAAGTTCAACCACCGCCGGCTCGTCGACGTACTCGTCAACCGGCACCATCTTGTAGGGCTTGCTGGAAGTCGGGTCCTTCTTGCCGTGGTCGAGGCAAACGACGGCCACGTCGATACGCTCGGTCCGCTCGGGCGGGATGCTAAACTGGCCGCCGCCGCCAAAGCCGCCGCCGCCACCGCCCAGGCCACCACCACCGCCGCCCAGGCCGCCACCCACACCTTGGCCGCCGCCACCGCCGCCACCAAAGCCGCCACCACCGCCGCCCAAGCCGCCACCGCCACCTCCAAACTGAGCCAGAACCGGCACGCCGGCGAAGGCTTCTGGCAGATCAAGCTGCAGCGGCTGGTCCGTCTTGTTGGTCAGGATGATCCGCGCTTTGCGGTCGCTGCGGGCGATGAACTTGATCTCAACGTCGCCACGCTCCTCGGCGTCGAACAAGCCTATGGGCCCGCTGCTGGACGGTTGGGCGCTCGTCGCCAAATCGTCGGCGCTGGCGTTGGGTGTCGCGGCGATCGCCGTTGCGGCGGCGAAGAGCGAAGCGAAAAGCACGGGGGCGAGGCGGTAACGCATCGGAGGGCAGCTCCGGTTTCGGGGGCGAATCGGCAGACCTTCAGAATAATCACCGCGGAGCGGCAATCGCAACAACTTCGCCCCGGCCCGGCCGGCCTATTCCCCGATCATCGCGGCAAACTCGGCTTCCGTCAGAACCGGAACCCCCAGTTTCTCGGCTTTGGCGAGCTTGCTGCCCGCTTTTTCGCCGGCCACCAGGTAGTCCGTCGCCGAGGAGACGCTGCTGGCCGGCTTGCCGCCGAGCTGGCGGATCCGCTCCTGGATCTCGCTCCGCGAGAACCGCTCCAGGGCGCCCGTTACCACCAGCGTCTTGCCGGCCAGCGGCAGGTCGGCGCCGTCGACGGGGGGCTCCGGCCGCTCCTCGTCTAGGCGGACGCCGGCCGCGCGAAGGCCCTGGATCACCTCCTGGCCCGCCTCGCTGTGGAGGTAGCCGTGGAGCGAGCGGGCGATCTCCGGCCCGATGCCGGACTCGCCGCCATCGACCTGGAACGTGGCGATGTCGGTCTCGTTCGCCTCGGTCATTCGCTCGATCGACCCGTAGTGCGAAGCCAACAGCCGCGAGGCGGACGACCCAACGTGGCGGATGCCGAGCGCCGCCAGCACGCGGGCCAGGCCGCGGGACTTCGCCCCGTCGATGGCGGCGATCAGCTTGTCCGCCCTCTTCTCGCCCATGCGTTCCAGCTTGAGCAGTTCGTCCCGCTTAGTGTGCAGGGCGAAGATGTCGGCGTACGAAGCGACGAGCCCCGCCTCGAGCAGTTGGCCGATGACCTTCTCGCCCATGCCGTCGATGTCCATCTGCCCGCGGCTGGCGAAGTGCCACAGGCGTTCGCGGAGCTGGGCGGGGCACTGGGGGTTTTGGCAGTACCGGCCGCTCTCGTCCTCCTCGCTCAGCGGCGGGGGCTGGGGGATCTCGCGTGGCTCGTCGCCGGCTCGCTCGGCTCGTTGCTTCTCACGCTCCACGCGGGCGCCGAACGACTCGATGTCGTTCTGCCGGCGTTGGTCATACTCGATCGCGATGCCGCTCCCGCACGTCGGGCACTCCGTCGGCGGCGCGATCGGCTCGGCGTCTGTGGGGCGGTGCTCGGGCAGGGAGCGAACCACCTGCGGGATGATCTCCCCCGCCTTTTCGACGATCACCTTGTCGCCCCGCCGGAGGTCCTTGCGGCGGACTTCGCCCAGGTTGTGCAGCGTGGCGTGGCGGACCGTGGTGCCGGCGACGAAGACGGCCTCAAGGATCCCGCGCGGCGTGAGCTTGCCGGTCTTGCCCATCTGCCAGTCGACATCGAGCAGCGTTGTGGTCGCCTGCTCTGTGGCGTACTTGTACGCCAGGCACCACCGCGGGAACCGGCTCGTGTGGCCAAGGCGGTCTTGCTGCTCGAAGCGGTCCACCTTCACCACCACGCCGTCCACGCCGTAGGCGAGCGTTGGTTTCTGCTGCTCGAACTTTTGGATGTAGTCCCACACCGCGTTGAGGTTGCGGCAAGGTGTGGCGAGCGGGTTGGTAGGAAGTCCCCACTCGGCGAAGGCGGCAATTAGTTCGCTCTGCGCCGCGAGCGAATCGTCTGAGATCTCGCCCCGCCCGTGGGCGAAGAGCCGCAGGCCGCGGTCGGCGACCACCGCCGGGTCGTACTGCTTCAGCGTCCCGGCGGCGCCGTTCCGCGGGTTGACCATCGGCTCCTCGCCCACGGCGACCGCCAGCTGGTTGTTGCGGAGGAAATCTGCCTCGGGCATGTAGATCTCGCCGCGGACCTCCAGCACCTCGGGTATCGGCCGGGCCTTCGACGGATCGAGCGCCAGCGGGACGCTCCGCATGGCACGGACATTGGTCGTGATGTCGTCGCCGCGCGACCCGTCGCCCCGCGTCACCGCCTGCACAAGCCGGCCCCGCTCGTACCGCAGGCTGATGGCGACGCCGTCGACCTTGGGCTCCGCGAAGTAGCCACTGGCGATCGGCGCCCCGGTCTTGGTGGACTCGGCCATGAGCGACTCGCGGCGCCGCTTGAGTTCTTCGCGCTGGGCTTCCAGGTTGCGGCGTTTCTCGGTCGCCTCGGCGCCGCGCGTTCCCTTGAGCTCGTCTTCGGCCCGATCAAGCGCCTCAAGCTCGTCGGCCACGGCGGCGACTTCGGGCGATAGCAGCTCGAAGCAGCGGTCGCCCCACTTCCGCAGCTCCGCCTCGTCGTACGAGTTATCAATCGAGTACATCCGCCGCGCGTGGGCGACGGTTTCAAAGCCGTCAACCGGCTCGCCGCCGACACGCTGCGTCGGGCTGTCCGCCGTGAGCAGCTCGGGATGCTCCGTCTCGATCTGGCGTAGCCGCTCGAGCAGCTTGTCGTACTCGCGGTCGCTGATTGTCGGCGCCGCGTCGGTGTAGTAACGCCGGTCGTGCTCGCGTATCTCGCGGCGGAGGCGGCCGGCTTCGTCTTGCAGCGACATGCGGTCAAGGAAAGGGGAAAGGCGAAAGTGGAAAGGGGAGTATGACGCGTAACTCGCTGGCTAGGAATTCGGTGCGCACGTGCCTTTCCCCTTTCACCACGCCCCTCTCAGCAGCTACGCTGCGGGATTGATTTCGCACCAACGGCCACGGCCATGCCGAAGCATCCTCCCGAACTCGAGCCGATCTCCGTCCGCGGCGCTGCGACGCACAACTTGCAGCGCGTCGATCTCGACCTGCCCCGCAACCGCCTCATCGTGTTCTGCGGCGTATCGGGCAGCGGCAAGACGAGTATGGCGATCGACACGCTCTACGCCGAGGGCCAGCGGCGGTACATCGAGAGCTTCTCCACCTACACGCGGCAGTTTCTGGAGCAACTCGACAAGCCGGCTGTGGACCGCATTGACGGCCTGCCGCCGGCGGTGGCGGTCACCCAAGGCGGCGGCGCCAAGAGCAACCGGGCGACGCTTGCCACGGCCACCGAGATCGCCGACCACCTGCGGCTGCTCTACGCCCGCGCCGGCCAGGTGGTTTGCCCCCAGTGCCATGAGCCGGTTCGCAGCGACACGGTGGAGGGTGTCGTTGAGGCGCTTACCGCCCTCGGCGACGGCGCCCGGGCGATGCTGGGCTTCACGCCCGACGACCCCGCCGACGAACCCGCCACCTGGCTCGCCGAGCAAGCCGCCGCCGGGTACGTGCGTGCCGTGGTGGGCGAGCAGACGGTCTCGATCGACAGTGCCACGAACGCACCGCCGTCAACGGAGCCGCCAGTCGTTCTGGTCGATCGTGTCGCGGTCGGATCGACGACGGTCGAACGCCTCACCGAGTCCGTCGAAGCCGCGCTCGACGCCGGCGGCGGCGTTTGCGAGGTGCTGGCTTCCGCTGAAGCCGATGGTGACCGTACCATCGACGGCCGCCCGTGGCGGACGCTCCGCTTCAGCCGCCGGTTGCGCTGCGAGCCGTGCGGCCGCGACTTCGAGAAGCCCACGCCGCAGCTGCTCAACTTCAACAACCCGCTGGGCGCCTGCCCCGAGTGCGAGGGCTTTGGCAGCGTCGTCGAAACGGACATGCGGCTCGTGGTGCCGGACCCGAGCAAGTCGCTGCGCGAGGGCGCCGTCGCCCCGTGGAACACGCCCGCCTACAAGCACGAGCTGGAGGAGCTGCTCGCCCTGGCGCCCGACTTCGAATTGCCGGTCGATGTGCCCTACGACGAGTTGACCGAAGACCAGCGCCGGCTGGTGATCGAAGGCGTGCCCGAGCGGGACTTCGGCGGGCTCAGCGGTTTCTTCCAGTGGCTCGAGCGTCGGAAGTACAAGATGCACCTGCGGGTGTTCCTGAGCCGGTGGCGTTCCTACCTGCCGTGCCCCGTCTGCCACGGCGACCGCCTGCGGCCCAGCGGGCTAGCGGTGCGGGTGGGCGGGAAGAACCTCGCCGAGTTCTGCCGGCAGAACGCGAGCGAGGCGATCGCGCTGCTCGATTCGCTTGACCTGGCGGGCGTCGACCAGCAGATCGCCGCGGCGGTCGACGGCCAGGTCCGGCAGCGGCTCGAGTACCTCCGCCAAGTGGGACTCGGCTACCTGACGCTCGACCGCCCGGTGCGGACGCTCAGCACCGGCGAAGCCCGCCGGGCGGCGATGACCACCACGCTCGGCTCGACGCTGGTCGACATGCTGTACGTGCTCGACGAGCCCTCCGCTGGCCTGCACCCCGCCGATGTCCGCCCGCTGGTGGGCGCCCTGGAGCGGGTTCGCGATCGTGGCAACACCGTCGTGGTGGTTGAGCACGAAGAGGCGGTGGTCAAAGCGGCCGACCAAGTGGTGGAGTTCGGCCCGGAGGCGGGCGTTGAGGGCGGCAACGTAGTCTTCGAGGGCTCGCCCGCGGAGCTGGCGACCGTCGGCGGCCGCACCGGCGATTGGCTCGCCGGCCGCCGAACGCTCGCGACCCAGCGCCGCCGCGAGCCTGGTGAGGCGTCGCTCCGCTTGCTTGGCGCCTCGGGCCACAACCTGAAGCAGCTCGACGCTGAGTTCCCGCTGGGCGTGCTGTGCGTGGTGACCGGTGTGAGCGGCGCCGGGAAGAGTTCGCTGGTGCTGGAGACCCTCCTGCCCGCGGTCCAGCACGAGTTGCACTCCGGCGCCGCCGGTAATGGCAAGAGCAATGGAAAGGCGAGCGGCGAGGGCGACTCGGGCGACACCGCGACCGTGCTCCCGTTCCGCGCGCTCCAAGGCGCCCACCACTTGGATGGCGTGCTGCAGGTGGATGGCAAGCCGGTGAGCCGTTCGCCGCGTTCCGGGCCGGTCACGTACATCAAGGCGTTTGACCTCATCCGCGGCGTCTTCGCCGAGCAGCCCGACGCCGCCGCACGCGGCTTCACCGCCAGCCACTTTAGCTTCAATGTCGACGGCGGCCGGTGCGACAGCTGCCAGGGCGCCGGCTACCACGAAGTGGACATGCAGTTCCTGGCCGATGTCCGCATGCGGTGCGGCGAGTGCAACGGCCGCCGCTACCGCAACGAGGTGCTGGACATCAAGTACCGCGGCCGCGACATCGCCGAGGTGCTAGACATGACCGCGCTGCAGGCGTTCCGCTTCTTCCGCGGCGAGAACAAAGTGCAGTCCCGGCTCAAGGTGCTGCTGGATGTCGGCCTGGGCTACCTCCGCCTCGGCCAGCCCGCCACCACGCTCAGCGGCGGCGAAGCCCAGCGGCTCAAGCTCGCCGGCCGGCTGGCAGCGAAGCAATCCGGCGCCACCCTGTTTGTGCTCGACGAGCCCACGACCGGCCTGCACTACTCGGACGTCGCGCAGCTTATCGACTGCTTCGACGCGTTGGTGGACGTCGGCCACTCGCTGATCGTCGTCGATCACAACGTGCAGATGATGCTCGCCGCTGACTGGATCATCGACCTGGGACCGGGGCCTGCGGCCGAAGGCGGAATGATCGTTGCCCAGGGCCCTCCCGAGACCGTTGCCAAGAACGAAGCCTCCGCGACCGGCCGGGTGCTCGCCGAAGCCCTCGCCCGCGACGCCGAGCTGCTTGCGACGCTGGACGACGGCGACGAGTAACGCGGATTCTGTCTTAAGCCTTAGGTGAGCCGAGAGAGCGGAGTCGGCAGCCTCGTCCAGAAATCTCGCAAGAGTTTTCCACCGCGTGCTTGCATCGCAGGTGTTCACTCGTATAACGATACGCGTGTTCACTATTCGGCACTGGTCGGGAAGCGGCCGCGATGCTCGCCACGCTCAAGACGTTCAGCCTGCTCGGCATCGACGCGGTGCCCGTGGACGCGGAGGTGGACGTCTCCCCCGGCGCCATCCCGAAGACGCTGCTCGTCGGCCTGCCCGAGGCGGCCGTCCGCGAGAGCACGCACCGCATCGAGCGGGCGATGGTCAACAGCGGCTTCGTGCGGCCGCAGGACCGGATCGTGATCAACCTCGCCCCGGCTGAGTTGCCGAAGCAGGCGTCGAGCTTTGATCTGCCGATCGCCCTCGGCGTGCTGGCGGGCAGCGGGCAGCTGAAGTCGGATACCCTCGGAGACTACGCCGTCGTGGGCGAACTCGCTCTCGACGGCGGAATGCGACCGGTCCGCGGGGCGCTATCGATGGCCATCGCGGCAAGGCGGGCGGGGCTGCGAGGCATCGTGACGCCGTCGGCGAATGCTGCTGAGGCGGCGGTAGTAGAGGGCGTAGAGGTTATCGCAGTTGACAGCCTGGCCCAAGCGGTGGCGTTCTTCGGCGGCGACATCGACCTGTCGCCGCAGCCGTGCCGCGTGGAAGAGCTGTTCGCTAACCACGGCACGTACGAGATCGACTTCGCCGACGTCCGCGGGCAAGAGATGGCCAAGCGTGCGATGACCATCGCGGCAGCCGGCAGTCACAACCTGCTCATGCTCGGTCCGCCCGGCAGCGGCAAGACGATGCTCGCCAAGCGTGCCGCCACCATCCTGCCGGGGCTGACCGCGGAGGAGTCGATCGAGACGACCCGCATCTACAGCGCGGTCGGCCGGCTGGCGGCCGGGCAATCGTTGCTGGCGACGCGACCATTCCGCTCGCCGCAACACACGATCAGCAACGCGGGCTTGGTCGGCGGCGGGTCGACCCCTTCGCCGGGCGAGATCAGCCTCGCCCACAACGGGATCCTCTTCCTCGACGAGCTGCCCGAGTTCAACCGCCAAACGCTGGAAGTCCTCCGCCAACCGCTAGAAGACGGAGAAGTGACGATCAGCCGGGCGCTCGCGTCGACGCGTTTCCCGGCGAACTTCATGCTGATCGCCTCGCTCAACCCCTGCCCGTGCGGCTACCGCAACGATCCCCGCCGCGAATGCCACTGCAGCGTTGTTCAAGTCGAGCGGTACATGAGCAAGATCAGCGGCCCGCTGCTCGATCGGATCGATCTGCACGTCGAGGTGCCCGCGGTGAGTTACACCGAACTGAGCGGCTCGCGCCCGGGAACCTCCAGCGCCGAGATGCGGACCCACGTTGAATCGGCGCGGGCCGCGCAAGCGGAGCGGTTCCGCGACTCGCCGAGCCGAAGCAACGCGTCCATGGCGTCGCGTGAGGTCCGGCGGCATTGCGCCCTCGATACCCACGCGTCTGACCTGCTGAGAGAAAGCGTGCATCACCTCGGCCTCTCGGCGCGGGCGCACGACAAGGTGCTGCGCGTTGCGCGGACCATTGCCGATTTGGAGAACGCGACCGACATCAGTCCCGAGCACGTCAGCGAGGCGATCAACTACCGAACGCTTGACCGAAAGCTATGGGCGTGACGGCGGCACTAGTCAGCGTTGACTTCGTTTCCTTCGGCAACTTCAGGTGTTGTCCCTGTGTCGGCGAAGAACCATGCAAACAAGATGGCCGCCAGGGAACTCATGCCGAAGGCAACAGCCCAGAATGCGGGCCAGTGGTACGGGGGCGGCTGCTGGCCGGCAGGAGTGAGAAGCGTCGACTGAGCCATGCTCGCGATCAATGCGCCCGAAAGGTGCCCCACGCCAATTGTGAACAAAGCATGCAGCCCCTGAGCTGCACCGCGAGATTCTCGATCAGCAAGCCGGTCGGCGTAGAGCTGCCCGAGCATATAAACGTAGGTGTAGCTAAAGCCGTGCACGAGGATCGACAGATAGATCGGCCAGGTGGCGCCGGCGTCGGCTATCGCCAACAAGATGAACCGCAGGGCCCAGGCGCTTACACCGAGCAAGAATAAGGTCTTTAGTCGCATGCGCAGCATCACCAGCGGCAGCGTCAGCATGCAAACAACCTCGGTGACTTGGCCGATCGAGAGCTTCGCTGCCGCGTGAACAATCCCCATCTGGTTGAGGAACAGGTTGATGAACTTGTCGTAGAGCTGTGACGGCGCCGCCGCGAGGGCGGAGACCGCCAGGAACACCATGAAGGGGCGATTCCCCCACAGCCGTTGCCCGCCCATGATCGCCCGCCAGCCGGCGGTCGTTCGGCCCAACGCCGGGGTGGCCGGGAGCGTTAGGCAGTAGCCGGCGAGCACGAGCTCTGCGATCAACCCAGCCCAGACGGGGGTGATTTCGCTTTCGATTGACCCGCCTGTAACCTTCGGCCAGACGTAGCCAATCGCGACTCCCGCCGCCACCCACCCCAGCGTGCCCATCGCCCGCACGATCGGAAACTGCCTGTCAGAGTCAGGCAGCGCCCGCAGGCTGAGGCTTGTGGAGAGCGAAACCGTTGCGGTGTACGCCAACGAGAAGACCATCAGCCAAAAGAAGAACGCCCATTCGTTCTGGCTCACGGCCATACACCAGAGGCAGCCCGCGCAGAACGTGTGAAGCATGAAGAGCAGCTTTTCAGTTGCGAGGTAGCGATCTGCGACCACGCCGAGCACCAGCGGCGATACCATGGCGCCCACAGCGCCGGTTACTCCAGAGAGTCCGATGAACCCCTGGCTGAACATGCCGCTCCCGGCGTCGCCGGTATTGGCGCCGATGTAGGTGCCGATGGTCACCGCCCACAGGCCGAGTGCCCCGTACTGCAGAAACAGGAACACTGAGAGGCGGACCAAGAGCCAGCCGTTGGGGCCAAGCGCCTGGTCGCCGGTAGAGGGCGGCTGGCGACGGCGGGTTTGCTGCCGGCTGGCGGGCATGCGTGGGCGATCGGGTCTGCGGGCCCGCGCGATTGGCAGCGCCGAGCGAAAGGGGAGCGGGAGAGGTTACCGGTACGGTAGCGTGCCCGCCAGCGGCTTGGAGTCTAAGCCGGCTGAAAGATGGATATCCGGCCGCAACGAGCGAATCGCTATCGTCGTCAAGACCGAGATTCTGCGGCGGTGCTCGCCGCAGCCGCCGAAAACAGTTCGCCCATCCGGCGGCACGCGTTGGACCCGCAAGACCGGGATCACCCCGATTCTCGGACCCTGCCCTAGATTTGCGGCTGACCAACTTGCGGCAGCCAAACTAAGGGCAGTCTTCGGTCGGAGTCGTTAGAGCCACTCACGAGTTCCGCTTCGCATGGAAACGGACCCGCTTTCATCAACGCGATGATCGCGAAAGACAGCTAGCTAGATGGGTTTGACGCAACTCTAAATGCGACTAAGACTTACGGTAGTGGAGGATACCGGGCTCGAACCGGTGACCTTTTGGCTGCCAGCCAAACGCTCTCCCAACTGAGCTAATCCCCCGCATTGGCGGGATGCCCCACGTTCGGACGCCTTAGCGTGCCAACGTGTTGCTGCCGCGATAGATACAACTAGCACGGTCCGCGGCTCGGTGTCAACGGCCTGCATCGCGGCAACGCCAATCAGCCCCCGCCAATGAGCATCGCCGCCCAAGCTTCTGACGCCGAGCCCCCATTCGGCGAGTCCGCCAAGCCGAATCCGTGGTCTCGTCTGTTGACGGTCGCCAAGATCGCGGTCGCGGCGGGCCTCTTGGTGCTGCTCTACCATCAAGCGCGGCAGCACGAGTCGCTGGACCAGTTGGTGAGCCACCCGAAGGATTGGCCGCTGCTGTTTGCTTCCCTTGTCGTTGTGGTGATGGCACTCGCCGTGAGCTTTGTGCGGTGGCATGTGGTGATCCGATCGGCTGGACTGGTGTTCCCGCTCGCTCAGGCGTTTCGGCTCGGGGCGATGGGCCACGCGCTCAGCTTTGTTGGGCCCGGCGCTGTTGGCGGCGATCTGTTCAAGGCGGTCGCCGTGGCTCGCGGCCACAAGGGCGATGTCACCGCCGCCCTGACGACCATTGCCGTCGACCGAGTCTTTGGATTGGTTTCTAAGCTCGCCTTCGCTGCTGCCGCGTTTTTGGTCGCGCTCAACGCGGGTGCAGAGATGGCGGCGGAGGTCCGGGTTGCCGGCTGGTTGTTCGTCGCTTGGGCGCTAGGGGTCCTGGCTTTGGGCGGCGCACTGCTGGCCCCGGGATTGGCCGGGCCCGCGGTTCGCCACACCCTCTCGCGGCTGCCGTTGGTCGGTGGGCTGCTCGCTCGGTTGGTGGCGGCGTGGCTGATCTACAGGCGGAACAAAGCGCTGCTGGGGCTGGCTTTCGCCCTGAGTCTGGTCGTGGACTTGTTGCTGGTGCTGTCGTTCTACTTCGTGGCGGTAGGGCTGCCGCTGCAAGCGCCATCGCTGGCGTGGCACTTGTTTATCGTGCCCATGGGGTTGGTCGCCGGCGCCGTGCCGCTCACGCCTGCGGGGCTTGGGACCCGCGAGCTCGTCATCGACACGCTCTACAGCGGCATGGGTTACGGCGAAGGGCAGGGCGCCCTGATCGCGTTCGCCCACTTTCTGGTGATGCTCGCCGCTGGCGGCGTTGCCACGCTGTACTACCTGGCGTCGAGCCGAAAGAAAGGCTGACGCACCGCAAATCAGGCGCAGGGCCACCGGCTCAGCGTTCGGCCGGCGACTCCTCGATAAGCGCCGTCGAAGCCGCGGACTGTTTGCCTGCGACTTTGCTCGCGATGACTTCGCAGCCCGCGAGGCGGAGCTTGGCGTACCCCTCGGCGCGGACTTGCACCCGCCCGTTGTCGTAGGCGTAGCACGCCTCGGCCGCCACGTTGCTCGACCCGCCAACGCTCAGCCCGCTGCGGCCGTTGGCTCGCAGCTCGACGTTGCGGAGCACGCAGTCGCTCACCAAGTCGTGAGCGTTCACTGCGTCTTGTTGAAAGCCCTGGATCACCAAGCCTTCGATGACCACGTTGCGGACGTTGTACAGGGTGATACCCGTTTGAAGCCCCGCGTGGCGAAGGGTCAAGTCGTGCGGCAAGCGGCCCTTCTCAACCCGTAGCAGCAGACGGCCGCCAACGAGGGCCCATTGGTTCGGCTCGAGGACAGCCTCGGCGCTGGCGATTGATGTGAGCGGAACACGCTTGAGCGGAGCGCCGTCGAGAAAAAGCTGCTGGTAGGTGAGCCGGCGGGGTCGGATGGCGAAGACGTCTCCCTCGACGTGTCGCCACGCCCCCGGCGCGCCGACCACCGTGCCATCGAGCACGGCGCCATCGCTCGCAATGGTGAGCGTGGCGGCGCCGCCGCATCGAAACAGCGAGAGCTCTTCGCGGTACGGCTCGGCCGTCTTCTCGACGAAGACGCGGTCGCCCGGGCGGGCGCGGTCAATCGCCGCCTGAATGGTCCGGAACGGGCGTTGTTGGTTCCCGCCGCCGAGAGACGACTTCGGTCGAACGTCCTCGCCAATGATGTTGTTGACCAGGTACTCGACGGCTGCCGCCGGGCGGGCGGGCAGGAGGCAGAGAAGCAACAGCGGAAGTCGGAACATGGAGCCGCTCGGACCGAGGTTGGAACCGGCGTAATTACCGGCCATCGGTCTCTTCGGCTGCGGGCCAAAGACGACTGAAGAGGCGAGGCGGCCAAGCCTCCAACTCGATGCTAGCAGGCCCTCTTGCATCGGTTCAGCCAAGAAGGCCGAACCCAGCTAGGCGCGTTGGCTTGGCGTCGAAACCGGCGCGGCTGAGAGCTGATCGAACCGGTAACGCAGAACGGTCATCAATGCCAGCAGCCCGATAATGCAGGCGGCAACCGCGGCTGCGGCGGGCTCCGGGACGGCGATGGTGGCCTCGGTCGCGATGTCGAGGTCGTCGAGGCTGGCCTGCACGGGCTCGTCGATCTGGAGCGGCTCGTCGTCGAGGAACAAGCCGTCCGACAGAGTCGCGGTGGACAGGTCCGTCGCCTGCGGCTTGACCGCCGGGGCCGGATCGAAAGCTAGGGCCGAAGGGGCCCCTATCACCAAGAAAAGTCCAAGAGCCAGCACTGCGTGTGCCGGGGCAATCCGTCCAAGAGTTGTCACAGTTACACTCATCGGTGCATGATCTAGTCGGTCCATCTCTCCCGCGCTCCTCTTTGAGGCTAAAGCTGAGCGATTCGACTGTCAATGAAAAAGTCGAATTCTCATCAAGACTTACGACTACAAGCCCGTGCACGTTTGGCGCCAAACGGCGACAATTCGGGCGGCTACAGGACCAAGCGTAAAGCGGGCGAGCATTGTGCTGCCGCTTCCTGAGGAAATCACCAGGATCGCGAGATAACCGACGCCCGTGTCCCAAAAACACCAGCGAGCCGCCGCCGCCGCTTTTGCGGCACTCCGCTTGCTGATGGGCAAGGCTCCGTTGCCGGTGGTGATCGGCATCGTGGTTCTCGTCGGCGTTGGGGCGTGGCTGCTGCCGACCGCCCAGGATCAGCCCCCGGTCGTCGATCGGGCCCCGCCCAGGCTCGAAGCTCCGGCCGAGGCGCCGGACGCGCCGAGGGCGAAGGCGGGTGGCGTCGACGCCGACCAGGCGGAGGGCCGGCAGTCGGTCGACCAACTGGCGCGTGAGTGCGGCTTGGAGTCGGTCGGGCGTTCGGTCTACGTCTCACCGGCTGGGGTGCGGTACCGCCGCGGCAGCGAGCAGGGTCATCGGCTCCTCCACCTCGCGACGCACACCCAAGACAACCCCAGCCGTCCCTTCAGCCACGGCGTGTTTGCCGGCGAGAACCTGCCTGACGCCGTGGCGATCGTGGATGACGCTTACCGGCAGGCTCAGGCCGGCAAGCGCGTCGACGTAGAACGGGAAGGCCGCCGGACCGTTTACCGCGTGGAGATGGGTCGCCGCGTCGGCTACGTCGGCGGGCAACGGGGGGCTGCGCGCGGTCGGCCCGCGGCCCGGCGGATTCAACTGGTGATGGAAGGCGGGAATCTGATCACGGCCTATCCCGTGAAATAGCACCGGCTTGCCGGTCGAGGACGCACACTTCGGCCGCCGGACCTTTCAAC
Source organism: Planctomycetota bacterium (assembly GCA_039414355.1). Taxonomy (GTDB): domain Bacteria; phylum Planctomycetota; class Planctomycetia; order Pirellulales; family Lacipirellulaceae; genus JBCCQL01. The sequence continues at coordinate 8,722 of JBCDJN010000046.1, read as the reverse complement.
AATGCCGACCAAGCGAAGGCTCCCGCATGCTGTATCTCGACTGCTGCCGGCTTTGCAAGACAGGCCCGCTGCGGCTGCGTCGGTGCGGGTCGTGTGCTTCGACGTGGATTGTCTGCGACGAGTGCGACGCGTTATGGACCTCGCCCGACCTCTCGGCGTCGCCGGTCATCGAGGACTCGGCGACGCTGCCGTGCCCAGGCTGCGGCGCGAGCCTTTGGGCGGCGGGATCAAGCTGGGCGACCGAGGAGCAGGCGCGGGCCGAGAAGTGGATCGCCGACGCGATTGAGGCCGGCCAACTCGACCTGAAGAACGACCCACTGTAACCGCTTACGAGTCGGCGCCGCTCACGTGGCGCCGAGCAACGCCTGGCGGATCCGCGCGTCCGCCATCGTCTTGGCGACGAACGCCACGCCGACGAACTCGTGGCTCGCCGTGTGATGATTCGGGGCCGCCACGGTGTAGGCGCCCGCCGCAACCGCCGATTGGGCGCCGACCGCGTAGTCTTCGACAACAAGCATCTCTTCGGGCTCAACGCCCAGGCGTTCGGCAGCCAGGAGGTAGGGCTCTGGGTTGGGCTTGCCGTGCTGCACGTCGTCGGCGGTGATGGCGAACTCGAACCGCCCCGCTAGCCCGATCAGCTCGAGAATCCGCGAGGCGTAAACTCGGCTGCCGCTGGTGGCGATGCCGCGGCGGATCTGGTGCTGGTCGAGCCAGTCAAACATCTCGGTCACGCCCGGCAGCGGCGCCAGTTCCTGGCCGGCGAAACGCCAGAACAGCTCTTCGGACTCGGCGGCGAGGCCCTCAACCGTGTCGTCCAACTCGTGCCAGTCGATCATCACCTGCAGCGCCGAGGCTGCCGGGCGGCCCATCATGGCGTGTCGCAGATCATCTTCAAACGCCTTACCGCGTCGCCGCAGCGTTTCGTGGCCAACGTGCAGGTAGACGTCTTCGCTGCTGGCTAGGGTGCCGTCCATGTCGAACGCCACGGCCCGCAGCGGCTTGGCGGGTGGGGGGAAGGAAGTCACCGGGGCGGGGCGTCTTGGGGTGGGATTGGACGGTTCGGCGTCGACGACGGCCGGTTGAGCGAGGCGTCACGCAGATCGTAAACGGTGTAGACGCCGTTGCTGAATGCGATGGGCAAATCTGCGGGGCGTCGTACCCGGACCAGGGCGAACTGGGCGTCGTAGTTGCGCGCTAGCTGCAGCAGCCGCTCGGCCGATTGCCATCCCAACGCGGTCACCTTCGCCTGGTCCCCTTCGGCTGTCGGCGCGCTGTACACATCGTCCAGGCGCCGACGCCACTCGACCATGCTCGCCGCGTCTTGGGGAATGTCTTTCCAGCTCACGACTTCCGACCGACCGGTCCGCCACTTGAACGAATTCGCGTGCCGCGGGACCAGGAACAGGTCACTCGGCTCCGTCGATAGCCGAACCCATTGGCACACGTCCCGCCACGCCTGCGGGTCGGCGAGTCGCTTCTCCGAAGGCGGTACGGGGTTGTTGAGTCGGTCGATGGTCCGTGCGCCGTACGTCGCGGCCAGCACAACGAGCGCCAACAGAAGCATGCCAATGGCTGCGGGTCGCCGGGAGTTCAGGCCGGCGGCGATCCCATGAGCGAACACTAGGGCGACCGCCAGCGGCGCCGCGATGTCGGAGAGGCGGAACCAGTAGTACCGCAGCAGCGCCGCCGCCCGTAGGGGCGAGTCGGCGAGCAGCCATTCGATGCCCAGCCCGATCACCACCAGCACCGCGGCGCCCCAAGCGAAACGGCAGAGCCTGAGAAGCCGGCGCCGGTCTTCGCCCTCCGTTCGGGCGGCGTAGACGGTGGCTAGCACCAGCGCCGCAAGCACGCTCAAGTGCCGGCCCCCGCGTTCGGCGAGCCACTCCGGCGGCTTGGTGAGCGGCGCCAGGTGGTGGGACAGCCGGTCGAAGACGTAGATGCGGTTGGCTTCGCCGACGATCTCGGGCGGTGTTTGCCAGTTCATGGCCACCGGGGGAACAACGCCCGCTAGGCCGATCACTCCGCCGCAGAGCAGTCCGGGCGCCATCCGGCGGAGCGAAGCGAGCGTCGGCCGCTCGATTAGCCAGTTGGCGCCGATCACGACGATCGCCCAAGCCCCGACCAAGGCGTGCATCGCCGTGGCCAGGCCGAGGCAGATCCAGACGGTGTTCCACCGGTCCCTCAGCCAGGCGGCGATGGCGAAGAAGACAAACGGGTAGGCGAAGCACTTTGCCTCGACACCGCCCACGGCCCACTCGCCGGCAAAGTGGGTCTGCTCGCAGCACCACAACCAGGTGGCGGCCGCCATAACCGCCAGCCACGGCTTGGGCGAGACTCCTCGGCTGAGCCGTTGAAAACCGGCCGCCAGCATCCCCCAAGCCAGCAGTCTGCCTCCCCACGCGACCACCGGCAGGGGCAGGGCGAGCGTAGTCCAGCCGCCCAGCAGGACGATGGTTAGGTGGGCCTCTGGGGACTGCAAGAACAGATCACGCTGGCACCACGTAGGATCCCAATAAGACTTAAGCCGCGTGAGGTAGTGCTGCTCGTTGACGCCCGGTGTGGCGTCCCCGGCTGCGACGAGGAAAAACAGGACGATTAGGAGGACTTCGACGGCTGATCCCAGAGACGCCGGTGTCGCTGATGGGCCAGAGGCGGCGGGCGATTGTGGCTGGGGGATCGCCATCGAATTCGCGTAAATGTTTTAATAGCAACGCTTTGCGTCGCGTGTTTCCTGGTGCGGGCAAGCTGGGGCGTAGCCCGCAGAAGCTGCGACTCCCGACCACCACGTGCTGGGCAAAGTAGTCTTGTTTGGACCAGGGTTTTCGTGTAACCGAGGCCATCGCGACGTACCCATGGCTTCACGGTGCGACGAATGCCGATATACTGTCAGTCCCACCGACAAGGTTGCAAGCCAACCTCCCGCCTGCCCACCCTTTCCCACCTTTGGGCGCCAATATGACCGATTTTGACCTGACTCCGCCTGGCGAACGCGCTGCCGTCAACCTCGACCGTGTCGACGAGCTGCTGTCGCTCTTGATCGACGACGCGGTTTCCGACGATGAATTCGCCGAACTGGAAGACATGCTGCTCACGAGCGGCGACGCCCGAGAGCGGTACGTCGGCGGCGTTCAGCTGCACGCCGATCTGATCGCCCACTACCGGGGAGCCCCGAAGCTAGAGATGCCGGCGACGCTGTCGGCCCCGCCTCTGGCGGTGGATGGGAACCTGATCGATCCGTCGACCGAATCGGCTGGATCCTGAGCGGCAAGTGACGCTCGGCCCCCGCGAGCGTGTTACAGCTCCGCGAGGCGCCGGTAGTCGTCGCGTAGCGAGCGATACAGCCCTCGGTAAACCGGCGCGGCTCGGTCGTAGAGCTTCCGCGCCGAGGCCTTGGCCTTTGACGTCTCGGCGAGCTTTACCGTGGCGTCGCACGCCTCGCCGATGTCGCGGTACTCGCCGGCGCCGACCATCGCGAGCAGAGCGACGCCAAACGCGGGGCCCTCGTCGGCGGCCATCGTGACCACCGACTTGCCGAAGACGTCCGCCTGAAGCTGGCGCCAGGTCTCGCTTTTCGCTCCGCCGCCGGTGGCTCTCACCTGGCGGATTGGCACACCGAGTTCTTGCATGATGTCCACGCTGTCCCGCAGGGCGAGCGTGACGCCCTCGAGCACGGCCCGGACCATGTGACCCAGCGTGTGGCCGAGGGTGAGCCCAACAAAGGCGCCGCGTGCCAGCGGGTCGGCGTGCGGTGTCCGTTCGCCAGCCAGGTAGGGCAGGAACTGCAGTCCGTCGGCGCCCGGCGGCGTCGAGGCCGCCTCGGCGATGAGTTTCTCGAAGACGTCCTCGCCACGCTTCGCCAAGCCCTGGCACAGCGTTTCCGCGAACCATCCGAGCGCCCCCGCCGCGGTGAGCGTGACGCCCATCATGTGCCACTTGCCGTCCACGGCGTGGCAGAAGGTGTGCAGGCGACCCTCGGGGTCGTACTCCGGCGTGTCGCTGTGGCAGAAGACCACGCCCGAGGTGCCGAGCGAGCTGTTCAGCACGCCCCGCTTTACCACGCCGTTGCCCACCGCCCCTGCGGCGCAGTCGCCCGCGCCGCCGACGACGAGGCAGTCGGTCGTCAGCCCCAACTGCTTGGCGACCGCGGGCAGCAGCGTGCCGGTTGGCTCGTGAGACTCCACGCACGCCGGCAGCAAGTCGGCGTCGAGTTCCAGCTTGCTCAGCAGCGGCTTGCTCCAGCGGCGCTTGACCACGTCTAGGAGCAGCGTGCCGCTGGCGTCGCTCACCTCGGTCGCTAGTTCGCCGGTCAGGCGGCGGCGGACGTCGTCTTTTGGGAGCAGCACTTTGCTGAGCTTGGCGAAGTGCTTCGGCTCGTGGTTCCGCAGCCAGAGGATCTTGGGCGCCTGAAAGCCCGTGAGCGCCGGGTTGGCGACCGCCTTGATCAGCCGCTTGCGACCGCCGGCCCGTTGCTCAATCTCTTCGCACTCGGTGGCGGTGCGTTGGTCGTTCCAGAGGATCGCGGGCCGGATGACCTGGTGGTTCTTGTCGAGAAAGACCGACCCGTGCATCTGCCCGCTTAGCCCGATCGCCTTCACATCGGCCGGCTTGAGCTTCGCGTTCTTGACCGCGCCGCGGATCGTCTTGACGGTCGCCTTCCACCAATCCTCCGGGTCTTGCTGGCTCCAAAGCGGCTTGGGATGCTCACAGGGGTACGCCGCGGAGGCGCTCCCCAGCACGCGGCCATCGGCCGCCACTGCCAGAGTCTTGGTGCCCGAGGTGCCGATGTCGACGCCGAGAAAAACGCACATCGCGTGGAAGACTCCGTGGTGGTTGGCGGCGGTGCTCGTGGCCGCCGCGGGCTGCGAGGAGAAGACGCCCCAGCCCGCGGCCGACGCCGGTAAACCGAAGCCGGCGACGCAAGCGAGTGTAACGCTGCGTGTAGCCGTGACGGAAGACAAGGCGCTCGCCGAGGCCATTCGCCGGCTGCGGGGCGAATGGGCCGAACTGAGCGGCGGCGAGTTGGTGGTGCAGGATGGTTCTGCGGACGATCGATCGGCCGAATCGCCTTCGATCGACCTTGTGATCTTTCCTTCGCGGCGCCTTGGTGAGCTGTGCGAAGCGGGCCGGCTGCGGCCGATTCGCGACCGCGTGCTGCGTAGCGACCAACTCAACCTGGCGGACTACTTCCCGGCCGTACGCGAGCGGCTGATGGTCTACGGCGAGCGCGTGATGGCTTTGCCGCTGGGCTGCGTTGTCCCGGCGATGGTGAGCGACGAGGTCGAGCCCGCCCCGCGGACGTGGAGCGATCTTCAGTCGCGCAGCGTTGGCATCGACGGCGGCGGCAAGCTGGCTCGCGCGTACTTGTTCTTGGCGGCCGCTGCCAGCGGCGGTAGCCACCCGAGTCGAAAGGCGTGGCTGTTGGAACCGGACACGATGAAGCCCCGGCTGAGCGAGCCTCCGTTCGTTCGGGTTCTGGCTGCTGGCGTCGCACAATCAACGAGGCGGGGAGAACGCCGCGGCGAAGCACAAATCGTCTGGCCGACCCGCGACCCAGACGGCCCGCCCCCACTCTCCGGCAACGCGCGGGTGACTCCGCTGCCGGGGGCGACCGAGGTCTACAACCCCGTCGCCGGTCAGTTTGAAAGCGTCGACGAGGGCGTACGCCGCGTGCCGTTGCTGGCGACAAGCGGCCGCTTGGTAGGCGTCACGACCAGCAGCCGGAATGCGGCGTCCGCGTTTCGGCTTGCCGCCTGGTTGGCGAGCCCCCAGAACTCTCGGCAATTGGCCCGCGCGGGAGCAAGTGTCGCAAGCGCCAGGGTGTCGCTCGCTCGCCAGCCGGACGACTGGACCGGTTGCGGCGATGCGAGCCTGGGCGCTCAGTTCTCGGCCGCCCTGGCAGAAGCACTGGGCAGCCGCCGTGCGGTGCTCGTGCCCCGCATTGTCGGCGTGGACCGCTACCTGGAGTCGCTCCAAGGGCAGATCGGCCGGGCGTTGACCGCCGAGCTTTCGCCCGAGGAGGCGCTCGCCGCCGCTGCCGCCGATTGGGAGCGGATCACCGACGAAATCGGCCGCGACCGCCAACGCCGGGCCTACCGCCGGCACCTGGGCTTGGAGCCGTACGAGCCGGCCGTCCGGTAGCCACCTCAGCCGAGCCGTTACTCACGGCCGTATCGATCCAAGTTCTCACCGAGCATGGCGGGTCTACCGCTTGCCAGTCGGGTCGAAAATGTCTAGTTTCGACCGCTTGCCAGCCGCTCTTGCTCGCCGAGATCGTTCCGCGGATGAACTCACAAGCCAGCCCTACCGACCGGATCGTCATCACCGGCGTCGGCCTCACTTCGCCCAACGGCAACACGCTGGCGGAGTACCGCGAGGCCCTGCTCAACGGCCGCAGCGGCGTTCGCCCGTATGACATCCGCTACGTCGGCGCCACCTTCGCCGGGGTTTGCGAGTACGACGAGCTGAAGTACCAAAAACGCCGCGACGTTCGCCGTGGCACGCGAGCCGGCAGCATCGGTATCTACTGCGCCAATGAAGCGATTGGCGACTCGGGCCTCGAATGGTCGAACGTCGACCCCGAACGCGTCGGCGTCTACATCGGCGTGACCGAGCACGGCAACGTGGAGACCGAGAACGAGATCCACGAGATCAAGGGTTACGACTACGACACCAGCGTCTGGTCGCACCACCACAACCCGCGGACGGTGGCCAATAACCCCGCGGGCGAGATCACGCTCAACCTCAGGATCACCGGCCCGCACTACACCATCGGCGCCGCGTGTGCGGCCGGAAACGCGGGGCTGATCCAGGGCGCCCAGCAGCTGCGGCTCGGGGAGTGCGATGTCGCCATCTGCGGCGGCGTTTCCGAGAGCATCCACACGTTCGGCATCTTCGCCGGCTTCGCCAGCCAGGGCGCTCTGGCCACCAACGACGACCCGCACGCCGCGAGCCGGCCGTTCGACCGCGACCGCAACGGCATCGTCGTCTCCGAGGGCGGCTGCCTGTACACGCTTGAGCGCTACCAAGACGCCGCCGCCCGCGGCGCCAAGATCTACGGAGAACTTGTCGGCTACGCTATGAACAGCGACGCCAGCGACTTCGTCCTGCCCAATCCGCAGGAGCAGTCCCGCTGCATGCGGCTCGCCCTGAAGCGGGCCGAGATGAACGCCGACGACGTCGGCATCGTCAGCACGCACGCCACGGCGACCGAGAGCGGCGACGTGCAGGAGTGTGAAGCGGTCCGGCGGGTCTTCGGCGAGTCGCCCGAGACGTGCATCAACAACACCAAGAGCTTCATCGGCCACGCCATGGGCGCCGCCGGGGCACTTGAGCTGGCGGGCAACCTACCGAGTTTCGAAGACGGCGTGGTGCACCCCACGATCAACGTCGAGAACCTCGACCCCAACTGCGAGATCCCGGGCCTGGTGCTCAACCAGCCTAAAGAAAGCCGGCAAGTCAAAACCATCCTCAACAACAGCTTCGGCATGCTGGGCATCAACTCAGCGGTTGTCGTCGCGAGAGTTTAGTACGGGGCTATTGGCTATTGGCTGTTGGCCATTAGCTGAAAGGCTTCTAAGCACTGATCATCGCAAACCTCAGCTCGCGGCGAATCGATTGGCGGGCTTGAACAGCCAACAGCCAACAGCCAACAGCCAACAGCCACCCGCAGGGTCATGGAAAAAGCAGATATCCGCGAAGAGATCATCGACATCCTCTCCGACATCGCCCCGGACGAGGACCTCACCACGCTGGACGACTCCGTGAGCTTCCGCGAGCAGATGGAACTCGACTCGATGGACTTCCTCGATATCGTGATGGAGCTCCGCAAGCGTCACCGCGTGCAGATCCCGGAGGACGACTACGTGAATCTGGCGAGCATGGACAGCACGGTCACGTATCTTGAGCCGCTGATGAAGGACATCGTCAAAGCTTGATTGAAGGGCGGACGGTGGAAGGCGGAAGGCGGAAGGCATCGCATACGCCCTCGGCCGTCCGCCTTCCGCCTTCCCATGTACGACACCCTCATCATCGGCGCTGGAATGTCCGGCCTCGCCGCCGGCATTCGTCTGGCGATGTACGACCAGAAGGTCTGCATCGTTGAGAAGCACTGGACGATTGGCGGGCTCAACAGCTTCTATCGCCTCCGCGGGCGGGACTACGATGTAGGCCTCCACGCGCTGACCAACATCACGCCGAAGGGGACCAAGCAGGGCCCGCTCGCCCGGCTGCTTCGGCAGCTTCGGTTCTCTTGGGACGACTTCCAGATATCCCCGCAGATCGGCTCGCAGGTCGTGTTCCCGTCTGCCCGACTGGCGTTCGACAACAATCCCGAGTTGCTCGCCGAAGAGGTTGCCCGCGAATTCCCCGAACAGGCCGACAACTACCGCCGGCTGGTCGCGGCGATCGCCGACTACAACGACCTGACCGACGAGCACCAGCAGCAGTCGGCCCGCGAGGTCGTCTCCAGCTACATCACCGAGCCGGTGCTTGTCGAGATGCTCTTCTGCCCGCTCATGTTCTACGGCTCGGCCCGCGAGCACGACATGGACTGGGGCCAGTTCTCCATCATGTTCCGTAGCATCTTCTTGGAGGGCCTCGGCCGACCGCACAAGGGCGTTCGGCTGATCCTCAAGAACCTGGTTAAGCGGTACAAGCAACTCGGCGGGGAGCTGAAACTACGCACCGGTGTGAACCGGATTCATGTCGATGGCGATCGCGTCGC
>JBCDJN010000045.1:0-35773 GCA_039414355.1 Planctomycetota bacterium | reverse complement strand
GTTTCTTGCGTTAGCGGCGGCCGATCTTCGCTTGATTGCTTGAAGGCGTTTGGCCTTGCAAACAACAACCGAAGATCGAGGAGAGCAGAGCGATGCGAGCAACACAGAACGCGACGAAGATGCTGCTAGCGGCGTGCGTGCTGAGCGCCATGGGCGCCGGTTCGCGGGCGGACACGTTTGTTTGGGATGGCGGCGCCGGCCCCGGCTACGACTACTTCTCCAGCACCTCCTTCGAGCAAGTCGGCGGCCAGTGGATTGAAACCAACAACTGGGGCGACAGTGTCAACTGGGGTGACCCTGTCCCCAAGCCCGGCCCCGACGACGACGTGGTCTTCAACATCGACGCCCGCACAAGCGGGTCGAACGGTGACGGTGTCCTAGGCCTGACTAACCACAGCCGGCTGGAGGTCGTTGGCCAGCTCCGAGTTAACGGTGGCTTGATCGAAAACACCGGAGAGATCACGGTCGAAAACAGCTACCTCAATCTCTCCGGTGACACGCAACTCACAGGCGGCGGCGTCATCCGCGGGAGTCAGACCTACGGCACCTTCTTGTACAGCAAGGACACGGTAACCCTGGCAACCGGCAGCCAGATCCGTGGCTTTGGCGGCATCGACGCCGAGATCGTGAACCAGAGCACCATCACCGCCGAGGGCGGAGAGCTTATCTTCTCCGGCGACGTGCTCGACAACACCGGCGGCCGGATCGTCATCGCCGGCGACGGCGAACTCGGCATGAACGCCAGCGGGTTTCGCACGAATCCCGCCGTCATCAACGGCGGCGTCATCCACGGCGAGACCGGCAGCATGATCAGCGGATGGAACGCCGGCGGCCAGTATCAGGACGTGACGCTCACCGGCGAGCACCAGATCAACTATCAGCTCGCCCTCCGCGGGACGATCGTCAACAACGGACGGTTCGGAACCACGCCGGACGGAGCCCGCGTTTACCTGGAAGGCGACGTCACCCTGGACGGCAACGGCGAGATGATCTTGGGCAACAACGGCATTACCACTTACTTTTCGGACTACGATGGCGACGCGCTCACCAACGGGTGCGACCACACCATCCGCGGAACCGGCGGCTCGTGGGGCGCAACCATCGTCAACCGCGGTGTGCTCTCGGCGGGCGAGGCCCCGGGTGAGATCGGCGCCTTTGAGATCGAAAACCTCGTCAGCAAAGACTCATCCGCCCTCGAGGTTGACCTGATCGGCGGCGCCGGCGGCGTGCAGTTCGATTCGCTCACCACCAACAGCTTCGAGAAAGCCGGCCTGCTGCAGGTCAATGTGGGCGACGACACCGACCTGTCGCCGGGCGACGTCTTCGCCATCGCCCGGGCCGACGATTCCCTGACCGGCCAGTTCGACTTGGCCTACGCCACCCCGCTGCTCGACGGCGATCGGCTGATGCTCCGCACCCGAGACGACGGCAACGCCGAGTACGTGGAACTGGTTGTCAGCGACGAGGTCACGGGCGACTTCAACGGCGATGGCTGGGTGGACGCCGCCGACTTCGCGGCCTACGACGAAGCCTTCAACCTCGGCCAAGCCACCGCCGGTGGCGATGCCCTGATCGAAGCTCGGCTCGGCTGGCGGGTGCTGCAAGAAGGCGTCGGCAGCCGGCTGATGACCTGCGTGCCCGAGCCCTCGACGATGCTGCTGCTGGCCGCCGGCGCCGCCGTGGCCCGCCGCCGCTCGCGATGAGCGATCGATAACTGAGCAATCGCCCAACGAGGCGGCGTCGCGCAACTTGCCGACGCCGTCTCGTTTTTCTTGCGTGCTGCGTCTCGGTCTCGCGCTGCTGTTTGTGAAGGCGGTCGCAAGCGCATCGCCAACCGCAGCCGTTTCTATCGAAGTCAGGAGCCTGAGAAGATGTCGCGAAGAAGCCTGATGGCAGGAATTGCCGTCGCGTTAACCTCAAGCGTCACCGCGGGGTCGGCCGCTGCCGCCACGTTCACCTGGGACGGCGGCGCTCTTCAGTCATCCGCGCACTTTCGGGAGGTCCATCCCATCCAGACGCCGAACGGCGTCACCAACGTTTCCAACTGGGGAACAAGCGCACCGGGGGGTTATCAGCCGGCGCTCCCCGGCGCCGATGACGACGTCTTTTTCCCGGCGGACGCCGTCGTGGGCAGCAGCGGCGCCGATGGCATCGGGAACCTGATCAACAACGGCAAGCTCATCACCTGGAGACGCGTCAGCCTCAACGGGGATTCGCTGCACAACACCGGTGAGATCTGGGTAAACGGCTGGAATGACGAGTATCTCGCGTTCCGAAACAACGCCACGCTCAGCGGCGGTGGGACCCTGATCGGCAACCCAGGCCAATCCGGTGGCATGTTCCTCTCGGGGTGGGGCAGCCTGACGGTCCCCGCCGGAAACTACATCCGGGGGCACGGAGAAATTAGTGTCGACATCGTCAACCAGAGCACCATCACCGCGCAGAACCGCACGCTGACCGTCGCCAACGCGACCATCGACAACACCGATGGGGAAATCATCGTCGACAACGGCGCCGCCCTTTCACTCAACGGCGGCGGCAATTCCGGTTCGCCCCCCGCCGTGATCCGCGGTGGCTTGATCCACGGCGAGCCCGGCAGCCAGGTCTTTGGCTGGAACGGCAACGCCTGGTGGGAAGACGTCGCGCTGACCGGCAATCACAACCTTGGAAACAACACCCTGGTCTGGCGGGGCGCCATTACCAACGACAGCACCTTTGGCTTCTCCGCCGGCGGCAGCCGGTACCGGACGATCGCCGCCATCGGCGAGGTGCTGCTGAGCGGCCACGGCGAGTTCATCCTCGGCAACCACGGCCTCAACCGGACCCGCTTCGCCGGCACCACCGGCCCCGAGCCCGACACCATCATCAACGACACCAATCACACAATCCGCGGCTACGGCTACTTCGAGCGGGTCGGCCTGGTCAACCGCGGCATCATTTCGCCCGGCGTTAACCCCGGCGAGACGGGCTGGTTCTCGGGCGACGATTTTGTGGCGGGCGAAACTTCGCGTCTCGAGATCGATATCAGGACGTACGGCCAAGAGATCTGGGTCGACCACCTCCGCTTCGACTACTTCGAAAAGAACGGCACGCTGGCCGTGAACATTGCCGACGACGTGCCGTTGGCGCCGGGTCAGGTATTCGAAATCGTGCGAGCGAATGACGACGCCTTCGGCTCGTTCGACAAGCTCGAAGTGAACCCGCTGCCGGATGGCAACCAACTAATGGTCCGAACCGTCCGCCGCAACGGCGATGAGTACATCGAGTTGGTCGTCACCGGCCCGGAGACGGGGGACTTCAACAACGACGGCGTTATCAACCAAGCCGACTTCACCGTGTGGCGCGACGCCCTCGACCTCGGCCTGATGACGAAGGACGATTACCATCTCTTCAACAACCGGTTCAACTGGCGAGTCCTAAGACAGGTGACCCCGCTTGGGAACCCGGTCGCGGCGCCCGAGCCCACCACGGCCGCGATTCTGTTCGCAACCGCGCTCGCCACGGCTGGTAAACGACGCCGGCTACAATCTGATTGTGTGCAAAGCGCAGCTTGATCGGCTATGCTGCGGGCATGCACACTCAAGCAATTGCGGCATTGCTGGCGGCCGCCCTAGCCATCGGCCAGGCGGCGTGGTCCCAGGCGGCCACGCCGCCTAACTTCTTGATCGCCCTGGCAGACGACTGCACCTACTGGGACATGGGCTGCTACGGCGGCCAAGCCGCCACGCCCCACATGGACAAGCTCTGCGGCGAAGGCCTTCGCATGAACCGCTGCTTCCAGGCGGCGCCCATGTGCTCGCCCACCCGGCACTGCCTGTACACGGGCATCTACCCGGTCCGCTCCGGCGCCTGGCCCAACCACACCCGCGTGTACAACGGTGTGCGGAGCGTCGCTCATCACCTGGGCGAAGCCGGTTACCGCGTGGCGCTCTCCGGCAAGAAGCACATCGGGCCGCCCGCGTCGTTCCCCTTCGAATTCTCCGTTGGCGAAGCGACCAGCGGCGCAAACCCCGACTTCGCCGCGGTCGACAAGCTCATGGACGAGTGCTCCCAGTCGGGCACGCCGATGGCGCTCTTCCTCTGCAGCAACGAGCCGCACGGGCCGTACACCAAGGGCGACCCGTCGAAGTACCCACCCGAGGAGTTGAAGCTGCCCCCGTTCTGGGTTGATACACCGACCACTCGCCGGCAGTACTCCAAGTACCTGGCCGAGATCACTTACTACGACAGCCAGGTTGGCCAGGCGCTGGAGCTGCTTGAGAAGCACGGCTTGGCGGACAACACCGTGGTGATCGTCCTGAGCGAGCAGGGCAACGGCTTCCCGTTTGCCAAGTGGACCTGCTACGAGCAAGGGTTGGCGAGCGGGATGATTGTCCGCTGGCCGGGCGTGGTTCAACCGGGCACGCAGTCCAACGCGTTGGTTGAGTACGTTGACGTCGCGCCAACGATGCTCGACATCGCCGGTGTCCGCGAGGTCACCGTCGGCGGCGGGCTCGATGGCGGGCTCGACGGTCAGTCGTTCGTGCCGGTCCTCAAGGGCGAGACCTCCACGCACAAGCAGCATGTCTTTGGCCTGCAGACCTCGCGTGGCATCATCAACGGCCCGGAGTCTTACGGCATCCGCTCGGTTCGCTCCGACCGCTACCGCTACGTGCGTAACCTGACGCCCGACGCCGAGTTCAGCAACGCCGCGATGAAGAAGAGAGAATGGCGAGAGTGGAACGCCCGCGCGGCCGCGGGCGACGAGCACGCCGCCGCGCTGGTCAACCGCTACGTCCGCCGGCCTGCCGAAGAGCTCTTTGACTGCGAGGCCGACCCGCACTGCATGACCAACCTGGCGGACGACCCGACCCTGGCGTCGATCAAGGCCGAGCTGAGCGCGAAGCTCGACGACTGGATGCGACAGCAGGGCGACGAAGGCCAAGCGACCGAGATGCGAGCCAAGGAGCGGCAGGGCGGCCGCGAGAAGAAGGAGAAAAAGAAGAACAAGAAGCGACGCCAGCAAACCGCGTGAGCCGGCGACGGTTTACGCTCGCGCCCGGCGGATTCTCGCCGCGAGGCAGCCGGCATAGGTCAGCAACATCATCGCGGCCGCCGGCTCCGGGACGTTGCCGGCCGGGGCGGAGTCGAGACTCCCGCCAAAGTTCGCCCGCCAGATCTCGTAATCCGCCACGGTTACGCGGCCGTCGAGATCGCCGTCGGCAAAGAGCCCAACGCCCTCCTCACCCAGGGTGTCTCGCCAAACGCTGAAGTCGCCAGCGTCGACGAAACCGTCCAGGTTGAAGTCGCCCGGAAGGGCCGCCACCACACTCAGGGCGATTGACGTGTTATCCCGGCCAACGTGCCAATCGAGCACCTGACCGAGGTCGGGCAGATCAATCGCCGAGTAGTCACCCGTCAGCCCCCCGGCCGCCGAGACGATCTCAAACACGTCGCCATACGAGGGCGCGAACGTTTCGCCCGTCGCGTCGTCAATGAGCAGCACCTCGAGCGTGCCGCCAAGCGAGAGCTGGCCATCAATGGCCACGATATCGTGCTCGGTCTCGGGCGTGAGGCCGGCGAGTTCGATCTCGGTCCGCGACCCGGCGCCGAAGGTGACGTCGCCACCAAAGGTGAACGCGCCGGGGCTGAAGCCGGGGCGGAGATCGGCTTCCAGGAAAATGGTGCCCGTGCCCGTTGGGCCGTTTCCAAAGAGGTTGAAGAAGACTGCCGTGGCCCCGCTGCTAACCTGAGTCGTCGCCAAGTTGTTGAAGTCGTCAAAGAAAGTCACCGAAGCATCGCCAGACACGATCACACGGTTGGAATTCAAGACATCCCCGTAGACGCGACTGTGCCCCGAGGTGAAGGCGAGGGAGCCGGCGTTGAACAGACGTTCTGATCGGATCGTAGCGTCTTCGCCCACGAGAGCGCCGGAAACCCCGGTCGAGAAGGGCCCGTGGACGTCCAGCTCACCGCCGAGCAGTGTGATTCCGCCATCGTTGATGATCGTGTCGAGCCCGTCACCGATGAGGCCCACGAACGTCATCCGCTCACCGGCGCGGACGGTGATCTGGCCACTCGATCGGTTGAGCACCTGCCCCTCGATCACTCCAAAACCCTCGACTCTCCCTTCGTTCTCCAGACCAAGGGCGTCACGCACGGCGACGGTCCCGCCGCGGAGTTCGATGGCGCCGTCGGGGAAGACCCGAAACCTATCCTCTGAATCAAACTCGTACCTCTGCCCTAACTCTGCCGTCAGCCGTCGATCAAAGAGGGAAGTGTCGCCAACCCGCGGCTTCGCTTTGCTGATTCGCAGCGTGCCCGTACGGAAGTCAACGAAGCTGAGCGATGAGGGCGTGTGGATGTCGAGCGTTCCGCCGTCGATGGTGATCGGAACGAGCACGTCGGTCGGCCCTTCGGTGATGAGGGTTTGGTTCGGGCCGATCGTTGGCTGCGACGTGCCGAAGAGCTGTTGAGCGAGCCCGTAGGTGAGCGACGTGCCGGCGGGGTCGGTCAGTCGGAGCGTGCCGAACTCGAAGTTGACGGCGCCGCCGCGGAAGTCGAGCGAGCCGGTCTTCAACTCGCCGCCGCGGAGGTTGATCGTCCCCTGGTTCCAGAGCACCGTGTGGTTGGCGACGTCGACCAGCGACCCGCCCTCAACGCTAAGCACCGCCACGCCGCCGACGCCGGTCGCCTTGCCGCCAACGTGCAGGTCTTCGCCCACGGTGATGGTGGAACGCAGCGTCGGCGAGCCCGAGCCGGTAGTGGTCACGTCGCCGCTGCTGCCGGGATCGGAGGCGATGAGCAGCGAGCCCGCGTGCTGGGTCTGGCCGCCGCCGGTGACGTGCAGCACGCCGGCGCCCTCGTAGCCCACCGACGCGGGCACGTCCATCGGGCCGGTGAACCAGAACGAGTCTTCGCCGTCGACGATCAGCGTGCCGTGGCTTCCGGGCATGGCGCCGACCATTGACGTTTCCGCCCCGGAGTCGTCGAGGATCGCCTGATCGCGTACCTCAACCACCGCCGTCCCCATCAGGCCGATGTAGTTCGTGCCCCCGGTCGAGAGCGTGGCGCCAACACCCCGCAGCCGGACCCGGCCCGTTTCGTCCGGGTGGTAGCCGATGATCGTATTGCCCTCGCTCAAGATGGGGCTCTGGATGGCGTCCAGCTCGCCGCCGGGTTGGCCGTTGAGCTTGGTGACCAGCAGGGTGGTGCCGTTGGAGGCCGTTCCCGGCACGTCGTCGCCCACAATCAGCTTGCCGTTGCTCACCATGCGCGCCTCGGCCGTTCCGCCCGGCACCGCGACCCCGCCGACAAGATCGCCGCCGAGGACGAGTCGCTCGGTCGCCTGGAACGTTGCGACATCGCCCAGGCTGTTGCCGCCGAACAGGTCGAGGAGGCCATCCGAGCCCGCCTGCCGGCCGACGAGGGCGTTGGTCGTGACCACCGAGGCATTGACCCGGATGTCGAGATCGCCGCTGCCGGCGTCGCCAATGACCATGTTGCCGGTGTGCGTCCAACGGGAGCCGGCGTCGGTCACGTCTACCGACGAAGCAGACGCCGAGCTCAATCCAATAACGGCGAGGCCGTCGCTGACGGCGGTCGAGCCGTTGCCCACATAGAGCCCGTCGTCGGGGCCCGGGAGCCCGCGGGCGCCGTGGTCGATGACCAGCCCGTTCGGAGCGGCGGTGGCGTCGTTCTCGCCCACATAGAACCTTGCGTCGGCGGCGACTTTGAGCGTGGCTGAGCCGGCCGGGTCCTCGGTGTTGTCGGGGTCGATGCCCAGCAGCACGCGCTCGGTGGTGACTAACTGCCCACCGCTGGCCACGTTGATTTCGCCGGTGCTCCCCTGCCCGAAGCCGGCTATAACCCGCACGCTCCCGTACCTTGCGTCCTCGAAGACATTGAGCGTCCCCGAGCCGTTTAGGCCGACGAACGTTTCGACGGTGGCGGCTTGAGTGCCCGCCCCCGTCAGGCGGATAAGCCCTGTCTCGCCGCCGTTGAGTCCGGCCACGACAACGCCGTTGGCGAACAGCCCCACCACGGCGTTGAGCGCGGCGCCGTTGCGGAGGAACAAATCGCCGCCGTCTCCGTCGGTATCGCTCACAACGACGGCCGTGAGCGATGGGTCGGCGAGCGCATCGAACGTCGCCGGATCGAAGTCACCGACGTAGAGCCGCGTGCCGTCGGTCTCGAGGTCGGTCGTCGCGCTGCCGCCATCGGCGTTTGGCGCGCCGCCGATCGAGAGTTCGCGGGTCACGCGGAGGGTGCTGCCCACTCCGCTCAGGTCGACATCCGCGCTGCTGCCGGCGCCCCAGGCGATGCGGCCGCGGCCCGCCTGAACGAGGCCGCCATCGGTGATGTCGAGCACCGACTGCCCTTCCCGGCCAACGAACAGAAAGTTCGTGACGTCGAGCGTCGACCCGGCGCCGGTAACGTTCACGGCGCCGTCGCCGGTGGGCGTGAAGCCGATCCGCGTGCTCGTGGAGGTCAGCGTGTCGCCGCTGCTGACATTGACCGTGCCCAGCGCCGTGTCGCCCACGGTCAAGTTCTGGCCGCTCAAGTCCACATCGCCCAGGGCCACAAAGCCATCGCCAAGGGGGATGACGTCGCCCGTCGCCGTAACGGCCGCCAACGCCGGCTGGGCAGCCCCAAGCAAACCGGAAACCAGCACGAAGAATCGCAGGCCCTTCATCGTCGTCCCCCCGTCGTGAAGTGATGACCCAGCCAAATCGGGCGGCAGAGTCTACCCAATGCGACTTACCGAAGCGAATTGCCGCATCCGATGGCGTTCGTCCGTCGAACAGCCGGTCGAATGCTCCTACGCTTGGTGTTCTAATCGTTACCAGGATTCCGGGCGCCGCCCGCGTTACGGCTGTTCTCGCGTCGACGGGCGCCGGCCAATCAAGCTACAATCGTCCTCAACAGCGGCTGGGGATTGCCGCGGGTCTCTCGACACAGGTCACGTTTTGTCTCGCAAGGTTGTTGTTGTCGGCGCCGGGCCAGGAGGGCTCGCAGCCGCCATGCTGTTGGCCAAGGCCGGCGTCCGGGTCACCGTGATCGAAAGCCAGCCGCACGTTGGCGGGCGGACGTCCACGCTCCAGGACCAGGGCTACGCGTTTGATCGCGGGCCGACGTTCTTCCTCTACCCGAGGATCTTGAACGAGATCTTCCAGGCGTGCGGCTACGACCTGCCCACCGAATGCCCAATGGAGCGGCTCGACCCGCAGTACCGTCTGGTGTTCGGCGACACGGACACGAGCAAGCAGGCCCACATCGACTGCACGCCCGACGTCGACCGCATGGAGGCGGAGATCGCGCGGATCGCCCCGGGCGACGCGGGCGGCTTCCGGCGGTTCCTCAGTGACAACCGCTCGAAGCTCGACCACTTCCAGCCGATCCTCGAAGAGCCGTTCTACAAGCTCACCGATTTCTTGCGGCCCAACGTGTTGAAGTCCGCCGGCCTGGTCCGCCCGTGGCGGAGCCTGCACCGCGAGGTGGGCCGGTTCTTCAAAGACCCGCGGCTCAACCTGGCGTTCACGTTCCAAGGCAAGTACCTGGGCATGTCGCCGTTCCAGTGCCCCAGCCTGTTCAGCATCCTGGCGTACCTGGAGTACGAGTACGGCGTGTTCCACCCCATCGGCGGGTGCGGCGCCGTATCGCGGCGGATGGCGGAGTTGGTCGAAGAACTCGGCGGTGAGGTTCGCACGGGCGAGCCCGTTGAAGAGTTGCTGTTTGAAGGCAGCCGCGTGGTTGGCGTGCGGACCGATCACGGCGAGCAGCGTGCTGACGCGGTGGTGATCAACGCCGACTTCGCCGCGGCGATGCACCGCCTGGCGCCCAACACCAAACGCAAGCGGTGGACCGACGCACGCCTGGCCTCCAAGAAGTACAGTTGCAGCACGCTGATGTTCTACTGGGGCCTCGAAGGAACGCAGCCCGACCTGCCCCACCACACGATCTACCTCTCCAGCGACTACCGACAGAACCTCGCCGACATCGAAGAGGGCCGGCCGCTCGGACCCGACCCTTCGGTCTACGTCCAAAACGCCTGCGTCACCGACCCGTCGCTCGCGCCCGAAGGCTGCAGCACGCTGTACGTCTTGGTGCCGACCGCGAACATCGCTTCGGGCATCGACTGGGCGGCGGAGCGTGACCGGCTGCGGCCGGCCGTCTTCGAGCAACTCTCCAAGCTCGGCGTGCCGGACGCTGAGTCTCGGCTCCGCGTTGAGCACGTCATCACGCCCACCGACTGGCACGAGGGCCACCGCATTTACCGCGGCGCCACGTTCAACCTGGCCCACAGCCTCGACCAGATGCTCTACTGGCGGCCGCACAACCGGTTTGAGGATTTCGAGGGGACGTACCTCGTGGGCGGCGGCACCCATCCCGGAAGCGGGCTGCCGACCATCTACTCCTCGGCCCGCATCACCACCGACACGCTGCTGGCCGACCTGGGCGTTGCCTCGGCGCCGGCCGTTGTCGCTTAGACGCCCTTGTCGCCCGGCGACGCCCCACCCTGACGATGCCCCACAGCCAAGCCGAACAAGCCGAACCGCGAGCTAGCGCCGGCCATGGTCCGTCGCCCGGCAGCGGACCGACACTCGACGAGCTGCTGCAAACCACCAGCCGCACGTTCGCGCTCGCCATCCCGCTGCTGCCCGAGCCGGAGCGGACCGACGTGACGCTGGGCTACCTGGTGTTCCGCATCGCCGACACGCTGGAAGACGCGGACAACCTGCCGCGGGACGCGCGGCGCGACGCGCTTGCCGATTTCGCCGAAACGCTCGCCGACCTCTCGCCGGAGCGGCTCGAGCAATTCACCGATCGCTGGGCGAGCCGCCGGCCGTGCGACAACGACGACTACCAGCGGCTGATGGAAAACACGCCGGCGGTGCTGGGCGAGCTCGCCGCCCGCCCGGCGCCGGTCCGCGAGACGGTGGTCGACTTCGCGACGCGATCGATCCGCGGCATGGCCGAGACTCTCGAGCGTGCCACCGCCGACGCTGAGCTGCGGTGCGAGTCGATCGATCAGCTCCGCGGATATTGCTACCACGTTGCCGGCATCGTTGGCGAGCTGCTCACCCAGCTCTTTGAGCTGCGGCTCGGTGACTCATCTAGCGTCAAAACGCTCCGGCAGCAGGCACGCTGGTTCGGCGAAGGCCTGCAGCTGGTGAACATCCTGAAAGACGCCGACGCGGACGCCGCGGAGGGCCGGTCTTACCTTCCAGCCGGCGTACCGCTAGCTCAGGTGTTCGAGCTAGCCGACGACGACCTGCTGCGCGCGGCGAGTTACATCGACGCGCTTCGCGAAGCCGAGGCGCCAGCGGGCTACATTGCCTTCTGCCGGGCGCCGCGCGAGATGGCCGTGGCGACGCTCGCCAAGCTCCGCACCGACGGCCCAGGCGCCAAGATCACCCGCGAGCAGGTCGCGGCGATCATGGAAGCGGTTCGCGAAGACCGCCCGGTTGCCGACCCTTCGACGCAAGGGAACTGAAGTGGCGACCGCAACCGCAGCCCCGCCGCCGACCACGAGCGCCATCGACCAAGCCCGGCGAGCGCAGTCGGAGTGGGGTTCGAAGTCGATTGACGAGCGGCTGCGCGCGGTTCAAGCGGTCCGCGAGAGCCTGGTCGACGACGCGCGGGATTGGGCCGATGAGATCACCGACCCGCGGGTGCGGACCGTCGCCGACAGCCTGGCGGCCGAAGTGCTGCCGACCGCCGACGCCTGCCGGTTCCTAATCCGGAACGCCAAGCGGATTCTCAAGGACCAGCGCGGGCGCTCGTCGGACAAGCCGATCTGGGGCCGCGGCCTGAAGGTCCGCACCAGCCGGGCGCCGCGGGGCGTGGTGCTGGTGATCGGCGCCGGCAACTACCCGCTCTACCTGGCGGCCGTGCAAACGCTGCAAGCCCTGGTCGCCGGCAACGCGGTGCTGATCAAGCCGGCGCCCGGCGCCTCGGCGCCGATGGTTCGCTTGCGAAGCGTTCTCACCGCCGCGGGTCTGCCGGGCGATGCGGTGCAGGTGCTCGATGAATCAGCCGAAGCCGCCCAGACCGCCATCGCCGAGGGCGTCGATCACATCATGCTCACCGGCAGCGCCGAAACCGGCCGGGCCGTGCTCCGCGCGGCAGCCGAGACCATCACGCCCTGCACAGTGGAGCTCTCCGGCTGCGACGCGGTGTTCGTCCTGCCCGGCGCCGACCTCAAACGCGTGGCCGCGGCGGTAGCGTTTGGACTGAAACTTAACGGCGGCGCGACCTGCATCGGGCCGAAGCGATTATTCGTGCCAGCGCGGCTCGCCGACGAACTGATTGCCGAGATCCAATCCACGCTGCCCGCGATTCCGGCAACGGTCCTTCCGCCGCACGTCGCGGAGCAAGCCGAAGGGCTGATCGAAGAAGCGATCGCCGCCGGCGCCGAGCCGATCACCGCCTTTCGAACCGACGCGTCGTCCTTCGGTCCGGTAGTGCTCGATACCCAGTCGACCGATCTCCAGCTGCTCCGCGCCGACTTGTTCGCCCCGGTGATGTCGATCATCCGCGTCGCCGACAGCGACGAGGCGCTCGCGATCGACCGCGACTGCCCCTACGCGTTGGGCGCCAGCGTCTTCGGCCCTGCGGCCGAGGCTGAGCAACTCGCCCAGCAACTCGACGCCGGCTGTGTGACCATCAATGACCTGGTCGCTCCGACAGCCGACCCACGCGTCGCCTTCGGCGGCACGAAGCAGAGTGGCTACGGCGTGACGCGCGGCGAGCTTGGCCTGTTTGAGATGACGCGGCCGCGGACCGTCGTTACACAGACCGCGGGCTGGCTGCCGCACCTCGACCCGCCGCGTGAGAAACTCGACCAACTGCTGCTGGGCCTAATCCGCCTAGGGCACGGCACGGGCCTCGGCGAGAAGTGGCGGGGCCTCCGCGACGTCATCGCCGGCGCCCGCAGCCGAACGCTCCCGATCAACTCCGACCACGAATCCGATAAGGACAGACGATGATTGCAACGGCCAACGAAGATCGCGTGGTGGTAGTCGGCAGCGGCCTCGGCGGCTTGGCGGCCGCGTGCACGCTGGCCGCGCGGGGGCACAAGGTCACGCTGCTCGAACGCAGC
Organism: Planctomycetota bacterium; assembly: GCA_039414355.1. GTDB lineage: Bacteria > Planctomycetota > Planctomycetia > Pirellulales > Lacipirellulaceae > JBCCQL01. Next base: position 22,689 of record JBCDJN010000045.1, on the reverse strand, counting down.
AGCTGGCTTGGCGGCAAGGCGGCTCAGCACCACATGCAGGGCTACCGCTTCGACATGGGGCCCACCATTCTGACGGTGCCGTCGGTCCTTCGCCGCATCTTCAGCGAAGCGAACCTGAACGTTGACGACCGCATGGAGCTGGTGAAGCTCGACCCGCAGTGGCGTTGCTTCTTCGAAGACAACACCGTGCTCGACCTCACCGAAGACATGGCCGCGATGCGTAAGAACCTGACCGAGCTAGCCGGCGACGGGCGCGTCGCCGACGGCTACGAGAAGTTCATCGCCACCAGCAAGCGGCTGCACGAGATCTCCGACCGGTTCTTCTTCTGGAAAAGCGTCGGCGGCATCACCGACACCATGGACCTCGGCAGCACATTCAACGCGGCGACGCTCTCCGACCTGCTGCAGCTGCGGATGGGCCGCACCGTGGCGGGCACCGTCCGCAGCCACGTGCCGGACGAGCGCGTGGCGCAGATGATCGACCACTTCACCCAGTACGTCGGGTCCAGCCCGGACGCCTCGCCGGCGGTGCTCTGCAGCATCGCCCACATGCAGACCAGCGAGGGCGTCTGGTACCCGATGGGCGGCACCCGCGCCGTGCCCGAGGCGCTCACCAAGCTGGCGGAAGAACTCGGCGTCGATGCCCGCACCGACTGCCCGGTGAAGCAGATCACCACGGAGAACGGACGCGTGACCGGTGTCGTCACCGACAGCGGCGAGCACATCTCCGCCGAGGCGGTGGTTTCCAATTCCGACAGCGTCTTCACGCACGACGAGCTGCTAGGCGGCCCTTCGGCGAGCAAGGCGGCGAAGAAGTTCCTCAATCGCCGCAAGTACGAGCCGGCGTGCAGCGGCGTGGTTCTCTACCTCGGGCTGGACAAGCGGTACGACCAGCTTCTGCACCACGACTTCGTTTTCTCGCGCGACCCGCACGAGGAGTTCGACTACATCTACAACAAGGGCCTGCCGGCGCCGGACCCAACGTGTTACGTCTGTGCCCCGGCGATCACCGAGCCCGAGGTGGCGCCCGAGGGGGGCGAGGCGCTCTACATCCTGGTCCACACGCCCTACCGCCGCGACGGGCAGAAGTGGAGCGAGATGCTGCCCGGCTACCGGCAGACGATCCTGGACAAGCTGAAGCGGACCGCCGGCATGGAGGACATCGAGGAGCACATCGTCTGCGAGCACCACCTCACTCCGGAGGGCATCGAGAACCGCTACCACGTCCCGCGCGGCGCCATCTACGGGCTGGCGAGCCACGGCCGGTTCCTGGGCGCCTTCAAGCCCGCCAACCGCAGCCCGGACGTGAAGGGCCTGTACCTAGCCGGCGGCGCCGCCCACCCAGGGCCGGGCATGCCGATGGTGCTGATGAGCGGCTGGATCGCGGCCGACTCGCTGCACCAGGACTTGGCGGGCGTTGGGGTTTAGGTTCACCGCGGAGGTCGCAGAGGTCGCGGAGCTAAGATGGCAGCTGCATCGCGCACGCCGGAGGGGCTTCCAAGCCGGTGTCATGTTTGTGGGGCCGCCGTCGATCTCGACTACAGCCAGACTGGCGGCGACGCTCCTTGCCCCAGTTGTGGCGCCTTGCTGATTCGCGCCGCCCAACTCGCAGAGCGATTGGAAGCCGCCATTCGAGCTCAGCTAGGGCTAGCCGACGACGCAGACCTTGACGCCCTCCCGTTGCGCGACTTCGGCGGCGATTCACTCGACTTGGTTGAGTTCATGATAGAGTTAGAAGACTTCTGCGATGGGGCCGTTGATATCAGCCGTGATGACGAGATAGCGACTTTCGGCGACCTGATCCGGGCGATCCTAGCGGCGAAACGCAAGTAGCAGTCTCCGTGCCCTCCGTGCCTCCGTGGTGTCCCCCTCGGCGGTTGCCACGGGAACGGTTTCAGTGAACCACAGAGGCACGGAGTTCACGGAGAGAAGGTGCTGTGGACGAAGAAGCCAAGGCCATCGTCGCTGCGATCGAAGCCGCCTTTGCCAAGATGAAGCCGGGGCCTCTGACGCTGCAGCAAGCCGCTAAGGCCAAGTACGTGCCAACTGAGCAACTTGAGGGGTGGTACGCCATGCCCTCGAAACGGCACTGGACCGAACTGGTCGACCAAGAGATCGAGGATTGTGGAAAGGCCTTATACGGGGCTGACCTCAAGAGTTGGCTCGGTTTCGTTCCGGCGTGGATGCGATGGTCGTTGCGCCACTTCAAGCACAACGACTCCTTCGTCAGCGACCAGATCATCTACGCCCTCGACCCTAAGACGCACCGCGGCCGATTCGAGTACTTCACCCTCGACCAGCAGCGGGCGATCTCTCTATTCTTGGCCTACATGGCGAACAGCGACACGTGGGCCGACGCGGATGTCGCCCAACGCGCCCTCGATCAGTACTGGTCACGCCACGCTCCAGCCGACGAGTGAGATCTGCCTCCGCGACCTCTGTGAACTCTGTGGTTCCATCAACCGCCCCGCCCGCCGTCGCCAACTACTCGCCCTGGTTGGCGGGTTGGTTCCAGTGGTACCTGCGGCGGATGCTGCGGAAGCAGTTTCATTCCGTCGCCGTCTGCCGCGACCCGCGGCCATCGGTTGGCGAGGGCGATCGGCTGGTCGTTTATCTCAACCATGCCGCGTGGTGGGACCCGCTCGTGGGGCTCGCTGTGGCGGAGCGGTTCTTCCCGGGGCGGATCGTTATCGCGCCGTTCGAGGCGGAGGCGATGCGACAGTACCCGCTGTTCGATCGGCTGGGGTTCTTCGGCGTCGACAAGACCAGCCGCCGCGGCGCGGTGGACTTTCTTCGCACGGCGATGGCCGCCCTAGAGCAGCCCGCCACCAGCCTTTGGCTGACGCCCGAGGGCCGCTTTGCCGACCCGCGGGATGCGCCCGGGTTTGAGCCCGGCCTCGCGCACCTGGCCGCCAAGCTCGCGGCCGCCGGCGAGCCGGCCGCCATCGTGCCGCTGGCGGTGGAGTACCCTTTCTGGGAAGAGAGCCGGCCGGAGCTGCTGGTCCGCTTCGGCGACGCGATCCGCTTACCGGGCGAGGATCAGCCGTCGGATAAAGACGCTTGGCGTGAACTGCTCGAGGCAAGGCTTCGCGACGCGCAGTCGCAGCTCGCCCGCGTTTCGATCGGTCGGCAAACCGAGGAGCTTGAGGTTATCCTGGGCGGCGACGCGGGCGTGGGCGGCGCGTACGAGGCGTTCCGCAAAGCCGCCTACCGCCTCACCGGCCGCGACTACCGAGCCACGCACGGCGAGAAGCTCAACGCATGATCGCATCAACGCCCGATAGGCTCCGCCGCCTGCGAACCCCACGCTTCAAGCTGCGAACGGTCTTCGCCGCCCTGGCCATCACCGCCATCGCGGCCGCCTCGATCCGCGAGTTGCTCCGCGACACCGAACGGCCCGACCAACGGCTGATTGAGGTTCTCACCTTCTCCGCGGCCGATTCTCCCAACCCCGAACGCGCCAGCGAACTGAGGGAGCGGCTAGGCGTCCACGGGTACGCCAGGCGTTCTCACGCTCTCGCCTACCATGCCGACCATTTCACGGGCGATGACGAACACCGGCGGCTCTTCGTCTACCACCACCGGCTGTCGGGCAAACACACCATTGTCTTGGCCGATGGTCGCAATGCAGTGATCGATTGGGTGTCGGGAACCGCGCACGGTGTGATCCAATCGGTTGACGTCTCAAGCGATGTTCCGATGCGGCAGATCGCGGTCGTTGTGGAAAGCCAATCTGGCGCCATCACGACTTGCCACTACAACTTGCACGCCGATCACGTTCAGGTAGCTGGGGTCGATCGCGTACCCGGCAAGTCTTTCTCTCCAGGCCTCGCGAACGCTCCCGGTACGGAGGGGAGACCCACGCACGAATGATCTTCCTTGCCGTCGCTTCGCTCATCTTCGCGGCGCCGCCCGCGTACTTCTACTTCCGCAACGTCGGCGTCTTCCGGCCGCTGCCGCCGTCGGCGGAGGGTGGTCGCGCGGCGGTCTCGGTGCTGATCCCCGCGCGGGACGAATCAGCCAACATCGCGGCATGCGTTGAGTCCGTGCTGGCGAGCGCAGCGGACGACGACGAGGTGGTGGTGCTTGATGACCACTCCGAAGACGACACCGCCGCGATCGTCGAGCGGCTCGCCGATGATGACTCGCGTGTGCGGCTCGTCCGCGGCGCCACGCTGCCCGCCGGTTGGAACGGCAAGCAGCACGCTTGTTGGCAGCTCAGTCGGGCGGCGGGGAATGAGACGCTCTTGTTCCTGGATGCGGACGTGCGTTTATCGGGCGACGCGCTTCCTCGCCTTGCGGCCACCGCAAATGGCGACGGGCGTGCGGGCCTGATCAGTGGGTTTCCTCATCAGCAAACGCGGTCGCCGCTGGAGTGGCTGCTGATCCCGCTTATCAGCTTTGTGCTGCTGGGTTTCTTGTCGCTGCGGAAGCTCCGGTCCGCCACCGACCCGGGCTTCGCCGCCGGGTGCGGGCAGTTGTTCATCACAACAAAGGCTGCCTACGAGAAGGCCGGCGGCCACGCGGCGATCAGAGCCAGCCGGCACGACGGGCTGAAGCTGCCGCGGAAGTATGTGGAGAACGGGCTGGCGATTGACGTCTTCGACGCCACCGACCTGGCCACCGTCCGCATGTACCGCGGGGCCGCGGCCACGTGGCGGGGGCTGGCTAAGAACGCGGACGAGGGCGTCGCCAACTGGCCGCTCATCCTGCCGGTCAGCATCGCGCTGCTGCTCGGCCAGGTCGTTCCCTTCGCAGTGCTGCCTTGGGCCTTCGCGGCGGGCGGCTTGTTGCTCGCAGTCGCCGCGCTGGCGGCAGTGCTCGCGATCGCACCGAGAGTCGACGCGGCGTTCCGCTTCCGTCAGCCGCTGATCGGCGCGGTGCTGCACCCGCTAGGCGTGCTGCTGTTCCTGGCGATCCAGTGGACGGCGTTCATCGCGTCGGCCACCGGTCGCCAAGTGGCGTGGAAGGGCCGGCCGGTCGCCGCTTCGCCGGAACCGTAACGCGGCTACCGGCGGCGGCTACCGCGACCGATCACCACGCCGAGCGACGCCAAGCCGAGGAACGCGAAGGACGTCGGCTCGGGGATCGCCGCCACGGAGCCGGCGATGGAGAAGAACTGGAAGCTGCCGGGCTGGTTGCCGTTGGCGAAGTTGTAGCGGGGCAGACCGCCGAGGGTTGTTGCGCTGGTCGCCTTGTAGCGGATGTGCCCGCCGTCGGAGGTGAAGTTCACGCCGATCGACGTGGAGTTGGCGTCGGCGACAAACGAGATGGGCGTGTCGAAGTTCACGTACATCACTTCGGCCAGCGAGCCGACCGCGGGCTGCGTGTAGTCCGCCGTTTGCGTGCCGAGCGAGGAGAGCCCGCCGGCGCCCGACGGACCGGAGCCACCGGCGCCCTGACGCACGTCGATGGTGAACGTGCCCGACTTGGTGCGGTTGCTGCTCGAACCACCAACCAGAGTAAATGCCACGCCGGTGATTGTGACGTTATCGCCGATCGACCAGAGCCCGCTGCCATCGAGCAACACCGAGTTGAACGAGGCGGTGCCGCTGGCATTGTCGACGTCCAGGTTGCCGCCCAGCGCTGCGGAGTCTTCAAACAAGACCGTCCCGGCGCCGCCATTGGCGGTGAGCAACTGGCTTCCGGCGCCGAGGGTGTAGCCCGGCACGAGGTCCGCCTCGGCCGCCCCAGGCAGCGTGGCGATCACGGCAATGAAAGCGAAAGCTGACGAGAGAATCTTGCCCGGCATCGGTTTCTCAGAGGAGTCGCGATTCGTCGAAGAGGGTGCAGCCTGTGGCGTTAGGATACGATGTGGCAACGCCGCGATCCCACACCTTCTAAGTCAGAAATATCGCGAAAAAGCTGCTCGCCTGATTGCCGCCGACGGCCACATCACCGCAAACCCCAGCCAAGAATCGACTTAGGGAGAATGGCCTAACGCGGCCGGTAGGCGAGCCGGCCCCCCAGCTCCTCGTAGGCACGGTGAAGCAGCTCCGCTTGGGTGGCGTTGGCGTCCAGCAGCGGGTCGACGCCCATCGCGTCGATCATCCGCCGCTCAGTGGCGGCGTGCTCCTCGGCGGAGCCGTCGGCCAGGATGTGCCGAACCCGCCAGCCGCGTTCGGCAAGCTGGCGAGCGATCAGCACGCCGCGGTGGCAGTCGAGTGGTTCCCGCTCCGCACACATCAGGGCGATCACATGGTCGCGGGCGCCGCGTCCGAGCCGAGCAACCCCCTCAAGGAACGCCGGCAGCTTGGCGACAAGTTCGTAGACCGCTTGCCCATCGACGTAGCACTCCACCTCCGGACGGCGGGCGCCGAGCTGGTCTCCGAGGAAGACGTACCGCAGCCCGTGGTCCTTGAGCGAGCCCGCCAGGTTCTCTCGGCCGAACTGCGTCCAGCGGCTGTATGGGTTGGAGCGGACGTCGCCCACCACCGTCACGCCGTGCCGATCGAGCAGGGCGAGGAAGTCCGCCATCTCGTGGTTGGAGTGCCCGACGGTGAAGAGCGAGGGCGTCGACACGTCTGGTAGGGCAGGCCTCGCCTGCCAGCGGTAGTTCGGTGGGACAGGTCATGCCTGCCGGCGGAGGTGGTTGGTCTCTTGGCAGGCGGGGCCTGCCCTACTCTTCCTTTTGCTTCCGAGTCGCCATGATCCGCTGGAGCACTTGGGTAGCGGTCGGATCGCCCGGGATAAGCTCGTGCAGCTTCTTCAGCGCCTCAACGGCCGCGTCGAAATGCCGCTGCTCGCTGGTGGCGGCGTACTGGGCTTCTTGCTGCAGCGCGAGCGCGAGATGGTGGTCCGGCGTCTCGGGGGCGAGCCGGCACGCCTCGGCCAACGCGTCGGCCGCGCCGTCGGCGTCGCCGATTTGGTAGCGGAGCAGGCCCAAGCGGTAGAAGACGTTCGCGTTGTCAGCCGCGTAGCCGGCGTCGCGCTCGAGCAGCTCGACTTCCTTCTCGCGGAGCTGCTTGATCTCCGACGGGCTGGCGCGGCGTTCGGCCTCAAGCAGCGAAGCAAGCCGGCCGCGGGCGCCTGCCAGATACGGCTCCAACCTGATGGAGGTCCGCAACGCGTCGATGGCGCCCGGCAGGTTGCCGGTCTGGGCTTCGAGGTTCGAGAGGTTCATGTGCGTGCCCGCGTGCTCGGCGTCCTCCAGCTGCCGCTCGCGGTACTCGATGAGCCCCTCCTGCTGGACCTCACGCTCCTCGGCGGTGAGCCATCGCTCGGGCACGCCCACCAGCTTGCGAGACGCCTCCATCCGCACGGCGAGCGACGGGTCACTGAGCCGCGGGGCGAGCTTCCGCGCGTCCGCCTCGGTGGCGAGCGGCTGCGTGCGAACTGCTGTGACGCGGACCAGGTCGTCGTCGTCTTCCAGCGCTTGGCCGATCGCCTCGACCGACGGGCGGCCACTGTAGCGGGCCAGCAGGTCGACCGCGGTGGCGCGGACGATGGCGGGCGCGGCGGCACGGCCGGCGAGCTCGGCGAGCATCGCCTCGCCCTCCGGCTTGCCCACGCGGCCCGCGGCGATGGCGGGCGCCCAGTGCGGGTCGTCCCAGCGCCGCTCGCCGAACCACTCCACAACCTTCGCCGCCGCCCACTCGGCGTTCTCCTCTTCCTTCGTGTGGCAGTTGTTGCAGGCGTTGGGCGTGCCGACGCTCACCGTCAGGTCGGGCCGCGGCACGCGGAAGCTGTGATCCCGCCGCGGGTCGCGCACCATGTACGTGGTGGCCGGCATGTGGCAGTCCACGCAACTCGCCCCGGCCGACGCCACGCCCGGCTTGGGGTCCGGGTGGTGGTGGTGGCTCACTACGTCGTACTTGGCCGGCTCGTGGCACTTGGCGCACATCTGGTTGCCGGGCGCTTCGAGCTTGAGCGAATGAGGGTTGTGGCAGTCCGTGCACCGCACGCCCTTGGCGTGCATCTTGCTTTGGACGAAGGAACCGTAGACGTACACCTCATCCAGGATCTGCCCGTCCGCGTGGTAGAGGCCCTCGTGAAGCAGCGAGGGCTCGTAGCTGTCCAGCAGCGGCGTGCCGGGGCGGAAGTTGGGGTGCACCGCGAACCGCCGGCTGTGGCACTCCGCGCACGTTTCAATCTGCGGCTTGTTGTCCACGCTCTTGATCTTGGCCAGCCCGTAGCCGTGCACGCGGTCCCAGAACAGCGAGGTCGCCTCGGCCAGCTCCACGTGCAGGCTGCCCGGCCCGTGGCACTCCTCGCAGCTCACGTCGATCTCCGACCACGTTGTGTGGTACGTGTTGGTCGCCAGGTCGTAGTTCTTCTGCAGGTTGGTGCTGTGGCAGATGGCGCACGTGGTGTTCCAGTTCTGCGCGATGCCGGTCCAGTGCAGCGGGTCGCCCGGCTCAATCTTCTCGTCGGTCACGTCGGGCGGGTAAACGTAGAACCACTCGTTCTTGTTGACGTCCCACGAGACGCGGAGCACCTGCACGCGCCCGTCATCGAACTCCACCATGTACTGCTGCAGCGGGTCGACGCCGAACGTGTACTTCACCTCAAAGTCTTCGTACTCACCGTCGGGCCCCTCGGTGTTGACCATGAACCGCTCACCGTCGCGGAAGAACCGCGTGGTCACGCCCTGCCACTCGTAAGTGGTGTCGTCGAAGTCGGCGAGCACCGTCTGCTCCGTCGCGTAGTCCATCGCCTTGTCGTGGTGCGACCCGGTCCACTCGGCGAGCTCCTGCTGATGGCATTTGGCGCAGGTGTCGCGGCCGACGAACTCCGCCTTCGCGAGCGCGTCGGGCGGGGCGGCGGAACGCCAATCGGCGTAGATGCCGGCGCCGAGGGAGACCGCCGCGGCGGCGACGGCGATCTTAAGCCAGGGAATCGAAGCGGAGCTCACGCGTGAGGAAGCCTCGGAGACGATCGACCGCGAGGCCAACGCAAGAGCCCCGCCTGAACTTCATCCAGGCGGGGCTCAGTGCTCGTGCTTGCGTGCTCGCGCTTGCTCCCGCCGACTCTCCCAGTCTATCCCACACGGCGGGCTTCGGGCGAGTTCGGCGGGCCGCATTCGCGGTGCGGTTTCTCCGCCCGCTTACTCCTCCGCCACCAGGCGGCGGACCACGCGGTACGCCTTCTCGTCCTCGCCTATGTCGCCGTACACCTCGGCGAGCTGGAGCAGGATGAGCCGCTTCACCGCGTCGGACTTCGCCACGTCGAGCAGGTCGGTAAGGGCCTCGACCTTCTGCTCCTCATCGTCGATTTCATCGGCAACCGAAATGACCACGAGCGAAGCGGTCGCCTCGGGGCTTTCGACGATCGAAGCAACCTCGCGGACCAGTTCCAGCTCGCCAAACGCCGCCTGGATCTCGGCCCGGCGGATCTCAAGGTACATCAGCTCACGCTCGATGTCTTCCTCTTCCCACTCTTCTTCCTCGTACTCTTCTTCCTCTTCGTCGTCGTCCCAGTCTTCGTGCTCGTCATCGTCGTCATGATCGACGAAGAACCGCTCCTCGTCTCTTTCACGCAGCCATTGGAAACGGTCTTCGTCTTGATCTTCACGGATCGACGAGAGAGCGAGGGACGAGCCGAGCCGCTCCATCCGCAGCGACGACTGGCCGTCCGCCGCCTGCACAGAAGAGGACTGGGCGTTGGCCGATTGGTGACCGAGGGGAAGGATCGACACGATCCACGCCAGCACGCCAACAGCGGCGGCGAGCGAAACGACGGGGCGCCACTTACGCACCATGGGGGTTCCTCCGAAACGAATAGGAAAGGGAAGTCGCAGACGATAGGCTCGCCGAGTAACGATCGAGCCGGGGAGAAAACTCGGCCGGCGTCCGCTGGCGGCGGCGTTGCCGCGCGGGCGGAGCGCTAGCCACCGCAGTCGATGGCGCCGTTGATGGCTTCTTCCAAACCGGCTTCGGCCGACTGGGCGCGATCAACGGCGGGTTCCAGTTGGTGACGCCAACGAGGCTTGCTTTCGTCCTGCCGGCGGCGGGGCGGGGCCAAGCCAGCAGGCGTTTCTCAATCGCTAGCCGCGAGGCCTTGGACGACGCGAGCGTGATTCGCGACGGCGATTTCGTTTTGACTGCTTTCTTGGCGGCCACTTTGGTCGAGGCTTCGGGGCCGACCTCAATGGCCGTTGCGTCCGCTTGTTGACCCGGCTGCGAGCTGGTTCGCAGCAACACCATTGCCACCAGGCACGCCGCCACCGCCGCAGCCGCGCCGAGCCACACACGCGTCGGCACGCGTCGGTCCGGCGGCGCTGTCGTAAGCACTTCCGAAAGGTCGCCCGCGTACCGGTCTGCCCGGTAGGCTTCGCCGAGCTGTTCGACCTGTTGCCGGAGCGTGCCCATCGATCTCGCTGGTGAAGGGTTGGATTAGGGTTCGGTTTGGCTAGCAACGCCGGCCGCCTGGCGCAGCGTCCTGAGCCCGGCGAAGACCGCGGCCTTGACCGTGCCCGGGGCGCAGCCCATGGCGGCGGCCGCTTCGTCGACCGACATGCCTTCGAAGTACCGCAGCACAATCGCCTCACGCTGCCGGTCGGGCAGGGCGGCCACCCAGGCGTGGACCGCCTCGGCGCCCTCGGCCTTCATCGCCCGCAGGCTTGGCGGCGCGGCCTCCGTAACCGGGTCCTCCGACAGCGGGGCGGCCGTGCGGGCTCGCTTCCGCCGGTGCTCTCGGCAAACGTTGAGCGCAATGCCCAGAGCCCAGGTCTTGGCCGTGCTCCGCCCGCCGAACCGACGCACGCCACGCACAATCCGAACCGCCGTTTCCTGAACGGCGTCCTCCGCGGCGTGGCGGTCGCCGAGTTGGCTCACGCAGAACCGCCAAAGGGCGTCTTGCAAAGCCCGCAGCAGGTCCGCGAGTGCTTGCTGATCCCCTCGCCCGGCCGCCATCGCCAGCTCGTCGAGCTCTTGCGACAACAGGTCAGGTGGGGGCAAAGCAGACGACCTCGGCGGCGGTTCTCAGATAAGTGGCCGTCGCCCGCGATCGGTTTACCCGATTCCGCAGGATTGTTGCGAGGCGAGGGTCGCACCCGAACTTCGCCTCGCGGCGGCAGGCTTATTCGCCGTTGCGGCCGTCGACGCGGGGGCGGCCGATGCTGTGGTAGCAGTAGCCGCGGCGCTTCATCCGCTCGGGGTCGTACAGGTTGCGGCCGTCGAAGACCACGTGCTGCTTCATCAACTGGTACATCTCGGCGAAGTCCGGCTGATGGTACGCCTTCCAGTCGGTGCAGACGCACAGCGCGTCGGCGTCCTTGAGGGCGTCGTACGGCTGTTTGCAGAACTCCACGTCCTCAGTCTCCGCGGCGACGTTCTCCATCGCCTCGGGATCGTGCGTGGCGACCTTGGCGCCCGCCTCTTGGAGCTGGCGGATGAGCACCAGCGCCGGCGCCTCGCGGATGTCGTCCGTCTCGGGCTTGAAGGCCAGGCCCCAGATGGCGACGCGCTTGCCGGCCAGGTCGCCGCCGAACTCGGCGCTCACCTTGTCGAACAGCACGGTCTTCTGCCGTTCGTTGATGTTGTCGACCGCCTTGAGCATCTCGGGGATGTTGCCCTTGTCCTCGGTCATGGCCGTGAGGGCGCGGACGTCCTTCGGGAAGCAGCTGCCGCCGTAGCCAACGCCCGGGAACAGGAAGGCGAAGCCGATGCGGCGGTCGTGGCCGATGCCGCGGCGGACGTCGTTGATGTCGCCCCCCATCTTCTCGCACAGGTTGGCCATCTCGTTAATGAACGAGATCTTCGTCGCCAGCAGGGCGTTGGCCACGTACTTGGTCATCTCCGCCGACTCGGGAGACATGGCCAGGAACGGCTTCTCCGTCCGCAGGAACGGCGAGTAGAGCTGCTCCAGCTTGTCGGCCACCTCCGGCTTGCGGACGCCCACCACCACGCGGTCGGGCTTCATGAAGTCATCGATCGCGGCCCCCTCTTTGAGGAACTCCGGGTTGCTCGCCACGTGGCACTCGCGACCGGTCAGTTCCTTGAGCATGCCAAAAATCGTGGCGTTGGTCCCCACCGGCACGGTGCTCTTGGTGACCACGATGGCGTCTTCTTGGATGTGCGGGGCGATCGCCTTGGTCACGGCCCACATCGCCGAGAGGTCCGCGGCGCCGTCGTCGCCCTGCGGCGTGCCAACCGCCAGGTAGACCATCTCGGCGTCCTTGACGCCGCCCGGCGTGTCCGTGGTGAAGTGCAGCCGCTGAGCCTCGGCGTTCCGGAGCACCAGTTCCTTGAGACCGGGCTCATAGATCGGGATGACGCCGTTCTTGAGGCCCTCGATCTTCGCTTCGTCGATGTCGATGCAGGTGACGTCGTTCCCGCTGTTGGCGAAGCAGGTGCCGGTGACCAAGCCGACGTAACCGGTGCCGATAACCGCGATCTTCATGGCGTCGTTGTTCTTGAAAGGGGAGGGCGGCGCGGCGCCACGAGCTTTCGGGGCCGCACTCCGCCGGCTGCGTCCCGCGGGGGGGCGAAGAGGCTGTCAACGCAGGGCGTTGATGCTCCATCTTAGTTTTCTGCGTGGGACCGTCGACCCGGGCCCCGACCGACTCCGCAGACTCCGCAGCCGCTACGCCCGCGCAAGGTGCTATCACCGGCACACAAGGCCGCGATTCTTCCAAATTCCTTCGCTGAGGTGCGTCCGTGGACGATTCGGACGAGTTGCCGGGTAGCGCGGGGGGAACGCCCGCAAACCCCCGAGGGACGGCCGGACGTCCTGGACGTTTTATCGCGTCGCTCAGCCTGCGCGGCCGCCGGTCTTGGCGGGTCGACATTCCGCCGCGTCTCGCTGCGCGTCCCATGCTTGCGAGCCCCGAGAACCATCCTCCCCGCTTCGCCAACGCCAACGCCACCGGAACCGGAGCTGCACGAAATGCTGCTAAAGATGCTCGCGCGGAACGACGCGCCTCGGACAAAGACTGTCGAAAAAGAACCCGTCGATGTGACCCCGGCGGGCGACGCGCAAGCCGTGCTGGACGCCTTCAGCCGGTCGCAGGCGATTATCGAGTTCACGCCCGACGGACGGATTCTGACCGCCAACGACAACTTCCTAGCGGTGCTCGGCTACTCGCTCGACGAGATCGTCGGCCAGCACCACCGGTTGTTTGTCGACCCCAACGAGGCTGCGACCGCCGAGTACGCCACCTTCTGGCGCCAGCTTGCCGCGGGTCGGTCTTCCACCGGTGAGTTCCATCGCGTGAAGAAGGGCGGCGACGGGATCTGGATCGCCGCGTCCTACAACCCCGTGCTCGACGAATCAGGCAAGGTGTGCAAGGTCGTCAAGATCGCCTCGGACATCACCGACACGAAGCGCGAGAGCGAAGACGCTTTCCGACTCTCGTCGATGGTCGAAGACCTGCCGATCAACGTCATGTTCGCCGACCGCGACTGCGTGGTCCAATACATGAACCCGGCGTCTCGGAAGACGCTCAAGAAGGTTGAGCACCTGCTGCCGATGCCGGTGGACAGCATCATCGGGTCCAGCGTTGACGGGTTTCACAAAGACCCGGCACACCAACGAGGCATCCTTAGCGACCCTTCTAACCTGCCGGTGCACCGGGACATCACGCTCGGCGACGAGACACTCGACCTGCTCGTGACTGCCATCCACGATCGATCGGGTGAGTACATCGGCGCCATGGCCACCTGGAGTTTGGTGACCGACGAGCGTCACACCAAACGCGAGGCGGCGAGCGTTGGCCAGACGGTTGCCGCGAGCGCCACCGAGATGGCCGCCACGATCGAAGAGATCAGCGGCAGCATCGGCCGCTCGGCGACCCTTGCGGCCGACGCCGCCAAACACGCGCACAAGTCGCAGGATTCGACTCAGCAGCTGCAAGAGGCGAGCCAGGCGATCGGCAAGGTGGTGAGCGTGATCCAGGAGCTTGCCGACCAAACCAACCTGCTGGCCCTGAACGCGACGATCGAAGCGGCCCGGGCCGGCGAGTCCGGCAAGAGCTTCGCGGTGGTCGCCAGCGAGGTGAAGGAGCTGGCCCAAGAGACCAGCAACGCCACGCAGAGCATTGAGCAGAGCGTGACGGAGATCCAGTCTCGCGTGGACGAATTCGCCCAGTCCACCAACCTGATCAGCAACAGCATCGCCGAGGTGAGCGACAACACCAACACCGTAGCCGCTGCGATCGAGGAGCAGTCCATCACCATGGCCGAGCTCAGCAAGACCGCTGAGGGCCTCGTCAATTTGGCGAGCCGGGTCTAGGCGGCCCAAGCGGCCGCGAGTCTGTTCATTCTTGTTCGTTAATACCGGCGTCGGCCGGCCCCTGTCCGCTGGGCGCGGGCCGACGCTTTTTTCGTGCGCCCGCGAGAATCGCCAAAGCCCTCATCACCTAACCCCCACGGACGGACTTTTCGTCCAAAACGTTCGCGGGCGGCCGCGTGAAACGCGGTTGTGAGAGAGGTTTAAGCCGGGCCGCGAAGCGTCGCGGCCGTGACGAACCGTTCGGAACCAGCTAACGAGACCCACCATGGCACTGATCACGCGTTTGGCCAACTTCACGCAGATGGAGGCCACCGCCGGGGCGAGCACCCAGAGTGCCGAGGCGCAACTCAGCGAGGCCAAGCTAACCGCGATCGACCAGACCCAGGCGGTCATCGAGTTCGATCCGCACGGCACAATCCTCTCCGCCAACCAGAACTTCCTCGACGTGGTCGGATACACGCGAGACGAAGTCGTCGGCCGCCACCACCGCATGCTCCTCGACCCCGAGCACGCGGCCAGCGACGAGCACCGCACTCTTTGGGAAGACCTGCAACTCGGCGTTGCGAAGACGCTGGTTTCCCAATGCGTGGCGAAGGGCGGCGCGAAGACCTGGATCGATGCGGTCTACTCGCCGCTGCGAAACGAGGAAGGTCGCATCGAGCGCGTGCTTACCGTCGCCCGTGACGTGACGGCTGTCTACGGCAACCAGGCCGACGCGACGCGCCTGGAGAACATGGTCGAGAACATGCCGCTGGCGGTGATGTACGTCGACCGCGACCTGATCATCCGGTACGTCAACGCGGCTACGCTGGAGCTGCTCAAGCAGGTCGAGAAGTTCCTGCCGATCAAGGCCGATGAGATCGTCGGCGCGTGCATCGACCAGTTCCACCGCACGCCGGAGCACCAGCGGCGCCTCCTCGCCGACCCGTCCAACCTGCCCATCAAGACGCAGATAAAGATGGGAGAGGAGACGCTGTCTTTTGAGGTGAGCGCCATCTATGACCAAGACGGCGAGTACACCGGTGCGATGGCTTCTGGCCGGATCATGACCGAAGAGCTCCGCACCAAGAACGAAGCGATGGCCGTTGGGCAGTCGGTTGCGTCCAGCACCAACGAGATGGCCGCCAGCATCGAGGAGATCAGCCGCAGCGTTGGCCGGACCGCGAGCCTCGCCACGGACGCCGAACGCCACGCCGAGCAGTCGCGTGAGTCGACCGGCGAGCTGCAAGAGGCGAGCCAGGCGATCGGCAAGGTGGTTGGCGTCATCCAGGAGCTGGCCGATCAGACTAACCTGCTCGCGCTCAACGCAACGATTGAGGCGGCCCGCGCCGGCGAGTCCGGCCGCAGCTTCGCCGTGGTCGCCAGCGAGGTGAAGGAGCTCGCCCAAGAAACTAGCAACGCGACGCAGAGCATCGAGCAGAGCGTGAGCCAGATCCAATCGCGGGTCGACCGCTTCGCCAGCTCTACCAAACAGATCAGCGAGAGCATCGCCGAGGTGAGCCAGAACACCAGCACCGTGGCGGCGGCGATCGAGGAGCAGTCCATCACAATGTCGGACCTTAGCAAGACGGCCGAGGGCCTCGTTAACCTGGGCAACGACGTCTAACCGCGGCGGGCCACGCCGCGGGCCTCGAATTCACGCGCGGCTTCGTGACAACGCAGGGCGTTGCGAAGTACACTCCGCGGCATGGGCACCATCCTCGACAAGATCGTTGCGACCACGCGCGAGACCATCGCCAAGGCCAAGCAGGAGTTGCCGGCCGCGGCGTTGGAGTCGGCGATCGAGAGTGCGCCGCCGCCGCGGGGCTTTTTTGGCGCCCTGGCCGCTGACGGCATCCGGCTCATCGCCGAGGTAAAAAAGGCGAGCCCGTCCGCCGGGCTAATCCGCGAGGATTTTGACCCGGTCGCCATCGCCAGCACGTACGAGCGGCACGGCGCGGCGTGCGTGAGCGTGCTGACCGACGAGCCGTACTTCAAGGGGAGCTTGGACTACCTCCGCGAGGTGCGCGCCGCGATCGGTCTGCCGTGCCTGCGGAAGGACTTCATCCTCGACGGCTACCAACTTCTGGAAGCCCGGGCCGCGGGCGCCGACGCCGTGCTGCTCATCGCCGAGTGCCTCTCGCCCGCCGAGCTGGCGACGCTGCACCAGCAGGCGGTCGAGCTCGGATTGATGCCGCTGGTGGAGCTCTACGAGCCGGACAACCTAGCGGCGGTGCTGGACGCGGGCGCCAAGCTGATTGGCGTGAACAACCGCGACCTGCGGACCTTTGAGGTCGATCTGGAGCACACCATCCGCATGCGTGACCGCGTGCCGGACCAGTGCGTGCTGGTGGGCGAGAGCGGCATCAAGACCCACGCCGACGTCCAGCGGCTGGAGGCGGCCGGCGTCGACGCGATCCTGGTCGGCGAATCGCTGATGCGTCAGCCGGACATCGGCGCGGCGGTCGATTCGCTGATCGGGCAGTAGCCCACATCTGGGTTGTTCGCCTTCAACCCATTTGCTATCGGCCTCGCTTCGCGTGAACGGATCGTCACCGGAGCCCCTGCCATGCTGCCGCTGCTTGCACAAGCCGCCCCCGTTGCGAACGCACCCGCCCCGCCCGTCGACGAGCGGTCGCCGGAAGAAATCCTGAAGGAGGGCTACGCCGACCTCTCCGCGCTCAAGTTCGATCAGCTCGATAGCGCCGAGATGTCCGCTCTGTTCTGGGAGTACGGGATCGACCTGCTGATGAAGGTCGCACTGGTGCTCATCATCCTGACCATCGCTTGGACAATAGCCGGGTGGGCGGGCGCCCTGGTCGATCGCAGCCTCCGGCGGCTGAAGTTTGACACCACGCTCACCAAGTTCCTGTCGCGGCTCGCCCGCTGGATGGTGCTGCTGCTGGCGGGTTTGATGTGCCTGAGCTACTTCGGCGTTGAGACCACCAGCTTCGCCGCGGTGATCGGCGCCGCGGGCTTGGCGGTTGGCCTGGCGTTCCAGGGCACGCTCTCCAACTTCGCCGCGGGGGCGATGCTGCTGCTCTTCCGCCCCTTCAAGGTGGGCGACGCCGTGAACGTGGCGGGGCAGCTCGGCCTGGTGGACGAGATCTCCGTCTTCACCACCACGATGGACACGTTCGACAACCGCCGGATCATTATCCCCAACAGCGAGGTGTTCGGCGCGGTCATCGAGAACATCACGTACCACCCCATCCGCCGCGTCGATGGCGATGTGGGCGTAGCGTACGGCGCCGACCTCGACCGCACGCGGGCCATCCTCGAACGCGTCGCCGCCGAGGTGCCGGGCACGACCAGCGAGAAGGACCCGGCCGTGATCCTGCTGGGCCTGGGGGCGTCGAGCGTGGACTGGAGCGTCCGCGTCTGGGCCCCAACGGGCGACTTCCTGACGGTCAAGCAAGCGCTGCTGCGGGAGATCAAGGTGCAGCTCGACCGCGAGGGCATCGACATCCCCTTCCCGCAGATGCAAGTGCACTACAGCGGGCAGTAGGCGATCGGCTACGGGGCGATGAGCTTTGCGAGCTTACGACCCGTTACGCTCAGCGGTCGATCCGCGAGCGCTTCCACTTCCACCCACTCGCCCTTCGTCAATCGGCCGCCGGTTCGTTTCGCGCGGTAGCAGTCGAGCGTAATGCGGAACCGCGTAACGCCGTGCTTCAGCGTGGTTATCAGCGGGCCGAGGGTGCAGCGTACGCCGGTTTGCTCGCGCACCTTGCCGGCGATCTCGTCGGCGGCGAAGAGCGGGCCTTCGCTCTCGATGGGGAACCGCGGGAAGTCCCAGAGGCCCGCCCAACGCTCGCCCTCCTCGCACTGGCGGAGCAGCACCTTCGGCCCGTGCCAGACGACGACGGCCGCCTCGCGCACCTCGGTGAACGAGAGCTTCTTGGTGGTCGGCCCGAGCGTGTCGAGCTTGCACTCCCCGTACCCGCGGCACTGCGCCGCGGCGGGGCACTCGGTGCACTTCGGGTCCGTGGGTGTGCAGACCAGCGCACCGAGTTCCATGAGCGCCTGGTTGAAGTCGCTTACGTTCGGCTCGTCGGGCTTGGGCGCCGGCAGTACCTGTTCGGCGAGCGACCACAGCCGCTTCTGCCCAGTGGTGGTGGTCGCGTCGCCCTCGTACGCGATCAAGCGGCTGAAGAGGCGGATGGTGTTGGCCTCGAGGATCGGCGCCGGCCGGTTGTAGGCGATCGACGCGATGGCCCCCGCCGTGTACCGGCCCACGCCCGGCAGCTCGCGAAGCTCCGCTACGCTTTCGGGCAGCACGCCGGCGTGCAGGTCTACCACTTGCTTCGCCGCGGCGTGCAAGCTTCGGGCACGGCGGTAGTAGCCCAAGCCCTCCCACAGGCGGAGCACGTCCTGCTCGTCGGCGGCCGCCAAGTCAGCGACGGTTGGAAACCGATCGAGGAACCGCGCGAAGTACGGCTTCACCGTCTCCACTTGCGTTTGCTGCAGCATCACCTCGCTGACCCAAACGCGGTACGCGTCGCGACCCTCTCGCCACGGCAGGTCCCGCTTATTCTTGCGATACCAAGCCAGCAGCCGGCGGCGGAACGCCCGCTTCCACTCCGCGGGCAGCGGCGGCTCGTCGCTGCCGGTTGATCGCTTCTTCGCCATGAGTGCTCGTCTGTGGGAGGCCTCTCCGAGGCCGATGCAGGTGGCGGGCATCGGCCTCGGAGAGGCCTCCCACATCGGACCGGCTCGCCTGCTAACGCCGGCGGACCGCTACGCCGTCGATGACTTGGTCGCTCGGGTTGACGATCACGGTATCGCCTTCGTCCAGCCCGCCCTCAACCGCCGCCTGCAGCCCGTTTTGCCGCGAGATGGTGACGGCGGTCTTCGCTGCCGCGTCGCCCACGACCTTGAAGACCGACCACTCCGACTGCCCGTCTTGCCCCGCGTCGCGGAAGAGCGCGCTGGCAGGAACGATCAGCGTGTCGTCAACCTGCTGGACGACGATCCGCGCTTCGACGCGGTAACCGTCGCCCAGCTCGCGGCGGTCCTCCGGCGGGTCGTCCAGGTCGACGATCACGTTGACGCGTTGCTCTTCAACCCCCAGCGTCGAGACCTTCGTGAAGCCGGCGGGCTCGACCAGGCGGACGCGGCCCTCGAGCGGACGGTCGCCGCCCCAGTGTTCCAGCAGCACCCGGGCGCCGGGGCGGATGTTGACCGCGTCGCTGGAGAGGACGTCGATCTCCACCTCAAGATCGGTCGGGTCGCCCAGCTCCAAGAGCGCCATGCCGGCGGTGACGACCGCCGAGGACTCTTGGAAGACCCGCAGCACCCGGCCGTCGATGGGCGAGCGGATGGTGAAGTTCCACCCGTTCGGCCCCGCCGACACCGAATCGCCCGGCGTCCCGTTCTCGTAGGGTTTGGAACGCAGCAGCGCCGCGCGGGCTTGCTCCAGCTCAAACTCGGCGATCTCCTCGGCGTAGCGTGCCGAGCGGAGCGACTCACTCGCTTGGCGGTAGCGGGTCTTGGCGGTGTCGAGCTCGCTCTCGGTGATGCCGCCGCCGCGGCGGGCTTTGACCGCGCGGGTGAGTTCGATCTCGGCGTTCTCTTGCTCCAGCCGGGCCTGTTCGAGCATCGGCGCCGTCTTGCCGAGCGACGCCTCGGCCGCCTTCACGCGGGCCTCGGCCTGGGCCACGGCGCGGGCGTCTAGCAGTTCCGGGTCGCGAGGTTCGATCGTTGCGAGCAGCGTGGTGCCGGCGGTCAGCTCGTCTCCCGGGTCCATCTCGACCCGCAGCAGCCGGCCGGAGAGGGGCGTGGAGACAACGTACTTCTCGCGGATCCGCGTCTTGCCGTCTTCGTCCACGGTCACCATCAGCGAACCGCTCTCGGCGACCGCCATCTCCACGTCGAGCGGCTGCGGCAGGAATGACCAGACGAGCATCCCCAATACGCCGGCGGCGATGAGAAGGACGATGAGTTTGCTTAGCCAGTTCTTCACTTAGGTCACTTCTCCGGTCGCTGACGACTGCGTTCTCCGGTCGCTGACGCTCGCGGCTCGACCTGCTACTCACGTGACTTCAGGACGGCGATCAGGTCGAGGTTGTCCAAGCTCCGGCGGACCAGCAAGCCGGAGACCGCGGCCGAGCCGACCACTACCGAGCATGCCAGCCCGTACGTGTGGCGGCCGATCACCAGCGGGAAGCGGAACACCTCCTGATCCATAAAGTAGACCAGCGTCGCGGCGAACCAGTAACCCATCACCATGCCCAGCGGCAGGGCGACGAGCGTCAGCAGGGCGAGCTCGCCGAGCAGGATCGCCGAGATCTCCGCCCGCGTGAAGCCGACCACCCGCAGCGTCGCCAGCTCGCGGCTGCGTTCGGACAGGGCGATGCGGGCCGCGTTGTAAACAACGCCCACCGCCAGCAGGATGCCGAACGTGAGGTTAATCTTGCGGAACTCGCCCAGGTTCTTAGCCACCGTGTCGCGGAAGCTATCCACCGCGTGCTGCTTAACCGTCACGCCGGCGACGCTGGGCACTTCTTTTAGGTTCTCGTAGAGCTGCTGACGCCGGGCGGGGTCGGTCCGCAGGTTCATCGCGCTGACGCGGGGGCCTTCGCGCATGAGGTCGGCGAGCCACGCGGCGCCGGTATAGGCGCCGAGGCCTTGCACGTCCTCGATGAGCGAAACGATGGGCGACTGAACCACCGGCCGCTTGCCCTCCAAGACCTCCACCTGCACCACATCGCCCGGCTCAACCTGCAGGACTTCGGCGAGCTTCGCCGACATGACGATGCCGCCCGGCGGCGGTTGGTGCGTTGCGCCGCCTTTGTCCATGAGTCGCGTCAGGTCGGCGTCCGCCGGCGGCGCCGAGAGCGCCACCCGCCGGCTGCGGTGCCCGGCCCGCAATCGGGTAGAGACCGAACGGACCGGCTCCACGTGCATCACGCCATTCATGCTCTTGAGTTCGGAGATGACGTCGGGCGACGCGGCTTCGACCAGCGTGACGGTCATGTCGTGCCGCTGCACGCGGTAGAACTGCAGGTCGAGCACGAAGTCGATCGAATCCTGCATGAACCCGCCCACCACCACCACGGCGACCGCCGCCGCAATGGCCAGAACCGACAAGCCGCTCTTCGCTGGGCGGCGCTCGATCTGGCGGAGGATCATCCGCACCACGCTCGGCACGAACTTGCCCAGGCCGAGGCGCTCGATCACCGTCGGCTTGAAGTTCGAGGGCGGCTCGGGCCGCATCGCCTCGGCCGGCGGGACGCGCACAGCTCGGGCCACCGAGCCCACCGCCCCCAGCACCGCCGCGGCCAGAGCCACAGCGACCGCCATGCCGATGATGCTGGGCTGCGGGCGGATGATCAGCTCCGGGTACTGGTAAACGGCGCCGATCACTTCGGTAAAGATCGCCGCCAGCCGCGTGCCGAAGAAGACGCCCAGCACGCCGCCCCCCAGGGCGATCACCAACGCGAACTTGAGATAGTGCCAAGCGATCTGCAGGTTGGAATAGCCGAACGCCTTGAGCGCGGCGATCTGCTCGCGTTGCAGCTGCAGCACCCGGCTCAGCACCACGTTGAGCAGGAACGCGGAGACCGCCAGAAACAGCACGGGCGCCACCAGTCCCATTGTCTTGAGGCCTTCGATATCGCTCTCCAGCAGCTTGTGCGAGAGCTGGTCCTGCCGACCGTAGGCGCCGAGCCCGCCGTACTGCTCCAGCAGCCGATCGAGCCGAAAGATGACGTCTTGCTCGCTCGCGCCGCGGCGGAGGCTGACGGACAGATCGTTGAAGGCGCCGTCCATGTCGAACGCCATCGAGAGCGCCTCGTGGCTCATCCAGAACACGCCGAAGTGCTCCGGGTCGGGCACCAGGTCGCCCGGCTTCATCTGGAAGACGTACTCGGGCGAGAGCACCACGCCGACGATCCGCAGCGGCTTCTGCCGGCCGTTGATCACGGCGGTCACGGTGTCGCCCACGCCCAGGTTGTTGGCTTGCACGAACTTCTCGCTCGCCAGCACCTCGTCATCGCGGCCGGGCGCCAGCCGGCGGCCGCGGCGAAGGTAGACCCGGTTGAGCGACGGCCGGTGCGTGGTGGGCATGGAGATGAGCTGCCCCACCGCCGGGTCGGCCAGGCCCGGCACGTCCAGGTTGACGCCTTTGACGATCCGCGTCTGCACCTTCGCCACGCCGGGCACTTCCGCCACGCGGTCGGCCACCGAGTCGGGCGCCCGCTTCACCGTGGCGAACACCTCGGCGAAGTCGTGCTGCCCGTAGAAGCTCGCCCGCGTCGTTTCGAGCGAATAGAGAATGGTCTGCGAGTTGATAAACGTCGCCACCCCCGCCGAGACCACCAACGCAATCATCACCGCCTGGCCCCTTCATGCCAGAGAGGTCGCGGATGAGTTTGCGGTCGAGGGAAGAGATCATGGGACGGGAATGGGGAATGCGGAGTTCGGAATGGGGGAATTAGCGCAAACGGTTACGACCCCCCCCCCAAGGGGTGCCAGCGCGTGGGCGGGATTGCGCCTTGCGCCTTACCCAATACGCAATAGAGTCACCCATTGCGC
>JBCDJN010000044.1:0-37610 GCA_039414355.1 Planctomycetota bacterium | reverse complement strand
GGCGCCCGGCTCCAACATGTGGACGGCCGGGTACTTCATCGTCAGCTGCGAGCCGAGGTTGCCGTCGATCCACTCCATCAGGGCGTCCTGGTAAGCGACGGCTCGCTTCGTCACTAGGTTGTAGATGTTGTTGGCCCAGTTCTGGATCGTCGTGTAGCGAGCGCGGGCGTTCTTCTTGACGACCACCACGACGACCGCCGAGTGCAGGCTCTCGGTCGTGTACATCGGGGCCGTGCAGCCCTCGACGTAGTGCACCTCGGCGCCCTCGTCGACGAGGATCAGCGTCCGCTCGAACTGGCCCATGCTTTACGCGGTAATGCGGAAGTAAGCCTGCAGCGGGAAGTCAATGTGCACGCCGGGCGGCACGTAGATGAACGACCCACCCGACCATACTGCTGAGTTGAGGGCGGCGAACTTGTTGTCTTCCGGCGGGATGATAGTGCCGAAGTACTCACGCAGCAGTTCCGGGTGCTCCTTGACGGCCGTGTCCGTATCGGTGAACAGCACGCCCTGCTTGGCGAGATCTTCCTGGAGCGAGCCGTAGACGACTTCGCTCTCAAACTGGGCCTTCACGCCGGCGACGAGCCGCTTCTGCTCCGCCTCGACGATGCCGAGCTTGTCATACGTCTCCTTGATCTCCGCCGGAACGTCTTCCCACTTCGCGCTTTGGCCCTCAGTGGGCTTCAGGTAGTAGTAGACGTCGTCGAAATCGATGCCGATCTCGCCACCCCACTCGGGCATGGGCTTGGACTCGAAGATCTCCAGCGACCGCAGCCGGAACTCCCGCATCCAATCGGGCTCGCCCTTCATCTCCGAGATCTGCGCCACCACGTCGCGGTTGAGACCCTTACGGGCCTTGAACACGCCGGTGGTCTCGGTAACGAAGTCGTACTTATTGATGTCGCCAACAACGTCGTCGGCGGGGGCAGTTGTGGGGAGGGTGTCGGTCGCCATGGTACGGGTCCTCAAATCCTGGCCGATTGGACGCCGCTTCGGTGCGGCTCTCGGGTTGTTGCTTGGTGATTCTGGTTAGACCGCGACGGGCTCGTCTTCTTCCATCGCTTGGTTGAGCTTCGCCGCCTCGGGGTAAGCGGCCCGGATGCGGTCGTAGCCCTCGGTGTAGAGCTCCTTCGCCAGCTCCACGCCGCCGGTCTCGACGATCCTCCCGCCGAGCATCACGTGCGTGAAGTCAGGCGTGTTGCTCTCCAGCAGCTTGTCGTGGTGAGTGATGATCAGGATGCCCATCTCGGCGCCGCCGCCGTTCTCCTGCGAAATGGCTGCGATCGATTCGCTGGCGAGCTTCACCGCGTCGACATCGAGGCCGGAGTCGGTTTCGTCGAGAATGGCGAACTTTGGCCGTAGCATGGCGAGCTGCAGGATCTCGGCCCGCTTCATCTCGCCGCCGGAAAAGCCATCGTTCACGTAACGGCGGGCGAACTCCGTATCCATCCTGAGCTGGCCCATCTTGTCCTTGAGTTCCTTGCGGAACTCACGCATGGGGATAAGGTCCTCGCCCTCTTTCCGGTCCGGGTTACGGACGTTGGTCGCCGCGTGGCGGAGGAAGTCGGCGAGCTTCACGCCCGGCACCGCCATCGGCCGCTGGAACGCCATGAACAAGCCGGCGCGGGCCCGCTCGCTGGCGTCCATCTCCAGCACGTCTTCGCCATTGAGGAAGATAGCCCCGTCGGTCACGTCGTAGGCGGGGTGACCCATCACCGCGTTGCCTAGCGTGCTCTTACCAGACCCGTTGGGGCCCATCAGGGCGTGGGTCTCGCCGCGGTTGATCGTCAGGTTAACGCCGTTCAGGATCGGCTTGCCTTCGACGGCAACGTGCAGGTCTTTGATCTCGAGCGTTTCGGGCATCTCCGGCTCTTTCGCGGGACTTGTTCGGGTAGTGGGTAGGTAAATCGCGGAAGGGGCAACACCTGGCGTCGCCCGAGGTCGGTTATTCGGAACTGGCCTGAGCCGAAGTCTCAGTCGCCGGCACTACCCGCTCAACGCTCACCACTTGGTGAGGCGTGCAGTGCACCCAGAGACCGGAGTCCGGAGACAGAACAACTACTTGAGTTTTGGTCACAGCCATTTGATACGGCTCGACGATGCGGTGCACATCACCGTTAGCCAGCTTCAAGTCGAACGGTTGGAATCCATCCGGCTGAAGAAACACACGGAGCGCGTCGAGATTCATCGGCCCGACTCCAGCTCTGCCGAGGCGACGTCGATAGCGACGCTTACCTCGGTCTCAGGCTCAAACGAACAACAGCAGTCGCCGTCGAGCCGACACTCCGAGAGCTTGATCGCTTCGCCGAGGACCTCTGACATCATCATCCGCTCAAGCGTGCAGATGCTGCGGTCGTTCTCGGCTAAGTCAGGGTAGGGGCAAGCGAGCGCGTTGATGATGGGCAGGTCGCCCGATTCATCGACTTCGAACGGCACTTCCCGCTCGCCCATCAGCCTTGCGAGGTCTCGCATGCGGGCACACAGGTCGTCGCGACCCATCGTGCCGCCAACTTGATTGGAGTAAGCATCCGCCAGCCGCTTGGCGAGTCGCCGGAGCAGCCCGTTGCGGACTTCGGCGTCCTCCACCTGGCGGATTTCGTCCCAAAGGATCGCCGCCAGATCGAAGTAGTTATCGCCGGTGTTTCGCTCACCTTTCTTGGTGAGCCGGTACCGGTGGCTCGGCCGGCCGCGGCCGTGGCGTTCGATCACGCGATCGAGCAGGCCCTCGGCCATCAGCCGCGAGAGCCGTTGCCGAACCGCCGGCGCGGTTACGCCGAGCATCTCCGCCAGCTCGCCGACGCTGGCGGAGCCGGTGCGTCGAAGGTGGTCGAACAGGTCGCGGTCGGTCGTGTCAGCCCGTGTGGCGTTCATTCTGCCAGTATCGTACGCCTTTTGATCTTTTCGACAATTGGATATTTCTAAAATATCGCCCCAACTGCCGCGTCGACGCAAAGTGTTGACTGGCAGAGGCTTGTTGAGTAGACCGGGGCACGCAGGCGAACCGAATTCAACGAGCGTGTGTGCCCTTTCGACCCTCGCGAACCGTCACCGGTGTTCCGCGTGGGCGCGGGACCGCCGCTCGCCCCTCCCCGCTCTTCAGACCGCCGATGCCATTCTCGCCTGACCGTAAGTGCTTGCTGACAATCGCTTTCTTGCTAGCGGCCGGCGTTGCCTCGGGGCAGGAGCCCGCTGAGGCCGACGCCGAAGCCGAACCGCCGGCCGCAGCGGACGCGGGCGAAGTGGCCGCGGGAGAGGTGGCCGCCGAGGCCAACCAGTGGGCCACGGCGATTGACGCTGGCTTCCGGGAGTATGTCGTAACGCCCATGGAGACGGTGTTGTTTTACGACCTTGGGCCGCACTTGCGGACCGGCGGCGTTGCCGTGCCCGCGGTGGTGCTCTGGCTGGCGGCGGCGGCGGTTTTCCTGACGCTTCGGATGGGCTTTATCAACTTGCGGGCCTTCCGCCACGCGATTGCCGTCACCAAGGGCGACTATGACGAGGAGGGTGACGAGGGCGAAGTCTCCCATTTCCAGGCGCTCTCCAGCGCGCTTTCGGCGACGGTCGGATTGGGCAATATCGGCGGTGTCGCCGTCGCCGTGGGGCTCGGCGGGCCCGGCGCCGTGTTCTGGATGGTCATGTGCGGGTTGCTCGGCATGACCAGCAAGTTCACCGAGTGCACGCTCGGGCAGATGTACCGCCGGATCGACCATGCGGGGCACGTCTCCGGCGGGCCGATGCGTTACCTCGCCGATGGCTTCACCGACATCGGCCTCGGCTTCATCGGCAAGCCGATGGCGGGCCTGTTCGCCGCGCTTTGCATCCTCGCCTCGTTCGGCGGCGGCTGCGCGTTCCAGGTCTCGCAATCGCGGCTGCCGGTCACGGAGATCATCGCCGACGCGTCGGGCGTGGAGTCTTCGGTCATCGACGAGTACGCCTGGGTCTACGGTGCGGCGATGGCGGTGCTGGTGGGCATTGTCATCATCGGCGGCATCCGGCGGATCGCGGCCACCGCGGAGAAGATCGTCCCGCTGATGTGCCTGGTCTACGTCTGCACGGCCATCGCCATCCTTGCGATGAACCTGTCGCAGATCGGCCCCGCCATTCAGGCGATTTTCTCGCAGGCGTTCACGGGCGACGCAGCGTACGGCGGCGTGATTGGCGCCATCATGGTGGGCATGCAACGCGGCGTGTTCAGCAACGAGGCGGGCGTGGGCTCCGCGGCCATCGCCCACTCGGCGGCCAAGACCAAGTACCCCGTCCGCGAAGGCATTGTCGCCCTGCTCGAACCGTTCATTGATACCGTGGTCGTTTGCACGATGACCGGCCTGGTGATCATCGTCACCGGCGTCTGCACCGACCCGGCCAATGCCGAAATCGTCGCCTCGAAGGAGGGCGCCACGCTCACCAGCTTCGCGTTCAAGTCCGCCGTGTCGTGGTTCCCGTTCATCCTCGCCGCGGCGGTGGTGCTGTTTGCCTACTCCACGATGATCTCCTGGAGCTATTACGGCGAGCGTTGCGCCACCTACCTCTTCG
Organism: Planctomycetota bacterium; assembly: GCA_039414355.1. GTDB lineage: Bacteria > Planctomycetota > Planctomycetia > Pirellulales > Lacipirellulaceae > JBCCQL01. Next base: position 33,077 of record JBCDJN010000044.1, on the reverse strand, counting down.
GCCTCGGCGCCGCGCTGCCGTACCGGCTGATCTTCGTCGCCATCGTCTTCCTGAGCTCCGTCATCCAGGCGAAGACGGCGCTGGACTTCAGCGACCTGGCGCTGTTCTCGATGAGCGTGCCCAACCTCATCGGCCTGTACGTGCTCAGCGGCAAGGTGAAGCTGGCGCTGGACGACTACTGGGTGGCGTACAAGCTTGGGGATTTCAAGAGTGAGCGAGCTTAGTCGCTTCGACTCTTCCTCCCCATGACGCTTCCCGCGTAACGCTCAGGTGGTTCGCTAACGGGACCATCTGCGGCAGCCTTTACGAACTGACCGTTCCACACGCTGGAAAAAGCTCATCCTTCTGTGCAGTGCACGCCACTTGGAGAGGCGTTTGCGTTGATGATCCGTTCCCTCGCAGTCGTACAAATGCACGTGGTGATCTGGAAAGATCGCGTAGTACGGAATCGATAGGAGGGCGAGAACAGCCAGTGGAATCATCACGATCAACACGCCTGGCAGCACTAGCGGAGCCAACACATACAAGACCCACGGACGCTTCGTCGCGACGCTGTCAACTGAGTAGCCCATAGCGCTCTCGCGACCTGAGGTGGCAACGCGTCTGTGGCAGTTAGTCTCGCACAGGTGAGTTAGCAGTGCCCAAAGATCCTTCACCTATCCGACGCCCACAGCTAACGCCAACTCGTTCCGTTAGCGCGACGCTTGAGCGACAACAGGTGACGACGAGCGATACCTTGCAAACGCCGCCGGTCACTCCGCCGTTTTCGTCTGCTGCTTCATCATCGCCATGCCCCACCAGGCGAAGTTGGCTTTGCCGCGGGGGAGGTTGTCGCCGCGGCGGGCGCCGTGGGACTTGAGCAGCTCGACGATCGACGCATCGCCCTCGTCGTACTCCACCGCGTCCAGGGCGCTATCGAGGATCGACATCTCGTCGCCCACGCGGGCGTTGACGTCGGCGCCCGCTTCGATCAGCAGCTCGCACATCTCGGATGACTCGGCCCACACCGCGAGCGAAAGCGGGAACTCGTGGTTCACGTCCGGCACGTTGGGGTTGGCGCCCATGCCCAGCAGCAGCCGCGCCGCTTCGGGTTGGTTGCCCGCCACGGCGAACGCCAGCGGCGTGTTGCGCCAGCCGCGGAAGACCTCGTCCACCTTGTGCTTGCCGGCCGTGAGGCGTTCGATCGCCGCCACGTCGCCGATGCCGGCCGCCACGTGCAACGGGTACTTGCTCTTCACGCCGAGCCGCTCCAGCTTCTCGACCATCGCCTTCTGCCCGCCAAACGCCGCGTCGTCCACGGCGGTCGAGCCGTAGCGGTCGGTCGCGTTGATGTCGGCGCCGTGCTTGATCAGCAGATCAACCAGCGGCTCGTTGCCAACATAGGCGGCGTTGCCGACGACGGTCGACGCGTACTCTTTGTTCTTGATGTTGACATCGGCGCCCCGCTCGATCAGCAGCTTGCAGATCGCCACCGATTCTTCGCCTTCGCCCACCGCGGAGTAGAGCAACGGGTCGCCCCACTCGTCACGGGCGTTCGGGTCGAGACCCTCATTGAGCGCCTTGGCAACGGCGTCGATGTCGCCCTCGCTGAAGGCGTCGTACAGGTCGTCGGCGGAGGGCTGAGCGCTGGCGACCGAGGCGAGGGCGATGAGAAGCGAAGCGGAGAATACACGAAGGAGCATGGCAAACCTCCCGAGCGGCGGCTGGTTGGCAAGGGGTGGCGGGGCGATCGACCGCCACGTGGCGGAGAGCGTGTTTTACACGCCGGCCGGCTGCTCCGTTGGAAAATAATTCTCGACCACCGAGTAGAACTGCTCGGCGGTTTCGATGGTCGCCACGCGCTTCCGGAACTCGCGGGCGCCGCGGCGGCCCTGGGCGTAGCAGCAGGCGTACTTGCGCATCAGCACGGCGCCCTTCGCCTCGCCGAAACGCTCCTTCACCAGGTCGAAGTGGTGCAGCAGCAGGTGGCGTTCTTCTTCCAGCGTCGGGTCGGGCGGCACCGGCTCGCCGCGGACCGCAGCGCAAGCCTGGGCAAAGAGCCACGGCTTGTTCAGGCACGCCCGGGCGATCATCACGCCATCAACATTCCATCGCGTGAACGCCTCGACCACCTTCTGGGGCGAATCGAGATCGCCGTTGCCGATCAGCGGGATCCGCTTCAAGCACGGCTTGACCTCGGAAATCAAGTCCCAGCTCGCCTCGCCGCGGAACATGTCGGCCGCCGTTCGGCCGTGCAGCGTCAGCGCCGCGGCGCCGGCGTCTTCGACGATCTGGGCGACGTCTTTGATCACGATCTTGTCGCGCGAACAACCGAGCCGCGTCTTGGCCGTGACCGGCGTCGGCGCGCAGGCGGCGACCACCTCTTCGATGATGCGGCCCATGCGGTCCGGCTCTCGCAGGAGGTAGCTGCCGCTGTGGGCTTTCTCCGTCACGACGCGCACGGGGCAGCCGAAGTTGATATCCACCACGCTAACGCGGTACTCCTCCACCAGCCGCCGGCCGACCTTCGCCATGGTGGCCGGGTCGTTGTCCCAGATCTGCACGGCGAGCGGGCGTGGCTCGTCGGCAACGCCCCACAGGCGGTCGGGGTGCTCCGCCTCTTGCTCGTCGAGCCAGACGAAGCCGCGGGCGTTGACCATCTCCGTGGCCAGCAAGCCGGCGCCACCGAACTCGCGGACGATCTGCCGGAACGCGTAGTTGGTGTAGCCCGCCATGGGGGCCTGCAGAATCGGCGGGTCGACGACAAGGTCGCCGATGTGCAGCGGCGCGGCGAGGGGAACGGTGAGCGCAGGCATGTCGAAGCGGAGGTAGCAGAGTGAGAATGCGTAACACGCGAAGGCCACCAAGCCGCGAGCATCAGCGACCGGAGCATGCGGGCTAGCCGCTTACGAGAACGCACTTGCTCAGCGGAATCCGTTCGGCCCAACCCGAGGGCTGCGGAACGTCGCCTGGCTGGAACCGGGCTGCCCCGTCGCCTGGCTGAGCCGCGTGTCGTCCACGCCGATCAGCATAGCAACCAGCCGCCCGTTGTCGATTCGCCCGGGCCGAGAGAGTTCGGTGTAGCGGGTGATGCGGCGGTTGTAATCGCGGGCGAGCTGCACAAAGGCGCGGCGGTTGTACGCCAACAGCTCGAGCGCACGGATCATGCCGTCGCCGGTCTGCGTGGGCACGGTCGCCACCTTGCCAACCCACTGCTGCGCGCGGGTGATGCCGTCGGCGGACGCCTGCAGCTCGGCGTAGCGGAGCGGCAGCAGGCGGTGCAATTCGTCGGCCTCGGCCGGGGCGCCGGTGGGGAAGATCTGCGAGAGCTTCGTGTCGTACCGGCCGCAGAAGGGCAGATCGCCCGGCAGCGGCAGCGTGTTGCGCCCCATGACGCTCGCCAGTCGGTGCTGAGCGGCGCGGGCCGAGAGCAGCGACGTCTCCACCCGAACCCGCTGCCCCTGCGCGGCCTGCCGGAGCGCGTTGCTCATCCGGCCTGTGCCGAGCCGCTGCTGCAGGTTGCCGAGCTCCTCCGCCTCACGAAGGCCAAGGTAGTAGTCCGCCACGGACGAACAAAGGTCCCAATAAGCTTCGACCCGCTGCGACTGCACCATCCGGCTGGGCGAGTCGGAAATCACCTGCGCGATGGTGAGGGGCGAGCCGGCGAGCTGCGAGTCGCTCGGCGCCTCGTGCATCCATTGGATGATGGACTCGGGACCGATGGCGTTGCTGGAGCGGTTGCGTGGCTGCGTGCCGGATTGGGCACGTGGGGCACTGGCGCCGCGGGGCGATCGCGGCGGGGCGGCCGGCGCAGCGTTAAAGCGTGAGTCGGGCCGGGGCCCGGTCGCTGACGGCGCTGCTGGCCGGGTGGGCTCGCGGAGCGGATTGGCACGCGGCCTCGCCGGTTGCTGGGGAGAACCGCTAAGTGGAAGCGGCGCGGCGCCCATGTTAGGCATCGGCGGGGCGGCCAGCATCGAGGGAGCCGCCGGACCGGCGCCCGGCTGGTTGAGCGGCGCCAAGTCGCGGAAGGCGGCCTCCGGATCGGCCGAACCGAATCGGCCCTCCTGGGCGCCCGCGGGCGTTGCCGGCGCCAAAAGCACCAGCGTCGTCGCAACAGCTATCGCGGAAATCCACCGCATCGCTCGCCCTCCTGGCGGCAAAGAATGTACCGCGGGCAACGTGCCACTTTCCGCAGATCGCGTCAATGCCGGCTTTGCGAGCAGGCCTCGCGAGATCAGCAGGTCGACGACTCGTTGGTCGTCGGCTAGCGGTTGTGGGTCGCAGGCGGTCTGCGTCAGTCGAGCTCTTCGAGCCAGACTCGGAGCTCGTTCTCGTATTCGCTCGCTAGGTCGCTGCGGACCAGCGTGCGTTGGAACTCGCCAAGACCTTCCTTGCCGGTGTCCGCCTGCTCGGCGCCGGAGTAACGCAGCGTGGGGTCGGGCGCGGTGAGCTTTCGGCAGATGGTCATCAGCAGGTCGCTGTGACCCACGTCCGCCGGCAGGATGCTGTTGAGCCGCTGCGGCAGGGTCCGCTTGGCTTCGAGCAGCCGCGAGTAGTCGTTGATGCCAGCAAACAGCGGCTGCCCTGCTAGCATCTCAATCAGCACGTAACCCAGGCTGCAGAGGTCGCTACGCGGGGTGAACTCCTGCCGCTCCAGCATCTCCGGCGCGGCGTACTGAGGGGTGCAGGTCCGCTCGCTCGGCATGTCGTTGAGGTCGAGGGCCGAACCGATGTCGATCAGCTTCGGGTTGCCCGTCCGCTTGATCATGATGTTCGAGGGCTTGATGTCGCCGTGAACGATCTCTTCGCGGTGCAGCGCCGCCAGCCCGGCCAGGCATTCGCGGATGATCGCCACCGCCATGCCGGGCTGCAGCCGCGGGCGGACCGGCCCGGACGTAACAATCACGTTGTTGATGTACTCCCACCGCTTGCGGCTGACCCGCTCACGAGCCCGCTCAAACATCGCCATGGTGAGTAGGATGTCGAGGTCGTAGCCATCGACCCACTCCATCTCCAGGATGCGGATCCGGCTACGCTCGATGAAGTTCTGCACGTCCAGCAGATTGTCGTGCTGGATTTGGGCGATCCGGCCGCTCACGGCGGCCATCCGTTGCATCGCCCCGGCGTAGGTCTGCTCGCTGAGGTAACGCTCTGGCGAGAAGAACTTAAGCGCCACTGGCAGCGTGAAGCCATCGGCGCCGCGGCGTTCGCTCAGATAAACCACGCCCTGGCCGCCGGTTCCCAGCAGCCGCTTCAGGCGGAGGTGCTCCGTCCAGCCGAGCCGCTCTCCATGGATCAGCTCGTCGTACCGGTTGTAAAGGTCTTCGGGGCAGCGTTCAGCGGGCTCACCGTTGTGAAACGTGAGCGTCCGCGTCTGCTGGACAACCGTGGTACTCATACGCGGAGGGCGCCCGGGAGCGGGAAAAAGCTGGTGGGCGACGCAGTGGACGAAGAGAAGGTGGCCAGTTCCCTTGGCGTGCGGGTGAATCGTTCAACCGCATTGTAGTAGATCAAGGTAGTTTGAGTCCACAAAGACAAGTTCGGCCGTCACCGCTCGACCTTTCCCGCCCGGCTGAGCCAGAGCGAATCCGCAGGGTGCGGGAACCCGAGCCGCTTGTCGCACGCGTTGATCAGCCGCTGACCGGCTTGGTATCGCCTCAGGTTTTCGCAGAACAGGTCGGTCATGTCGTCAATCCGGCTCGCCCGCTGGCCGCCCACGTGGGGGGTGATCAGCGCTCCGGGCGCGTCCCACAGCCGGCTCTCTGCCGGCAGCGGCTCGACCTCGTTCACATCGACCGCCGCGCCGGCCATGTGGCCCGACTCCACGGCGTCGACCAAGTCTTCCCCCACGAAAATCCCCCCCCGCGCCACGTTCACCAGCGTGGCGCCCGGACGCATCCGGGCGATCTTCTCGCGGTCGATCAATCCGCGTGTCTGCTCGCTAAGCGGCAGGGCCAGGATCAGGCTATCAACCTGCGGCAGCAGCGTGTCCAGTTCGTCCGCGGCGCCAAGCCACTGCACGTAGTCCGGCTTCCGCTCCGGGAAGTAATCGGTCGCCAGGATCTTCGTCCCAAACGCCGCCAGTACCTCCGCCATCCGCCGTCCGTTGCCGCCGAGGCCGACGATTCCCACCGTTGCGCCGCTCAGGTCGCGCGTGGGCCGACGGATGAACTCTCGTTGTTGTTGAGCACGAAAGAAAACCGGCAGACTTCTCAGCGAACCTAGTAGTAGCGCGATGGTGTGATCGAGGACCTGCTCCGCCAAAATGCCCGAAGCGCTGGAAACCGCGATGTTTGACGCGATCACTTCCGGCACTAAACAGTGATCCATGCCCGCGGCAGACGACTGAATCCACCGCAGCCGCCCGCCGGCGACGGTCTCATCCCATGGCACGGGCACCTTGGCGTGACCGCAGTAAACGTCTGCCGTGGGCAACAGCTCCGCGATGTGTTCTTGCCCCGCATTGACAACCTCGGCGTTCGGCGCCGCTGCGGCGATCCGTTCAACGTGATGCGGCTCAACGGGGTAGCACAAGACAATTCGCATGCCCGCAGCATAACCGTCGACCAACCGCAAAGCCCACCCATCGCCCCGCGCTCATGTGGAAGCGGCGCTTCGATTCACTTACCATAAGGGCATCGCCGACTGGATCGGCGTCATCGAACTCCCCTATCAGGCGTCCATGGCGACCAATACTTCCGCGGCAGGTTTTGGCTTTTGGACCATCACCTCGCTGGTGCTGCTGCGCCTCGCGATCGGTTGGCACTTCTACAGTGAAGGCGTTGAGAAGCTGGAGCCCGGCTTCACGTCGGCCGGCTTGCTGCGGGACGCCAAAGGCCCGCTCGCGCCAACGTTCCAGTCGTTCGCTCCGCCGGCGCCGGGCTACGCCGAGCACTTCGCCCAGCCCCAAGCCGCGGGGCTAAGCAGCGACCAGCAGACCGAGCAGGCTGAGTGGCAGCAGGCGTACAACAAGCGGCTTGCCGAGTACAAGGCCGCGAAGGAGACACCGCTCGCTGAATTCCCGCCGCATGCTCCGTACACGGAGTGGGCCAGCGTGATCGCCGAAGAGTGGGAAGCCAAGCGAGACCAAGCGATCAAGCTGGGCGCCAAGACCGAGGACGCCGAGCAGGCGTACCGCGAAACCCGGCAACGCCTGGCCGACTACTTCGCTGGCGAAGCCGACGCCATCGAAGAGTGGCGCCACGAGCTCTGGCGGCTCGAACAGATGAAGGCCAAGCCCGGCGCCGAGAGCCTCGCGTTCCAACAAGAACGGATCGCCGGGAAGCGTGGCGAGACCGGTCGCAAAGGCCTTTCGTGGGCCTACGCCGTCGACGGTTTCGAAGAGCAGTACGTCGCCGACCTGGCAGGGCTTGCCACAAAAGACGACTCAATCGCTGCCGTAGTCGCCGAGCTGCGAACGCGCTCGCCCCTGGACTGGATCAACCCCACGGTCACCTGCGTGGTGCTCGGCGTGGGCGTTTGTTTGATGCTCGGCTTGGCCACGCGGGTTGCAGCGGTGGCCGGCGCCGGGTTCTTGCTCTCGGTCATGGCGTCGCAGCCGCCCTGGGTGGCGGACGCCAACACCCAGTACTTCGGCTATCAGATCGCTGAGTTCGCCGCGCTGCTGGTGCTGGCCGCCACGGCCGCCGGGCGTTGGTATGGCATCGACAGCGTGCTCCGCCGATGCTGCTCCATCGCCTGCTAACCGCATCCCGCCACACTAGGCACGACGCCGTCCCACACCAGCCCGGTAACGCCGCCCACACGGCCGGCCCCACCCAACAGGCAAAACCATGAACCTTACCGACGACCAAAAGGCTATCGGCCGCGACAACTACAACAACGTGGTTGGTACAACGCGCCGAGGCTTCTTCAAGGACGTGCTCGGGGCGGGCGTCGCAAGCGGCGCGGGCCTGGGGGCGATGTGGTACCGCTACGACAAGACCATTGGCGGCGAGCCGTTGCGCGTGGGCGTGATCGGCACCGGCGACGAGGGCAACGTGCTCATCGGCGCCACTAACCCGGAGTACGTGCAGATCAAGGCGATCGCCGACATCCGCCCCTACAGCATCCACCGCGCCTTTCACGGCGACTGGTACAGCGACTCCGCCCTGGACGCCCGCCCCGGCCTGATCGCCACACAGGGCGAGAAGTACGGCTACGGCACCGAGGAGGAAGCCCGCAAGCAGGTCAAGGTCTACGACAAGAACTACGAAGACCTGCTCGCCGATCCGGACATCGAGGCGGTGATCATCGCCCTGCCCCTCTGGTTGCACGCTGACGCCGCCATCAAAGCCATGCGTGCCGGCAAGCACGTGCTGACCGAGAAGCTAATGGCGTGGAACGTTGCCCAGTGCAAGGAGATGGCACGCGTCGCGGCGGCCGAGAACCTGAAGCTGGCGACCGGCCACCAGCGGCATTACAGCATCCTGTACGACAACGCGGTAGACACCATCCGCCGCGGCGTCATCGGCGACATCCACCACATCCGGGCCCAGTGGCACCGCGGCAACCTGCCCGGCAAAGACAGCTGGCAGCCGCCATTGCCCGAGGCGATGATCTCGCAGCGCGACTACGACCTAACCATGCGCGCGCTCGACACGCAGGGCCGGCGCGACTGGGCCGCCGAGCACAAGCTGCTGAACGAGTACTTCGCCTGGAAGAAGCGAACCGACCGCCCGGAAAACTACGGCATTAAGACGCCGAGCGAAATCAACAAGTGGAAGGCCAAGGTCGCGCAGAAGGAAGCCCAAATCGCCGACGCCGTACTCAACGACAAAGCCGCTGACTACGGCTACGAGGCCGGCAGCCTGCCGAGCGGTTACCAGCGCTCGGCGATCGAGGAACTCATCCGCTGGAGGCTGTGGGACCGTACGGGCGGCGGCCTGATGGCCGAGCTCGGCAGCCACCAGCTCGACGCGTCGGGCATCTTCATCAGCTCGCAGTTCGAAGCGAAGGACGGCAAGCGGGCAAAGGTCAATCCGCTCAGCGTGGTGGGCGTCGGCGGCCGTCATATCTTCCCGCACGACCGCGACGTCGATGACCATGTCTACTGCTCGTATGAGTACCCGGGCAAGGGTTACTACGAGGACAACGACCCCAAGGAGGGCCGCGGCAACGTGGCCGACGCCAACAAGAAGGTGGTCGTTACCTACTCGTCGATCAACGGCAACGGCTTCGGCGGCTACGGCGAGGTGGTCCTCGGCACCAAGGGCACGCTGATCCTCGAACGCGAGCAGGAGACCATGCTCTACGCGGGCTCCAAGGTCGATACCAAGGTCACCGTCAACAAAGACAACGACCTCGTGGACTCCTACGAGACCGGCGGCTATGCGGCCGCCGCCGCCCAAGAGGTGGTGAAGGACGTCAGCCGCGGATACACCGAGCAGATTGAGCACTGGGCCCTCTGCATCCGCAAAGAGGCGCCCGCCGAGGAGCTGCACTGCCACCCGAAAGTCGCCCTGGCAGACGCGGTGATAGCGCTCACGAGCAACATCGCGATGGCCGAGAACCGCCGCATCGAGTTCGACCCCAACTGGTTCGACCCCAAGAGCGACGCCACGCCCGAAAACGCGATCCAAGGCAAAGCGTGGACGCCGCGCAAAGCCGACGACATCGCTTGAGCAAGGTGCGAGGCATCAGGCGCGAGGTGCGGAACCTCTGCGGCCACGCGCTCGTTGGCTCAGCCGTGTGACGTTCGAACCCTGCGTAGCGCGGGGCCTGGATCGTCGGTAGCGCAGCGTAGAACTAGCGCCTAGCGCCTAGCGCCTCCCCGCTACTCCCACCACCAGTTGCCGGTGGACTTCGCCACCGCGGCGCTGCGGACGGGGGCGAGCGTGTCGCTCTGCTCAGAGCGGTCGGCGATTTCCCAGGGGTACATCTGCACGCCGCCCGAGGCGCTGAGGATGTAGCGGCCGCGCTTGCGGACGAAGCTAACCTGCGTGTCGACCGCCCGCGGCGCCGGGTACGCTTCGATCTGGGTCTCGCCGGCGAGCTGCGGTAGCTCAAGCTTGGCCTGCTTCAGGGCGTCTTCTTTGGCGATCAACGCCGCCACCACGGCCAGGTCCATGACGTTCCGCAGGTGGCCGAAGGCCGAGTCGTGCCCGGCGAGTTCCTCGAAGCTGGCGGTCATCGCCTCGGCCCACTTCTCGGCGAACGGGTTGGGCTTGCTGCTGCGGGTCAGGTTGCCGGCGGCGTCGGCCACGGACTCTTCGGTCAGGCACTTCACGCCCTGGCCCCGCAGCTCCCACGCCAATCCGCGGCTGTCCACCCGCAGCGGCTCGTAGCTGGGCGCCATCCACCAGCGGGGCAGCATGCTCTGCGCCCGCGTGGAACGATCGGGGATCATGTCCAGGTAGCTCGGCAGGTTGGAGACGGGCGACGCTTCAAAGTTCATCGCCAGCCGCTTCATGCGGAAGTCGGCCGCCACGAGCGTGCGGGCGAAGTGGCTCGTCTCCGGCACGCCGGCGATGGTGATCACCTGCTGGCCGAGCGCCTGCTGCAACCGGCGTGCGGCGGCGGCGGGGCCGGCGGAGGGGTCGTGGTTGCGGCCCACGCGCTGGGCGTTTGCGATGCCCTCGGCCGTGGGGTCGATCGAGCAGCTAATGCCGCGTCCGTTGGCCGCTTCGGTCGTTCGCATGGCGACCATCAGGTCTTCGTAGTACAGCACCGGGCGACGGGTGGTGGCGCCCACCGCGTTGCCGAGCTGGTCGATCACCCACCCTTCGGCCGGACCGGCGAGCACGATATCGCCCGCGGGCTTCTCGTCCGTCGGCGGGTAGATCAGCACGTACTGCACCCGCAGCAGGCCGCCCAGGAACATCACCGAGTCAGCCACCGGCTCACCGCTCTCGGCGGCCGCGGCGAGCTGCTCCTCGATGCCGCGAAGCGAGACGAATCGCAAGTCGGTGTACTTTTGCAGGTCGCCGGGAACGGGGGCTCGGCCCGCCTGCCACGCGGCGAACGCCGCCCCGTCTTCGCCCTTTTCCGGCGCCGAGACCACGCCGCGGGTGTCAATCAACACGCCGCCCACGGCGCCAAACCGGGCGAACTGGGCCTCGGCCAGCCCGGCCCCCAGCGTCATTACGACCAGTGCCAGTGCCGCGGGCATCGCCAGGGGCGAAGAAACCGTACGCATCTTCTACGTCCTCGGTTGGGAAGGGCGTCGTGACTGGGCGTCGGGTCCGGAAGTTGCCCAGATTGACAATTCGCCCTCTTACAGTAATTCCTAAGTCCAGACGCATCAATCGCTTTCGGAACGGGGAGCGGACGCTTCTGGGCTCCGGCGTCGGGAGTCCGGAGCGAATTCGCCGCCGTATGCGGCATGCGCGTCCTGCAGACTCCCGACTAGTCTGCTCTCCGCTCCCGCCCGGCCCCTCCGGCACCACCGTCTCGGCTTTCCAGTTGATTCCCCGCATCTGCCGGGAATATTCTCGAAAGAGGCGGTCAACTCGGCAGAATGCGCTGCAGCAAAATGCTGCGCAGCGAAATGCAACACCTAGAGCCGCCCCCCGTGTCGACCACGCAACCCACCACGCCCGGCAACTCCGCCAGCATGACCGCGTACTTGGTGATCCGCGAAGGCTCAAAGTGGACCGATGTGTTCCGCTTGGTCGACGGCGAGTCCATCACCATCGGCCGGGCCCCCACCAACGCCATCGTGGTCAAGGACGAGCGCTGCAGCCGCAACCACGCCGAGGTCTTCCAGTCGCAGGGCGAGTGGAAGCTCCGCGATCTCGATAGCCGCAATGGCACCGTGGTGGACGGCGCCCGCATGGCAGGCGACCACCCACTGAAGCCGGGCGATATCTTCCGCATCGGCAATTCGCACCTCGCGTTCGTTGATAATCTGTCGCAGGCGTTTCCCGATTCGAGCAGCGTGCTGCGCGAATCTCGCGAGGTGGAGGGTGACGAGGAATCCACCAACTACCTGCCAGGCGGCGACGACGAGAGCGTCTTCGAGGCGCAAGAGCCCACCCACATCACACACCGGCGAGAGCAGAGCCGGTACCTGGATCCCGACGAGGACGACCCCGGCCCCGACCTGCCGCTGCCCAAGGTCGGCCGCGCCGCCGCCAAGCTCTGCCGGATCGCGTTCGAGCTGGCCAAGGCGACCGACGTGAAGCACCTTTCGCGGAACGCGCTCGATGGGCTCTTCGAGGGCACCCCCGCCGACGCGGGGGGCGTGCTGCTGCGCAAGCGGACCGCCACCGGCCGGCGTGACTCCGGCACGCTGGAGCTGCTCGCCTCGCGGAGCGACTCGTCGCACCGCTATCACCGCGTCTCGCCGTTCCTTTCGGCAACCGTCTTGCGCGATGGCCAGGGCGTGCTCGCCCGCAACATTATGGACGACAGCCAGCTCGGCGCCCGCGACTCCAGCGGCGACATCTTGGCGACCAGCGTCTTGTGCGCCCCTATCCGCTGGCAGGGCGAAGTGCTCGGCCTGGTCCACCTCTACTCCACCGACTCGGCGAAGACGATCGACCCGGACGACTTGGAGTTCTCCCTCGCCGTGGCGGACACGGTGGCGGTCGCCCTGGAGAATCTCGACCAACGCCAGGCGCTCGCCCAAGACCTGAACCTGGTGCGCGGTGAAAACGTGCAGCTCCGCGAGCAGCTCGCCGCGGAGAATGAGATCGTCGGCGTCAGCGAGGCGGTTCAGCAGGTGCAGCAGGAGATTGAACGCGCCGCCCCCAGCCGGGCCACCGTGCTCATCCGCGGCGAGAGCGGTGTGGGCAAGGAGCTGGTCGCAAGGGCGGTGCACTACCGCAGCCCGCGGCACAAAGGGCCGTTCGTCTGCCTCAACTGCGCGGCGCTCTCGGAGACGCTGCTGGAGAGCGAACTGTTCGGCCACGAGAAAGGGGCCTTCACCGGCGCTACCGATCGCAAGAAGGGCAAGTTCGAGGCGGCCAACAAGGGCACGCTCATGCTCGACGAGATCGGCGAGATGAGCCCCACCATCCAGGCCAAGTTCCTCCGCGTGCTGGAGGGCCACGCCTTTGAGCGCGTGGGCGGCAGCTCGGCCATTCAGGCCGATGTCCGCGTCATCGCGGCCACCAACCGTGACCTTGAGAAGGAAGTGGCCGAGGGCCGTTTCCGCCGCGACCTCTACTTCCGCCTGCACGTCTTGGAAATCGTGGTGCCCGTCCTGCGGAAGCGGCCCGAGGACATCCCGCTCCTGGCCGACCACTTCCTCGCCCGCTTCAACGCCGAGACCGGCCGACGCATCGGCGGCTTCACGCCGCGGGCGATGGACGAGATGCTCCGCTACCGCTGGCCCGGCAACGTGCGTGAGATGAAGAACGTCATCGAGCGGGCGGTGGTGCTCTCGCGGACCGACCTGATCGACGCCGAGGACCTGGTCCTCTCCACGCTAAAGACCGCTGGCGACACCGAGTCCGGCCTCACGGGCGACGGGCTGAAGAAGTTCGAGCCGCTATCGCTCGCTGAGATTGAGCGGGAGCACATCCTCCACACGCTCAACGCCACGGGTTGGAACAAGAGCAAGAGCGCCGGTATCCTGGGGATCGAACGCTCGACGCTGGACCGCAAGATCCGCCGTTACGAACTCGCCGCCGAGCGGGCGACGCCGTAGTGGATTCCACTCGTTTGGAAGCGTTCGCACAGCGAACTAGCAGGTCGGCAAGTATTCGCCCGAGCGCGCTCAGCCGACCGGCACGGAATTGCCAAATCACCTGAATAAAGCGGAGAACGCTCCGATGTGGGCTTGGCGAACTGGTCACACGCTTGGTTCTCTGGTGATGTGCGCTGCGTCCGGTTGCGGAGGAGGTGGTCTGCCGGCCCCCGAAACCAGCCTTAGATACAAACTGGACGACCCAGACTCGATTGCACGCTGGGAGGCAAGCGAGGAGAACTATGCGCTGTGCAAGGTTGTCGTTGCCGAGCTTCGCTACTTTGGCGAAGAGCTAGGCGGACCGTCACCGCACAAGCCAACGCCGATGGCCATATACGTGGAACAGGCACGCGACAGCGGGATCGCGCCGGAACAGCAGGACTTAATCGACGCTCTTGTAGAGGATGAGGCGATGTACCACGCGCTTGTTCGCGACGCCGTCTACAAGGAGTACGTCGAGAGCTACGACACCATCATCCGCAGTCTGGAGCTTGCCGGCGTGTTGTTCGGGCTTGCACAAACCGACATCGCCGAAATGGCGCCGAAAATCGTCGTCGGTGACGAGCTGGACTCGATCATGAACCTGTCGATTAGCGTTCACCCAGTAGTTGACGGCACGTGCTCGATCGGCGTCCTTCTCACGACACCATGGAGCGACAACGATATGGGACTTCGCATCGAAGGCGGAGGGATTGCAGCGATCGGCACCGCATACGAGTCATTCCCGCCGCTTGGTGAACAGTGACCGATTGTCGCTGACTGGTTCGGCCGCTTATCGCTCAATCAGCTCGAAGTTGATCGATCCGCTTGGCGTTCGCGTGATCCAGCCCTTTCTCAGGTTGCCGTCGTCGTGCTTGTCGTCGATGGATTGGATCGTCTCGACCGGCACGGGCGGCGGGATCGAGACACCGTAATTGGGCATGCCGGTGCCGGGGCCGTTCCAGTCGAAGTACCGGCCAATCGGCGACGGCCGCGTGAAGATCGACTCGGGCAAGACCCCTTCGAACTCGGCGGGGAAGTCGCCGGCGTCGGTATTGGCTGGCCAGGCGCCGTGCTTGACGTAGTACAGCTCCGCGGCGCGGAAGATCTCCAGCACCTGCGTCACGGTCGCCTCCTCGGCGGCGTCTTGCTGCGAGTTGAAGAACCGCTTCGACGCCACCCCCGCCAGGATGCCGAGGACGAGGATTACCACCACCAGCTCAACGAGCGTGAACGCCGGATGTTGCGCCGCCGCCTTCATCGATGGCAACCGTGACGTTGAGGGTATCAAGGGGCGTGCGCCACGCACTCCACCAGGAGCGTATAGCACGCAAACCAGTTGAAGCGAGGCGTGACCGCCGGCCGCCGCCGTGCACCGTTCGGTTGTGCCGATTATGCAGGCGGCTGGTTTTACGGTGGTCTGGCTCACCGCCGCGGCGCACACTCGGGGGAGCCATACTTGGGCGTCGATTTCCCACTCGCCACGCCCCAATCCGCAGCCGCCCATGCCCGCCCTTGCCGAAGCCCCGACCTCGCAACTCAGCGTCAACGGGACCCTGCTCGAAGCCGTGGTCGGCTCCACTCGCAACGCGCTGGCTATGTGCCAGGCCGAGGCCCACTGCGTTGGCGCCTCGCGGATCCCGCAGCAGCAGGCGGGGACCGTGACCGGCATGATCGGCGTGCACGGCAACGCCTCGGGCTTTATCACGGCGAACCTGCCCGAGCGGTTCGCCATGAGCGCCGTTGCGTCGCTGATGGACGAAAAGGTCGGCGACCGCCTGACGGCCGGCGTTGTCGACGGCGTGGGCTAGGTCGCCAACATGATCGCCGGTGGCATCAAGAGCAGCCTCTGCAACAGCGACTGGGCGTTCTCGCAGATCACGGTGCCGTCGGTCATCGTCGGCGAAGGGTACTCCATCGCCTACGCCCGCGGCCTTGAGTTTCTGTGCGCGACGTTCGAGGTCGACGACCCCGAAGCGGTGCTCCTAGAGGACCGCCTGCTACACATCTCGATCAGCCTGCTGAAACGCTAACCAAGTAGGGCAGGCCCCGCCTGCCACGAGCGCCAAGAAAGTTGGCCCAAAAAAAGTCGGCGCCCCAAGCCGCGAGAGCCAACCGCCGCGCTTTTTGGCCCGCATCGAAGCCGACGAGGCATTCCGCCAGCTGTCGCTCAACGACTTACGGCGAACAGTCGAAGGAAGTTGCGAAGCGCCAATCCTCTTTGTAACGGGCGGATCACGAAATCCGAGCACGATTCGTGAGCGCGCCGTTTTGGGCCACCGTGCGTGATTCTTGTGCCATCTTCGGACGAGCGGTTTTGAACCGCCAACGACGCCAAGTTGGGGGAACACTAATCGGCGCTGATCGACGCTAATGGCTTCGGAGACGATGCGGCAGCACCGACAGACCAAGAATCACCAGCGCGATCGCGGTTGGCTCTGGAATTCCTAGGCTGACGACCCGGAACCCGACGTTGTCCCCTTCGCTGGTCGCCAGCAGGGTGCCGGCGGCAGTGGATCGAAGAACACCGGCTGGACTGCCCCAAGCTCCCCCTCGTGCGGGCCTTCGGCCGAGCGGAAAGAAAACACTTTCAACGTCGTTCCACTCGTCGATGTTCCCGCCGAGCCCAACGACGCCGAAGGGGCTCTCACCGCCGGCGAGCATGACGTCGGCCGGCCCGTCCGTCGCTTCGAACTGACGGAAGACCGCGGTCCCCGGATCGGTCCCGCTGGCAACAGGGATGGGGTCGGCGTCGCTGCTGGTGGTCGACGCGAAGTAGCTTTCGCCCACGGGGTCGTAGTAGGCGGCCTTGTACCACTCGTCGATCGAGGGCAGGAAGTAGTTGGCCCGCCGGTTCCGGAAGGGGTTTGCCGGGTTGAACCCCGGGTCACCAATCTCCCACGGCTCGAACTCGGAGGTGGGCTGCCGCGGGTCGATCGGGGTGGCGATCTCCGTGAACTTGTACGCCGGGAAGAACCCCCGGTCTTCGTTCAGCCAGTTGACGAACCGGGCGGCTTCGATCCACGTCACGCTCGTCGCCGGCTTGTCGGGGCCTCGCTCGTCGAGCGTGATGCCGAGGCCGCCCAGCTCGTTGGCGGCGCGGACTGCCCGCTCGCTGACCTCGAACTTGGCGATGGAGTACTCGTAGGCGACCGATCCGGAGAACCGCGGCGCCCCTCGTTGATCGAACGAGTTGCCCGGCGAACCGATCGGGACGAACTCAATCGAGAACTGGTCCTCGCCGCTGCCGAAGAAGGCGGCACAGGCGGGCGAAGCAGCCGAGGCAAGCGCGAGCACGACGACGCTCGCCCGGCAGAACGGAGCAGACATGGTTTGCGACTCGGTGCGTAGTTAGCCCCTGGCCGCACTGTACCACGTGGGCGGTCGGGAGTCCGGAGTCTGCAGGACTCCCACGGTCGCCGTGGGCAGGCTTCGGGTGTCAGGCCTCAGGCTTCAGGGCTCGGTGACTTCCGCCTCCTGAAGCCTGACAATTGCTCCCTGACCCCTGATCCCTGACCCCTGACAAGTAACTCCGCCTCAGCTTTCGTCTGCCGCGCGGAGCCACTTGCCGATCGTTGGCTCGTCGTCGCAGAACTCTTCGGGCTGGAAGTAGAGGGCGATCTCGCGGTCGGCGGCTTCGGGGCCGTCGGAGCCGTGCACGAGGTTCATCTGGCGGCTGGAGCTGAAGTCGCCGCGGATGGTGCCCGGCGCCGCTTCGCGTCCGTTGGTGGCGCCCAGCATCGTGCGGACCACGGCAATGGCGTCCACGCCTTCGATCACGGCCGCCACGATTGGGCCGCCGGTGATGAAGGCCTCGAGCGTGGGGTACCACGCTTTGTCCTTGTGCTCGGCGTAGTGCTGCTTGGCGAGATCGGGCGTGATCCGCATCAGCTTCATCGCCACAAAGCTGAGGCCCTTCGCCTCGAATCGGGAAATAATCTGCCCCATCAGGCGGCGTTGAACACAGTCGGGTTTGAGCAGCACAAGTGTGCGTTGCATGGCGTCGGGCCGGGAAGCAAGTCTTTTCGTGACAATGCCTTACGCCACGTCGGCGAAGGCGACGCCAAGAGTATACCGGGCCGGCGGCGGCCCCTCAACCAGCCCCAACCGGCAGCGGATCTGCAAAAACGGCCAAATCGTGCATCCAGCCGTCAGTGGTCGCCGAAAGCTACTCGCAACAGGCCAGACAAGACGTTTCCGGCCTCGCTCACGATCGTGACGAGATTCCCATTTCACCGCTTTCTCTAACGACTTGCTTGAAGGAACCGACCGATGAAGTTCGCTCTCGCTTTTGCCGCCGCCGCCATGACGGCCCTGCCCGCCTTCGCCGGCGAAACTTGCAACTCGCCTTGCCCCTCTATGGCGGCCCAGGCCGAGACGCACGCCGTGGTCTTCAAGGCTGAAGACAAGCCGAAGGACATTGTTGACACAGCCGCCAGCCTCAAGGATTTCTCGACTCTGGTCGCCGCGGTGAAGGCCGCCGATCTGGTTGGTGCTTTGAAGGGCGAAGGCCCGTTCACCGTGTTCGCCCCCACGAACGACGCCTTCGCCAAGCTGCCCGAGGGCACGGTTGAAGAGCTGCTGAAGCCCGAGAACAAGCAGAAGCTGACCAACATCCTGCTGTATCACGTGGTGCCCGGCAAAGTGATGGCCGCCGACGTGGTGAAGGTCACGAGCGCCGACACGCTGCTCGAAGGCGAGAGCGTCACGGTCAAGGTCGACGAAGGCAAGGTATTCATCGACAAGGCTCAGGTTGTGAAGACCGACGTCGAGGTCGCCAACGGTGTGATCCACGTCATCGACTCGGTCATCCTGCCGTAAGTCCGGCTGAGACTGTCAACCGCAACCCAACCGATGGTTGTTACCTTGACCGGCAGTTTGCTAACTTTGGACGGGCCCGCAACCGCGGGCCCGTCCTTTGTCACTCAACGCAAGCTCAGGGCGGCCGCCTTGCCTTCGCCAGTTCTTCCGCGAATTGCAGCCGGCGACGCCGGCGCCGTTGAGGAGTGCCTCGACCGGTACGGCGGCCTTGTCTGGTCGCTCGCCCGCCGCTACTCCGCCACCGCGGCCGACGCGGAAGACGCGACGCAGGAAGTCTTCGTCGCCGTCTGGAAGAACGCGGGCAGGTTCGACGAGTCGGTCGCTTCCGAGGCGACATTTATCACCATGATCTGCCGACGGCGGCTGATCGACATCCTCCGCCGCAAGAAGGCCCCCGAGTCTGCGGGTGGCGACGCGGTGGACGAGGCAACGGCGCCATCGCCTCCGGCGCCGCAAATCGAAATCAACGAAGAAGTCGCCCGCGTGCGGGCGTGCATGGACCAACTAAGCGGCGAGCAACGCCGCGTGCTCGACCTGGCCATCTGCGAGGGCCTCAGCCAATCCACCATCGCCGAGCTCACCGGCTGGCCGCTGGGAACCGTTAAGTCGCACGCCCGCCGGGGCATGGCTAAGCTGAAAGAGCTGGTCGGCGTCGGCTCACCGGACGATCGAACCCAAGCATCGGAAAGGGGGACTGTATGAGCAATCAACCTTCTCCCATGCCGAGCGACGATCTCCACTGCGACCGCGCCGTGTTCGGGCCCGACCATGCCGATGACCTGACTGCCGACCACCTCTCGGCTGAGTTCAGCGACTTCGACCAAATCGCGGCGACATACTTCCTCGCTTCGTCGCCGCTGGAAACCGAGACGCTCCCCGGCTCGCTGCGATCGAAGCTGCTCGAAGCGTTCCCTGCGGCAACGGCGACCGCCGCCGCTATCGCGCCCGCCGCCACGACGCAGCTCGCTGACAATGCTCCCGCAGTGACCGAAGCACCGGCCGACGGACGCAACCCGCTGCCGTGGCTGGTCGCGATCGCAGCCAGCTTGCTGCTCGGGTTCCTGTTCGGACGCCCTAGCGATGGCAATGGTGATGCCGCCTCACCGGTGGCTGTTGCTCAGGCCGCAATCGACGAAGCCGCCGACACGGTGACGTGGGAGTGGGCCACCACCGACGACCCCGCCGCCGAGGGCGCGTCAGGCCGCGTTGTTTGGAGTGCCGAGGAGCAGCAGGGCTACATGGTCTTCAGCGGCTTGGCGGTCAACGACGCCATGAAGGAGCAGTACCAGCTCTGGGTGTTCGACGCCGAGCGAGACGAGCGCTATCCAGTCGATGGCGGGGTGTTCGACATCCCCGCCGGGCAGGACGAGGTGATCGTGCCGATCGACCTCCGCGTGCCCGTCGCTGAGGCGACCTTGTTCGCCATCACCGTTGAGCCGCCCGGCGGCGTCGTGGTCTCCGATCGCTCCCGGCTGCCGCTGCTGGCCAAGGCGCCCGAGGCGCCCCAAGCGGGCTGACCAGACGCCTGTGTGCTTCGGCCGCCTAGTTGATGGTGACCGTGGCGCCGGCGCCCGCTAGCGCGGCGAGCGGCTTTTCTGCGGCATCGGCGTCGGTGATGATCAGATCGAGCTCGCCCACTTCGGCAAAGAACGCCATCGAGCGGACGCCCAGCTTCGAGCTATCCGCCAACAGGCAGCGGTAGTCGGAGGCGTCGATCATTGCCCGCTTCACGGCGCCGTGGTCGGTTGAGACTTCGCTGCAGCCGCGGCGTGGGTCGACCGCCTTGGCCGAGAAGAACGCCTTGTGGATCGCGAAGCGGCGGATGTCGGCCTCGGCGACCGGGCCGGTCGTGCAGAGCGACACCGAATCAAGGTCGCCGCCGACAACGATCACGCGAACCTCCGAGCGATCCGCCAGCACCCTCGCCGCATCCAGCCCGTTGGTCACCACGGTCAGCGGGCCCTCTTCCAGCAGGCAAGCCAGCTCCAGGGCGGTGGTCGACGCATCGAGGCTGATCACGTCGCCCGGCTCAATCTGGGCGGCCGCTCGCCGGGCGATGCGGCGTTTCTGGGCGGCGTTGGTGGTGCGGCGAACGCCGACCGGCTGATCGGTGGGATCGACGCTCAGGCCCACGGCGCCGCCGTGCGTGCGGGTCAGCAGCCCCTCGGCGCCCAGCTTGTCCAGATCGCGGCGGATGGTCTCCTCGGCCACGCCAAAGCGGCTCGCCAGCGGCGCCACGCGAACGGCGCCGGTCCGCTCAAGCTCCGCCAGGATCTCAAGCTGCCGGGTGCGTGGCAGGCGCGGGGCGGTTGGTGAGGAGGCACTCACAGGACGGCGTGGCTGTGGTTTTGTGCGTGGGGACTCGACATCGTGTGTGGAATATTGTCTATTTTGGCACGAACGCCAACCTTTTCCACTCATTCCCACAGCGAGTCGCCCCGGCCACCCGCAGCAGCGCGTCTCCCCGTCATGGGCGCCGACCGCTGGATTCGCATCGGAACACAACCGGCTCCGCGCGGGTCAGTGATCGCTCGCCGCCGGCCCTAAACCCATGCCCGAAGCCTACCTAGCGATCGACCTTGGAGCGTCTTCCGGCCGGGCGATTGTCGGCGTTTTCGATGCCGACGCCGGCCGGCTCACGCTGGAAGAGGTGCACCGCTTCGCCCACGTGCCCTGCCCCACGCCCACCGGCCCCGTGTGGGACCTGACGGGGATCTGGCGGGAGACGCTCGCCGGATTGGCGAAGGCGTCCGCTTGGTGCAAGGAGCAGAAGGTCGACCTGCGATCGATCGGCGTCGACACCTGGGGCGTCGACTGGGTCGCCGTTGGCGAGCAGGGCGAACTGCTGAGCCTGGCGCACTGCTACCGCGACCCACGCAATGAGCCCGCCGCCGAAGCGGTGATCGAGAAGCTCGGCGGCTTCGATCAGCTCTACCAGCGGACCGGCATCCAGCGGATGCCGTTCAATACCATCTTCCAACTCGCCGCGTCGCACGCGGCCGAGCCACGGCTGCTGGAGTCGACCGGGCGGGTGCTGCTGCTGCCCGACCTGTTGCACTACTGGCTGAGCGGCGAGCAGGCGACCGAGCACACTATTGCGTCGACCACGTCGATGCTCACCGCCGAAACGGGCGAGTGGGACACCGAGCTGCTGAATCGTCTCGGGCTGCCAACCGATGTCCTAGCGCCGCTCGTTCAGCCGGGGACCGACCTCGGCGCTCTGCTACCGGAGGTCGCCGAGCACACCGGGGCGCCGGCGACGTTGCGCGTCGTCACGCCCGCCGCCCACGACACCGCGTCGGCGGTCGTCGCCGCGCCGGCGATGGGGGGGGACGATTGGGCGTACCTCTCCAGCGGCACTTGGTCCCTGGTTGGTGTCGAAGCCACCGAGCCGGTGCTTACCCCCGCCGCCCGCGAGGCGCCGCTCACCCACGAGCGCGGCCCGCTGAGCACCTACCGGCTGCTGAAGAACATCTCTGGCCTGTGGCCCATCCAGTTGCTCCGCGCCGAACTGGCCGAGCACGACCCCTCGCTCGGGTTCGATCACTTGGTCGCGGACGCGGAGGAGGCCACGCCGCTAGTCACCCTGGTCAATCCGGACGACAGCCGCTTCGCCTCGCCCGGGCCCATTGTCTCCCGCCTGAAGGGCTACGCGAAAGAGACCGGGCAGCCTGAACCGGAGTCGCCCGGCGCGTTGGCCCGCTGCTGCCTTGAGAGCCTGGCGCTCAGCTACCGGCACACGCTGGATAACATCGGCCCCATCGTTGGTCGGCAGCTCGACACGCTGCACATCGTTGGCGGCGGCGTTCAGAACGAGCTGCTCAACCGCCTCGCCGCCGCAGCAACGGGCCGCCACGTCACGGCGGGGCCGGTAGAGGCCACCACCATTGGCAACGTGCTGATGCAGGCGGTGGGGCTCGGCCGGCTGCCCGATTTGGCGGCCATCCGGCAAGTCGTGCGCGACTCGTTCGATGTGGTGACGGTCGAGGCCCCCGCCGGCAACGACCCCATCGCCTCCGACGCCACCCGCGAGCGCTTCGCCCGGCTCCTCACGCACTCCTGAAACGGATCATCCCCAGCCGAATCATGCCCAGCACTGAACAAGCTTACGGACTCGCCGCCGAGCAGCTCGCGGAACTCGGCGTCAACGCCGAGGCCGCTCTCGAGCGGCTGGACACGGTCCCCATCTCGCTCCACTGCTGGCAGGGCGACGACGTTGGCGGCTTTGAGGCCAGCGGCGAAGAGCTCGGCGGAGGGCTGGCGGTCACGGGCGGCTACCCCGGCCGTGCGCGAACTCCCGACGAGCTGCGGGCCGACCTCGACGCCGCGCTCGGGCTCATGCCCGGCCCGCACCGGCTCAACCTGCACGCGTTCTACGCCGAGACGGGCGGCCAGCCGGTTGAGCGGACCGACCTCACGGCCGACCACTTCTCCCGCTGGATCGACTGGGCGAAGGCGGGCGGCCTGGGCCTGGACTTCAACCCCACGTTCTTCGCCCACCCAAAGGCCGCCGACGGCTTCACGCTCACGCACCCGGACGACGCCATCCGCAACTTCTGGGTTGAGCACGGCGCCGCGAGCCGGCGGATCGGCGCCGCCATGGGCAAGGCGACCGGCTCGCCGTGCGTGACCAACGTTTGGATCCCAGACGGGTACAAGGACACGCCGGTCGACCGCCGCGCGCCACGCGAACGCCTCGCCGCGTCGCTCGACGCGGTGTTCTCCGAAGAGCTTAACCCCAAGCACAACCTCGACGCGGTTGAGTCCAAGCTGTTCGGCATCGGGTCGGAGAGCTACGTGGCCGGCTCGCACGAGTTCTACCTGGGCTACGCCATCCGCCGCGGAAAGGTGCTCTGCCTGGACACGGGCCACTTCCACCCGACGGAAGTTGTTTCGGACAAGCTCTCGGCCGTCTTCTGCCACCTGGACCGCGTGCTGCTCCACGTGAGCCGCGGCGTGCGGTGGGACAGCGACCACGTGGTGGTGCACAGCGACGAGCTGCTGGCGATCGCCCAGCAACTGGTGCGGGGCGACTACCTGGGCCGCACGCACGTTGGCCTGGACTTCTTCGACGCGAGCATCAACCGCATCGCGGCGTGGGCGATCGGCACGCGGGCTACGCGCAAGGCGTTGCTCGCGGCGCTGCTAGAGCCCACGGCCGAGCTGCTGCGGCTTGAACACGAGGGCGACTTCACCGGCCGGCTGGCGATGCAGGAGCGCTTGAAGCTCTCGCCGGTGGGCGCGGTGTGGGACTACTACTGCGAGACCCGCAACGCCCCGACCGAGGCCGAGCTGATGCCGGCGGTGCGCGAGTACGAATCGAAGGTGCTGGCCGCCCGCGAGTGACACCGTCTTGCTTCCCCGCGACCGTTTGCCGCGGCGATCTCTTCCCCAACAGATGAATCGATGGACGACAACCAAGAGTCCTCCGGCGGCGAGTACGAACGCGAGCCGGCGCCCGACTCCAGCCTGCTGGGCCCCGGCAAGTTCTGGGGCATGTACGCCGGCGAGCACTGCGCAGGCACGGAGTTCATGATCGGCCCGCTCTTCCTGGGCGCCGGCGCCAGCCTGCGGGACCTGGTGATCGGTCTGCTGGTGGGCAACATCCTGGCGGTGCTCACCTGGCGCTACCTGGTGACGCCGATCGCCATGAGCCGGCGGCTCACGCTCTACTACCAGCTTGAGCGGATCGCCGGCGGCGGGCTGGTCAAGTTCTACAACGTGGTCAACGGCGTGCTGTTCTGCTTCCTGGCGGGCGCCATGATCACGGTCTCGGCGAGCGCCGTCGGCGTGCCGTTCGGCGTGGATTACGAAGTGCCGAAGAACGTCTTCTCTCTCGGCGAGAACTCGTTCACGGCCATCGTGCTTGCCGTTGGCTTGGTGATCACCGTAGTCGCCGCGGCGGGGTACACCACCGTTGCCCGGGCGGCGAACCTCGCGGCGCCGTGGATGATCGCCGTCTTCGCCGCGGCGGGCATCGCCTCGATCGGTCAGATGGAGGTCACCAGCTTGTCGCAACTGGTCGACGGGGCCTACTGGGATCAGGCCATCGCGTTCGTCGCCGCCGAGCTCGAGGCCGAAGGCAAGACGCCGTCCACCTTTAGCTTTTGGCAGATTGTGCTCTTCGGGTGGGTCTGCAACGGCGCCATGCACCTCGGCATGGCGGACCTTTCGATCTTCCGCTTCGCGCGGCACGCCTCCAGCGGCTGGGCGCCGGCGATCGGCATGTTCCTGGGCCACTACATGGCGTGGATCGCCGCCGGGCTGCTGCTGGCCGCGCAGATCAAGCTCTCGCAAGACTCCACCGCCAACCCCGGCCTGCTGGCATGGGGCGCTCTGGGGTGGACCGGGATCTTGTGCGTGGTGATCGCCGGCTGGACCACCGCCAACCCCACCATCTACCGCGCGGGGCTTGCCTTCCAAGGCGTGCTGCCGGGCAGCTCACGCGTGGCGATGACGCTGGTGGCCGGGACCGTGGCGACGCTGGCGGGCGCTTTTCCTGCGCTGGCTTACGAGCTCCTCGGCTTTGTCGGAAAGTACGCAACGGTGCTCGGCCCCATGGGGGCCGTGCTGTTTGTGGATCACTACCTGATGAAGCGGTTCGGCTTGCGGCCGGAGATCGCGTTTGCATCGGGCATGCAGTTCAACGTCGCGGTGCTCGTCGCGTGGCTGGCGCCGGTGGCGGTTGGCCTGTACTTGATCTTCCAGCAGGGCGTCGACGCAACCTACTGCGTCATCCCAGCGTGGCTGGCGTGCGGCGTGTTGTACCTAGTGCTTAGCAAGGCTTTGCAGCCCGCCGCAGAGCCCGAAGGAGAAGCCGTATGAACCTCATTGCCAAAGGCATCGGCGCGATCGCAATCGCCGCCACGGTCGTGGCGCCGCTCCTGTACGTGACCGGCGGCTTGGAGCTCGACACCGCCAAGGCCACGCTGCTCGCGGCCACCTTCGTCTGGTTCGGCTCGTGCGCGGCGAGCGCCTTCGCCACGCCGGCCGAGACGCCGACGCCCTCAGAGTAGCAAGCGCCTACTCGTCATCCGTCGCCGGTAACGCCTCAGCGACACGCTTCAGGTCCTTGAGCACCTGGTCGAGTTGCGGCGTTGCTGTCGATCTCGCTTTCGGCAGCGAGGGGCGTGGCTCGCGCGACGAGAATGTCGGCTTCGGCGGGGAGTCGGGCGATGCCGTCTCCGCCCGAGACTTGTAGCTGGGTGCGGCCGACGAGCCGGAGTATCCACGCCTGCCCCGCCCGCCGCGATTCCCCCGACCGCTGTACTGGTCGCCACGCAGACTACCCTGCAGGCTGCCGCCCAATTTTGGCGCGGTTGTCGTGGCGTTGCTGCGCGGAACCAATGGGAGAATCGGTTTCTCCAGCGTGGACGGCGTGGGCCGCGCCGCCGATTCGGAACTCGCCGTCGGCGTCGGCGCCCGCGCTATCGACTGAGGCTGCCGCGTCGGCGCTGGTTTCGTGCCGCCATCGGTGGACGGCGGCGGGATAACTGCCGAGCGAGTCCGAACGCCCGACTCTTGGTCCGAGGCGCCGGAGGCCGCGTCCCCTCCCAGTTCATCCCGCAGCCGTTGGCTTTGGGCAAACAGGAAGCCCGCAGACTTCGGGTCGGTCACCTCGCCCTGCATCTTCTCGATGCGCGCGATCGAATCGAGAACCACTTTTCGCAGGCAGGCAACCTCGTCGAGCGACGCTTGGAGCTCTTCGTTGGTCGCGGCCAACACTCGGTTGGTGAAGTCCTGTTTTTCCCGCCTGATCTTCTCCTGCCTTAGTGCTTCGGCTTCGGCGGCTTGGGCTCGCTTGGCGGCGAACGCCGCGTTTTGAGCCTCAGCAGCCGCCTCTTCGGCGACGGCCCGGGCCGTCTCTGCCTCTTCCCTGAGCTGGGCGGTTTGGCGGCGGAGCTCCGCCTCCGCTTGGCGTGCTCGCTCGGCGGAGAAGTACAGCGAAGCCAGCCCCGCCACCGAGGCGACACTCAGCAGCAGGAACGCGGCGATCCAGCGCGTGGCGAGCGCATTACGCTGCCCCCACCGCCACGCCCGCACCGGGGCGCCAACCGGCCGGGCCGTGATGGGCTGATGGTCGATCCACCGCCGCAGTTCGTCCGCCACCTCCTTGGCGGTCTGGTAGCGGCGTCCGGGCGACTTCTCCAAGCACTTCAGCGTGATCGTTTCCAGGTCCCTGGGAACGGTGCTGTTGAGCTTCCGCGGGCTCGGTGGCTCGTCGTTCACGACTTGGTGAAGCAGCATCCGCACGTTGCCCCGGAAGGGCAGCTCGCCCGTCAGCAGGCGGAAGAGCACCACGCCCAGCGAGTAAACGTCGCTACGTCGGTCGGCCCGGGCGCCATCGCCGGTGGCCTGCTCGGGCGACATGTACGCCGGCGTGCCCATCACCTGCCCCTGCACGCTAAGCGTGACGTCCGCCGCGTCCCGCTTGGCCAGGCCGAAGTCCATGAGCCGCGTGCGGCCGTCGGCGTCCAGCATGATGTTGCCGGGCTTCAGGTCGCGGTGCACCACGCCGCGCTCGTGGGCATGCTCCAGCGCATCGGCCACCTGGATGCAAAGCTCCGCCGACTCGCGTTGGCTGGGCTGCTGCCCGGTGAGCCAATCGCTGAGCGTCAGCCCGCGGACAAACTCGCAAACGATGTAGAGCGACTCCGCCTCGCGCCCCACCTCGTAGACCGGAACAATACCCGGGTGGCTCAGCTGGGCGGCGTGCTGTGCTTCGTTGAAGAAGTCCCGCTGCTGCTTCTCGTCGAACTGCCCCTTGCGAGGGATCTTGATCGCCACGGTGCGGTCGAGCTGCGTGTCGTGCGCCTTCCAAACGCTGCCAAAGGCGCCAAGCCCCACGCGTTCGACCAGCTTGAACTGCGCGATCGTCTTCACCGACTCGGCGGCGCGCGTGGTTTCCGCGTCTCCGATCAGGTTGAACGAGCTGCCGCAACTCGGGCACACGATGTCCACCAGCTCGGCGTCCGGCGCCAAGCCCACGGGGCCGAAGCAGTGGGGGCAACGGACCTGCAGCGAGCCCGACGACCCGGATTCGCCGGCAGACGGATGGTCGAGCGTAAGCGACCGCTCGGGCGATACGGTTGAGGCGTGCTCCGCCACGTCGTTGGCCGCGCCGTGCTCATCCGCGGGCGGCGAATCGTCGCCACGATCAGCCAACTGCGAGCCGTCGTCGTGCGGCATGGCTTGGGATTTCCGGTGGCCAAGGCGGACTAGTGCGGCCAACATCGTAACGCACCCCCTTGCACGCTCAAGCATCAAACGCGGCGGCCGCCCGCTTGGGCAGTTTCCCCCGCCGGCGAATCAAGAGCCCGGCCGAGCGTCATTCGGGCCGGTTGCAAGCAAGAACGGACGACGAGCGCGGATCTTCGTGAACAAACGAAGATTCTGTCGGATCAGCTCGGCGACGAATCGCGTGGCGTGGCGTTTTCGCCATCGGCAGAGTCGGCGGTCGAACGCGCTTCGCCCTCTTCGCGGTCGCCCTGCGCCTCCGCGCGGCGCTCGGCGCTGAGCTCCGCCCGCGCCTTCTGCTCGAGCTGCGAAGCCTGGGACGCGACCCGCAAGTCTTGAGCCGAGGGCTCGGCCGGAGCGAGCGCCGCCTGCCGGACGACTTGCGCCTTGGCGATGGTCTTCTCGGGCGTGTCTTCGGCCGAGACATCGATGCCCACATCGCCGCCCACCGCGTAGCGCTTGCCGTCCGGCCCTTGCTGGTACTGGTAGTTCGGGCCGGAGGTCACGTACGCGCCGCCCGCGGCCACGTGGGCCTGCTCGTGCTGACGCACCTCGAGGTCGCGGGCCTGCAGCTCGCGGACCTGCTCCACCTCCGCGTCGGAGAGCGGCTCGCCATCGGCGCCGCGCGGCGCGGCGGTGTTCTCGTTCTCTTCTTCGGCGGCGGCCGATTCGCTGCTCGCTTCGTCCGGGGACTCGGCGTCAGATGGCTCGGTTTCGCTTGCATCTCGACCGACCGCGGACTCGGCTTCAAGCTGCGACGCCGCTTCGAGCGCCTCGGGTGAGAAGTCGACGGTATCGATTGGCTGTCTTGTGCCCGCCGCCTGCGTGCCGCTTGTCTGCGAACCACTGTCCGCGCGTAGGCCTCCGCCGGCAGACACCGGGAGCGGGATCGACGACGTGAGCGACAGCACCGACATACCCCCAAGACTTCGTCAGTCTCGGCACCGGCGGTTCGCCTACCGGCAGGCGAGTCGGGTGATTGCGGTTGCGCGGGGTCGGGCCGCAGCGGATGCGCCGATTCCACCGGCGCCGATTCCACCTCCGCCGCTCAGCGCCGCAGCCGCCGCTGGCCGCGGCTCCGCAGGGCGACCACGCAGAGCTCCTGCCGGTTGAAGGCGAGCTGCCGGACCCGAAGGTCGCGGTAGCCCCAGCCGCGGACGCGGTCGAGCAACTCGGCCAGCTTCTCGGGCGTCGCCAGATTCCAGTTGGGCAGCTTGAGTGTGACCACCAAGCCGCGGATGTTGGCCGTGTGGTGGGTGACAACCGACTCCACGGCGCCCAGCGTGTAGTGCGGCGCGGCGTTGATATCGGCGGCGAGCCAGCGGGCGGTCATGAAGTGGCGCCGCGGGGCTTCGGTCGCGCGGTGGCGGACGTGCTCGAACCGCGGGTGTTCTTCGACTGAAGGATCAACCTCCGCCGGGTCGACGCCGATGACGCGCATGCCCTCGTCCAGCAGCGCCTGAGCGGCGCCGCCGGGGGCGCAGCCCAGCTCGATCCACTCATCGCCCTTCGCCGCCGGCAGCCGGCCCCAGAGGAGCGACTCCTTCATCTTCAGGTAGGCCCGTGAGACCGCGTGCTCCGGCAGCTCCAGCGGTGGCACCCCGCCCGCCCAGCGGCTGATCCGGCCTTCGAGTCGGTGGCACCCGATCCACCACTGGTTGGGCTCGACTAACGCGATCGCCAAGCACCAGCCGGTGTCGCGGGGCGAGGGCTCGCCGTCGCGGAGGGCCCCGTCCGGCGCGGCCGCTTCGATCGCCTGCCGAGCTTCGATGGAGAGCGGCGTCGGCCCCGGTTCAAAGCCGTTGTGACCGGGCACCGCGGCGTCGCGCTGCCACACCTGCAGGGCGAGCGGCCCGTGCTCGGCGACCAGCTCCTGCACCGCCGGCGTCTGCCAAACCTCCGCGGCGCCGCTGCTGATGGTCTCGGCCGAACCGATCTTCGCGAGCGAGACCCCAATCGCCCGGGCGAACACCAAACGCGGCGGGGTGACCTTCTCGATCGGCGTCAACGCCGGCAGTTTAAACGTCACGAAGCCCGGCCGCGAGAACGCGAACCGCCAGCCAACGTCAGCGGCTTCGACCTCCCGCTTGAGCGCACCCTCGGCGCCCGGCTGGCAGCAGCAATAAACGTGCTCCGCATTCATCGCTTGCCCGTCAGTTGCTTGTTCATCGCTTGCCGGCGGGTTGCAGCGGGCTGTGGGCCAGCATGAATTGGCGCTCGCCGGAGGTGGCGAAGCGGACGGTGGCCTTCCGCTTGGCGCCGGCGCCGCTGAGCGTGACGATCTTGCCGAGCCCGTACTCCGGGTGCGTGACGGCCATGCCGTGGGCGAAGACGTCAGGGTTGGCCTTGGGCCGCGGCGCTGGTTTGGCCGCGTCGCCGGATTGGCTCGCCTCGAGCGCCGCGCCGGTGGTGACGCTCGCCGCGGCGATTGTCATGGAGGGCTGGCTGACCTGCGTCGATGGCTCACTGTCGGCCCACGGGTCGGCGTCGTTGGCCTCGTCCCAGCCCATCAGCTCGAGCTCGGGCGACGCGGCTTGCTGGGCGTCGAGCTCGTCGCGCGGGATCTCCATCAAGAACCCGCTGGGGATCGCGATGCGTCGCATGCCGCGGAAGTCTCGACGGACGACGTGGCTGATCTGCAGCCGCCGCTCTGCGCGGGTGATGCCGACGAACGCCAGCCGCCGCTCCTCTTCGAGCTGCGAGACGTCGTCCAGGCTCCGCTCGTGCGGCAGGATGCCGTCTTCCACGGCGATGAGGTACACCTCCGGGAACTCCAACCCCTTGGCGGCGTGCAGCGTCATCAGCGTCACCTTGTCGCCGTCGCCGTCGTAGCCGTCGGTCTCGCCGGCGAGCCACGTGCGTTCCAGGTACGCCTCGAGCGGCGCCAGGGCGTCTTCGGCCTCTTCGTCGTGCTGCTCGTCAAACTGCCGGGCGTCGGTCAGCAGTTCTTCGATGTTCTCCAGCCGGGCGGCGTCCTCGTCGTCGTCGCTCGCTTTGAGGTGGTCGCGGTAGCCGGACTCGGTGAGCACGGCGCCAATCACCTCCTCCACGCTGCCATGGGCGTGCGAAGCGATGCGCTGCATGATCTCCACGAACCGCAGGACGCTCGCCGCCGACCGCTTAGCGATGCCCTCGATCAGCCCCACCTCGCGGCACGCTTCCAGCAGCGGCGCGCCGTAGCGGTAGGCGTGCTGATCGATGCGGTCGATGGTCTTCTTGCCGATTCCGCGGGGCGGGGAGTTGATGACGCGGGCGAGCGCGACGTCGTCCCGCGGGTTGCACACAAGCTGACAGTACGCCAGCACGTCCTTGATCTCTTTCCGCTGGAAGAACTCCTGCCCGCGGACAATCTGCAGCGGCACCCGCTCGGCACGCAACGCTTTCTCGACCGCCCGCGAGAGCGCGTTGGTGCGGTAGAAGATGGCGAAGTCGCTCGCCCGGCGGTCATTGTCAATCGCGCGGCGGATCTGCTGGGCGATGTCGCGGGCTTCCTCGTTGCCGTCGGCGTACGTGACCAGGCGGACGTCGGCGCCGTCGTCGTTCTCCGTGAACAGCGACTTCTTCTTGCGCCGCTTGTTGTGGGCGATCAGCGCGTCGGCGACGCGGAGGATCTTCTTCGTGCTGCGGTAGTTCTGCTCCAGCCGAACCACCTTCACGCCGGGGTAGTCCGCCTCGAACTCGAGAATGTTGTTCAGGTCGGCGCCACGCCAGCCGTAGATCGATTGATCCGGGTCGCCCGTCGCCGCCAAGTTCGGCAGGTCGTGCGAGAGCGCCCGCAGGATGACGTACTGCACGCGGTTGGTGTCTTGGTACTCGTCCACCATCACGTAGCGGTAGCGGGCGTCGAGCGTGGAGCGGACCTCCGGGTGGTCGTGCAGCAGCCGGGCGACCATCAGCAGCAGGTCGTCGAAGTCGACGGCGGCCGACGATCGCATCCGCGCTTGATAAGCCGGGTACGCCTCGGCAACGACGCGGCTCAGCGGGCTGCTGGAGGTTGGCTGAAACTCCTCGGGGCCGATCAACTTGTTCTTCGCCCCGCTGATGGCGGCCGCGATGCGGTCGGCGGTGTAGCCCAGCGTTTGGATCTGCTCCGCCTCAAGCACCCGCTTGAGCGTAGCGCGGGAGTCGCTCGAATCGTAGATCGTGAAGCCGGGCGGTAGGCCGACCAGGTCGGCGTGCTCGCGGAGGGTCCGAACGCCGAAGCGGTGGAACGTGCTCACCCACGGCTTGCGGCCGGGCGAGAGGTCGCCCACGCGGCGCCGCATCTCGTCGGCCGCCTTGTTGGTGAACGTCAGGGCGAGGATCTGCGAGGCGTGGACGCCGCTTTCAATCAGCCTCGCAATGCGGTGCGTCACCACACGCGTCTTGCCGCTGCCGGGGCCGGCCAGGATGAGCAGCGGCCCGTCGACGTGCTCCACCGCCTCACGCTGAGCGGGGTTCAGGTTGTCTAGCAGCCGACTCAAGCGATCCCTCCGTGCGACGCGAGTGATGCAGTCCGTGTAACGGTCAGTTTATACGAACGAGCGTAGAAGGAGATGGTGGGGATGTCGGCGATGAGGGGGATGGGTGCTCGGCGGGGCTTGCCTCTCGCGCTCAACGACCGCTGGCCCCGACGAGTTGATGTCGCCCGAGGGGCCGCCGATCATCGCGATCCCATAAGGCTGGCGACCCACTCCGAGGGCACGCTTTGGAAACGGCAATCCTCATCTCCCCAATCACCAGCATCCCCTCATCTCCTTCTAACAGCTGACACTCGCCTCGCCGATTCCGGCCGCGCAGTCAGCGGCGTCGTCTAAGGAGCGAGCCTTCGCAAGCGCGTAGCGCCAGCACCGCCAGCATTCTGTGGAAATTTTGTCGATTGTTCGCGAAAGTCAGCCCCAACTCGCTATACTCCGCGAAGTTTGACCGCGGGCAAGTGACTGCCCGTCGCCGCCGAGCCGCTGCTGACGCATTTGCGGCTTGGCATCTCCATTACCCAGGGAGGGACTCCTCGATGACCCGCGTTCCGCTCAATCAGGCTCAGGCCGAGACGGAAGACCTTCAACAGCGGCTCGAGATGAGTACGGCCGAAATCGGCCTCGCGGTCCGCACCACGAACTGCCTCGAAGAGAAGGGCGTGTTCACGGTGAACGACCTGCTGCACTGCTCGCCAGACGATCTGCTGAGCATCTCGAACTTCGGCGAGAAGACACTCGAAGAGGTCTACAAGGCACTCGAGAACGTCGGCTTCTACCGCCCGGGCCACAAGCCGGCCGTGATGGAAGAAGCCGCGCCGGTGACTCGCCGCGCTAAGTGAGCCGTGCCCTCCGGTCGGGAGGCGACGCGGATTAGAATCGGAGCCGGGGCGGCCGAGTGAGAGCCGCTCTGGCCTTCTTGTGCGCCTGCGATGCGTCGCCGCTTTCCCCTGCTGCTTCTGAAGAAACGCGGC
>JBCDJN010000043.1:0-37961 GCA_039414355.1 Planctomycetota bacterium | reverse complement strand
CTCGGGCCGCATCATCAGCAAGAGCATCAGCAAGAACGGCGGCCGCAGCAGCTACCGCGGCCTGTGCAAGGTGGAAGACGGCGCCATCGACTCCAAGAGCAACGTGGTCTGCGACGCGTTGATCCTTGATCCGGACAGCCGCAGCGATACCTACCCGTACATCGAAGTCGAGGAGCAGCAGGTTCAGATCGAGCACGAGGCGTCGGTCTCCAAGATCGGCGAGGAGCAGCTCTTCTACCTGATGAGCCGCGGCCTGAGCGAAGCCGAGGCGAGCAGCATGATCGTCTCCGGCTTCATCGAGCCGCTCGTCAAGGAGCTGCCCATGGAGTACGCCGTGGAGATGAACCGGCTGATCGAGCTGCAGATGGAAGGCAGCGTGGGGTAAGCCAACCGTCATTCTGACCGTCGACGCGATTTGCCATGTCAACTACTGAGGCTCTCACCACCGAGGCGTTGATCGCCCAGCTTCACAAGGTTGATGGCAAGGCCGAGATTGTTGACGGAAGGATCGTGCGGATGGCTCCAACCGGTGACGACCCCGGTAGCGCGAGCGGTGAGGTCTTCGTTAGCCTCCGGATGCATGCCAAGCAGCACGGGCACCGGGCCTACGGCGACACGATTGCCTACCTGGTTGACCTTCCGAACCGCAAATCGGTCGCGCCCGATGCGTCCTACTACACGGGTCCGCGTTCAGGGATGAAGTTCCTGCCGCAGGCCCCGGACTTCGCGGTGGAGGTCCGCAGCGAGAACGGTTACGGGCCCGCCGCTGAGGAAGCAATGGCGGCGAAGCGTGCCGATTACTTCGCAGCGGGAACCAAAGCGATGTGGGATGTCGATCTGCTGAGCGACGTCGTCGTTCGCGTTTACCGAGCTGAGAATCCAAACGAACCAACCCTTTACCGACGTGGCGACACCGCCGAGGCTGAGCCCGCAGTGGCCGGCTGGACGATGCCCGTCGATGACCTGTTTGAGTGAAACATGACCAGCGTGGTGGCGACTCGGAAGTTTAACCAAGACGCGTTTGCCGAGCTGCTCGCTGAGCGTGCGGCCGAGCCCGACTGGCTCGTCAACCGCCGGCGGGCGTCGTGGCAGGCGTACCAATCGGCCAACTGGCCGGCACGCAACGACGAAGAGTGGATGCGCACCGACATCCGGCTGTTCAAGCTGGACAGCTTCGCCCCCTCGGCAAGCGACGCCGGCCAGGCGATCGGCGGCGACTGGTCGCTGTCCAAGGGCGTGGAGCTCGCCGGGCGAATCGAGTCGGTCGACGGCCGGGCCGTGAACTCCGAGCTCGACGAGTCGCTGGCTGCTAAAGGGGTGGTCTTCGGCGGCCTGAGCGAAGCCGTCACCACCCACGGCGACGCGCTCCAAAAGGTCTTCGATCGCGAAGTGGTAAGCCCCGGCTACGACCGCTTTGCAATGCTCAACGACGCGTGCTGGACCGGCGGCGTGGTGCTTTACGTGCCCAAGGGCGTCCGCTTGGAGAAGCCGCTGCACGCGGTCTCTCGCTTGTCGGGCGCCGGCGCCTCGGACGTCTCCAAGATCATCGTCGTCGTCGAGGACGGCGCCGAGGCGACGCTCCTGATGGAGACCGCAAGCGACGATCCCGCGGCGGCCGGCCTGCACAACGGTACGATTGAGATTGTCGTCGGGCGTGGCGCCAAGCTGCGGTACGTGAACCTTCAGAACTGGAACAATCGCACATGGCACTTCGCCCATCAGAAGGCGGTCGTGCAGCGCGAAGGGCAACTGCAGTGGACCATCGGCGCCCTCGGCGCCCGGCTGGCTAAGGTTAATCAGCGTGTAGCGCTGGCCGGCCAGGACGCGGAGGCTCAGGTGAACGGCGTAATGTTCACCGAAGGGAAGCAGCACCTCTGCTACAACACGCATCAGCACCACGAGGCGCCGTTCTGTCGCAGCGACCTGCTGTACAAGGCGGCGCTGCAGGACACCTCGCGCACCGTGTGGCGTGGGATGATCAAGGTCGACGAAGCGGGCCAACGGACCGACGCCTACCAGCGGAACGACAACCTGATGCTCGCCAAGACCGCGCGGGCCGACTCGATCCCCGGCCTGGAGATCGAGGCCGACGACGTCCGCTGCACCCACGGCAGCACGTCCGGACGCGTGGACGACACGATGATCTACTACGCCATGTCCCGCGGCTTCACGCGACAAGAGGCGGTGCGGATGATCGTCGCCGGATTCTTCCAGCAGGTCTTCGACCGCATCACTATTGAGAGCGTCCGCGAGGCGCTCGGCGAAGCCATCGCTCAGAGAGTGCAGGACCTCCCGCAGCAATGAGCGATTTTCAACCCGTGGGCGCCGAGTCCGACTTCGCCGACCCCTCGTCCACGCTGGTTGAGGTTGACGACGAAGCCGTTGTGCTGATCCATGCGGCCGGCAAGTTCTACGCGCTGGACGATGTCTGCACGCACGACGGCGGCCCGCTAAGCGACGGCCCCGTTGACGCCAATCAACCGTCCATCGCCTGCCCGCGGCACGGGGCGAAATTTGACCTCGCCACCGGCGCCGCTCTCACCATGCCCGCCACCAAGGCGACCATCGCCCACGAGGTGAAGACCGAAGGCGGCCAGGTCTTGGTGCGGCTGGCGGAGTGACGCTGCGGATGGGCCGCGGCGCCCGTTAGGCGGCCGCTTCGCTCGCCGGCGTCGTGATGCAATACCGCGAGTGCACTTCCGGCGCCGCGAGGCAAACGAGCCACAGCGCCGCCATCATGGGGGCCACTGCCGCGAACAAGAGCAAGGCCACTGCCGCTCCGAAGTCGGGCGTATTGCCTTCCTCAGGCGCTTCTCGCATCACGCGTGGGCTGACAAACGCTGGCGTTGCCGCGTAGGCCGCGCGGAGCTGGGCGATTGAGCGGAACGGCGCCACGATCGACTCGTAAGGTGATTCGGGCTCGACGGGTTCGTCCGGCTCACGCAGCCGGACGATCGCCCACGCCACCGCGGCGCCGACCCCGCCCGCGACCCAGAGGGCGACGCCCACGCCCGACGTCAACAGCACGGTCGCCAAACCGGCGACCGCCGCGAGAGCGACCACCTGCGACGGCATCCAGCGACGCTGCCGGTGCTCGATCACTTCGCACCCAGACTCGAGCATCAACAGCACGCGGCGAAGGCGCTTCCAGCCGGCCGGCGAATGGGCGTCGTCGCGAGACTCAATCGCTTCCAACTCCTGCACCGCAAACCGCACGGCCGGGTCGCGATTCGGCAGATCGTCCCCGACGGAGAAGCAGAGGGCGCCGAAGTCGTGCTCGCCCGCCATCCACTCGCGGATCCAACTGGCCAAGAGCTCTCGTTCGGAAAGCGGCCCCGGCTCGGCGGGCGGACGGGGCGGTGGCTCCCAGTCGCACTGCGGCGAGGCGAAGGGGTTTTGATCCATGACTGGCTCCTAACCACGCAGCGTTCGGGCCGGCGAGGGATTGGACCGGCGGCCGCCCACTCCTACACTCCGGTGTAACGCAACCCCACACAAGGTTCCAGCCATGCCCCCCGCCGAAGACGCCGTCCGCGAGGCGCTCAAGGAAGTCATCGACCCGGAGCTGTTCGTCAACATCGTCGACCTCGGCCTGATCTACGAGGTGACCGTTGGCGAAGCGGACGACTCGGGCGACGCGAAGGTGGCGGTCGACATGACCATGACCAGCCCCGCCTGCCCGGCCGGGCCGCAGCTCTTGAGCCAGTCGAAAGAGGCGGTCGAGAAGATGGAAGGCGTCTCCGAGGCGGACATCAAGCTGGTGATGCAGCCGCCGTGGTCGCCCGACCGCATGACCGACGACGCCCGCGATCAACTCGGCATTTTCTGACCGCAACACGCCGCGTGGCGGCGACCGCCGATGCGCGTGTTCGTCTACGAATGGGTGACCGGAGGCGGGCTGCTGGGCGAGAGCGGCGAAGAGCTGGCGAAGCTCAAGCCCGAGGGCGATGCGATGGCCGGCGCCGTGGCCGAGGACCTTGCGGCGGCGGGCGTCGCTGTTACGGTGCTTCGAGACGATCGGCTGGCGAGTAACGCGCCGGCGAGCGCTGGCATCGTCCGCATCGCGTCACCGGAGGAGCACGCCCGCGAGTTCGATCGCCTATGCCAAGCGTGCGACGCCACGCTGCTGATCGCGCCCGAGTTTGACGGCGTGCTGCTGAACGCGGCCCGTCGAGCGGAGCGGATTGGCACTCGACTGATTTCGCCGTCGAGCCGATTCATCGAAGCGACGTTCGACAAGCACAAGACCTGCGACCGGCTCGCCGAGTCAGGCGTAGCAACGACGCGAGGGACAACTGAGACAATCGGCGATCGCCCCCCCGTGGACCTTCGTTTCCCGTGCGTGGTGAAGCCGCTTGACGGCGCGGGTTCGCTTGGCTGCCGCCTTGTGCGTGGGCCCGAAGATTGGCGGCGGCTCGGCGAAGGGCCGCACCGGGTCGAGGCGTTGGCGCCCGGGCTGGCGGCCAGCGTCGCGGTGATCGGTGGCCCGGCGGGCCTGGTCGCGGCGCCGGCGATGACGCAGCGTCTGGCGAGCGACGACACGCTCGGCTACTTGGGGGGTGAGTCGATCGTTGACAGCAACCTAAAAGCCCGCGCGCAACGCCTCGCTCTCAAGGCCATCGCCGCGTGCCCGCCGCTGCATGGCTACGCCGGCGTTGACCTAGTTTTGGGCGACGACGCGTCGGGCAGTCAGGACGTGTTTGTCGAGATCAACCCGCGACTCACCACCTCGTATTGCGGCCTCCGCCGCGCGGTGGCGGAGAACCTGGCGGGGGTGATGCTCGCCGCGTGCGAGGGCCGCGCGGCGACCGTCACGCCGACCGGCCAAGCGGTTTCCTTTGATGCGACCGGGAGGGTGCGCGATGCCTGACGCGGGTCGGCAGAAGTGGATTGGACTTGACATCGGCGGCGCCGCGATCAAGGCGGCGACGACCGATGGCTTCGCGGCACGCGTCCCGTTCGCGCTCTGGCAGCAGCCGAACGATCTCGCGGACGCGGTCCGTTCATTGCTTGCCGATTGTCCGCCGCACGATGCGGTGGCGGCCGCCATGACGGGCGAGCTTGCCGACTGCTTCGAGACCAAGCAGCGCGGCGTTTCGCACATCGTCGCCGCCGTGCTGGAGGCGGGCGCCGCGGAGGCGCGGTTCTTCACGCTCGAAGGGAG
This sequence comes from Planctomycetota bacterium, assembly GCA_039414355.1. Taxonomy (GTDB): domain Bacteria; phylum Planctomycetota; class Planctomycetia; order Pirellulales; family Lacipirellulaceae; genus JBCCQL01. Next base: position 32,797 of record JBCDJN010000043.1, on the reverse strand, counting down.
CTTCGTCTCCGCCGCCGAGGCGACCGGAGACTGGCGGCGCGTGGCGGCCGGCAACTGGGCGGCGCTCGCGCGGGCGGTCGCCCCGTCGTTGCTGATCGATATCGGCTCGACGACCACGGACATCATCGCGCCGGCAACGCTCGAGCGGACGCCGCCGCCGGACGACACCGACCGACTGATGCACGGCGAGCTGTTGTACTTTGGCGTCGGCCGCACGCCGCTCTGCGCGGTCGTATCGGCGTTGCCCTACCGGGGTCGGGCGTGCCCGGTGGCCGCCGAGTTGTTCGCCACCACCGGCGACGCGGCGATGCTGGTTGGCGAGGGCGATACCTCGACCGAATCGCCGACCGCCGATGGCCGACCGGCCGACCTGGCCTTCGCCTCGGCCAGGATGGCGCGGATGCTCTGCTTGGACCCGACCGACTTCGACCACGAAGACGCGGTCACCGCCGCCGAGCACGTGATCGGCGAGCTCGCGCGACGCGTCGGCTCGGACGTTCGACGGGTGCTGGGCGACGGGCGGGGGCAGACGGTCACCGTCAGCGGCGACGGTGAGTGGCTCGCGCGGCGGGCGCTCGCTGCGTGCGGCTGGTGCGGCGAGGTTGCGTCCCTCGGCGACCGGCTCGGTCCAGAGGTCAGCCGGTGCGCGCCCGCTTGGGCGGTGGCGGAGCTGGCGGAGCGGCTGCCGTGATCAACAACCCCGTGCCCGCTACACACTGCATCAAGCTTGGCGGAAGCCTGCTCCGACGCAACGACGTGGCCGAGCGGTTGCCGGCTTGGCTTGAGGCGATTCGTGCACGCGAGCCCGACGAGAACCAAGTCTTGATCGTCGGCGGCGGCGGCGCTGTGGAGTGGCTGCGGGAGCTGGATCGCGGCGCGGGGCTCGATCCGGCCGCCGCGCACTGGGCGGCGATCGGAATGATGGACGCCAACGCGCGAGCCGTCGCCGGTTGGCTGCCGATGGCGGAGCTCACCGACGCGTGGCCGCCGGCGCCGAGTGAGCCAAGCGGCGTCTGCCGGCTGCTGATGCCGGGGCGGTTCCTCCGCGAAGTCGAACCATCGCTGCCGCGACCGACGCTGCCGATCAGATGGTCGGTAACGAGCGACAGCATCGCGGCGCGGATCGCGTCGCTGCTCAGCGCGCGGCTGACGCTAGTCAAGTCGGCGGACGTCGAAACGCCGACCGACGGTGCGGGCTGGCGCGGGCTTGCCGAGCAGGGCGTCGTCGACGCGTGCTTCGCCGACTTCGTCGGTGGTTTGTCGCGCGTTGAGCTGACGACGCTCGATCGGCCACCGCTACGCGGTGCGTAGTTCGACCTCGACCTGCCGGAGCGCATCCTCCAGGCGGCGGTTGCCGTTGGCGCCGTGCACGTCGGCCGAACGCCCCAGCAGCGTGTCGACCCGGCGGCAGGCGGAGATCACCGTGCTGTGGCTGCGGCGTCCGTAGTAGGCGCCGATCTCGCTCCACGCGGCGGGCGTGTACTTCCGCGAGAGCCACATGGCCAGCATCCGCGGCTCGGCAACCGCCTTGGTGCGTTTGCCGCCCCGCAGGTCGCTCCGCTCGATGCCGAACACCCGGCAGACCGCGGTTTGAATGTCGCTCAAACGGAGCTGCGGCGTGGTGTGGGCGCCGGTCTGCTCGATCACGCGGCGGGCCGACTCTGGCGTGGGCTGCCGATCGAGCAGGTTGGCTTCGACCGCCAGCCGATTGACCACGCCAGACAGCTCGCGGGCGCCGCCCACCACCCCGGCGGCGATCTCATCGATCACGGCTTCGGGCAACGGCTCGCCGCTCGTCGCTGCGAGTTGGGCGACCAGCTCCTTCCGCATGCCGTGATCCGGCGAGCCAACCTCAATCGCCAAGCCCCCGGCCAATCGCGAAGCGAGCTCCTGGCTCAGCGGCGCGAGCGCCGCCGGAGGACGATCGCTGGTGAGCACAATCGTGGCGCCCGCCGTGGCGAGCGTGTCGATCGTGTAGAGCAACTCCTCGACGGTCTTGGTCTTGCCGCTCAGGAACTGCACGTCGTCAACGATCAGCAGCTCAACGCCGCGGTGCTTGTTGCGGAAGCTCGGCAGGCCGCGGGCCTGCACGGCTTCGACAAAGGCGGTGCAGAACTGCTCCGCGGTGATGTACAGGGCGCGAACACGCCGGTTGTGCCGACGGACCTCTTGCCGCAACCCGCGCACCAGGTGGGTCTTGCCCACTCCGCTGGCGCCCCACAAGAGCAGCGGCGAAGCCACCCGCTCGCCGGCGGCGACTTGATGCACAACGGCAGCGCCAGTGGCGTTTGGTTCGCCCACGATCAGTTGGCTCAGCGAAGGCCCTTTGAGCGCGGGGGCTGGCGGCTGGTCGGCAACGTTTGCCAGTCGGGGCATCCCTGCCACGGCCGGCTTCCGGTTCCGCTTCGTGTTATCATGGGGTGGTTCCGCCTGCTCCGTTTGGGCGCGCCCGCCGACTCGTGCGTCGTCACGCTTCACCGCGGGCGACGGCTGCGCCGCCTGATCAACGCGGAAACTCACACGAGGCCTCGCAATGCCGGCAGCAACGCACGCCGCGTGGAGCGGCTCGGCGAACTGGCTTTGAAGGCACTCGCGTTCGAACGCGCCCGTTGCGAGGACGACCACTCCAACATCGCTTGCTTCGTGCAGCGTGGGGCTTCCCTCGGGTCCTTCAAGTAGAACGTTGTCCTTCGTTTCCCCGCTCAACCTGAGCGAGGCTCGCTTTTGGAACCAAGTGAGAAAGCTTCGCTCTCCGATTTCTTTCCGAAGCTCTTCGCAGACCCGTTGGCGTAGGTCACTGGCGGGTTTCGCAATGGCGTCATGCCGCATCACTTCCTGCGTGCTCCTTCCTGCGCATACCGCGAGCGCGACGGTCACAGTTGCTCTTCATCACGCGGGAGAATCCCGCCTTGGCCACGCCCCTTCTTGGAGCGCTTCGTCGCGACTAGCTGAGCGTCGTACGAAGCCAAGCGGTTGGTTTCGATGACACGCTGTTGCCGCTGCCCAGGTCGACGATTCTAGAGGTGCTAGCACCGATGTCAAACCGTCCTGGGCGGGTGGTGGAAAAGTAATCCAGGAACAGCGCGGCGCGACACGAATTCTCGGGCAAAGCGATCAGCAACGCCAAACTCGAACATGGCGATAAGGCTGCGCCGCGCGTGGAAAAGCTGTTCCACGCCGCGCTCAAGGGCCGTGCGATGCACCCGGCACGCGAAGGAAAACCGTTCGTTCCGCCCAAGCGCGGAAGCCCGCGCTGCGATAGACGCGGCGTGCCGGTTCGTTTCTTCGATCGACCGCTAAAACAAGCTGCTTGCAGCGTCGCGTACGCGTGGTTTGCTGCGCGGCGGCGACGGCTTGCTTGGCCAAGCCGCGGCCGCGCGACTGGGGGATCAGCCCCATGTAAGTCAGCTCCATCTGCCGGCTGCGAGTATGTTCGGTGAGAAACAGCACACCCACCGCGCAGTCGCCGCTTCGGATAACCCACCAAAGCTCGTCGGCGCTGTCGCCCGCGCTGCGATACCCGTGCAGCACATCACGCACATCCCGCAAGCCTTCAAGCTCGGGGCAGTCGCGCGTCTTCTGATACGTCTGGCCGACGAGCTGCTCAAGCTCCGCACGCGGCGTCTGCTCAGCAGCGGAGAGCTTGAGCGTTCCGACGGGCGCCGTTGGGGCGCCGGCCGTATCGTCGACGGCGACCCATTCCACGTAGTCCAGCGTCGCGGCGCGGCGGAAGCCGGTGGCTTCGAGGTCGGACACGGCGGGTTGGTCCAAAGACTCAAGCATCGCCTGCGAAAGGCAAACGCCCGCCGTGTCGGCACGCAGCATCGCCAGGTCGAGCAGCCGCCGCGCGACGACCGTGGATGGCGACGCCGCGAACTTGGGCATCCACACGGCCGCGGTCTTGCCGGCCTGCGGCTGCGCCCAAGCGGCGGCGACAAGGCGGTCGCGTTCCCAGGCGCCAACCAACGCGTCGAACGCTCCGAGCGGTTCGCCACGCAGCCCGGTCATCGCTTCGACCAACGGCGCCCGCTGCTGAGCCGGCAGATCGCTCAGAACGAGCTTGAGCGCGGAACGGCGGCGCGTCGTTTCGCAAACGCGGATGTCAACAAGGCCCGAACCCATCGCGGGAGCGTAACAAGTGACGCTAGCACGGTCAGCGCGAGATTCGAGGCAGTGCACCGAAGTGGAGTGCCATCGCCAACGAGCGCCGCGCGCCGCCCATCGCACGCCGCATCCTTAGTTCGGCCACCGATAAGCCGGCCGGTTGGCGTCTTCCAGCCAGCGGAGAGGTGGCTGTTCCGGCGGCGCCGTTTCGGTTGCTTCGGCCGCCTGGGGCGTGGCGGGCTCAGTCGGTTGCGGCGCTTCGGCAACCCGAGCCGACTCCCGGGGAGCGGCATCGGCGGTGGGCGGCAACTCCGGTACGAGCTGCTTGGTGGCCACGTAGCGATCGGTCCCCGGCCGGTTCACTTCGAGCTCCACCTGAAAACTGCTGTGCGGCGAAGTGGCCCACAGCACCGGCGCCGGGCGGGTGCGGAGCTCGCACACCACACGGTCGCCGTCGCCGTTCTGCAGCAGTTGCTCGCCGGGCGGGGCCGGTCGCGGCGTCATGCCGAAGCGCTGGGCGGCGATCTGGATCACCGCCGAGGTGTCTGCCGTGCTGCCGTAGAAGCGGAGCCGGTCGACGCGGCCTTCGGCGTTGAAGTAGTAGGAGACCGATCCCGCGAGGTCCGCCATCGCCGTCCCCGTGACCACCGGCGCCCGCACGCCAAACAGCTCCGGGTCGGCCAGGCCGGTCGTCTTGCGGGCCCACCGCATGTAGACCCACTCCTTGTTGATGTCCATGCGGAGCAGTTCGTTCAGCGAGACAAAGCCCAGGCCTTCAATCGGCGCCGGGCTCTGGTAGACCATCGCGCCGGGGCCATCCAGCGGCGTGACGGTGGGCGGCGTGATCGCGATCGGCGCCATCGGCATCAACGCGTCCGCGGACTGCGGCGCGGTGGTCGCGGCGCCCGGCCAGCTCATGCCCTCCAGGTGCTTCGGCCCTTCGCTCACCAGGTAGGGCCCGCCGACCGCCGCGCCGAGCACGCCGGTCATGACCACAGTGCGGGTTATCATGGGCGGATTGCTTTGTGGTTGGTGGACCGAGAGAGTGCTACGCGTATTCGTTGGGTTCGACCGCGGGCGCGGCGCCGCTTCGATCGAACTTCTCGCCGAGGGACAACACGCACGGCCCTCCGGGTTTGCCGAGATGGTTCCGCGTGGGACAATCCGCACATGCCCGCCATCAATGGCAACACGCCGCTCGACGAAGCAACCGCGCGTTGGCTTGTGAGCGACGAAGCGAAGGCGTTGTGCGACTCGGTGGCCGGCCGGCCGACGCATCAAGCCATCGCCCAGTTGCGGAAGCACACCGGCGCGGAGCGCGCCGCGGCCGTGGTGGAACTCGTCGAACTGCGAAGGCGTGCCGCGGCGAAGTTCCCCAAGGCCGATCGGATGTACTTCACGCGGGTTGGCCTGGAGCAGGCGACCGATTGGTGGGTGGCCACGCACAAGGCGGAGCGTTTCGCGTCGGCCGCGCGGCGTGCGGACCTCTGCTGCGGCATCGGCGGTGATCTCGTGGCGAGCGCCGGCGGCAGTGCGGTTGGGTACGACCTGTGCCCGGTTGCCGTGACCTTCGCCGCCGCCAACGCCGCCGCGTTGGACCGGACTGGCGTGAGCGTCCAGACCGCCGACGCCGACGCGGCGCCGCTTGAGGAGTTCGACGCCTGGCACGCCGACCCCGACCGCCGTCCTACCGGGCGGCGCACAACGCGAGTTGATCTGCACTCGCCCGGCACGCACGTCCTGGAGGCGTGGCGCCAACGCAACGCGAACGCGGCCATCAAGCTCGCCCCCGCCGCAGAACCGCCACCGGCCTGGGCCGACGAGTGTGAGCTGCAGTGGATCAGCCGCGGCGGCGAGTGCAAGCAACTGGTCGTCTGGTCCGGCAACCTCGCCACGGCGGCGGGTGAGCGACGGGCCGCCGCCCTCGGCCCGCGCGGCGAACCCCGCGGCGAGGTCCTCGGCCAACCGGAACCGCCGGCCCCTATCGCAGGCACGCTCGGCGAGTCCATCTACGAGCCCGACGCCGCGGCGTTCGCCTCGTCGCTCGACGGGCTGATCGCACACCGTCACACGCTTGAGCGCGTGAGCTCCAGCGGCGGCTACCTGACCGGCAAACCCGGCATCACCGCGCCGCTGCTCACCGAGTTCCGCATCCAAGCGGTCACGCCACTGCGGACAAAGACCATCGCCGCGCTGCTGCGCGAGCGAGCGATCGGTCGGCTGGAGATCAAGTCACGCGGCGTTTCGATCGATCCGCATGCACTCCGCAAGCAGCTCAAGCCGACCGGCGACAACGAGGCGACGCTTCTGCTTACGCAATGCGACCGTAAGGCGATTGCGATTCTCGCACACCGCGTGTCGGCGGAGGGCTGACGCCGGGCGGTGATGCCGCGTAAGGTGAAGGCTCACGCCCGCAACGAGAGCCCCAATGAAACTCGCCTTCAGTTCCAACGCCTACCTGAGCTTCCCCATCGACGAGACGCTCCGCCGCATCGCCGCGGCGGGCTACGCCGGCGTGGAGCTGCTGGCCGACGTGCCGCACGCGTGGCCGGCCGGGCTGCTGCCCGTGCAGAAGGACGCCATCCGCCGGTCGCTGGACGACAGCGGGCTGACTATTTCGAACATCAACGCGTTCATGATGAACGCCATCGCCGACCCGCGGCAGCCGTACTGGCACCCGAGCTGGACCGACCCCGACCCGCACTACCGCGCCATCCGCCGCGAGCACACGAAGCGTTCGCTGCAACTCGCCAAAGACCTCGGCGCCCCGCACATCACCACCGAGCCGGGCGGACCGGCGTTTGAGGGGCAGTCGCGCGAGCGGGCGACCGACCTCTTCTACGAAGAGCTGATGCCGTGCGTGGAAGTGGCCGAGGCACTCGGCGTGGGCTTGCTGATCGAACCGGAGCCGGAGCTGCTGATCGAGCGGTTCGGCGAGTACCTGGCGTTTATTGACCGCGTGGACGCGGCGTGCGTTGGCCTGAACTTTGACATCGGCCACGCCTACTGCGTGAGCGAGGACCCACAAGATTGGGTCGCCGAGATGGCCCCGCACACGGTGCACTACCACTTGGAGGACATCGCGGCGACGCGGGTCCATCAGCACCTGATCCCCGGGCACGGCGCGATTGACTTCGCCGCGACGATCGAGGCGATCCGCGCCACCGGCTACGACGGCTGGCTGACGGTGGAGCTCTACCCGTACGGCGACGACCCCGACGCCGCCGCCGCCGAGGCGCTCGCCTACCTCCGCCCGTTGGTGGAGGCCACCGCGTGACCGACCGGCCGACCTTCGGCGAGCGCGCTCGGGCGGTTGCCGAGTTGCTCCGCGTCTCCAACGTGCTCACCGCCGTGGCCGACGTGTGGATGGGCATGATCGTCGCAACCGGCGCCATGCCGGACTGGCGAGTGGCGGCGCCGCTCACCGCGGCGTGCGTGCTGATCTACCTGGCCGGCATGGTGCTCAACGACGCCTTCGACGCTCCGCGCGACGCGATTGAACGCCCAACGCGGCCGATCCCGTCGGGGCGTATCAGCCGAACCACCGCGGCGTGGCTCGGCGCCGCGCTGATGAAGCTCGGCCTGGCGTGCGGCGCCGTGGCGGCGTTTGTTTCGCAGGCGAGCGCGTCGCTGCTGGCGATCGCCGTCCTGTGCGTGCTGGTGCTGCTGTACGACAGTCGGCTGAAGGCCACGCCCTTCGGCCCGCCGGTGATGGGACTGTGCCGCGGCGCGAACGCCGCGGCGGGGCTGTTGGTGATGGTCCCGTTGGCGGTGGCGCCCAAGTCGTTCACGCCGCTACCGCCCGACCAGGCCGGCGCCATCGTCTTCGGCCTCACGATGTACTTCATGGGGCTGACCTACTTCGCCCGCAACGAAGCGGTGGGCGGCCGCCGGCCGATGCTGCTGCTCAGCATAGGCGTCTCGCTGGGCGGCCTGGTGCAACTCGCCGCCTGGCCGCTTCGCGCGGAGGAGCCCGGCCTGCTGATCACCGAGTTCCGCTGGCTGGTGCTCTGGGCGGTGGTCGCCATGCTCGTGGGCCGGCGGTACGTGGCGGCGGTGCTGCAGCCCTCGCCCCGCACCGTGCAGGCGGCGGTGGGCAACGCCATCACCAGTGTGATCATCATCGACGCGGCGCTCGCCTTCGGCTACGCCGGGCAGTTCTGGGGTCTCGCGATCTTCGCCCTGCTGCCGCCGACGCTGCTGATGAGCCGCTTTGTGCCGCAGACTTAGCTTTACTGTGTAAGGGGATGAGGGGGATGTTGGTGATGGGTTCTGCGTCACAACATCTCCCCCATCACCAACATCCCCACAGTCTCCTCATTAGTTCAACGCCGCCCACTCATTCAACGCAACGAGGTTAATTGAATGGCCGACCGTGTTGTGCTGCTCTCCATCCCGGGGCTGCGGGGCGAGGACCTTTCGCGGATGCCGCGGCTGACCGATCTCGCGCGTGCCGGTGATCGGGCGCCGCTTGCTGCGAGCTTCCCGGCGGTTACCTGCCCGGTGCAGGTGAACATGACCACCGGCGCCCCGCCCTCCGAGCACGGCGTTGTTGGAAACGGGTTCTTCTGGCGAGATCGGATCGGCGAGAAGCTCCACGGCGTTGAAATGTGGACCGCGTGGAACGAGGTGGTCCAGCGGCCGCAGGTCTGGGACCGGCTGCACGAGCACGACTCGGAGCTGACCTCGGCCGTGTGGTTCCCGATGCTCGCCAAGGGATGCGGCGCCGACTTTGTCTGCACGCCGGCGCCCATCCACAACCCGGACGGCAGCGAGAGCCTGTGGTGCTACACCAAGCCCGAAGCCATGTACGGTGAGCTGCGCGACGAGCTGGGTCACTTCCCGCTGCAGAACTTCTGGGGGCCGATGTCGCAGATCGCGTCGACGGCGTGGATCGCCTCGTCGCTGGTGTGGTGCGTGCGGCGGGAGCGGCCGCGCTTCGTCTACGCTTACCTGCCGCACCTTGACTACGCCGCCCAGAAGTTCGGCCCCGACTCGGCCGAGGCGCACCGCGCGTGCGGTGAACTGGACGGCGAGATCGGCAAGCTGGTGGACGGTCTCACGGCCGCCTACACCGGTGACCGCGTGCTGTGGCTCGTCGCGAGCGAGTACGCCATCACGCCCGTCGATCACGTCGTTTACCCCAACCGCGTGCTGCGCGAGGCGGGGCTGCTAACGGTGAAGCTTGACGACGATGGTCGTGAGGTGATCGACTTTGCCGGCAGCGCGGCGTGGGCGATGGCGGACCATCAGCTCAGCCACGTGTTTGTAAAGGACCGCGTCGACGCGATCGCAAGCAGAGTGGTCGACCTGTTCACGTCGCACGAGGGCGTGGACGAAGCGCTCGCCGCCGACGGGCAAGCGCGGTACGAGATCAACCACGAGCGATCGGGCGATGTCGTCCTCGTGTCGTCGCCCCGCAGTTGGCAGGCGTACTACTGGTGGAACGATGACGCGCTCGCCCCCAAGTTCGCCCGCACCGTGGACATCCACCGCAAGCCGGGCTACGACCCGGTGGAGATGCACTTCGACCCGCAGGCGCACGCCGCCGGCCTGGGCCCGACGCCGCTGGACGCCACGCTGGTCCGCGGTTCCCACGGCGCCCCCGCCCGGCAGGAGTCGCAACGCGGCGTGATGCTCTCCAGCGAGCGGGGCGTGTTCGTCGAGCAGACGCTGGCGGACGTCGACGTCTGCGAGATGGTGCTCCGCCAGTTCGGCGTCTGACTCTCCTAGGCGTGTGGCTTTGCGGGCGGCCGGCGGTTACATTGTGCTCAATCACGCTCCCCCTTTTCCTTCCGACGAGACCGCGATGAACGCAAGCGCCCGTTGCGTGGCCCTGCTGCTGGCACTGGCCACGCTTCTGCTCTTCAACCCCGTCGAGTCCATGGCCCAGACAACCGCCGACGGGCCGATCCCCGTCGAAGACTTCGATAGCATCAAGCTCTACACCCTGACCAGCCCCGCCGGCGTAACGGTTAAGGTGACCAACTTTGGGGCGATCATCACGTCCATCGTCACGCCGGACCGCGACGGAAAGCTGGCCGACGTTGCGCTGGGATACAACCGGATCGAAGACTACATCAACGCGGTCGACAAGCCGTACTTCGGCGCCGTGGTGGGGCGGTACGGCAACCGGATCGCGCTCGGCGAGTTCACGCTCGACGGCGAGACCTACCCGCTTGCCAAGAACAACGGCGAGAACCATCTGCACGGCGGCGTCATCGGTTTCGACAAGGTCGTCTGGGACGCCAAGCCGAACCCCGCGGACAACGCGATTGCCCTGTCGTACACCGCCAAGGACGGCGAGGAGGGTTATCCCGGCGAGCTCTCGATCACGGTCACGTACAAGCTCACGAGCGACGGCGAGCTGATCACCGACTACGCCGCCACCACCACCAAGGCGACGCCCTGCAATCTGACGCAGCACACGTACTTCAATCTGAAGGGCGAGGGCGAGGGCACGATCCTTGACCACGAGCTGATGATCAACGCCGACCGCTTCACGCCGGTCGACGCCGGCTTGATCCCAACCGGCGAGCTGGCGCCGGTGGCGGGCACGCCGTTTGACTTCACCAAGGCCAAGCCGATTGGGCGGGACATCGGCGGCGACCACGTGCAGCTTGAGTACGGCCTGGGCTACGACCACAACTGGGTGCTCAGCCGCCGCGGCGACGATCTTGAGGTGGCCGCCGAGGTCCATGAGCCGACCACCGGCCGCAAGCTGACCGTGCTCACCACCGAGCCGGGCGTGCAGTTCTACTGCGGCAACTTCCTGGACGGTCGGTTGAAGGGCAAGTCGGGCAAGACCTACGTCTACCGCGGCGGTTTCTGCCTGGAGACGCAGCACTACCCCAACAGCCCGAACCAGCCAACCTTCCCGTCGACGATCCTGCGGCCCGGTGAACGTTATGAAACGACTACCGTGTTCCGCTTTTCCGCCGAATGAACCGTCGTCACGCAAGCAGGAGTTGCAATTATGGCTCGAGTATCGATCGGCCTCGCTGCCGCGTTGTGCCTTGCGCTTGGCGCTTCGGCCGTGGCCGAGCCGGAGCGACCCAACATCGTCCTGATCATGGTCGATGACATGGGCTACTCAGACATCGGCTGCTACGGCGGCGAGATCGAGACGCCCAACCTCGATAGCCTCGCCGCCGAGGGCGTGCGCTTCACACAGTTTCACAACTCCGGCCGCTGCTGCCCCACCCGCGCCAGCCTGATGACCGGGCTGCACCCGCACCAGGTGGGCATCGGCCACATGACGGAGTCGCCCGAGAAACGCCGCACGGACGGACCGGGGCCGTATCAGGGGTACCTTGATCAAGACTGCGCCACCATCGCCGAAGTGCTGCGCAGCGCGGGCTATCACACCCTGATGACCGGCAAGTGGCACCTTGGCTTTAACGACCGGGAGACTTGGCCCACGCAGCGTGGCTTTGATGAGTTCTACGGATGCTTGGCCGGCGCCGTTAACTACTTCAAGCCGGGCGGCGGGCGGTTCATCTACCGTGATGACGAGGTCGTCAAGACGCCCAAGGATTGGTACGCCACCGACGCGTTTACCGACGAGGCGATCCGCTACATCGACGGCGCGAAGGCGGCCGAGGACAAGCCGTTCTTCCTCTACCTGGCGTACAACGCCCCGCACTGGCCGCTCAACGCCAAGTGGGAGGACTACCAGAAGTACCGCGGCCGCTACCGCGAGGGCTGGCACGCCCTGATGGAGCGGCGGCAGGCCAAGCAGCGAGCGATCGGCCTGTTCGGCGAGGACGTCACGCCCGCGCCGCACAAAGGGCCGAAGTGGGATTCGCTCTCCGCCGACGAGCAGGACCGTCTCGACTCCGTGATGGCGGCCTACGCCGGGTGCATCGACTCGATCGATCAGAACATCGGCAAGCTTCTCGCGCACCTGGAGTCGATCGGCGAGCGCGAGAACACGGTGATCTTCTTCCTGTCGGACAACGGCTCGTGCCACGAAGGGGGCATCCTCGGCCGCGGCGACGAGGCGATGATCCGCACACCGCCGCTTGAGACCACCGGCGGCGTCCGGTTGGGCACGGCGTGGTGCCTGGCGAGCAACACGCCCTTCCGTCTGCACAAGACCCGCACGCACGAGGGCGGCGCCTGCACGCCGATGATCGCCGCTTGGCCCGCGGGCGTGAACCCTTCGCTGCGTGGCGGGTTCGTCCGCGACGTCGCCCACCTGCAGGACTTCATGGCCACGGCGATCGACCTCTCCGGCACCAGCTACCCGGAGGGCCTGCCGGCGCATCAGGGCAAGCCGCTCACCAGGCTGCTGACGGCGTCCGCCGCCGACCCCGCCCGCGCCAAGCCGCTTCACCCCGAGCCGATGTACTGGGAGCACTCCAAGACCGGCGCCATGCGGTGGGGCGATTGGAAGCTGGTCCGCGACCAACGCCACCGCTGGGAGCTGTACCACATGCCCACCGACCGGACCGAGCTGAACAACCTGGCGGCCGAGCGGCCCGAGCGCTACCGGCAGATGATCCAGATGTGGGAGGCGTGGGCCACCGAGAACGGTGTGCGGTTTGACAAGGCGCCGCGTCGCCGCAAGGCGGGGTGAGCCAACGTTGCCCGGCTGGACTTGCAACGCCGCCTACTGGTTGGCGGTGGCGTTGATCATCGCGGCCGCGGGCTTCTGGGCGTTCTGGGGCGCCATTGAAGCGTTTCACGAGGGCTGGCGCCGGCCAACGCTCATCGGCCGCCTGCTGCAAACGGCCGCGTACCTGTCGCCGGCGGCGGTGCTGACGTCGCTCGGCTACGTCGGCGCCCGTTGGCCGCAGGTGGGCGGCGTGTTGATGACGCTCGCGGGCGCGGCCGTCGGTGGGCTGATCGTCGCCGATGGCGCCAACTTCGGCTGGCAGGTGGTGGCGATGCTGGTCGGCGTGCCAATCGCCGTCGGCGGGTTTGCTGCTCTTCGGACGGACGGGAGCGAACCGAATCGCCCGGCGCCTCGCGCTGCTCCCGTTGGCGGTAGCGATTGTCTGCGGCGCCGAACCCGCGTGGCGGGTGGCCGGCCGCTTTGACGATGGCGACCGCGGCGCGCGGATGCTTCCCCTGAGCGGCGACGGCGGGAGCCTCACCTGGGCGCCTGCCGGGCCGGGCTGGACCCGGCAGGGCGCTGTCACCTGGCAGCAGGCCCGCCGCATCGCGGCCCATCTCTCCGAAGACGGCGCCGAGCTGCTGGAGGAACCGATCGGCGTGTGGCGGCTGCCCACGCGCGAAGAGGCCGTGCGTTCGCTCACGCGAGGCAACCGCAACGCATGCGGCGTCTTCGCCAAGGACCGCGCACCCTACGAGGTGACGCCCGACAAGGAATCGCCGCTCTGGGACCCGTTCGCGCCGCTGATCTACCTGTCGACCGCCGACGAGGCGGACGCCGACCGGGCGTGGATCGTGGTCTACCACGGCGGCCTGTTCACCAAGCCAAAGGCGATGGGCTCACCGAGCGCCGGCCTCCGCGCGGTACGCGATCCGCCGGCGGACGAAGACGAAACGCGGTAGAGTGAGCCAGCGCACGCACCGCTTCAACGCCATCGCCCCAAGGCCCCGCTGTGAACACCCCGTCGCACATCGCCGCGAGCCTGCTGGTTTGGCGAGACGAGAAGGACTGGCTCGCCGTTTCGGCCGTGGTCTTGGGCGCCGCGCTGCCCGACCTGCCGATGTTTGGCTTCTACGCCTACCAGAAGCTGTGGCGGGGCGCTGCCGAGCAGGAGATCTGGGGCAAGCTGTACTTCGACCCCGTCTGGCAGCTCCTGTTCGACTGGTTCAACTCCATGCCGCTGGCGGTGCTGCTGATTGGCGTGTGCCAGCTCGCCGGCTTCCGGCTGGGCGTGCTCGTCTCGGCGAGCGCCCTGCTGCACATGGCGTGCGACCTGCCGGTGCACCACGACGACGCCCACCGTCACTTTCTGCCCTTCACTAACTGGCGGTTCGCCAGCCCGGTATCGTACTGGGACCCCAAGCACCACGGCATCGCTTTCGCCATCGGCGAGCTCCTCTTCGCCGTGGCGGCCAGTTGGTACGTCGGCTGGCAAACCACCGCCACGCCCATGCGCGTCGCGGCGTGGGGCACGCTGGCCATGTACGTTGTGGGGATCGGCTTCGCGCTGGCGGTGTGGGTGCTTTAGGACGCGGCGGCGGGCGGTCATGGGTCGTGGGATCCGCTCACTTGCCGATTCGCATTCCAACGAACAACCCGGCTAGCAACACGGCGCCGGCGGTGAGCACGCTTCCGTCGCGATCGAGCATGCCCAGTAGCAAGAGCCCGGCTCCGACCACGAGCATGAGTATCGGGAAGACCGCTCCGAGGAAGTAAGCCATCGTGCAGCACCTCTGAGATATCCGGGAATGACCACCTGTGCTTACTTCACGCCTCGCCTGCCACGGACAGGAGCAACCAATCCTGCCCGCTACAGCGTTTGCTCAACGGGCACCATCAGCAATCGGGGTATCACCACGTGGCTCGGCTGCTCCAGCATGAACCGCACCGCGCCGGCGATCTCTTCCGGTCGCACCGGCTGAGTGATCTGCTTTAGGCCTTCCTTCTGGCTGTCTGGCCAGTGGTCTTGCAGGTGGGTCTTGGTGAATCCCGGCTCGATGACCATCACCCGAACGCCCGTGCCGGCGAGTTCCAGCCGCAGCGACTCGCTCAGCGCCTCGACGGCGTACTTGGTCCCGGCGTAGGCGCCGACCATGGGACGCACCTTCACGCCAAGGATGCTCGAAGTGGTGATCAGGTCGCCGTGGCCCTGCTGCTTGAACCGCCTGGCTGCCGCGTAAGCGAGCCGCGTCGCGGCTTCGAAGTTGACGCGGATCATCGCGGTGATCGACTCATCATCCAGTGAGTCGACCGACCCCACGTGCATGATGCCGGCGTTGTTGAAGACGAAGTCGAGCTTCCCGAACTTCGCCACCGCGTGCTCGACCAGTCGGTCTGGCAGGCTCGGATCGCCGATGTCACCGGCGACGACCTCTACCTCAGTCTTCGCTTCGCTCGCCAGCTTGGTGAGCGCCTCAGTTCGCCGGGCGGTGATCACCAGCTTGGCGCCGGCGTCGCTGAGGAGCTTGGTTGTGGCGAGGCCAATCCCGCTCGAGGCGCCGGTGATGATGCCGATCGCGTTGGAAAGGTCCATGCCGAGGGCCCCCGAATGGATGACACGCCAAGTGATCGGCGCAGGAGCGATGAAGCACGGATTATGCCCGCTTGGCTTTGCGACGACGACGGCCCGTCTCGGGCCGGCAAGAGATGAGGCATCTCCACCATGCGGCCCGCCGGCGACTTAGACGGTGAGCCGACCTGTAGCGGCCTGAATCCTGTCAGTGGCTACCGAGCGTGGGCACGGGCGGGCTTTCCGGCGAGAACTTGTCCGATGCAGACGAATACTAGCCGGCTGATGAGACCCTGATGGCACGTTAGTCGAACCCCGGCAAGACTTTGCGTCGACGGTCCGGTGGCAAGCCGCGGCCATTTTCGGCTGAGAACCCGCGCGAAAACCCTTGACAGTTCTGTCCTCGCCGAGGCATTCTTTTGAGTTGTTCCGCCCGCTGCCGGGCGGAACGCCCTTATCAAGTCTCCTTGTGCAGCATCCGTGATGACACTCCTCCGCATCTTGGCGGCCAGCGTTCTAGTTTTCTGCTTTGCCGCGGACAGCGACGCGTTCCTCGTACGCACGTTCACGACGTCGAGTGAGGTGAATCAAAACCCCGATGCCAACGATGTGCTGGCTGGGGGCACGGTTGACGTTTGGACTTTGGACACGGGCGGGGCCGGCCCGGCGAACGCCGGCAGCTTCGTTGGCAACTCCGCGTCAAACGCCAACGGCTCCGCTGCCGGCGCCGGTGACCCGGCGTGGGGCCTGTACGCCAACAGCGGTCAAACCTCCACGGCCAGCGCTAACGTCACCGGACTAATGGGACGTAGCCTGTTTCTTGCCGGCGACTCGATCTCGCTCAGTTTCGACAACGGGTTCATCGACAGCGGTCGATCCGCCGGCGTGCGTTTCTTCGATTCGAGCGGCGCCCAGGTCTCTCAGCTCGACTTCACCGGCGGTGGCACCAACAGCTACTTCTTGGTGGACAACGCTGTGACCCAAACCGGCGTTGGCTTCACCGGCGATGGCTTTGATCTGACGCTCACACTCGACTCCTCGACGGGTGACTACACGTTCGAGTTTGCAAACCAGACGTTCGCCGCCCGAACGCTCGCGGCGAATGCGACCAACATTGCCCGAATCGACGTCTTCAACGAATCCGCCGGCGGCGATGGCCGCTTTGACGTCTATTTCAACAACCTCTCCATCACCGCCGTGCCCGAGTTTTCCTCGGCCATGATCGCGGCGCCCGTCGTCTTTGGTATGCTAGCCGGGCTGCGTCGCAGCTCGCGGCGCTAACACGCATCTGAGAGGCCTTGCCTACCACAAATCGTGCTGACCGCGGGGACCCTGTTGGCGTGCCGGGATTCCTGCTTGACGACGGTGTGAGCCGGGGCCTGTCCGGCTTGGGTCGGTGGTTCAGCTAGCCTTCGGCCCCGGCATGTCGGCGTCGAAGAGTGCCTCGATTTCAGTGCGCCGCCTCGGGAGGGCGACATCACGTGGAGTCTCTCCCAGACACGATGTCGCCCGACGGTCGGCGCCAGCAGCGAGGAGATGCCGAATCACCTCAATGGCGCCGCTTTGGGACGCCTTGTGTAGTGGGGTCTCATCAAGATCATCTCGCACACTCGGATCGGCGCCGCGTGAGAGCAGCAGGGCCGCTAACGCCGGGTAGTTGAGACGAGCTGCATAGCTCAGCGGTGTGGCGTTGCTTGAGTCGCGAGCATCGACCGCCAGGCCGAGATCAAGCAGGACGCTAGCGGCGGCTAGGTTGTTCTCGATTACTACATAGTGTAGTGCCGACTCACGCGTGCTGCCGGTGAGAGACTCCGACAGATGAGGATGGCCCTTGAGTAGGGCTTCGGCCGCCGGCTTACCGGTCACTGCCGCGTGAATCAAGGTGTAGACATCGGGAGTTGTACGCTTCGCCCGCCTTCGACTCATCACTGCACCTCCCAAGCATCGCCCTACTTCTCGCGGAGCTCCCACACCTCGTCGTACGGCCGGTCGGGGTCGGTCATTGCGTCGACCACGCGGGCCAGCAGCTTGAGCGACGGCGTCTCGTCCGGGTGCGACGCCACCAGGTTGCCCAGCGCTCGGGCTGCCGGGCGGTACTGGCCCTCGGTGGCGAGCGTGAGCGCCTCCTCGTACCGGCGGGCGATGTCCCGCCACTCGGGCGTGTCTTCGGCCGGCATCTCGTAGAACGTGGCCGGCTCCTTGATGTTCACCACCTGCGCGTTGCAGAGCCTGCGGATCGGGGCGCCCTCGGGCAACGCCGCAGCCGTCTGGCCGGTGAGCATCATGTCCACGCCCACGTGCTTGGTGGCCGTCTGAACGCGGGCGGCCAGGTTCACCACGTTGCCGAGCGGCCCGTACTTGAACTTCCGCATCGACCCAATGTTCCCCACCCGCGCCACGCCGGTGTTGATGCCGATGCTCACCCTGGTCTCGCGGCCCAGTATCTCCCGCCAGCGACCGTTCAGCCCCGGCAGCTTGCACAGCATAAGCTGGCCGGCGCGGCACGCGCGGTAGGCTTGGTCCTCGTGAGCCACGGGGGCGCCCCACATGGCCATAAGGCCGTCGCCCTGGTAGTCAACGAGCACGCCCTCTTGCTCGACCACACACTCCGAGAGCTCGCTCATCACGTCGCCAACCCACCGGAGCGTCTGCTCCGGCCCGGCGGCTTCGGTGATGCGGCTGAAGCCGCGGATGTCGCAGAAGAGGATCGTCACCAGCGCGTCGCGGCCTTCGAGCAGGTGGTCGTCCTCGCGGAGCTGGCGGGCCAGGTCGGGCGTGAAGAATTGTTCGAAGCGGACCCGCGCCGCCACCGCCGCCTGTTCTTGCTCCAGCCGCGCCAGGCCGGCAGCCACGCCCGAGGCGAGCAGCTCGACCAGCGTCGCCTCGAGCTCGCCGATGCCGCCGTCGTCTTCCTCTTCGCGAAGCGTAGCTTCATGCGCTGGCGGCGTCGCGCCTGGCTGGCAGCGCTGCTCGCCGTACAGCACGCCGAGTAGCTCCCCCTTCGAGTCGAGGATGGGCGAGGCGACCATGCTGATAATGTCCGGCTGCGACGCCTCGGCGCCGAACGGGCGGAGATTGGGCTGGTAGCGGACGGTGGTCTTCTGGTTGCGCACGCTGTCAACCATCCGCCGGCTTGGCTCCCAGCCGTCGGGCTGCGTGCGGCCGTCGGCAAAGGCGGTTTGCGTCACCCGCCAGCTGTCGCCTGCGGGCTCGACGATGGCGCCCACGTCGAGGTCGACAATCGAAACCACCGCCTGCACCGCGCGGCCCAAGAAGTCGGGCGCCGATGCCGCGCTCTGGAACACTTCCATCGTCGACCGCAGCCAAGCCAGCAGCTTATCGGTCGCCTCTTGCTCTGCCGAAGCGGGGATCACGTCGCGGAAGCGTTCCGGCCCAGACCCGATGACGCCCGGCGGAAGGGTGGGGCGCCGCAGCGTCTCCAGCCGCGGGTCGGGGCTCGGCTCCTCGATCCGCACGAGCCTATCGCCCATGGAAAAGAGCAGCGGCGCCCGGGCGGTGTGTTCGCCGCCGGGCGGGATGGTGTGGCCGCCGTCGATGCGGATCTCGGCGCTGGTGCTGCGATTGACGCACTTCACCTGGCCGTCGTAGGTGAGCTGCAGCGTGGCGTGCTGGCGGGAGACGCGGCGGTTTTCGAGCGGGGCGACAATCGCCCGGCGGCCCTCGGCGGTGGGCAGCGTGACGAACGGCGGCGGCTCGTCCTGCCGCTGACGGCCCAGCTCAAGCACCCCTGCGAGCTCGGTGGAGAAGCAAAGCTTGCGATCGGCAAACACCTTCACCGACGGCCCGCCGCCGGGCGTGGGCTCAAACGGCACGGTGTCGGCATCTTGCAAGGCGAAGTCCCCCCGGCTTCGGCTGTGCGAACTGGCTGCTCAGCAAGCCCCCATGAGCGCTGCCGGGGGGGCGGCTGTCAAGCGGGCGGGGGCTCTCTTCGGGCCTGGCGGTTAGCGAACAGCCCGGCTCCTGCTGCTAGTATGAGTGCGGTGGTGGTTGGTTCGGGGATGACGGTCACGGTGAGCGTGGCTCGACCTCAAAGCGATCTTGCCCTGACACAAATGTGTCATTGAGGACGAAGTCGAACGGCGAGCCGTCTGAAAGAATGCCGGACACCACCGCACCGCCACGCTCGACAATCTCGAAGGGTTCGCCAGTCGGGAGCAAGTCCAGCAGTACGCCGTCGATGGAGAACTCTGTTCCAATCAGGTTAACGACGCTGCCGTCCCATGCGGTAAAGCTCTCTCCAAAGGAACCGCCGCTGATGTTCACTTCGCTACCGGGGCCGGCGCTGAAGAAGTCTCCTACCGCGCCGCCGCTAACGCTGACCACACTGTCTGTACTGGCAAAGAAACGCTCTCCCAAGATGCCGCCGCTGATGTTGAACTGACTGCCTTCCCGGGCGAGAGAAGCACCCCCCAAGCCTCCGCCTCTGATGTTGATGATGCTGCCAGAAAAGGCGTCTAGGCGGCCGCTCACGAAGCCTCCGCTGATGTTCAACACGCTGCCCGAATCGACGTACAAGCGTGAACCCACGGAGCCGCCGCTGACGTTGATCACGCTGCCCGATAGGGCAAACGCATAGGGGCCCAACGTTCCGCCGCGGACGTTCACGACGACGCCCGAGTAAGCGGTGAAGAAAGGGAGCACTGAGCCGCCGCTGACGTTGATCACACTTTCACCGGATGCGATGAAGCCATAACTCATTTCGCCGCCGCTGATGTTGACCTCGCTGCCAGCGAACGCCCTGAAGAGCCCTTCGACGAGTCCTCCGTCGGCAACGTTGAGCTGAGTCGTTGGCGTCAATGACCCCGACGCGTTGCCAATACTCCCGCTGATGCTCGGTTGATCCTGCGGCAGATTGATCACCACATCAAACAGCGACGGGTCCGATTGGGCGCGGCCTGCGGCAACGCTGAGCAGGCAGGCGAGGATAGAGGCAACGACGTAGCACGCGCAGGAGCGGATCATCGGGTCGATCGGAGTCGTGGTAGGCGGGGGGGACGATCTTGGGGTAACAGCCCGGTCACGGTCTATCAGCATGACACGTCTGAACCGGCGAAAGGCGGGCAAACTGACGGTATTGCGGCGATTGTTTGCTCGTCAGCTAGAATAGGGGACTAACTGCCACCCGCCAAAAAGCCAACGGCCTTCCCCCGCTGTCCTTCCAGCTCCCAAACGCCGCCGATCAGCGATTTGCTCAGCGGGCGATTCAGCTTCGGCTGGTCTCGCTGGAGCGCGTGCAGGCGCTGGCCGATCGGTTGGCGGCGGGCGAGTCGCTGCGTGATCGGCTGGTGAGTGAGGGCGTGCTATCGGCGGAGCAGGCCGAGGGGATCGAGGCGCAGTTCTCGCGAACAAGCCAGGCGACTCTCGGAGGCCACGCGGGTGCCAAGACGCCGGTTGAGCGGGCGTCGCCACCGGAGCCTTCCGCTGCGGGCGGCGATTCGTTCGCCACGCAGCCGCCCGCCGACGCCGAGCTTACCCAGGCCGCCGACGGCTACGGCACGCACGCCACGCACGCTGGCGGCGCCGGCGACCCGCTGGCCACCGAAGCTCAGCCGCTGGACGCGATGGGTGACTCGCAGCGGTTCCGCGTGCTGCGGGTCTTGCAGCAGGGCGGGCTGGGGCGCGTCTCCGTGGCGGCCGACGGCGAACTGAAGCGGGAGATCGCGCTCAAAGAAATCCTGCCGCACCGGGCGGACGACCCGGAGCAGCGTCGGCGGTTTGTTCGCGAAGCGGAGATCACCGGCGCCCTGGAGCACCCCGGCGTGGTGCCCGTTTACAGCCTGGGCGCCCACGCCGATGGTCGTCCCTACTACGCCATGCGGCTGGTGCGAGGCGAGGACCTGCAGCACGCCATCGCCGACTTCTACGAGCGGACGCCGGGCGCCGAGCAGCCGCTGCGGTTCCGCCAGTTGCTGGCCCGCTTCGTCGACGTGTGCCAAACGCTGGACTACGCCCACTCCCGCGGCGTGCTGCACCGCGACCTCAAGCCCAGCAACATCATGCTGGGCGACTACGGCGAGACGCTGGTGGTGGATTGGGGCTTGGCGAAGGCGTCGGGCGAAGGCCACGCCAGCTCGGCGAACCACTTGGCGGCGCGGCAAGGGGGCGTACGGCTGAGCGGCCATCGCTTGAGCGGCCCGGCCGCCGAGGCGCCGCCCGTCACCCTTACCGGCGACAGCGCGGCAGACGCCACCGTGGCCGGGCTGATGATCGGCACGCCCGCCTACATGAGCCCCGAGCAGGCGGAGGGCCGGCTCGATCTGCTCGGCGCCGCCACGGACGTTTACTGCCTGGGCGCCACGCTCTACCACCTGCTCACCGGCGCCGCACCGCTCGAGGGGAAGCCGACCAAGGTGCTGGCCGACGCCCGCGCCGGCCGCATCACGCCGCCCCGCCAACGCCGCCGCACCGTGCCCAAGCCGCTGGAAGCGATCTGCACCAAGGCGATGGCGCTGCGCATCGACGATCGCTACGCCACCGCCGGCGAGCTGGCGCTGGACGTCGAACGGTTCCTCGCCGACGAGCCGGTGACCGCCTACCGCGAACCGCTGCCGGCGCGCTTGGGTCGCTGGGCGCGGAACCACCGCGGGCTAGTGCTCAGCGTAGCGTCGGCGGCGACGGTGGCCATCGCCACGCTCGGCGTTTCTGTGGCGTTGCTCACTTCCGCCTACCGAAGCGAGAGCGCCGCCCGCGAGCTGGCCAAGGCCGAGGCGACCGAAGCCGCGCGGCAACGCGACCGCGCCGAGACCGAGCGCGCCCGCGCCGAAGCGAACTTTGCCGACGCCCGCCGCGCCGTGCAGGACTACTACGTCACCATCAGCGAGCAGACGCTGCTCAATCAGCCCGGCATGCAGCCGCTGCGAGACAAGCTGCTGCGGCAGGCGTTGGCCTACTACCAGAAGTTCCTCCGCGAGCGGGCCGACGACCCGTCGCTGGTTCGCGAGGTGGCGCTCGCCCATTACTACACGGGCCAGATCACCGAGGCGATCGACTCGCCGGCCGACGCGGCGCCGCGCTTCGATCGGTCGATCGAGCTGCTCCGCCCGCTGGCGACCGAAGGCGACCGCGACGCCCTGGGGGCGCTCGCGCGGTCCGTCAACGCCCGCGGGCGGGTGCGGCAGAAGCTCGGCGAGCTACCCCCCGCCGCCGACGCCTTTGCCGAGGCCGTGGAGCTTCGCCGGAAGCTGGTGGAGAGCGACTCGGCAGACGCCGCCGCGGCGCGCGAGCTGGCCAACAGCATCATGAACCTGGCCGTGGTGCGGCTGCAGCAGGGCGAAGCGGCCGCGGCGCTCGGCGGCATGCGGCGCGCCCAATCGCTGCGGCGGCTGCACGTGACCGACCAGACGCCGGCCGACGACCCGCTGCGCCGCGACCTGGCCCAGGGCGACTACAACGCCGCTGGCGCCCACCTGACGCTGGGCGAGCTGAAGCCCGCGCTCGAGGCCGCCACCCGCGCCGAGCGGGGCTTCGCCGCCATTGCCGAGGCCGCGCCCCGCGACGCCGAGAAACGCCTCCGGCTGGCGCAGACGCGGCGGTTGATCGCGCTGGTCCGGCAGTCGGAGGGCGACCCGGCCGCCGCCGCCGAGGCGTACCGCCAAGCCGCCGACAGCCTGCGTCCGCTGATGGAGCGGAACCCGGACGTGGTGGCCTACGCCGCCAACCTGGCGGGCGTGCAGATGGACTTAGCCGGCCAACTGGCGGGCGCCGGCGACCGCGCGGCGGCGCTCGAAGAGATCGAAGCCGCGGTGGCGAGCCTGACCCGCGTCCGCGACGGCCTGACGCCGCAGCTCCGCCGCGACTTGGCGGTGGCCTACCGTTTCTGGGGCGAGCAACTGGCCGCCGCCAACAACCCCGAAGCCGCCGCGGCAAAGCTCAAGCAATCCCGCGACGAACTAATCGACCTCCTAGAAGATCAACCCGGCGACGACGCTCTGCTGGGCGAGCTAAGCAAGACCGACGCCGCGCTCGCCGAGATCAAGTAGGGCAGGCCCGGCCTGCCGCGAGCTGATGTAGGGCAGGCCCCGCCTGCCAAGGCCCGCCCATCTACGCGTGGCAGGCAAGGCCTGCCCTACACCGGCTCGCCGGCGTCGGTCACCCGTGATGCGGTGCTGGGCGGCGATTCGCTACGGCCCCAGTCGCGTTCGTACACGCCGCGGGCAACCCAGCGATGGAACGTGGAGGGTTTCCAGTCGCGGACGCGGCTCGCGTAGCCGTGCTTGACGGGGTTGAAGTGCACGTAGCCGAAGTGCGATTGGAAATCGTCCTCGTCGGCGATCGTGTGCTCCCAGAATCTTGGCTGCCAGACGCCGCGTCGCCCCTCGCGGTCCTGAGCCTCGCTCACGAGCGCTTTGGATCCGCCGGCGGCCAAATACCCCTGCGTGAACCAGCTCTTGATACGGCTCCAACGCCTAGGGTAGTCGCGATCGCCTGGCGGCAGTTGCCAGATCGCGTGAAGGTGATCCGGCAGGAGCACAATCGCTTTGGTTTCGAACGGCCATTCCCGCTCGCATCTTCGGTAGCAGACCCCCAGCAGTTTCCGGGCCGCCTCGGTGCGAAAGACCGCGCGACGGCCGTGCGTAGCGACCGTGAAGAAGTAGCAACCGCCCGGAACGAACCACCGCCGGTAGTCGGGCATGCGTCAAGTCCGCGTCCGACAAAAAAGGGTAGGGCAGGCCCCGCCTGCGCGACCGGCGGTTTAAGCACTCCTCGCCTGGGGCGAGGGCGACAAGCATAGCACAGCGTAGCAACCTCGATCGCAGGATTCCCAGGCAGATGAGGTCCAAGCGTTCGGATGAACCAACGTTAGGCGTGGCAGGCTGGGCCTGCCCTACCGTTGCCGGCGTGAAAAAAGCCCCGGTGTGGACGTTGCTGCGACGCCGCCCAGCTTCTCACGACCACCGGCTTCTCATCACCACGGCATTGGATCGCCATGCGGCCTCGACACGCCTGCTCGCCGGCAATGACGATGCGTTTCGAGCGGCTTGAGCCGGGGCAGCTGCTCGCCGGAGATAGCACCGGGTTTGAGCTTGAAACCTTCGTCCCGCCCGGCGTGCTCAATCAGCCGGTCACCTTCGATGTGGCGCCGGACGGACGGGTCTTTGTCGCCGAGAAGGAGGGCACGGTCGCCGTGCTCGACCCGGCGGGCAACCGCGCGAGCACGTTTCTGGACATCCGCGGGCGGGTCAACTCGTTCCAAGACCGCGGGCTGCTGAGCCTGACGCTGGACCCTGACTTCGCCACGAACGGCTACGTCTACCTGAACTACGCCAAGGAGGTAGACGACTTCAATCCGGAGTTCAACCCGACCGTTGACCCGTCCGACCTGGACCTGGGAAGCCGGTCGCCCTCGCCCGCAAACCCGCAGGGCTACAACGCGCTGGGTGAAGTGATCCGCGTGACCGCGTCTGCCGCGGACCCGAACCTCGCCGACATGAGCAGTCAGGTGGTGGTGCACGATGGCTTCTTCCACGTCGGCGGGTCGCACTCCGTCAGCGACATTGACTTCGACAACGACGGCAACCTGATCTTCACCTGGGGCGACGGCGGCTTCGAGACTGGCGCCC
The DNA here is from genome assembly GCA_039414355.1 of Planctomycetota bacterium. Classification (GTDB taxonomy): domain Bacteria; phylum Planctomycetota; class Planctomycetia; order Pirellulales; family Lacipirellulaceae; genus JBCCQL01. Next base: position 7,983 of record JBCDJN010000043.1, on the reverse strand, counting down.
GTCTTGCGGCTCAAGACCCGTACGACCCGCGGGCGAAGGTCTACGGGCTCAACAAGGAAACCTGAAATGGCGTGCCGGACAACCCCTTCTTTGACGCCGGCCAGCCTGACAGTGTGCGGTCGAAGGTCTGGTCGCTGGGCGTGCAGAACTCATGGAAGATGATCGTCGATCGGCCGACAGGCGATGTCTACATCGCCGAGGTGACGGACAACGGTCCCGAGGAGATCAACGTGCTGCGTGCCGATGGCTCCAGCGTGCTTAACCTGGGCTGGCCGTGGTTCACGGCAGACAACGCCACCAACCGCGGCGCCGAGTGCGACCTGGACGGCGACGGCAACGTGGAACTGCCGCCCGGGTTCGCCTATGAGTCGCCCTACATCGCGCTGCCAAAGGGCGGGGCGAGCTACTTCGCCATTGTCGGCGGCGCCGTCTACCGTCCGGACGCGACGCCGGCGGACAACTACCCGGCGGAGTTCCACGGGCAGTACTCCTTCAGCGAGATCGGCTCCGGCACACTCTACTTCGCCGGGCCTGATGGAAGTGAGCAGGTCTTCGGCGAGCTGGGTGCGAACGAAGACATCGTCGACGTGCAGCTCGGGCCGGACGGCAACCTTTGGGCCACGTCGCTCTTTACCGGCAAGATCCAACGCATTGTCTTCACCGGCGAGGGGAGCGGCATCGACCAGGCGGTCCGCACCAACGCCACGGCCTCACGCACGGCGGGCGTCGAGCGGCTGCTGGTACGGTTTGACGCCCCCGCCGACCGCGGGCCCAGCGGCGTCCCCTTGCAGTACGCGTGGGACTTTGACGGCGACGGAACCACTGACAGCACCGAACCCGCGCCGCGGCACTTCTTCACCGAAGCGGGCCGCAGCCTCACCCAACTCACCGTCACCGCCGGGGCCGAGTCCGCCACGCAGGTGTTCGAGATCGACGTGCTCGCCTCACCGCCGGCGGCCAGCAACCTGGCCTTCGGCAAACCTACCCTGCAGTCGTCCACGCGCGGCGGCGGCGGGGCGTCCACCCGCGCCGTCGACGGCAACACGTCCGGCAACTTTGGCGACGACTCGGTGACCCACACCGTTGGCCCCGGCGAGCGTACGCCTTTCTGGGAGTTAGACCTGGAGCAGGTGGCCGACCTGTCCAGCGTGCGGCTCTTCAACCGCGACGGCAGCGAGAGCCGGCTGAACAACTACTACGTGATGATCTCCGATACGCCCATCACTTCCGGCAACCCCAACGCCGCGGTCGCCCTGCCCGAGGTCAAGCACGCCTTCTTCGCCGGATCGGCGGGTTCCGTTGTCACGCTAGACGCGGCCGACTTTGTTGACGTCAACGGCAACCCGATCGCCGCCGCCGATTTCGCGGTTTGTGGAGCTGCAGCCGCCAGCGCTGCTCACCCCAGGCCAAGACCACGAGGTGCAGGTTGACGCCTACGACAGCGGCGGCGCCGTAAGCAATGTGCAACTCTTTTTGAAAGACACGTTGGTGCGGCAAGAGAACTTTGAGCCGTGGACGTGGAACGCCGCGGGCATCGGCCAGTCAGACGCGCTGCTCAGCGGCCTGCCCACGGGCGACTACACGCTGCGTGCCGTGGCGACGGACAACAGCGGTTTACAGACAACCGTCGAGCGGGTGATCAGCGTGGCCCTGCTGGGCGACTTCAACCGCGATGGTTCGGTGGACACCGCGGACTTCACCGTGTGGCGAGACACGCTCGGCCAGGCGGTCACGCCTTTTGCCGCCGCCGACGCGGACGGCAGCGGCGTGATTGGCGTCGAGGACTACGCGCTTTGGCGGGCCAACTACGGCCAGGCGGTTGGGGCGACGACGCTGGTCCGATCGATCGCCCCGCAAGCGAGCCGAGGCGTGACGATCGAGGCTCCGCCCGCGGTTACGGCGGCTTCTTCGGTCGATCCCGACACGAGCGATGCCCCCATTGACCGGCCCATGGCGACCGCCACGGTTTCAATCCGCTGCTGCTGCTCGAAGCGGCTTACGCCTTGCTGGGCGAGGACGAGGACCGAGTCGACACGTCGCCAATCGCGGACGAGACCTACGAAGATCGACCAGCGTTAGCCGCGGGGCTCGCGATCCGTTGGGCGTGGGCGTAGAACAACGTAGTCGCGTCAGCCTGCTCGTCCGCCCAACTGGAGTCACCCGCCATGCACCGGCTACTCGCCCCGCTCGTCCTGGCCCCGCTCGTCCTCGCCACGCTGGTGGCGGTCCTCGCGTTCGCGGCGTCGCCCGCGGCGGCGGGCGAGCCTATCGTCATCACCGTTGAGGCCGAAGACTATCAGCGGCAAACCAAGGACTCCGTGCGTCGCTGGTACAAGGTGCACGAGGGCGCCGCGCTGTTCGACGGGCCGGACGGCGACGCGCCGCACCACGCCACCGCCAGCGGCGGCGCCTACCTGGAGTGCCTGCCCGACACCCGCCGCACGCACGGCGACAAGCTGATCAGCGGCGAGAACTTCATGGGCACGCCCGGCAAGATGGCCGTGCTGGACTACCGCGTCACCATCCCCCAGGCGGGCCGCTACTACGTGTGGGTGCGGGCCCACTCCACCGGCACCGAGGACAACGGCATCCACGTCGGCCTAAACGGCCAGTGGCCCGCCACCGGCGCCCGCATGCAGTGGACCAAGGGCAAGCGGTCCTGGTTCTGGGACAGCAAGCAACGCACCAAGGAGAACCACGGCGGCGTGCCCGGCAAGATCTACCTGGACATCCCCGAGCCGGGCGAGCACACCATCAGCTTCTCGATGCGCGAAGACGGCTTCGAGTTCGACAAGTTCCTGTTAACCACGCAGAAGCTCATGCCCCGGCCACAAGAGTAGGGCAGGCCCCGCCTGCCAAGAACCCAGCGAATCCGCAATCCGCGGCAGGCGTGGCCCGATCTAAGAGCGCCGGCGCCGAAGGCTAACGGTTAAGCCGCACGCCATAACGGTCAACCACGCGGCCGGTTCGGGCACGCCGGCGGGAGATGCGGCGGCAGCGAAGGCCGCCTTCCACGCCGCATAGTCGGCCACGTCCGTCACGCCGGGCGAGGCGGTCTCGTTGGCCAGCCACTCGACGCCGGCAGAGTGCGCGTCACGCCAAACGGTGAAGTCGGCCGCGTCCACCAGCCCATCGTTGTTGTAGTCGCCCGCCACGCCCGAGAGCGGCGCGGCGGCCACGCTGGAGACGAACACCCCTTCGGTGCCGTCCAAAAACGTCGCATAGAACGCCACCTCACCGCGGTCATTAAAGCCCTCGCGGCTGAAGCCGATCGAGGTGACTTCTCGCAGGTCGGGCGAGCTTGGGTCGTCGCTCACGTCCAGCAACTCGCCCTCCTGGACAACATTCACCAGGTCACCATCGACGGTCTCCGCCCACAGGCCGAATCCCGTTGTCACGCGGCCCCAGACGCCAACGCCAAAGACAGCCTGACCCGCGTTGTTGATTGCCGGTGAGTAGTGGACGCCCGCGAACACACCCTCTGGCAACCACGACACCAGATCGTCGCTGGCCATCACCAGCTCGAGCGTTCCCTGGCGGCTGGTCTTCCAGACGGTGTTGGGCTTGGTTGCCCCTCCCACAACTCCCCAAAACGCGACCTGCCCGTGGTCGTTCATCACAGGGTAGTCGAAGTCGCGGAACTCGTTGGCAAAGCGGAACTCATCGCCTGGCACGGTGTGGTCGGTGCTAACGACAAGACTGGGCTCGCCACCGGCCGCCACGGTCCAAACGCCGTGTGCCCCATCCACCTCGCCGCGGAAGGCGATGTCGCCCGATTGATTGATTGTCGACGCATTGAGGAAAGTGAACTCTCGACCGTCGGTGCCCGGCGCTATCTCGCCAACGGCGGCGGCGACATGCGTGTTCGGACCGACTGACGTGACCAGTTGTGCTCCGTTGTGGCCGAGTTGAGCGACCACCGGTCCGCTATGCGCTCCGGCCGTCGCGCGGATATCGCCCCACTCGGCGACGCCGTCGACGGACTCCAAGCCCTCGATAACGATATCGACGCCCACGCCCGGCGTGTAACGATAGAGGCCGGTCCCAGTTAACGCACCAAGGCTCGGCGGTCTCAGCCACGGGGTCGTGCCCGCGAAGGCCACCGACCCATCCGCTGCAAACACCGGGCGGGCTCCCTCCAACCAACCCGCGGCGCGAATCTCGTACGGGGGATCGAAGTCGGGCGCCATGTGCTCATTGGGGTTGATCTCCAGCGGGCTCTCCTCGCCGATGTCGATCATCAGGTGATTCTCGTGCACCCACGCCAAGCCACCAGAGTTTGAGATCGCAAAGTTCGGGATATCGCGACTGTACGGCGACGTATCAAAGTCGACCCGATCGACCAACCGCAGGCTGCCCGTGTACCCCTCGCTCCAGACGCCGCGGCCGCCGGCGATGCCCGAGTCGAGCGATCCGCCCCAGTCAGCCGAGAAGGCGGTCTGGCCGAGATCGTTGAGCGTGGGCCCCGGCTTCGCGGATGGACAGTTATAGAACCCTTCGCCAAGGCCGTGCGGGAAATAGAATCGGTAGAACGCGGACCACGCTTCCTGACCGGGCGTCGGCTGGCCGGTTAAGGCCACCGTCCGCAGCCCGCCGCTGGCGTCGGCGCCGGGCGTAATATGAGCGTCGCTGTCGCGGCGGCGGCGACAAGACAGCGGCATGTGCCGTGCATCGACGACTCTCAAAGGGTGCGAGGTGAACCGCCAACAGTCGCATCGCTCAATGGTCGTACGATACCTCGGCACGGCCGCCCAATACAGGGTAGAAACGCCCTAGTTGGGGGGCGATGGCCTGCCTGCCACGGCCAGAGGAGAGTGTTCCGCCGACACGCCTACTCATAGCGCCACTTCATCCGCCACGGGTCTTCCAGCTGCTGCTGCATATCGCGCAGGCGACGTTGGTACTCGGCCAGCGTGGCGGCGTGGCGGGGGTCGGCGGCCAGGTTGACCGCTTCGTCGGGGTCTTGGGCCAGGTCGAACAGTTCAAACTCGGGCCGGTGCTGATAACCGTCCACCGTCCGCACGCCGTACGGGGCGTTGGGGCCCTTCTCCAACTGCGCCTGCCAGCTCGACGCCGCCCACAGGTCGGACGCGAAGGGGTACGGCAGCGGGTACGCGAGGTTCCAGATCAGCTTGTACCGGCGGTCCCGCACCACCCGCATCGGGTAGTACATGGTAATCTCATGGAACGTGTGCGACGCAAAGAGCGTGTTGTGATGCTCCCGAGTCGGTTCGTCGAGCACCGGCAGCCACGACCGCCCATGGTAACGGTTAAACCGTTGGCCGCCGCTGCGATTCTCCGCCGGGGCGCCGCCGAGTTGCTTCCACACCTTCCGCGGATCGACCCAGTCCTTCGGCCCGTTCGATTCCTTGTCCAGCGCGCCGGCGAAGTCGACCAGTGACGGCGTGATGTCGATGTGCGAGACCAATGCGTCGGTCACCGTGCCACGCTGGACGGCGTACGGGTTGCGGACGATAAAGGGGACGTGCAGGGCGGGCTCGTAGACGTTGGTCTTCGCCCCGGCAAACGCCATGCCGTGGTCGCTGGTGAAGAGGATGAGCGTCTTGTCGAAGACGCCGGCGGATTTCAAGACCTCGACCAACCGAGCGACGCCCTGGTCGATCCGCGCCACCGATTGGTAATACTGCGCAAGCTCCTCACGCGTCTCGAGCGTATCGGGCAGGAACGGCGGAACCGGCACGTCGGCCGGGTTGTAATACACCTCGTCCACGCCGGCGTGGAAGCCGCGGTTGGGCTTGTTGCCAAACAGGTTCGGCTTGAGCCGGCGTGGCGAAGTCCTATCGACGCCGCCGCTGCGGTGCGGGTCGTTGGTGGCCACGTAGAGGAAGAACGGTCGGTCGTCGGACGCATCTTCGATAAACTCCCGGCAGCCCTCGGCCATCGCCACGGTATTGCGCCCGCCGCCGGGCGTGGTGCTCTTGAGTACTTGGTCGAAATGATAGACCTGCGCGGGCGCCACGTGGTACTTGCCGATGCGGGCGGTCCGATAGCCGGCGCCCGCCAACACCCGCGGCAACGCCAGGCTCACCACGTCCGGGTACGACGCCATTTTGTGATAGTGGTGCTGGTGGCCGTACTGCCCGTTCTTGTGATTGTGCAGGCCGGAGAGCACCACGCTGCGGCTCGCGCTGCAGCTTGCGGTAGTGGCGAAGGCGTGGGTGAAGCGCGTGCCGTCGGCGGCGAGCGAGTCGAGCGCCGGCGTCTTGGCGACCGGGTCGCCGTAGCAGCCGAGGGTGGTGGACTGATCGTCCGTGATGTAAACGATGATGTTGCGCTCCGCGGCGGGAGCCGTGGTGCACAGGGTGACCACCACCAACGCAACTGCGATGAGCTGAGCTAGCCGCCTGGGCATGGAGGACTCTGGGTCGTAGGTTGTTGCACAGAAGCGGCCGCGCTGCCGGCGTGGCCGCCCTCGATTATACCAACCCGCCTCCCCCCTTTGCCCCGAGCCGAACCCGTGTCCCTCCTCGGCGCCCACATGTCCATCGCCGGCGGCTACTACAAGGCCGTGAACGCGGCCCACGCCGCCGGCTGCGACTGCGTTCAGCTGTTTACCAAGAACAACAACCAGTGGCGGGCCAAGCCGATTGGCGACGATGACGTGCAGCGCTTCGCCGACGCGCTAGCCGAGACCGGCATCCGCCACACCATCTCGCACGCCTCGTACCTGATCAACCTGGCGACGCCGGACGATGCGCTGTGGAAGAAGTCGATCGACGCGCTCGTGATCGAGGTGCAGCGGGCGGAGCGGCTTAGCATTCCGTTTGTGGTGGTTCACCCCGGCGCGTTCACCACCAGCAGCGAGGAGGCCGGCATCGCCCGCATTGCGGCGGCGCTGGACGAGGTGCACAAGCAGACCACCGGCGTCGGCGCCCGGGTGCTGCTGGAGAACACGGCCGGCCAGGGGAGCAACCTCGGCTGGCGCTTCGAGCAACTCGCCGGCATGCTGGACGCGGCGGCCGACCCGGACCGGCTGGGCGTGTGCTTCGACACGTGTCACGCCTTCGCCGCGGGGTATGCCATGGCCAGCGAGGAGGATTACAAAGCCACCCTGCGGCAGCTTAACAAGTTGGTGGGCGTCAAAACGGTTAAGGCGTTCCACCTCAATGACAGCGTGAAGCCGCTCGGGTCACGCGTCGACCGCCACGCGGGCATCGGCCGCGGTGAGATGGGGGTGGAGCCGTTCCGCCGGTTGCTGGCCGACCGCCGCTTCCGCAAGACGCCGATGTATCTGGAAACGCCCAAGGGCGAGGAGAAGGGGCGCGACCTGGACGAGATCAATCTCGAGGTGCTGCGCGCGTTGTGAGTAGGGCAGGCCTTGCCTGCCACGCGTAACGAACGCGGCTTCGTGGCAGGCGGGGCCTGCCCTACGGGTGGGTGGCCGCTTGCGCGGGCGCGGCTACGTCAGGTCGAGGCAGACCGCGTTGTAAATCAGCGGGCGCCAGCCGCACTGCTCGTAGAGGGTCGGCACGTCGGTGTAGGCGAACAACTGCTTCGCGGGGGCGACGTACGCCGGGTCGGACCCTTGCTGGACCAACGCTCGGGCGATCCCCTGGCGGCGGAACTCGGGGGCGACGAACACGACGTTCACCCACAGCTCGATCCGCGATTGAAACGCTTCCTGGCGCCGACGGTAGGCGAGCACGCCAACCGGTTGCGAGTCGATCAACGCCACCAGCGCCGCCGGCCGGTCCGCCATCGCCGGCAGGAAGCCCCGCGTCTCCTGCGGATCGATCTCCCATTCGCCCCGCAGCCACCCGGCGATGACCGCGGCGTGGTGTTCGTTGTTTGCGAACGGTTCGATGAGCATGGGGAGGCGCGAGTTGTGAGGCGCGAGTGATGGTAGGGCAGGCCCTGCCTGCCGACGGCGCGGGTTGTGTGTTGGGCTGGCCTTGCCTGCCACGGGTACCGTACGCGGCTTCGTGGCTGGCGGGGCCTGCCCTACGGGTGGGTGGCCGCTTG
>JBCDJN010000042.1:0-38549 GCA_039414355.1 Planctomycetota bacterium | reverse complement strand
CTGCTGCGGCTGGGCGGGTGCCGGCTGCGGCGGCCTTGCCTGGGGCGTTGTCGACGTCGACTCCTCGGGCGAGTCCTTCTCGGCGTCGTCGGTCGTGTGAATGCCGAACAGCATCGCGAGCGAGTACTTCCGGCCGCCGGTGATCGCCTTGTAGATCGCCTTGTCGCCCCGATCCTGACCCTCGCCCCAGGCGGTGACGCCAAGAGCGCCGCTCGACTCGGGGTGAACGACAATCGACTCGACCTGCAGCCGGCAAACGGAATGAACCGCGTTGCCGCTGGCGACCTTTCGGTCGAAATACTGGGGCTCGCCGACGGGTCGGCTGTAGCAGTAGAGCCCGTGCTTGACGCACGCTGGCCGAATGGCGGAGAGGTAGTCCTCGAGGTCGGCGTACTTGTACCGATCGTGCGAGTTGACCTCGGACTTGTGAGCCATGCCGATGTCGGCCGAGGCGGCCTGCAAGGCGGCATAGAGCTCTTTGGTTGGGGTTTGCTCGTTCATTGCGTGTTGCTTCCGAGTCGCGAGAAGGCGTGATCGATCAGAAAGGGCGCTCGTCAAACGCGTCGCCCTCGTCCGGGCCGTCGTATGGGTACGGGTCGTCGATCAGCTCTCGATCAACTGGCGGCGGCAGCGCGACTACGCTGCACGCCTCAACCCGCATGCGGGCAGCCATCGCCCGGGCGGCTTCCTCCGTGCAGGGCGTGAGGCAGAAGATCGACCCGGCGCCGAGGATCTTCGTGAAGGCCGGGCGGGCATGATGGTTGGCGTCGATGGCCGGCACGGCCGGCACGTCGACCCGAACAAACGAAGCGCCGCCGATGACCTGCTCGGTCACGCGGCCGGCGTACTGCCGATGGCCCATTACTTCGACGAGGGCCCACTCTTCAAAGGACGCTTGGTTGGTCTGGTCAGTCACGCTTCTTGCCCTCCTCGCGGATCTTGATGGCCACCTCGCCGCGGTGAATCTCGACGCTCTTATCCGCCTCAAACCCGAGGCGGACCTTGTCGCCGCGGATATCGCAGACCACGATGCGAACCCAGCCGCCAGCGATCTCGACGACCTCGTTTTCCTTCCGGGAAAGCACCAACACGCCGCACCTCCTTGGCCTTGAATGAGAGAAGCCGAGCACCGTGCCCGGCGCCGGGTCAGTAGTCGCGAGCGTTGAGAGCGCTGCGAATTTGAAGAGCCGCATGGGCGAGCCGATTGGCGTACTCGCTGACGCGGATCACCTCCTCGTCGACGATCCGCAGCGTCTGCTCGGACGCTGGCGGCACGTAGTCCGAGTTGATGTTGATCTGCTGCAAGAATGCCCGCGGGTCGCGGGCGGCTTCGTCGGCGTTCATGCGAGGCTCAACGCAAAACGCCCCCCGTCGGCCGCTCCCCGACGCCGAAGCGTCACAACTGATCGGGTCGAACCAGAGGGGAGCGGCCAACGGGAGGCGCTGGCTAATTGGTTCGACCGAGAGCGAACCTAGCCGGAAAAAACGCCATTTCTGGGCGTCGGGCTCGCGATGAGAAGTTCGAGCCGATACGAGCCGATACGAGGAGCGATTCGGCGTGTTTTTTCTTTTGGTGCTCGGCGTCCGCTTTCGCCGACCACCCTTCTGGCAAGCATTTCACGCTGCGTAACAAGGGGTTTGGCGTTTTTGCCCATGCAGAAAGGGCATTCAGCCGATCACCCCGCGCGCTTCGGAAAGCGCTTCGCCCTACCTTCGCCGCGCCCGCAAACCACGGAAAAACAAGCGTAGAACGCGGTGCATTCGAGTCCTACCGGGGGAGCTTGGTCTATTTCGTCTACGTGCTCGAGAACGCCGAAGGCCGCTTGTACGTTGGCCAGACCGACGATCTGATCCGTCGAGTCGCACAGCACAACGATGCTGACGCTCCGACAAGCAAATTCACGGCAAAGCACGGGCCGAGGCGTCTGGTGTGGTCGGAGGAGCACCCCGATCGCTCATCGGCAGTTCGCCGTGAGCGGCAGATCAAGCGGATGAAGTCCGCCCGATGGATTCGCGAGAACCTGCTCCGTGGCTAACGGAAGTCGGCAGAGCAAGTCCCGGCGCGCCGGGATTAACCGCTGGGTCGTAGGTTCAAATCCTACCTGGGGAGCTTCCGCTTCTTGCACGCGATTCCAGCGGTCCACGCGGCATTCTTCCGTGTGTTCTGACTACCGCTGCGAGGGTAACGCAGCGTTCGTCGCCGCTCGCCTCACGGACCTCACCCGACCAGCCGTCCGCTAGCTGGTGCGGCTTGCTTCTGTCTCGCCTAGCCGAGTGTTCGGACGGTGATCCAGGCGCTCACAAGCTTGGTTGACGCGGCGTTGTCGAGCACCACTTCGACGCGGACTTTGTATTCCGTGTTCTTCTTGATGTTCACGGTCACGCGCGACGTGTCGCGGTCCCGGACCTCGATCGATCGGGCGTCCGGGCCGGCGACGGCTAGCAGCTTGCCGGTGTCGCGGACGATGCGGAACTCTTTCACGTCGGAATCCTGATCGTCAAAGCTCCAGGAGATTGTGAACCGCTGCTGGCGGATGTCCGACTCCGTCACGGAGCTTGGTGGCGCCAGGCTGAGCGTTGAGATGACGCGTCCTGGGCCGTCTTCGTCACCAAGGCCGTACTTCGCGCGGATGGTGAAGGTGTAGTTGACGCCGGGCGTTAGGCCGTCGACGGTTGCCGACCGGGCGTTGGCGCCGCGGGTGACGTTTGGCAGTTGGTTTCCGAACGGGTCGGTGGTGCGGACGACGAACGATTCGGCCGGGCCGATCGGGTCGCTGTGCGTCCAGTTCACGGTGACCGACGTGCCGGTGCGTGACGCCAGTGTCGGGGTCGAGGGCGTTGTGAAGCCGCCGGTGGGGAACACTCTGACCTGCTCAGACTGCCGGCCGCCGCCCGCCGCCGAGACCCGCACCTCGTACGCCGTCTCGTGATTAAGGCCGGAGATCTCGTACTGCACGCGGCCCGACGCGAGCTCACCCGAACCGTTCCACGACGACGCGCCAACCTTGCGCCACTGCACCTTGGTCCAGTTGGCCCAGTCGCCGACCGAATCCCAAGCGACGGTCATCTTGGTCCGCTTGACCGCGGTTGTGGTGAGGCCGGTGACGGCGCCTTCGCCCGTCGTCCCGTTGACCGCGGTGCTGTCGACGCTTGGGTCGGCGTCGTACACGGCGCGGACGACGACTGAGTAAGTTGTGGCCACCTTCAGGTTGCCGATGTCTTTCGACCGGACCGAGCTGCCCACGGTGGCGGTCACCACGCCGTCGAGGAGGATCTTGAACTCGGTTGGCGCCTTGAAGTCGTCCGTGTGGTCCCAGTCCACGCGTAGCTCTCGCGGCCCGATCGCCTCGGCCGAGACGTTCTTGGGCTCGACGAACGGCTTGGTTGAAGTCGAGGCGTTCGCGGTGGCCGTGGCGCCGCCCTTGGTCGCGGCAACCGTGAACGCGTACGCCACGCCGGCTTGCAGGTTGGTGACGTCCCAGTGGGTGGCGTTGGGGCCAAAGGACTTGGAGCCCGTCCGGCCGCCGCCCGACCAACTAACCACGACGCTATCGGCCCACGTTGCGGCGTTCCAGCGAACGTCAACGCCAAGTCGCCGCGGGGTGACGGAGAGCCCGGTGACCTCACCTTGGTCCGTCTGCACGGGGCCAAGTTCAGCGCTCGCGGCTTGGAAGCCAACCGGGCTGGAGTCTTTCCGGTAGACGGCCAGCAGCTGCACCCAGTAGCTTTGCCCGGGGGAGAGGCCGGTGATCGTGGCGGACGTGTCGGCTTTGCTGATCGGCTCTGGGTTCGACCACGTAGCTTCGGTTGGGTCGACCACCGACAGGTCATCGGTGGTGTAGCGGAGTTGGTAGCCTTCGGGCGGCTCACCGTCCTCGGGCGCCTGCCATGTGACCGAGATGCTCGACGCATTCCTGCCCGTCGCTTCAAAGGCGCGGGGCGGTGCGTAGGCGGCGGTGGTGAACGTCGCGGTCACGCCATCCAGCACGGCGTCGTCCGCGTGCAGCGAGAGCACCCGAATCTCATAGCTCTGACCCGCGGCGAGGCGTTTCCAGTCGCCGGCGTCGTTGCGGAGTGCGGCGACTTCAAATTCCCTGGCGCCGGCGCCGAGGTTCGTGCCATTGACGAAGCCCTGGTTCCGGTAGTCGGCCACGCGGCGCCACTCGCCGTCCCCGTTTGCCTCGCGGGCTTCGATGGTGAAGCCGGTGGCGTCGCCGCCGGTCTGCGGCGTCCACTTGATGGCGATCCGGTGCGACGACGGGGCGTCCGCCGCGTGCTCGATCTTTGTCACGCCGGTCGCGGGGGCGGTGGCCATGAGTTCGCCCTCGGCGGCGCCGAGCGACACGGCCGGCTTGCCAGCCGCCTCGAACCGCAGCTCCACGCGGTACGACTCGCCGCGGCTCAGGCCGGTCACAACGATCTGCCCCCGCTCGTTCTCGGCGGTCTCAAAGCCGGCAGCCGGTTGCCCGCCTGCGGTCTCAATAACCAGCTCGTAGCTGTCGGGGTGGAAGGCAAAGCCGTCGGGCGTGAGCCTCGTCTCCGCCTCCGACCAGTCCACGGTGAAGCCCGTGGGCGACGGGTCGCGGCGACGCAGGAAGGCGCCTTCCGGTAGCGTGAAGCCGGCGGTTGCCGCCTGTTCCGGGTTCTCGTTGATCACCCATTCGGGCGACAGGTCGGTGGCTGCCGGGAGGGCGTCGACCCAGATCAGGTAGCGAGTTGACTCCTGCAGGCCGGTGATCGTTTCCGCCCGCGCGCCCGGGCCCAGCAGACGCGGCGTGTAGCCGGGCGGCGTCACGTTAAACTGCCCGTCGGGCCCCTGCTGCATCACCACCACGCGGTAGTTGCCAACGTTCCAGCCCGCGTCGTCCCACGTGACCTCCAGCGAGTTGCGTGTAACGTTGGCGACTTCCACGCGGCGGGGAGCGGTCAACGGCGAGGTCCGCAGTTGCACTGTTTCGGTGAACTCGCCGGGGCCGCCTTTGGTGATGAGCTTGATCTCGTAGAGCGTGTCGGGCGTGAGTCCACGGAAGAGAACTTCGCGCTCTTTGCCGGTGGTGTTGGCGAGCGTGATCGTCTTTGCCGAGTCCGCCATCTGCGGCTGAGTGACGCCGCCGATGACTTCGCGGATCTCCACCCGGTGACTAGTGGCGTTCCAAAGCGGCGTGGTCCAGGTGAGGGGGAGCTGCCGCGGCAGAAGGTCGACTTCCGGATTGATCCGCAGCGAGCCCGCTTCCGACGCCAGGTAGAGGGGCGTTTGCGCGAGGTGCGCCTCGCTCAGAGAGTCGGCGATCTCCGCCTGCCACACGAGCCGCTCGCCGTTTTCGTCGACGAAGCGTTCGGCGTAGAACCGGTAGACCACGGGGCCACGCAACCCGTCCGTATCGGGCCACGTCGGCGAGAGGGTCACCTGCGGCTGATCGGCCTCGGCGCCCATGGCGATCGTGTCGCCGGCGGCGGCGACCAGCGTGACGTCTTGCTGGCTGAGGTTGACCAGGGAGAAGCGGGTCTCGCGGACCAACTGCCCCTCAAGCGAGGGGAGCTGGATCGTCCGACCCGCCGGCGTCTGGGCACGCAGCAGGTACGATGGCTCGGTCCCGGAGAGCACCGCGATCTCCGGCGTGCCCGCCGGGGCGGTTGGCGAGGTGAGGTCGACCGGCATCTCGTCGGCGTCAAGGATCGACGACCAGTTGCCGTTCTTGTCCCGCACCTCCACGAAGAACAGGTACGGCCGGTCGCCCTCCGTCTGCTCCGGCTCGCGGTATGGGTTCAGGCCGGTGATCTCACCCTTGGTCGTATTCTTGTCGAAGAACTGCGTGATGCGGCCTGAGTTGAGCGGCCCGCTCGGGTCGACCGCCACCACGCGGTAGCCCTCGGCGCCCGGCACGGCGACCCATTCGACGATCGCCCGCTTGGGGCCAATCCGCACCACGTTCACGCCCGCCACGGTCAAACGCTCGGCGGTGTAAACGGGCTGCGGGTCGACGCCCGTTCGGCGGTCGTCTTCGTTGCCGTTGCGAGCCACGACCACGGCCTGGTAGGCCGTGCCGGGCTCCAGTTGGTTAAACACGGCGTAGGGCTGCTCGCCCGCCTCGATCCGGATTGACTTCACGGCGTCGTACTTCAGCTCGCCCGTCTCGGCGTCAAGCAGTTGCGGCTGGCCCAGTGTGTCCAGCTCAAGCGTCCGCAGCTCAACCAGGTAAGAAACCGCCTGCCAGTAGACGGGCTTGAACTCCACCTCGATCCGAGCCGGCCCCAACGCCTCGGCAGAGACGTTGGTTGGCGCCGCGAAGTCGGGCGTCTTGAGCAGCTTGCCTGACTCCCTCGGCGCGAAGGGGTCGGACGGGAAGCGTGTCCACGGCGTGGTGTCGGAATCAACGGCCACGATCCTCAGCCAGTACTGCTTGTTCGGCTCAAGGTTCTTGATTGTCATGTGGTCGCTCTGGCGGCCATCGACGTGCGAGTTGTCGGTGTGCTTGACCCACTGCCCAAGGTCCTCGTCAAAGCGTTCCAGCACGTACCGCTCGGCGTCCCAGTCGACGGGGTTCCAGTGCACCACCGCTTGATCGGCTCCGATCTTGTCGAAGCGAACGCCCGTGGGCGCCTGCGGCATCTGGATACGCAGCTCGACCTCGCCCTGAGACCGCAAGCCCGAGTCGTCTTCTTCGATCTCGTAGGTGAACGAAGTGACCAGAGCCGTCTCGCCCTCGCCCAGTAACTCGGCGAGCCGCTGCTCGGTGACGGCGACTCGGACATCCACGCCAAACGAATTGGCGCCGCGGCTGTAGTACGCGACCACCTCGTCGCCGAACCAGATTGGTGTCTCGGCCTGCGGCGCCGGGACCATGCTGAAGTCGTCGTTGTCAAAGTCGTAGTCGTTCGCCCGCGGGCGGACGTCGCGCTTCGTCTCACCCGGCGCGGCGATCACCACGTCGCGGTAGGCGATTGGCAGGTTGTTGTAGACGCGGAACGTCATCACCGCCGGCTCACGCGGCTCGGTGAGCTGGTCGTCGTCGGGGCCGGCGAACGCCCACTCAAACTGCCCCACGAACTCCGTCTGGGATTCCGTGAACGAGAGGTCCGCCGCCGCCTCAAAGACGAAGATGTTCGGCCGGGTCTCGCCGTCGGTCACCTTGTTCTTGATCTGGCCGATGACCTGGTCGGTGTCGTTGACGTCGACCACCGGCGCCCAATCGGGCAGCGCGGTCTCGATTGTGAACTCCTGCCGGTTGGCCTCGAGCAGGTACTGGAGCGGCTTGACTTCGACCCTGTCGCCGGGCCGGATCGCGAGGTCGATCGGGGCGACATCGATCCCCGCGAGGTTGTTGCGCTTGTTCGGCGGGAGCGAAGGGTTGATCTCCACGTCGCCGGCGCGGAGCGCGTTCTCGCTGTTCCGCCGCCAGAAGAACGACTCGCCGTTGATGCTCACGATCTCTTCGTTGTAGACCGACGGTGCGCTGTTGTGCGGCTGGCGGCCGGCGAGGATGACGTTGTTGATGAAGCTGTTGTTGCGTGACTCAGCGGCCGCGGTGATGTCGATGTCGCGGACGGGGCCGCCCGCGATATCGCCGCCGACGATCGCCACGGTCCAGCCGTCGGGCGAGAGCGACAGCTCGCGGACCGGCAGCATGGCGCCGGACGGGGCGGCCGCCTCGCCCAGCTCGCCGGACGCGAACCCGTCGAGCGTGTAGAGGAAGACGGTCTTGTCCTCGCCCCCCGTGGCCAGCTTCAAGCCGGTGTAGACGCTGCCCAACTCGTGCTCAGCGGCCAGGTCGGCGAGCGCCGCCTGATCGATGTCGCCGTCAGCGGTGCGTGGGACTCGCACCTCGCCGTCGGCATCGGTAACGGCCCTGCCCTGGCCGTCGCGCAGAATGTCGTCGCCAAAGAACTCGCCGTCCGGGCCGAGGACGAGCGACGGAACGCTGAACGAGACGCCTTGGATAGCGTCGATGTGGTCGGTCCGAGAGAACCGGTCGAGCGCTGTCGGCGCGTCGCCGAGCGCCGGCAGCAGCACGCCCTCTTGTTGATCAAACCTCCACAGCGAGAGCGATCGGCCGGCGCCAACCGCCAGCAAGCCGGTGTACGGGTCGTACGCCAGGTTGCGGACGGCGCCCTCATCGGGGTTGTCGAACAGCAGTCGGCGTTGTGCTTCAACAACCTGGTCGCCGTCGATCCGCCAGAGCTTTACACGCTGGTTGAGCCCCGCGGTCACAAAGTACCGGTCGTTGAGCACCACGACGTCGGAAATGTACTCGCCGCTGTGAGCGGCGAAGGGCTCCGCAAGCCGCTCGTACTGCAGCGAGTCCTCGGCGCGGACCCAGACCTTGGCGTTGCCGTTGCTGTCGGTCGAGACCAGCACGCGGCCGCTGGGGCTCGCTTCAACCTGCGTGCCGTTGATGTCGCGGCCCTGCCAGACCGGCTGGCCGGTCGCGGCGTTGGTGACCAGGACCTTGTTGCGGTCGATGCTGGAGTCGCCCTCCTGCCGCGAGTCGCTGATCGAGAGCAGCAGCTCGAATCGCTCACCGTTGACGGTGGTCTCGTAGAACGCCAGCGACCTCACCAGCGACTCGTGCCCGCGGACGTGGAACTTGACGTCGCCCCTCGCGTGCAGCGGCGGGCCGTTGGGGTCGGCCGGGTCGGGCACGTCCTTGGCGTAGCGGACGGTGATGACGCCGTCCTTGCCGGAGGTGGCGATCAGCGAACCGGTGGCGTTGTACTCCACGTCGGTCATCTCGGCGGAGCTCAGGCGGACCTCGTTCGGGTCCCAGTGCCGGTACCGCATGATCTGCTCTTCGGTGCGCAGGTCGAGCAGCCACCCTTGGCGGTTGAGGAACCCGGCAACGGCGCCGCCCTCCTTGCCGTCGAGCGGGCCGAGGTTGAAGAGGTCGGGCGTGCCCTCGCCGATGAAGCCTCCGCCTTCGATGTCCGTGGTGACGTAGAAGCTGTCCACCTGGTCGAGGATGGGGGTCATCCCCGGGTGGATCCAGTAGCCGCTCAGCTCGTTCTTGGTGTACGGGTCGATCGCGGTGACCTTCACGAAGTCGAGGTCCTCCGCCGCGTCGCTCTCGCTGAGCCGCTTGACCGTCTTGCGGTTCACGTCGTAGCCGGCGCCGTGGCTGACGAAGAGCACATCAAGCTTGGCGCCGGGATTCAGTTCCGCTTGCTGTTCCGCCTTGGCGGCGATCAACGCCTGCAGGACCTTCGCGGACCGGTTGCTTAGTTGGCGGTGCTCCTCTTGGCTGATGGTGATGAGCGTCTCATCGGTTGGCGCCCAATCCAGAACCAGGAACCCTTGCGACCCGGTCCACTTGCTCAGCAACTCCTCGCCGGTCTTGCCGTTAGCGATCGCCCGCTCGATGTCTTCGAGCACGACTGGCACAAAGCTGCCGTCGAGCTGGCCGAGGCGGAACCGCTGGGTCATCCGCTGCATGGCCGCCACGGTCTCGTAGACCCACGGCGCCGGGATGTTGTAGCCCGGGTCTTCCGGCTGGTTGGCCAGCTCGCCTGCCAGCTTCACGGCCTTCGTGAGGTCCGAGATTCCTTTGTTGACCTTCGCGAGGCGATCGAGGTTGTCGAGCCCCTGCTTGAAAGGGTTGTTGCTGAACGGCAGGGCGTTCGCGAAGTCGAGCGGCTCGCCGCTGACGATTGATTGCGAGAAGACGGAGCTCGCCAGCCCCGCCGTGTACTTGGCGATGGGATTGCTCAAGTAGAGCTGCGGCGCCGTGGTGACCACGGAGCTGGCGACGCCCTTGAGCACCGCGGCGGGCACGGTCTTTTGGAAGCTTCCGATGATCGCCGACTTGAGCGCCCCCGCCGTGACGGGGCCGCTGCCCAGCAGCGACTGGGTCGTCCCCGCGGCTTTGGCGAGCGTCGACTTGCTAAGCCCAGCGGCGATCGACGTGAGCGAGCTGCTCGCCCCCATCACCGCCCCGACGCCCGCGGTCGCTACCGCCATGGCGGCGGCCTTGGTGGTGGCCTTAAGGAGCTCGAGCGCGGCCGTTGTTTCGGGCAACTCGTAGCTCTGCGTCAGCACGACGAGCGAGGGGTCGTCGACGCGGATCTCGCTGGCGGCCAGCGGGTCGCGGTAGTTGACCTTCTCGATCGTGATGCCGTTGATCGCAAAAAAGTCGCTCTGCCCGCCGATGTCGCGGAGGCCGATCCGCAGCACCGGGTCGTCGACGCTCACCTGGAACGTCCGCGTGAGGAAGTCGCCCGGCATGGTCGACACCCGGTCGACGGCGTAGCCGTCAACGAAGATCTGCAGCGACTCCTGGATGTCGTCTCGGTCCCCAACGGTGATCGCGATGTTGTAGGTGCCGGGCCCGGCGTTCGGGGCGTTGATGTCCACCAGCAGCGTGGCGTCCGTAACCTTCACGCCGTCTCGCTCAAGACGGCTCGCGCGGCCGGTGTCGGTCGCGTTGCCGACCCCTTCGGTCGACTCCCAGCCGTACTTGCCGAAGGCGGTGACGGTGTCCACGTAGAGCGAGGCCTCGGTCAGCGGCAGATGCCGATCGGCGAGATCGTCCAGCGATGTGGAACGGCCTTGCAGGTCGAGCCTGACGCTGAACGGGTCGTCGGCGTCGGCGGCCAGGGCGTCGGGCGCGAGGAGCGCAACCCACGCGTCGCGGTCGGCCTGCGTGCCCGCGATCGGGTCGAACTCCGCGTCGAGCGTGGCGCTATCGACCAGCGTATTCCACGCGTCGCGCGTGGACTGATACGCGCCGTCGGAAAGCGTGACCGTCTCGTCCGCCATCGCCCCGGCCATCGACGCCTGATCCGTGAAACTCACAATGCCCTGCACGTGAGAGAGCTCCAGGGCGCCGATGTCGATGTCGTCGAAGTCCGCCTCGGATACGGTTGGCGAGTGGGCTTCGAGGATCGACTGGTAGCTCGGCGCCGGCGCCGAGTCGTCGAGCTGTTCGCTCGTGGTGAAACCCCACGCCTTCCAGTTGCCGTAGATCTCGCCGCTGCCGCTCCACTGCCCGATGCGCGAGACCCAGTCGTCCGGGTTGACTAGGAAGTTGTTCGTCAGGTTGCGGAAGCCACGCGAGTACTCGGGCAACTCGGTGCGAACGACTTGCGAGATCAATCCCGATGCATCGGGCGTGTTGATCAGGTAGGTGCTGATCAGCTCGGCGCCGCGCGTGGCGAGGGCCGAGGCGAACCACTGAGCGACCAGCCCGCCCTCGCCGGCGCCGACGACGGTGATGCGCTGGTAGCTGTCGGCTGCAAACTCGCTCAGCAGACGCGTGGTGAGCGCCGTGGCGTCCGCGAGGGACGCCAGGGTGTTGCGTGAGAGCCAGCCCTCGAGCGTGGCGTCGCCCTCGAAGGTGACGACCAGCCCCGGGTCGCTCAGCGTTGAGTTGGCGCCGAGCGTGCGGTGATCCTCGGCGACGTGCACGGTGAAGCGACCGCCGTCGCCGGTGAAGCTGGAGACGTGCGTCACGCCTTGCGGGTAGTCGGGGACGTCGCCCTGGCGAGGGGCGAACGTCACGCGGATCGCCTCGTACGACGTCACCCGCCCGGTAAGGTGATAGAGGTTGTAGGCCGTGCCCGCCGCGTCGATCACTTCCCACCCTGCCGCGTCGTTGGCGAAGTAGCCGGAGTAGCGGACCGAGTTCACGCTTGTCTCACCATCAGACGGCGCGATGATCTCTAGGTCGTTGCCGTCTTTGCGGAACGTTAGCTCCTCGATGGCGAAGCCCGTGAAGTCGAGCACGCCTTCGCGGCTCGGATCGATCAAGTTGTTGTTGCCGATGTCGCGGCCTTCGAAGACGATCGTGTCGCGATCAGCGCCGGCGTCGATGAAGTCGCTGCCCGGCCCTGGCGAGATGGTGTCCTCCCCGCTGCCGGCGGAGATGAAGCTGGCGCCGTTGCCATCGATGATGGTGTCGCGACCGGGGCCGGCGAAGTAGGTGTTCCGGCCGTCGCCGCCATTCAGGTAGTCGTCGCCACGCAGGCTGCTGATGCGGTCGTCGCCCGCCTCGTTCGGTCCGGCGTTGACCACGTCGTTCTTGTTGCCGGTGTTGATGATGTCGCGGCCGGCGCCGTTGTCGCGCACCTGCCGCTGGTTGAGGTAGTAGGTCGTCGAGTCGCCCGGGTCCTGGTAGCCGCCTTCGTCGCCTTCGGGGAACAAGTCCGCCACCGCGTCGAACAGGTCGCGGCCGCCGCGGACCAAGTCAAACAGTTGTTTGCCGGCGCCCGCCGCGGTGGTGAGCGTGGGGTGCTTCTCGATCGCGGCGTCCAAAGCGGCGTTGATGGCGGCTTGATCCACCTCGTTGTCGCCGGTCGCCTCGTCGGCAGCGGGTGGCGTTGTCGGGCCCGAGGGCAGATCGCTCGCGTCGATGTCGATCGGCGGCTGCCCGATCTGCTCGTTGAAGGCGGTTTGCGCATCGACAACCAACTCTTGCTGGGCCTCCCAGCCTTCGAGCACGCGGCCGTAGACTTCCAGCTCGGCTTGCAATTCGCCGTCGCTCGTCGTGGCCGCCAGGTCGGTTCCGGCGTTGTAGATGGCAAGTAGCTCTTCGCCGACATCTGCCGTGAATTCCACGGTTTGCTGAATGACGCTCCACTCATGAATCGAGTCGGTGATCTCATCAACCTGCGCCGAGACGCCATTCATCTCAACGATGATTCCGTACAGATCGGAGTACTTTGTTATCCCGTGGCCTGCGAGTTCGGTCGCAAGGCGGATGGTGTCCTTAGCGACTTCGGGGTTGGTGAGAGTTTCACGCAAGCCCTTCAAACTCATGAACGTCCCCGTCACGTACTCGACGGCCGCAGTGAGCGCGAGTGTTTGCCGCAGGGTCGCCTTGTTGGCCGCCGACGGATCGACTGTGAACTCCGCCACCGCCCTTGATCTGGCTTCGATTCCTACCCAGCTGGCCAGGGTGCTCGGCCAGTTCGCAGGGTTCAGATCGTCGACCCAGTTGACTAGGTTCGTCAGCCTGCTGGCGCCGTAGCGGTCGGAGACTTCGCCCGCGATTGCGTCGCCATAGATGTCGGCAAAGCTGCGGTCAGAAGGGCTCAACAATCCCGGCTTCACGTCGGCGAGCGACGTCGTCGTAACTCGAACGAAGGACCGGCTGGAGCCGCCAGTGGAAGATGGCGGGTTGGACCCTGTGGAAGAGCGGGCGAAACCGGCTGAGCTGACGCCTCCCGCCTCAACGGTCGAACCTTCGAGGGCGTGCACCCAAGGCGTGGCCTCGCGAGCTACAGGTCTCACGATGGCGAAGAGCGTTTCGGGATCAACAACCCCGTCACGGTATTGCATCGCGAGGTACTTGTCATTGAACTCGCTCGTTGCCACGGTGACGCCGTTCTCATCGACTTCGCGCCTAAAGGAGATGCTAGCGTCGCCGAAGTCGACGTCCTCGGCCGTCAAGCTTGCGTCCGGCGTGACGATCACCGCCACGTCGGCGAACACCTGGCCGGCGGCCTCGAACTGCAACATCGTCAGGCCGTAGTCGCCGCCGCCGTGCACGAGACGCACGCGGTGGCGGCCGCCGCCTAGCGACTCGATTGACACATCCGCCTCGCCAAGCACCGCCCCGTTGCTCGTGCGGACCGTGATGCGTGTTGAGTCGTCGAAGTTCGTCTGCAGCACAAACGTATTGCGGCCGCCAAACGCCATCACCTGGTCGCTGGTCGGGGCGAACTGCACCGCTTCGAGCTGCGTCCGCGTATCGAAGGAGACCAGCAGCGGCACCGTGGCGGTCGCGCCGCTGGGGTCGGTGGCCACGACCGAGAGCGACGTGAAGCCCCGCTGGTCGGGCGCTGCCTCAACCCTGAGGACCGAGCCGGTGACGGTGGCCGAAGCGAGCGTAGCCGCCCCGCCCACGACCTCAAAGCTGAGCGCGTCTCCATCGGCGTCCGCAAACAGGTCGTTGAGGTTGATCTCGCGGTCGGGGGTGTCCGCGTCCAGCAGCACCGGCTGGGGATTGCCGACGGCGACGGGCGGGTCGTTCTCACCCGTGACCGCGATCGCAACGACGGCGAGGGTCGCCTCGACCGCGCCGCCAGCCGTTAGCCGTTCAACGCGGTAGACAATGCGGTCAACGCCCGTGCGGTCGGGGCCCGGGGTGTAGCTGAGCTGACCGCCCTGGATCTCAGCCGAGCCAAGCGTCGGCGCAACGATCAGCACGTATCGGCGGTCGTTGGCCGGACCGAGTTCGACAGTGAACGGCGTGTCTTCAACGGTCGACGCGTCCAGCAGCGGCACGCCGGGATCGCTGGGGTCGCTGCCGACGAAACGCACCGTCCGTGGCGTTGCGGCCTCGTCCAGCACGGCGTTGAAGCCGTCGCGCCACAGGTGATAGCCATCGATCCACGAGGCGCCGTGCTGGTCGCGCCATACGGTGAAGTCGGCGGCGTCGATGGCGCCGTCGGCGTTGAAGTCGCCGGGGAGCGACGCGAAGTCGAACCGAACCGGCTCTCCGTCGGCCGTCGCCAGCGGCACGCCATCGAGGTGCGCCGACCAAAGCTTGGCGCCGTCGACGGGCGTCGTTGTCCAGGTCGCGACGTTGGTGGCCGCATCGAAGTCGAACGCGAGCACACGCCCAAATCCACCCTCGCCGTCGGTGAGCGCCAGGCTCGCCTCGGAAAGCCCTTCGGGCGAGTCTGCGAACTGGACACGGAACTGATCGACCGCGCCAAGGGTGATCGCCGCCGGCGAATCGCTGGCGGCGGTCGCGTCGAGGAAGCCGTCCGATCCAACGAGCCCCACGCCCGCTAGGTGTTGAGCGACCTCCGGGCTCCAACTCGTTGAGCCGACGCCGACCGACGTGATCGCAACCGGCTCGGCCACCAGATCCTCGGCGTACGGGATGGCGGCGATCTGCTCTTGCGACAGGGCTTCGTCATAAATCCGAACGTCGTCAATCGCCCCCGAGAAAGGAAATCCGCCGATGTGGTCGCTATAGCCAATCAGCAGTCGGCCATAGGGGTAAGTGGAGAGGCCCGCAGAGGTCTCCTGACCAGCCAGCCGGCCATCGACGTAAATCTGCAGCAGCCCATTCGGGCCGTTGTAGACCCCGGCGACGTCGGTCCACTGGTTGAGCTCAAGCGGCTGGTCACTAATCGCCGAACGCCAGCGGCCGTGCCGGTCGTTGATCCAGAAGCGGATGGTGTTGTCGGGATTGACCTCGATGCCGTAGCGGTGGGAGTCGACCACGGGGCGGCGGCCGTTGAAGTCGACGATCTTCACGCCAGCCGAGATCGTGAAGCTGTCTTCAAACGAGTAGGCGAAGCGGAGGTCGCGACCGAGGTCGATCTTGCTCGTCGATCCGTAGAACTCGGCGGCGCCGCCTCGCGACCCTTCCGTTTCCCGCACCGCTCCGCCGATCACACCATCGGGCCCAAGCTGCCCAACCGCGGGGGCAACCTGATCAGCCAGGGTGTCGAGCGTCCATCGGGCCGCGTGCGGGGGCAGTTCGGCAACGCCGTCGTCCATGGACCCCGTCATCACCAGCCGATCCTCAAGGCGTTGGATCTGACGGTTGCGGCGCTGGAACGACTCGCTACGCGACCGATTGTTGGTAGATTTCTTAGACATGCTGCTCGGTTCTAAAGTCTGGGCGGAGGATTCGGAACGGGGCGGGCGTCGATCGCCAGCAAAGGAGCGGGGCCGCCCCGCGAATTGGGCGGCCCCGCCGGATTCACGCTTGGCCGCGACGGCGGCGGAAAGCGGCGCCGGCCGCCAAGGCGGCAGCCGAAGCGATCCCCGTTGGCTCGGGCGCCGGCGCGGCATCCGTCACCACTTGAAGGACTGCGAAGTCGACGGACGTGTCGTCGATCACAAAGAAGTCGAGGTGACCCGCAGCGTTAAGCTCGTCAAGGATCGAGCGAGTCCCGCCGAGTTCGAGCGGCAGGGCCGCCAGGTCGAGCGTGATGTAGGAGGAATCTCCCGGAAGCCACTCGCCGCCAACGAATCCCGGTGAGAACCGCCGCTCAAGACTGCCGTCCTCGAAGTACTCAACACTGCCGGGACTCGTCGGCATCACCCCGTCGCTTGAGTCACCAAACCGGCGGGCGTACGCCACGGTCCATCCGGTGGGATTTGTAAACCCGAGCCAGAAGGAGTCCTCAGCGAGTGAGATGTTGCCGCCCGCTGTGCCACGGGTGCCCGCTCTCGCCCGAAACGCGAGCCTGGCGGCGACAATGTTGCTCGGCAGGTCGTCGAAGGTCGCCCCCACGAGGCCATCGCCGGGCGTCGTCCGTCCCGGGATCAGGTCGAAGTCGAAGACGTTCAGCCCCGGAATCTGTTCGGTGAAGCGGTCGAGGAACTCTTCACTGAGCGTGCTTGGCTCCGACGGGCCGTTAAAGCTGTCATCCGTACCCGCCATGAAATGCGATCGATTCGGTGGCGTGTGCACAGGCTCAAGCGGCTCAGGCCGGAAGGGCAATCCGGGCCGTGGTCTCACTGGGAGAACGGGCATTGGCCAGCGATCAACGCAGTAGGGTCCGTAGTAGGGCCGTCGCACTCGCAGGTCGGGCCGCGTCGTCACGTACTCTTCAGCAGACGGCGGTAGCCCCGCTCCGCGTCGATCACCGGCAATGCCGGGCGTGGTGGTTGTCGTCGTGGTGGCGCCATCGGAGCTGCTCAGGCCGACGCCGCTGTATCGCCGGCTTTGGGCATCGGCGGGGCGTGAGATCATCAGGATCGAAGCAAAGCCCATCGCCATGAGTAGAATCGCACGCATATCTCGTCTCCGGTTGTTGGTTACGGAAGGTCGGGTTGAGCAAGACCGCATCGGTCCTGGCCCGGGCGTCTTGCGGTTGCGAGCCGGCAACGCAATCACCCCACACTCGGTCCCCCAGACCTGGTCCCCAAGCGGGGTCGCCGCACGAACGGCGAGGGAAGGTCAGTTGTTCACACGGATGAGTCGGGCACGACGCACCAAGCCGTCGACCGTGGTCGCGTGACCGGTCTTCCGACGATTGGCGGACTCCGCGGCATCGAAGATCGTGTTGAATCGCTCAAGCTGCGATGGCGTCATCGACGAGATACGATCCAGCTTCAGCTCCGCCTTCATCGCGGCTTGCTGGAATGCCTCGCACTTAACGAGGTCTCGGAAGATCGGACCGATCGTGACGAGTTCTCGAGTGCCAATCAGCTTCTCATTGGGATGGTCAACGATCTCCCAACGCCAAAGCTCTTTGTCAGAATCGGGGCCGTTCAAGGACTTGCTGAGCCACGTACTCTTCACCTTTCCGTAGTCCAACGTGAGGTGCTGCACGGACCGGGTAGCCGTCGATGTCTCCAGGTCGCGGATTGACGCCCGCGCTATGCTCACGTTCCATGGCTTGCCCGGACTCTGCCTCGCGTACACCAGCGTGAGCGAGTCGTCCGCGGCATCACCCGGAGCAACGTAGTAGCACCACCGAAGCTTCTGTGGCACAGCCGATCGGAACACGGTCGCGTCGGTCGACACTTCACCGTTGGCAGCGGAAGCCAACATCGACCCGATGGCGAGGGTCAGGGCGATTCCGTACCAGCGGCAACTGCTGGGAAGACGCTCGATCAAACGCCAGGCAGTGCGGTTGCTTGGGCGTGCCGTCTGAGGGCGATCTAAGTAGTTTGGGGTCACGGGGAATCCTGGAGCTGTAGGGGCGGAGCGGGAAACGCCACTCGCGACAACAACACCTACGCGCGGTCTGCCGAGACGTGACAAGAAAACTAGGCGAGTAACCGTTCGCACCGCGAAACCCGTCGCCAGCACCTCGAAGGCTCTGACATCGATGCTGCTCACCGCATGTTGGCGGCATAACCACGGCCGTCTCGTCGGTTTCTTGTCACCGTCCTTCTGGTCGGGCGTAGTGCTAGAAAAGCCGGGCCAGACCCGGCCACCAATTCACCCATGCGGCGGGCGTGATTATCATCTCGCCCAACGGGACCAATCGGTTCAGCGGCGTCGTCAGGTGAGCCGCCGGATTGCAAGCGCAAGAGCGAATCGAGAGAGAACAGCCGATGTCTGAGGAAGAGCACGACGAGCTGAACGTGCCGTCAACCGAGGATCAACACGTCGACGGCGACGCCGATTCATTCCCGGTTGTCCAAGACAAGCCGAGGGCTTCCAGACCGGGCGGCGGCGCCGACCCATCGATGTGGCCCGACATCGACGGCTACGTGGTTGACAAGTTCCTCGGGGAAGGCGGCTTTGGCTATGTCTACCGGGCGACCCGCACGGCGGTGGGCGATGCCGTGGCGATCAAGATCATCAAGCCGCGGGTCTCACGGCTGGAGCACGCGGTGCGGCGTTTCGACCACGAAGTCAAAGCCGCGGCCGCGAACAGCGGCGCCCACGTGATCCAGGTGCTCGGACGAGGCGTCTGCGAGCAGGCGCCCTTCGAGGGCTCGCTGTACCTCGTCACCGAGTATCTCGAAGGCGGCGACCTGCGGAAGCAACTCGCCAAGTTCAAGAGCACCGAGTCGGTGGCCGAGCGCCGGGACACCCAGAAAGAGATCGTCTCGGCGCTAATCGGCGTGTGTAGCGGGCTCGAGTCGATCCACGAGAAAGGCTTCGTCCACCGCGACGTAAAGCCCGAGAACATCCTCCTCGACACCAACGGGCGCCCAAAGCTAGCGGACTTCGGCCTCGCCGTCCTTGCGGAGCCTGACGAGCAGAGCCCGGCCCAACTCTCGAGAATGACCGAGGAAGATGCGCGGCTCGGGACCTTCGGCTACATGTCGCCCGAGCAGATCCAAGACCCCCGCAAGGTCACGGCGGCTTCCGACCAGTACCCGATCGGCGTGATCCTCTACGAGCTCCTCGCCAAGGAACGCCCGTATGAGACCGCCGCCGACGGCGAACGGTCCGAGATCCTCGCCCGCCTCCGAGACACGCCGCCCAAGCCAAGCGTGAAAGCCGGCGACGCGAACCGCAAGCTGCAGAAGATCTGCCTCCGCTGCCTGCAGCCTGAGCCGCGTCGGCGGTACGCCTCCACCGGCGACCTGCGTCGCGACCTCGAGCGATGGCTGGCTGCCGAACCGCTTGAGCCGCTGACGTGGTACCAGGCCGCCGAGAGCGCGTGGTACGAGACCATCGTACGCCCGGCAAAGAACCACCCGGCCCGCGCCCTGGCGTGCCTCGCGTTGTTCGCGGCGGCCGTCGCCGGCGGCGCGGAGGTCCTTCGCCGCGCCGCCTACCAGTGGCCCAGCAAGAGCTACTTCGCCGAAGCGGGAGAACGCTACGGCGTGCTCAACGGGATCGACCCCGTATCGAAGTCCGCGGCCGAGTCCCGGTCGCAAACCTACGAGGTGACACGCAGCGGCTGGTGGGGCCCGGTGCAGAGAGTCCGCCTGGTGAACAGCCACTTCAGGCTCGTCGAGGAGCCGAGCGGGTACACAGACCAACACGACCCGTTGTTGCTAGCCGGGGCCAAGCGAGCGGTCCAATGGACTTATGAGTACGTCGACGACATGATCAAGACCGTCGACGCGACCAGCGCGACGGGGCGCCCCATCTGGCGAAAAGAGTTCGAGTCACCCAACCGCGCCCGGGTCTTCTCGTACGGCGAAGACCGCGTGTCGGCCCGCCTGACAAAGGCCCTCTCTTGGGGCGCGCCAAGCGTTTCACGGCTCACGAAGATCAGCGCTACGCCCGTCGCCGAACCGGCAGCGGCGGACCTTGGGCTGCGACCAACGCAACAGCTAATCACTTACGAATGGACCGACGATGGTCGGTGCTTCCGCGTCGTCTCAACCACCGAAGACGGCGAATTGATGCCGAACGCGAACGCCATCTGCGGCTACGAGTTCCGCTACGACGCTAGCGGCAGACTGGCACGCACTCTGCCGATTGGCCCCGACGGCAAGTTTGGCATCGGCCGCGACGGGGAGGTGTGTTATCGATTGGTCCGCGAAGGATCCATCCAGAGCCTGTACAACGAAAAATCCGACGGGGCCTTAGTCAACGGGGCAAGTGGCGCTGCGATTGAGCGGTCTCAATTTGATAGCTATGGCCGGCGTATCTCTACCCGCTACTTTGGTGCCGACAACGAACCTGTGACGCATACCGATGGAAACCACGGCTGGAACGCAGAATTCGACGCAAAGGGCAATGAGACACGTCGCGTTTATGTCGATGCGGTTGAACAGCCAACGGCGACTGTTCACGGCTATGCCGATACGCGTACGACCTACAACTCGCTTGGGCGCGGCACATCGGTTCGCTACTTCGATGCTGTGGGTCGAGCGACGTTATGCACCGATGGATACCACGGCATGGACGTAGAGCACGATCGACGGGGCAATCAGATTCGGGAGAGCTATGTTGGCATCAACGGAGACTCTACCTTCATTAACGGATTCTCCGAGGCACGGGTGACGTATGACGCGTTAGACCGCGTTGTGGCTGTTCGGTACTTCGACGGTAACGGGACCCCAACGACCCACGTCGACGGTGAGCACGGTTGGAATGCCGAGTACGACGCTAGGGGCAACAGGACCCGCGAGACCTACGTCGACGTCAATGGCGACCGGGTCACGAGCAAGATTGGGGTTGCCGAGGTTCGGATGACTTACGACTCGTTGGGCCGCATCGAGTCTTCACAGGGATACGACATCAAAGGCAAGCCCACGACGTACGCCGACGGCTACCACAGCTGGCACGCGCAATACGACGCCATGGGCAACCAGACAAGCGAGAGATACATCGGCGTGAATGGTGCTGTCGTTGCGATTGACGGCTACGCGGAGGTGCGATTGACCTACGACTCGTTCGGGCAGGAGACGAGTAAGCGTTACTTAGACGCTCAGGGGATGCCAGCGACGCACACCGATGGCAATCACGGTTATGACACAGAGTATGATGGAAGAGGGAACGAGCTGCTTCGAGTCTTTGTTGGTGTTGACGGTAGCCGCGTTAACATCAAGCAAGGCTACGCCGAGGCGCGAAAGACCTACGACGATTTCGGCCATCAGACCTCGGTGCGTCTCTTTGATGCGGATGGGAATCCCACAACGCACGTCGACGGCCACCACGGCTGGGATGCTGAGTGCGACTCCAGGGGCAACGAGACGCGTAGGACCTACCTGGGCGTTGAGGGGGGGAAAGTAACCCTCAGCGGCCACGCTGAGGTGCGTGCAACCTATAACGAATTTGGTCGAGAGGTAACAAGGCGGTACTTCGACGAGCAGGGGACGCCAGCGACGCACACCGATGGCAGCCACGGCCGCGATTCCGAGTACGACGCTAGAGGAAACGAGACCCGGCGGGTGTTCGTCGGTGTCGACGGCCGTCGCGTCCGTGTTCGTTTGGGCTTCGCCGAAGAACGCAGGGCCTACGATGCGTTGGGGTATCTAACCTCTGTCCGATACTTCGACGCGGATGGTATGCCTACAACACATAGCGATGGCGAGCACGGCTGGGACGCGGAGTACGACGATTGGGGCAATCGAATCCTTGAGCGATACGTCGGCATTGAGGGCTCTGCGGTGTCAATCAATGGCTTCGCCGAAGTAGCGATGGCCTACGACGCACTGGGGCGTAGGACGGCGGCACGTTACTTTGACCCTGCGGGCGAGCCGACGGTGCACGGAGATGGCAAGCATGGTTGGGACGCGGAGTACGACGACTGGGGCAATCGAATCCTTGAGCGATACGTCGACCTTGATGGCCGACCCGCCAACGCTCGGCAGGGCTACGCAGGGTACCGCGCAACTTATAGCTCGTTGGGGCGTTGCACCTCGATGCGGTACTTTGACGTGGAGGGCGATCCAACGACGGACAACAACGGCAGGCACGGCTGGGAAGCCACTTACGGCGCCCGGGGTAACCGGACTAGCGAGCGGTACGTAGACACGGCGGGAGCCGCCGTATTGTTTCAAGGTCACGCGGAACTGCGAATGAGTTATGACACACTCGGTAGGAAGGTGAGTCAACGCTACTTCGATGGTGAGGGCAAGCCGACAACGCATACGGACGGCAACCACGGATTCGACTCCTTGTACGACACGAGAGGCAATGAGATCGTCCGGACGTATGTGGGTGTCGACGGGAGGCACGTCGGTACGATCGATGGGTATGCCGAGGTGCGGCAGACCTACAACCCGCTAGGCCAGCTGATTTCGATGCGCTACTTCGATGCGGAGGGGGAGCCAACGACGCATGTCAAGGGCTACCACGGGTGGGACGCAGAATACGACGCCTGGGGTAACAGGACCCGCGAATGGTACATCGGCGTTGAGGGCGGCGTTGCTGTGATCAATGGGTACGCCGAGGTGCGTATGGCTTACGACGCCTTTGGCAGGAAGACGAATCAGCGCTACTTCGATGCATTAGGTAAGCCCGCTCTG
Source organism: Planctomycetota bacterium (assembly GCA_039414355.1). Classification (GTDB taxonomy): domain Bacteria; phylum Planctomycetota; class Planctomycetia; order Pirellulales; family Lacipirellulaceae; genus JBCCQL01. The sequence goes on along the minus strand of JBCDJN010000042.1, from coordinate 16,255 downwards.
CATCCGGACGGAGAGCACGGGTACGAAGCGGAGTACGACGTCCGAGGGAGCGAGATAACGCGGACGTACATCGGCGTTGACGGCAATCCGGTAGGCGTTCGACAGGGATTCGCCGAGTCGCGAAGGGCGTATGACTCGCGCGGTCATCTCGTCTCAATTCGCTATTTCGACGCTGAAGGCAACGCAACGACACACACCGATGGATTCCACGGATTGGATGCCGAGCATGACCAGAGGGGGAATAAAAGCCGCGAGACGTATATCGGTGTCGATGGAGATGTCGTGGAGACTAGTGGCTTCGCGGAGATACAGATGGCCTACGACGTTTTCGGGCGGCAGACGAAGCAGCGCTATTTTGATGCACTTGGAAAGCCGGCGACCCATACAGATGGCCACCACGGATCTGACTCAGTCTACGACGCAAGGGGCAACGAGGTTGTGCGGACGTTTGTTGGTGTCGGCGGCAATCGTGTTATGGTCCGCTTCGGCTACGCCGAGGTGCGCAAGACCTACAACTCGTTTGGCCATCTTGTTTCGCTGCGTTACGTCGCCGCCGACGGGACGCCAGTAGCGCGAGACACCGGCATTCACGGCTGGGATGCCGAGTACGACGCGTGGGGCAACCGCGTTCGAGAGGCATACATAGGTGTCGACGGCGCGAGTGCTCAGATTAACGGCTATGCCGAGGTGCAGATGGCATACGACGCGTTGGGCCGGAAGATAGAGCAGCGGTACTTTGACGCGCTCGGGAAGCCAGCCGCCCACACGGACGGTAACCACGGATTTGAGGCAGCGTACGACGTAAGGGGCAACGAGGTTGTACGGACGTTTATTGGTGTCGGCGGCAATCGTGTTATGGCTCGTCTCGGCTACGCCGAGGTGCGCAAAACCTTCAACGCGCTCGGTCATCTTGTTTCGCTGCGTTACTTCGCCGCCGACGGGACGCCAGTAGCGCGAGACACCGGCATTCACGGCTGGGATGCTGAGTACGACGCGTGGGGCAACCGCGTTCGAGAGGTGTACATTGGTGTCGCTGGCGGAAGTGCTCAGATTAACGGCTATGCCGAGGTGCAGATGGCCTATGACGCGTTGGGCCGGAAGATAGAGCAGCGTTTCTTCGACTCGGACGGTGAACCGATGACCCATGCCTATGGGCATCACGGTTGGGACAGAAAGTACGACCGTCGCGGTAACGTGGTCGTCGAGTCCTACATTGGAGTTGATGGGGCGCCGACTCTATGGAGGCAACGGTACGCTGCCGTTCACAAGACCTTCAACGCCGCTGGTCAGCAGACTTCGCTCCGATGGGTTGGTGTTGAGAACGAGCCAGTCTCCGGCCCGAGTGGAATGCACGGGTGGGATGCCGACTACGACGACGACGGCCGAGAAACCAGGAAGACCATTGTCGGCGAGGATGGCGTTCCCATCCTCGGGGGGGGGCGTTGGGCTACCCGACTGGCTAGCTACGATGAGAACGGCCAACTGACCGGGCTTCACTATCTCGACGCAAGAGGCGAGCCGCTTGTGACACGCGGTCTTGTTGTCATTGGCACAGAGGTCGCTAACCCGTTGCTTGCCGTCGGCGATACCATCCTGAGCTGCGACGGTCAGGCAGTGTGGGGAGTCCCCCAACTGAATCGGCTCAAAGCGTTACGTGACCCGGTAGGTGAGAACGACGACGTCGACCTCTTGGTCGAGCGAGAAGGCGAGGAGATCCAAGTAAAGGCGCCACGGGCCACATGGGGGCTGCGGATGGGCCCAGCGTTTGCCGAGGCTGCCGAGGCAGACCCGGAGCCATCGGCGCCGGCGCCGCTCTCGGAAGAGCCGCAGCTTGAAGGGGCGGCCGCTCAATGACCGATTCGCCCAACGACTCCGAGAGTGGCGTGCACCGGCGGCTCTCGTCGACGGTCACCGACGCGGACATCGCGGACCAACTCGCCGAGGTCGACCCCAACTCGCTCGACGCCGACGAGGAGAAGCGGGTGATGCAGCTCCGTGAGCGCTTCATCAAGAAGTACCAAGCCGCGTCGATCGCCTATCTACGGTCGAAGCTGAAAGACTCCGACGTCACGAACGAGGTGTGGCATGATTTCGTCACCAGGTGGCTTGAAGGCAGACTGAGCACGTACGACAGCGAAGCCGGCTCGTTCAGGCGTTACATGATGACGTCGCTCAAGAACAGCGTGGCTGCGCATTGGAGACGTCAGGGCCGGGGGATCGAGAAGCGGACCGTGCGCCTCGCCGACAATCACGAGATCGCCCAGCCGGGGAGCGACGATGATGCGGCTAGCGACGCGTTCTATGCGACGCTCTCCAGTCAGGTCCTTAATCGGGCTTTTTATCGACTCGAGGCCGAGGACACTCTTCAGTATGAGGTGATGAACCTTTTGCGGCAGGCGAGTGTCGATCCCGACGCGGACGGAGTTACGACCAAGATGCTGGCGGAACACCTGGGCAATGTAAGCAACTGCCGGGTTTCGGAAGACAACGCGAAGAAGATTAAGCAGCGAGCCAAGGAACGCTACTGGCTCATCGTGATCGATGAGATCGTCGCGATGACGGGCGAGCCGGGTGTTGATGCGGTGACCTCGACGCTGGCCGACCTGAAGCTCCTTCGCTACAGCGGGCGTGGCCTTGAGCAGTACAGGAAGATGCGTGGCGAGTAGCGCGGGCATGAAGATTGCGAGCAAACAGCTTCGAGTGATTATGAACCGAGGGGCGTCGGTGGTTGGTTGCGGTGAGATCGCGTTCCCTCCGATCCCGCGTGACGGTGAGGTCCGCTTCTACAAGCGCGACCGGCCGAGCTTCGGGTTCTTGTCCAACTTCCACCCGGCGCCGGTGACCATCGACGACCGCCTGTGGCCTCACACCGAGGCGTTCTATCAGTCGCGGAAGGCGAACAACCCGGACTACCACACGCGCCTGCTTCAGAATCACAAGCCGTCCTGGTCGAAGTACGTCGGCGACAGCCGGATCGGGCACCCCAAGATTGCCAAGCAATCTTGGTTTCGGAAGCGGCCGCAAGACCTGCGGGACGATTGGGACTCGATCAAGCTCGACGTGATGCGTGTCGCCCTCGACGCGAAGTTCCGGCAGCATTCGTCGTTGCGGCGATCGCTGCTTGAGACCCTTCCCGCCGACATCGTGGAAGACTCCGCGTCCGACTTCTTCTGGGGCGTCGGGTCCGACGGGTCGGGCGAGAATTGGCTCGGCCGCCTGCTCATGGAGGTGCGTGCGAGCCTTTGATCTGAGCCTTGAAAGCCAACGCGTTCCTCCACGCATCGATCACCGTTCCAAGCTTTGAGGCTGGTGATTGCGATCTGCTGCGGGAACTGCGAGCTGCTTTGGGGACGCGGAGGATCTCTGCTTTGGTTCCGAACATCGCAAGAACGGCGCTGACCCGCCGACGTAGTTGCCCCATGGCGAATCCTCTGCCGAGTGATGAACCGCGGCGTGTTGCCTGCATCGGCGGGAGCATCACGTTTGGCTTGGGGCTCGCGAATCGGCGTCGAGACTGTTACCCGGCGATGCTTGAGCGGCGGCTGGGCGAAGGGTTTCGCGTGCGCAACTTCGGCTACTCCGGGGCCGCGGTGGGCGCCGCGACTACCCTGCCCTACCGCGACACGCCCTCGTTCGAAGCGGCCCGTCGCTTCCGCCCCAACATCGTGGTGATGATGCTCGGCGCCAACGACGCCCAAGTTGCGAACAAGCACGCGACCCCCAACTTCGAGAACGAGTTCGCCGCGCTCGGCGAGGAGATTCGTGCGTGGCCGACTCGCCACTTGCTGGTGGTCTTGCCCACGCCGCTCTTTCCGCCCCTGGCGGACTTCTCCGCCGCGACGCTCGATGACGTCATCCGCCCCACCATCCAACGCGTCGCCGGGCAGCGCGGCTGGCCCGTCGTCGACGCCTTCACGCCCTTGCAACCGAAATGCGAGTGGTTCCCCGACGGCGTCCACCCTGCCGAGGAGGGCGCCGCGGAGATCGCGCGGGTGATCACGCCGGCGTTGCTTGCGGAGCTGGCCGAGCGTCCTTAGCCTATTTATCTAGTGTCAGGAGCTTGAGGAGTTGGAGAGTCATTCTTGCCGGCTGCAAGTGCCTTGCAGGGCGACTCGAAGGCTGTCGCCTCGAGCGAACCATTAACCTGCCGCCGTGTCGCAAGTCATGACCCATCGCATTCGCAATACCAGTCTGTTGACGCCAGAGGACTAATCGCATGCTAATTGATTATTCACTAACGCTTTCCGCGGCATCGGTCCTCGGTGTGATTTGTGGCTACCTCTATTGCTCTCGGCGTTCTAAGAAGCAGGGAGAGCGTGTCATCATGTCAGTTCTTTCTGGATTCGTTGCTTTCATGGTTTCGGGCCTCGCTGCAATGCTGCTTTGCTCGAGAGTCTATGTTGTCACCGAGGAGGATAGCAACGCATACCTCTCGATGGGTGGCGTCGAGTACGAGTTCTCGGACGGCGAAGTCGAGACCCTACGAGGTAATACGATCGTCAACGACACAAGTCGCACCTTGATGCTTGAGCAACTGAGTTACGGTGAGAAACCAAACGACATGAACAAACCCCTGTTTGGAGATCCTGAGCTAGAGGCGCCCGTTAAGGTTGAACCGTACTCAATGAAAGAGATTGCGCAGTCAAGAATCGACCACCTTCCAGGTGACCCGCCCCCAAACAACGTGATGTCGAAGAGGAGCAGGGTAACACGCTTGTGGCTGCACTTCGCCGACTGAGCGAAACAAGGTAGGTAGTCTTGCCGGCGGGCAACTCTCCATTCCGTTTCGGCCACCACCGGCAGGTTCACCTACCGCTTTCTGGGCCGCGCTCGAGCCACTACCGTCGATCAGCGTGGATTAGCGTTCCCCAAACTTAACACTCTTGGCGTCCTTGGCGGTTCCACCCACCGACCCGAAAGTGGCACAAGAATCGCGCACGGTGGCACAAAACGGCGTGCCCACGAATCGTGCTCGAATTTCGTGATCCGCCGGTTACAACGAGAATTGCCGCTTCGCAACTTGCTTCGATCGGTCGCCGTAAGTTGTTGAGCGGAGGCGTTCGAGACGCTTGGGCGGCGTCGATTCGGGCGGAAAAAGCTGCGAATGACGGTCGCGGCTTGGGTCGCCGAATTTTCTTGGGCCATCTTTTCGGTCGCTCGTGGCAGGCGGGGCCTGCCCTACTTGCTTGAGTGTCTGGCCCCGCCAATCGGCTTGCCGGCCGGCGGCATCTCCAGGCACGGCAAGGGGTTGAAGCCGCCCGGGTGGCCGCCCATACTCCCACGCAATTCACGCTGCTGCCCCCGCCCGATCGCCTCCACCGCCCCGCTAAGACTATGCCCCTGCTCGTCGTCGGTTCCGTCGCCATTGACAACGTCGAAACGCCCGAGGGCGGCCGCCATGACAACCTGCTGGGCGGCTCGGCGACGCACTTCTCGTACGCCGCCAGCTTCTTCGGCGGCGTCCGGCTGGTGGGTGTGGTTGGCGAAGACTGGCCCGAAGAGCACACCAAGCTGCTCCAAGGCCGCGGCATCGATACCTCCGGCCTGCAAGTCGTGGATGGCGGCAAGACCTTCACCTGGACCGGGCGGTACCTGCCCAACATGAACGACCGGGAGACGCTGGACGTCCAGCTCAACGTCTTCGGTGAGTTCAACCCGGTGCTGCCCGACGACTACCGGCAGGCGAAGTACGTCTTCCTGGCCAACGGCGTGCCGGCCGTGCAGCTCAAGGTGCTGGAGCAAGTCCCCGGCCGTCGGCTGGCGGTGGCCGACACCATGGACCTGTGGATCGACACGCAGCGCGAGGACCTCGACAAGCTGATGAAGCAGCTTGACGGGCTGGTGCTCAACGACGCCGAGGCGAAGATGCTCACCGGCACCGAGAACCTGGCTCTGGCCGGGCACCGGGTCCGCGACATGGGCCCCAAGTTCGTCATCATCAAGAAGGGCGAGCACGGCGCCATGTTCTTCAGCGAGCACGAGACCTACGTGCTCCCCGCCTACCCCACCGAGAACGTGATCGACCCGACCGGCGCCGGCGACTCCTTTGCCGGCGGCATGATGGGCTACCTGGCTGAGCAGGACGACGGCTTCGAGCCCCAGCAGCTCAAGACCGCCATGGCCTACGGCACGCTCGCCGCGAGCTTCAACGTGGAGGGCTTCGGCCTGAACCGGATGAAGGAGATCAGCCGCGACGACATCGAGCAGCGGATGACCGAGTTCCGCAAGATGCTCACGTTCTAGACGACTCTCATTGGCGACGCGGCAGCCGACGGCATGGCGAAGACACGTACCTTTATCGCCGTCGAGGTTGCGGACGAAGTTCGCGATCGCGTCGAGTCGCTTACCGCCGAGCTGGGCGCCCGCCTCACGGGAGTCCGCTGGTCGTCGCCCGAGTCGCTGCACTACACGCTGCACTTCTTGGGCGACCTCACCGACCACGAGGTGGCCGAGGTCTGCCAGCTCACCGCGGAGGCGGCGGGGCGAGTTGCGAGATTCGCCCTGCAGTCGGCAGGGCTGGGTGTCTTCCCGTCGCCCGAGAAACCACGCACGCTGTGGGTGGGCGCCTCCGACGGCGGCGACGCGCTGCACCAGCTCCGGGCGGAGATCGACCAGCAGTTGCAGCCGCTCGGCTTCCGCGGTGAGAACCGGCCGTACATTCCGCACCTGACGATCGGCAAACTGGCACGCCCCACCCCGGCGGCGGCCGCCGCATTCGCCGGCGCGATGGCGCAGCTTGGCACGGCCGAATTTGGTGTGACCGCCGTCGCCAACGTGGCCGTCTTCTCCAGCCAGCTCCTGCGGCACGGCCCGAGCTACACCCGCCTAGCCCGGCTGCCGCTCGCCCAGGCCTAGCGCCGCGCCAACACGGCGAGTTCGCTTCGCTCCCCGGGCAAGAGCCCTGGCGGCCGCGGTACGTAGGCGCTGAAGGGTTCAGACCAGAGCGGCGATGGCCCAAGGAGAAAACGGGAAACGCTGGATTGACGAGTGGTGAACACCCGAATAGTATACGCGGGTACACGTCCGGCGGGCTCGGACCCCGCTGCCTTGCAATCGCCTTCCGCCTCTCCCATAACGAGCCAGCAAAATGTCGATCGTTGCCAATCAAGCCACGGCTACCGAGTCTTCAGATAGCGTTAAGCCGGCCAGCGCGAAGGCCGCCTCGTCTGCTAGCAAGGGTCGTGGAGCAAAGTCTGCAGGGAACACCATGGCGAAACGCGAGAAAGCCGCAACCAAGAAGGCCGCCAAGGGCGCCAAGGCCGGGCCGAAGTCGGCCATGGACGAGGTGCTGGAGAATAGCGAGGACCTGCGATACACCGTCGCGGCGATCGAGAAGCAGTTCGGCGAGGGCGCCATCATGCCGCTCGGCGCCGAGTCCGATCGGCGCATCAAAGGCATCTCCACCAGCAGCCTTTCGCTGGACATGGCGCTCGGCGGCCAGGGGATTCCCGAAGGCCGGATCATCGAGATCTACGGCCCCGAGTCGAGCGGCAAGACAACGCTCGCTCTACACGTCGTCTCCGAGGCCCAGAAGAAGGGCGGAATCGCCGCCTTCATCGACGCCGAGCACGCCCTCGACCCTAGCTGGGCGAAGAAGCTCGGCGTTGACCTCGAAACGCTGCTCGTTAGTCAGCCGAGCCACGGCGAAGAGGCGATGCACATCTGCGAGATGCTCGTGAAGAGCAACGCGGTTGATATCATCGTCGTTGACTCGGTCGCCGCGTTGGTGCCCAAGAAGGAGCTCGACGGCGAGATTGGCGATTCCCACGTCGGCCTGCAGGCCCGGCTCATGAGCCAGTCGATGCGGAAGCTGACTGGCGCCATCGCCAAGAGCAAGACCTCGGTGATCTTCATCAATCAGATCCGAGAGAAGGTCGGCGTCATGTTCGGCAGCCCCGAAACGACGCCGGGCGGCCGCGCCCTGAAGTTCTACGCCTCGTGCCGGATCGACGTCCGCCGGATCGGCGCCCTCAAAGACGGCGAAGATGTTGTGGGGCAGCGGGTTCGGGCGAAAGTCGTCAAGAACAAAGTAGCGCCACCGTTCCGCGTGGCCGAGTTCGACATGATGCACACGGACGGCATCAGCTACGAAGGCGATTTGCTTGACCTGGGGACCGAGCAAAAGATCATTGGTAGGACCGGTGCGTGGTTCCGGTACGGCGAGCAGCAGCTTGGCCAAGGCAAAGAGAAGGCACGGCTCTTCTTGAAAGAGAACGAAGACGTCGCCTCGGAGATCCACGGTAAGATCATGCGAGCGGGTGGATTCGATGATCTGCTCACAGCAAGTAACGACTCCGCCTCCAACGGCAAATCCGAAGACGAGTGATTAGCGTGCGTGGAACTGCGATCCCATTCGCACTGGCGTTGCTCGCCGTTGCTGCGGCCGATGGCTTCGGCCAGGCGGGCTCGAAGCCGGTTGACATCGAGGCGATCCGGAAAGCAGAGACGGCCCTCATTGGCTTGATCGAGCGATCGGAGACGGCTGTGGTAGCCGTTCTGGTCGAACCGGCTGCCCCCGAAGAGGCTCCGAAGACGGCGGGGCCGGGCGACTTCTTTCGAGACCTGAAGGGAGTATCGCAGCCTGGTGGGCGGCGGGATGAGGCTGACGTTGCCGGCACGGGGATCGTTATCGACCGCGAAGGGTCGGTCTTGACGCTCTACGTCGCCGTGCGACCCGGGAGTCGGCATTATGTCGCCGCCGTCGACGGCAAGACTTACCCCGCCAAGCTCGTGGCGGCAGACCCACGCAGTGGTCTGGCGGTGCTCAAGCCGGAGGTCAAGGGCGACGCGGGGCTGCCTTATCTCGAATTGGGTGAGGCCGAGCGCCTCCGCAAAGGGAGACAACTGCTCCTGATCGGCAATGCCGAGGCGATACTCAATGACGGTCAGCCAACGGCGTCGCTCGGGATGGTGACCAATTTCGCAATCAAGCCGGGAGGGCAAGCCAACCTAAACAACACACCGGATGATACGCGCAGGTCCTTCCGCACAACGCTGCACCACTACGGAACCCTCATCCAGACAGATGCACGAGTGGGGTGGAGTTCCCCCGGGGGAGCTTTGGTCGATCTCTCAGGTCGGCTCGTCGGCGTCGCCACTACCCTGTCTTCTGCTGCCGGACATGAAGAGCCCGCGCGCTACGCGATTCCAATCAACAAAGCGATGCGGCGGATTGTTGGGTTGCTGAAGGAAGGTAAGGAGGTTGAGTACGGGCTTCTTGGGATCGCTTTCCCCGTTGAGTCTGCAGTCTCCACGAGGCGGTTACCGGGGATTGAGGCGCAGGTCGCGTTTCCCGGCGGCCCGGCGTCCCAAGCCGGTTTGCGGGCGAGAGACCTAATCACGCACGTTGCCGACGTGCCGGTCACGTCGGCAGATACGCTTCAGCTCGAGATCGGAATGCGGGCGCCGGGGACCGCCACTCCGGTTCGGTTCTTGCGTGATGGCAGGCCTCAGCTCGTCTCCGTCACTCTTGCCAAACAGCACCCGATGAAGGGCCAAGTGGTGACCGCCGAGCCCCGGTCTTGGCAGGGTCTAGTCGTCGACTACGCGACGGCCCTGCCGAGAGATGAACTTGAGGCAGCGACGGCGATCGGGGCGATTGACCGGGGCGGGTGTGTCGTGGTTCGGAGTGTCGAAGAGGGGAGCGTGGCGTGGGAAAGCGGGGCTCGGCCCGGCAAGTTCATTACCCACGTCGGCTCTCGGCGCGTGCGTTCGCCGGGTGATTTTTGGCAGGCCGTGAATTCCCAAGAGTCGCCGGGGCTGCGATTTACGTCCGAGAAGAGCGAACCCGCGTTTCCGTGAGTGCGTATCGCACGAGGGGCGTCTGCGCCCGGTGGCAGGCGAGCTGTTCTCGCCAGTGCACGCTCACGCACGTCGGGGGACGAAGTTGCGACAGCTTTTCGCTTGCAGCCGCAGCGCGTTCGTTGCCTGTCTTGTGACAGTCGGTTCCTCGTACGCCGCGGCAGATTCGTGCGCTGCCGTAGCCCAGGGCGTCGCCTCTGAGACTTCGCAGCCCTTGCTTCCGTCGGCCCGGAACTCGGGTCGGCCGTACGGCTTGCACTTCGCTCGGGCGCCAAAGTCGGGCAAGGCCGTTGTCGTCGTGCATGGACTGAACTCCACGGCCAGCTCTTGCCTCGGGCTACTCGCAGAGGTGAGAGCGAAGGGTGTGCCTTGGGGTTGGTTTGCTTATCCCAACGACCAGAGCGTCCGCGTGTCGGCGGAGCTGCTTGCGACCGAGTTGCGGAAGGTTCAGAGACAGTTTCCGGACGTACAGATCGCGTTGGTCACGCATTCGATGGGCGGCTTGGTCGCGCGGGCGGTAATTGAGGATCAGTCGCTTGATCCCGGCAACGTCTGCCAGCTGATCATGGTTGCGCCTCCTAGTCACGGCTCGATCTTGGCGCATCTCTCCGGTGGGGGAGATCTGTGGGAACACTGGGTTGGACGCGGACGCGGGTCCCCTTGGCGGAGGTATCGCGACAGCGTCTTGGACGGCCGCGGTGAGGCGGGCAAGGAGCTGCGGCCCGGCTCGCAACTGCTACGGCAGCTCAATGCGAGGCCTCGAAATCCGGCGGTCGCCTACACAATCCTGCTAGGCGTCGGCGGTGGCGCCGAGACTAGGCACTACGACTGGGTGCGACGCGAGGCGACGGCGACCCTGAAGCGGCTGAGGGCGAAGCAGAGCGCTGAGGCGGTTGGCGCCCTGCTGGCTGAGCTCGCGGAAACGCTCGGTCCCGGTGGCGACGGCGTCGTTTCTCGTAAGCGGGCTCATCTCCACGGCGTTGAAGACACCGTTGAGCTTTCGTTCGATCACCTCGGGGTGCTGAAGGACCCAGACAACAACGCGACTCGGCAAGCCCGCGCGATCATCTTGCAGCGCGTCTCGGCGTAGCGTCCACACGCCAGCCCTTTGCGGCTGAATCGATGCGACTCGGCAAGCCTGACTAATTCCGCCGCGAACGCCACCGGCTGCCACCAATAGACGCCAACGCCCACGCCAACAGCGTTGCGGCCGCTGGCTCGGGGTTGGCGGTGACAGCTCCGCCGCCCGGCGTTTCTTGAGCGGCCAGTAGGGCGTCTCGCCATACCGTGTAGTCCGCGGTGTCGATCACTCCGTCGACGTTGCCGTCCGCCCGCAGGTCGTCCGTTGACCCAAACGCAGACCGGAAGACCGCGTAGTCCGCGACATCGACCATGCCGTCGAAGTTGTAGTCGCCCGTCGGAGAGTAAACTGTCGCCGGGCTCTCGACGACGCCGTCTACGACAATGGTAGCCGTTAAGTCGCCAGCCCCGGTGACTTCCCATCCGGGGCCGAGCGACACCGCCGATTCAGGTCCCAGCACCCCTCCGGCGCCGTCGAAGACGGCTTCGCTCAACTCGCCAGCGGTTTGGGTGAGGACGATCCACTCGCCAATCGCGTCGAAGGAGCCGTCGCCTGACGCGTCGAGTCGGCCCGCGATTGGATCCCAACCAGACGGGGAGAGTGATTCGCTCGGCGACGCGATCTGGTAGAGGGTGACCGCGGCCGAATCCGTCGCCGACGCGTTGTAGAGGAACAGGTCTCCCGAGTTAAGCGCGACCACCACGCTCACTTGCCCGCCGCTCGCGTTGGCAGCGATGAGCAGGAGCAGTGCCAGCGCAGAGCGAGCGGCCTTCGCCATTCAGTCTTCCAGAGCCAGTTGGGGGGCCGCGTAGTGAATCGTGCGACGTGGCCGCCGTCGGAAAAGCAGGGGCAGCCGTGGTGCGGCACGAGCGTTCCTCAGTAATTCAGACTATCTGGGGCAATTAAGTCTGGCAATGATTCTGCTGGCTTGCGGTCGGCCCGTTACCCCGTTGACACCCCAGCCGCTGGGGATACGGTGACTGGTTGTCCGGTCTGACCGGGTAGGACCGGCGGTTTGCCGGGTCGTTTGTCTTGCCGTGGAGGAAGCGATGGTGCGGTCGTCTGAAGGGTCACGAATCACGCAGCTGGAACTTGCGAAGTCTGGCGAGACGACCCCAGAGATGGAGTACGTGGCGAAACGGGAGCACTTGCCGGTGGAGGAGGTGCTGCGGGAGGTCGCCGCGGGCCGCATGGTCATCCCGGCCAATCGTGTGCATGCGGCGGGCGCCCTTGAGCCCATGTGCATTGGCGTTGCGTCCCGCTGCAAGGTCAATGCCAACATTGGCAACTCCGCGGTCACCAGCGACATCGAAGGCGAGCTCGAGAAGCTCCACACGGCGGTCCATTTTGGGGCGGACACCGTGATGGACCTCTCCACCGGAAAAGGGATCGACGAGATCCGCCGCGCTATCATCGGCGCCTCGCCGGTTCCGATCGGCACGGTGCCCATCTATCAGATGCTCGAAGAACTCGGCGGCGACATCGAGGACATGACGCCGCAACACTTCTTGGACATGGTCGAGCACCAAGCCAAGCAGGGCGTCGACTACATGACGATCCACTGCGGGGTCTTGCTGGAGCACCTCGGACTGACCACCAAGCGGGTGACGGGAATCGTTAGCCGCGGGGGATCGCTGATTGCGAAGTGGATGATGGCTCACCGCAAGCAAAACCCGCTCTACGAAGCGTTCGACGACCTCTGCGACATCATGCGGCAGTACGATGTCACTTGGAGTCTTGGCGACGGGCTGCGTCCGGGGTCGATTGCCGACGCCAGCGACGAAGCACAGTTCGCCGAGCTCGACGTGCTGGGCGAGTTGACCAAGCGTGGCCGAGAGCGCGGCACCCAGGTCATGGTGGAAGGCCCCGGCCACGTTCCCATGGATCAGATCCAGATGAACATGGAGCGGCAGGCCGAGGTTTGCGACGGGGCGCCGTTCTACGTGCTCGGCCCGCTGGTGACCGACATCGCTCCCGGCTACGACCACATCACTAGCGGGATTGGCGCCGCTCTGGCCGGTTGGCACGGCGCCGCGATGCTATGCTACGTGACGCCAAAGGAGCACCTCGGGCTTCCCGAGAAGGAAGACGTGAAGCAGGGGATGGTCGCCTATAAAATTGCGGCCCACGCCGCGGACGTCGCCCGCAAGCGTCCTGGGGCGCAAGACCGTGACGATGCGCTCTCCAAGGCGAGGTTCGAGTTTGACTGGAACGAGCAGTTCCGCTTGGCGCTCGACCCAGAGACCGCGCGGGCTTATCACGATCAGACTCTGCCGCAGGAAACCTTCAAGAGCGCCCATTTCTGCAGCATGTGTGGGCCGAAGTACTGCTCGATGAAGATCACGCAGGATATCCGGAAGATGGCCGCCGAGAGCGAAGCCGTATCTTCCTGACGCGGGTTGGGTTTGCCCTAAAGCGATACAGATCAAGCCGCCCCCAACGCCGTTGGGGGCGGCTTGTTTGCTATCGATCAGAGTTCAGCGGCCGTTGTCGTGCCGCGTTAGTACCGCAGGATTAGGTCCACGGTCAGGCGGTTCTGCAGCACGTCCCGCCGTTCGGTGAGGGGGACTTCGTACGCGATGCCCATCTCCGTCTTGCGGTTGGGCTTGTACTTGACGCCCCAGGCGCCGGTCACGATGTCGTTGCCCTCGACGCCCCTCGATCCGAGGTTAAAGAGGTCGCCGCCTTCGAGACCATCGAGACCGAGTTCACCGCCACCGTCCACGACGTGATGGAACCAGTTCACTTCCATCAACGCGTACCAGCCGCGGCGGACTTGGTAGTCCCAGTGGTTGGACCAGTAGATGAACGAGGAGTTCTCGTTCTGGTCGACTGGGATAAGCCCGCCGAAGGCGCTCAGCCAGTGACCGCACCTGCCAAGCTTGGCGCCGCCCGTGAGAAAGAGGTGGAACTCGCCGTCTCCCCGGGCCTGCTGTGACCGCGTGGAGCCGACCGGCAGGTCGTAGACGATGCCGCCGGAGAGCAGACGCTGGTTCTTGGCGTCGCGGTACAGGGCGTACTTTAGGCCCATGTCGACGTCGGCCCAGCCGTCTTGGATCAGCGGGTTCTCCGAGACGATGAATCCGTCCTTCGCGGCGATCAGCGAGAGTTTCTCAGTCAGCCGAGCGCGGATCTGCAGGGCGTAGAGCTGGATGTTGCCTCCGAGCGCCGCCTGCGGAACGCGGTGCTGCAGGAAGATGCCGCGGAGTTCTGTGACGTTGCGTGGGTCCTCAAAGAAGACCGGGTTGGTCATGGGGCTAATGAAGTCGTCGAAGCCGGGCTCGGTGGTGCAGAAGCAACCCAGGAGCAGTTCCGGTAGCACGCAGCCATCGGCGCAAGCGTCGTAGGTCAGCAGGCCTTGGCCGAGAAGCCCGCAGTTCTTGCAGCAGGGGGCCGGCCCGCCACAAGCGCTCCCGCAGCAAACGTCGCCGCAGCCAGCCACGCCCGAGCAGCAGTCGGCGCCGCAGCAGCCGTCTGCCGCGCAGCTTGGTTCGCAGCAGGGGTCTGCGCACTGCGACTCGGCGCAGCTCCATCCGACCGGCGTGATCCCGGACGAGTTGACCACCGGCTGTTCGCCGATCCCTTCGAAGTAGTCTGAGATTCCTTTGGCCTGCGCCGACGCCAGGGTCAGCGCGGCGACGGCGACTGCCAGTGGCGCCGTACGCGTGATAAGTGTCTTGAGCACGATCTCTCCTCCATGCCGTGCGAATGCGATAGAGATGGCGTGGAACTCCGCCTGTGAGTCCCTCTTCGGTCCTTCGCAGTGGGGGCTCCATGGAGTCAGAACTGGCCGGCGGACCTTGCGATTACGTGCAGGTTTACCGATCACGCACCACCGAATCACGCCAACATCATCTAACTTAGCTAATAGACAAGCAAATCCCCTTGACTTATGAGACGCGAGAGTCGATATTCTCTCGTAACAGCTTTGCGTCTGCTGGAGCCGCGGGAATTGGCTCTGCGAGGCGTAAGCCTTCTCTGGAGAAACATTTATGGCAGTCTCGCAAACGGCGGAGTACGCCCTTCGAGCCGTCGTCTGGCTAGCCCAGAACCCCGGTGAGCCTCAGACAACGCAGCAGCTTGCCGCCGGCACCAAGGTGTCCGTGAGCTACCTGCCAAAAGTGCTCCAGCCGCTTGGCCGTGCTGGCATCCTGACCAGCCAGCGAGGAATCAACGGGGGTTACACGCTGGAGCGTGATCCCGAGGGTCTGACGCTCATGGATATTGTGAGCTGCGTCGACCCGATCCAGCGGATCAAGCGTTGCCCGCTGCGGCTGAGCGGCCATGTCGGGGCGTTGTGCCCGCTGCACCAAGCCTTGGACGACGCCATGGCCGACATCCAGGATCGCTTCGAGAAGACGACCATCGCCTCGCTGTTGCACAAGGACGCAAAGATCCCGCCACTTTGCGACATCTCTAAGGAATCCATGGCGGCGGTCGCGTCGGCAAAGAACGGCGTTAGGCGTGCGAACTCCGATTGACCGGCCGGCGGAGCCGGCATGACAGTTGTCGGTACTCGTCGGGCCGATGGTTTGGTCGCCGGTGTTCGATTTACCCGAGCTTAAGGATTGCTACGTATGAGCGAAGGCGCGACGGCCGCGTCCCCGCGGCTGGAGAGGTTCAGCTACGACGATTCAATCGTCCGGATGTTTGTCACCGCCACCATGGTGTGGGGTGTCGTCGGTTTCTTGGTGGGGATGATCCTGTCCCTCCAGTTACCGTTCCCAAGCCTCAACGGCGGCATCGAGTGGATCACCTTCGGCCGGCTCCGCCCGCTGCACACCAATGCGGTGATCTTCGCCTTCGCCGGCAACGGCATCTTCGCGGCGATCTACTACTCCACGCAGCGGCTCTGCAAGGCGCGGATGTGGAGCGACACGCTCAGCAAGCTCCACTTCTGGGGCTGGCAAGCGATCATCGTCTCCGCGGCGTTGACGCTGCCTTTCGGCATCACGCAGAGCAAGGAGTACGCCGAGCTCGAGTGGCCGATCGACTTGGCGATCGCCGTCGTCTGGGCCGGCTTCTTCGGCGTCAACTTCTTCATGACGCTGGTGAACCGTCGCGAGCGGCACATGTACGTCGCCCTGTGGTTCTACATCGCGACGATCGTCACGGTCGCGGTGCTGCACATCTTCAACAACATCTGGGTGCCGGTGCTGTCGCCGACCCTGATCAAGAGCTACCCGATCTACGCGGGCGTGCAAGACGCGATGATGCAGTGGTGGTACGGTCACAACGCGGTGGCGTTCTTTCTGACGACGCCGTTCCTCGGATTGATGTACTATTTTTTGCCAAAGGCAGCAGAGCGACCGGTATTCAGCTACAAGCTAAGTATCATTCACTTTTGGTCGCTGGTATTTATCTACATTTGGG
>JBCDJN010000041.1:0-39049 GCA_039414355.1 Planctomycetota bacterium | reverse complement strand
TCGCCCGGTTGTGCCGCCCGTCACAGGCTCTTGGCCGCGACAACCAGCACAACCCGCCGGGCGCCGGCCCGCTTAAGCGTGGCGGCCGCCTCGCTGGCGGTGGCGCCGGTGGTGAGCACGTCGTCCACCAGCACCACGGTCGCCCCATCAAGCCCATACCCCCGCCGGACCGCGAACGCCCGGCGGACGTTGGGCGTGCGCTTGCTGCGGGCGAGGGAGATCTGCGGCGCCGTCGACCGTCGCCGGGCGAGCAGCCGCGGGGCGAAGGGGACGCCGAGCCGTCGGGCGACGACGCTGCCGATGATCTCGGGCGAATTGGTCTGCCGAACCAGCCGCCGCCGCCAGTGCATGGGGACGACGGTCAGCACGTCGGGTCGCTCGCCCGCTAGCAGCTCCGAGGCGTTGTCCGCGGCTAGCCGGCCAAGGCCGCTGGCGATGGCTTCGTTCTCGGCCCGCTTGGCCGCCAGCACCAGCCGCCGCAGCTCGCCGGCGTATTCGCCCGCCGTGGCTGCGGCGTCGAACCGCCACTTCACGTCCTGGCAGTGGGTGCAAGCGAGCTTCTTGCCGCCTGTAACTTCAATCAGGGGCGAGGCGCACCGCGGGCAGCCGGGCTCGCGGAATAGCGGCAGGTCCGCCAAGCACGCCCGGCAGAAGCCCGAGTGACTCGACTGATTCACCTCGTCGAGGGGCGATTCACAGACCAAGCAGCTCGGCGGCAGCAGCAGGTCGAGCCCGCCCGCGGCGAGCCTTCGCACGCCTTGCTTGCCGGCGGCGAATAGGCTTTCGAGTGACAGTCGCGATAGCACGGGGCGAGGACGCGGCGGACTTTTTTTGCGGGGCGACGACACGTTGGTCGTCGGCTAGGGAGTGTTTCACCGCCGCAAGCGCGAACGGCGTTGACTTGTTTTACCCGGTTCGCCTACTGTCCGCCGCATGTTCCGCATTGTCGATCGGTACGTCCTCAGGCAGTTCGTGCAGTTCTACGTGATCTGCTACCTGAGCCTCACCGGCCTCTACATCGTGATCGACGCGTTCGGCAAGCTCGAGCACTTCGTCGATCAGACGAGCTCCACCGGCGAGCTGCTCGCCTCGCTGGGCAAGTATTACGGCTACCAGTCGCTGGCGTTCTTCAACCGCACCAGCGGCATCCTGTCGCTCATCGCGGCGATGTTCACCGTGACTTGGTCGCAGCGGTACAACGAGGTGACCGCGTTGCTCGCGGCCGGCGTGCCGCGGCTGCGGGTGCTGCGGCCGGTGATCCTAGCGGCGGTGACGGTGAGCCTGGGGGCAGCGGCGACACGAGAGTTAGTCGTGCCCCGCATCCGCCACGAGCTGGCCCGCGACACCAAGAACCTCTCCGGCGGCGGCGCCCAGTCGCTGCAGAGCCGCTGGGACAATCAGACCGATGTGCTCCTCGCGGGCGACTCGGTGGTGATTGCTTCGCGGAAGATCCTCCGCCCCGCCTTCAAGCTGCCCCGCCGGTTGGCCGTGCACGGCAAGCAGCTCGCCGCCGCCGAGGCCGATTACTTCCCGCCCGCCGGCGACCGCCCCGGTGGCTACTGGCTGCGCGAGGTCGCCACGCCCGAGGCGGTCTTGCGATCGCCCTCGCTGCGCGACGCCGAGGGGCAGATCATTGTCGCCTCGCCGGCAGACACGCCTTGGCTTGGCGAGGGCGAGGTGTTCGTCGTCAGCGGCGTGCCGTTCGAGCTGCTGGCGAGCGGCTCCAACTGGCGGGATTACGCCTCCACGCCCGAACTGGTCCGCGAGCTAGCCAGCCCCAGCGTGGAGCTTGGCGCCGATGTGAACGTGGCCGTGCACCGCCGGCTGCTCGCGCCGCTGACCGATCTCACGTTGCTGATGCTCGGCCTGCCGCTGGTGGTTTCCCGCGGCGCCCGCAACCCGTTCCTCGCCATTGGTCTGGCGCTGGTGGTGGTGACCGGGTTCTTTCTGGTGGCGCTAGGCGGGCAGTCGCTCGGCTCGTCGGGCTGGCTCCGTCCAGCCCTGGCTGCCTGGGCGCCGCTGCTGGTGTTTGTGCCGGTGGCGGTTGGCTTGAGCGACCCGCTGCGACACTAAGCCAACGAACTAGCGGCCGCGGTAACGGTAGCTCGAACCCGAGCGGGCGAGGCTGGGCCGGGCGTACCAGACGATCGCCCGGTTGCTGACGCGTTGCCCGCGGTCGGCCCGCTTGACCGCCTGCTTCAGCACGAACCGGCGGTGCAGATTCGAGCCCAATCCGGTCACCCCGTACCGGTTGGCGGCTTCGGCCTCAATCGCCCCAAGCCCGCCAACGGCGAACATGGCGGCACAAGCGGCGCCAAGAAATCGTTTGCTGAACATCTTCTTCTCCCGTGGTGGCGGATAAGACACAGCCGGAAAAGTGGTTCCGGCGTCGGTATGCCTCTCATACGCCCTCCCCCAGAGATTGTTACGGGCCACGCGAGAAAGATAACCGGGCTGTGGCGAACTTCACGCCCAATCGCCAATCGCCAGCGGTTGCCAGTAGCCCGGCAGCGGGGCCTCAATCCGGACCTGCTCGTCCCGCATGGGGTGGCGGAAGCCCAGCTCGCGGGCGTGCAGGGCGATGGCCCGGTCGCGCTGGCTTTCGTACTGCGGCCCGAAGGCGGCCGTGCTGCCGTACTGCTCGTCGCCCAGCACCGCGTGGCCCCGGCTGGCGGCCTGCACGCGGATCTGGTGCGTGCGGCCCGTCTCCAGTTGGATCTCCAGCCACGTCGCTTCGCCGGCGGGCAGCGTGAGCCGCTCGCGGACGCGGAAGTGCAGCACCGCGTGCTTGCCGCGCGGGTCGTCCTCGGGAACAACGATCGTCTGCGACATCCCGTGGCGTTTGTGCAGGTGGTCGAACCAGGTCCCTTCGTCGTCTGCCACGTGCCCGGCAACGACCGCCCAGTACGTCTTGCTGACCGTCCGCTCCTGAAACTGCTTCGCCAGCCGGCGGGCGGCGCGGACGTGGCGGGTGAAGAGCAACGCGCCGGAGACCGGCCGGTCGATGCGGTGGGTGATGCCGACGTAGACGTTCGCCTCGGGCGGCTTGCCCCGGCTCTGCTTGAAGAACTTGCGAACCTCGATCTCCGCGCTCTCAATGCCCGCGGGCGCCTGGGTCAGCAGGCCCGAGGGCTTATTGATGACCAGCACCGGGCCGTCGTCGTAGAGGATTTCGAGCGGCGAAGGCTCTTGGCTGTTGGCCATTGGCTGCTGGCGGTTGGCGAGCCGGAAGCGTCAGCGCCCGGAGCGAGTGATTCGCACTAACCGTACCGATCCAGCACACGATCAAACAGCCAGGGCACCAGCCGATTGCCGTAGACCATCAGCCAGCCGGAGCGGCTCGGCACGATGAACCGCCGCCTGCGGCGCAGGGCCCGGAGCGTCGACGCGGCAACCGCCTCGGCGGAAGTCTTGCGGCTGGTGGCCCAGGGCTGCTGTGAAGGGGTATCGAGCACGTTCTGGCGGAAGCCGGATTCGGTGGCGCCGGGAGCGACGACCAGCAGTTCGATGCCGCGTTTGCGGAGCTCCGGGCGGATCGATTCGCTCAGCCCGTGCAGGGCGAACTTGCTGGCGTTGTACTCGCTGCAGAGCGAAACACCCCGGCAGCCGAGGATCGAGCCGATGTTCACCACGGCCGGGTCGACGCCCTCGGCGAGCAGCGGGGCGGCTTCGCGGATCAGCTCGGCGGCGGCGAAGAAGTTCACCTCCATCACCCGCCGCAGCCGATCGGGCGAAGCCTCGTCAAAGCGGCCGTAGGCGCCCACGCCGGCATTGTTCAGCAGCAGGTCGAGCCCGCCGAACTCGCGTTTCGCGGTTTCGATCGCCGCTCGCCGGGCGGCGGGTTCGGTTACGTCGCCGGCGACGACACACGCTTCTGCCGGTGCGAGTTCGTCACGCAGCGACTCGAGCGCCTCCGTGTCGCGAGCGACGAGGACGAGCTTCGCGCCGGCTTTGCCGAGCTGAAGCGCAAGCTGGCGACCGATGCCGCCCGAGGCGCCGGTGACGATCGCCCGCAGGTTCTTAAGACGGCGGCGTGGCAACGCGGGGCCTCAGCGGGTCGCGATCATGAAAAGTGGCAAAGAATATCCGCGGCGGACCCGATCGGCGGATCGATTCTGAGTTTTATTCGACCCGCAGGGGCGTTGTCGGACCGTCGATTGGCCGCGCCGCAACGACTTACGGCGACCGTCGCCATGCCGATGCTAATGGCCGATTAGATCGTCGCACGCCCGGTGTGCAAATCCAAGCGGAACCGGATTCCGCGCCGAATTGTGCCACGCCGGCCGATTCTTGTGCCATTTCGGCGGAGCGGGCCGATCTACGCGGGCTGGTTTAGTGACCGCGAATGAAGCGAATACGCGCGAATGCTCGTGAGGCACACTTCTCTCTGGACCTCCACAGCAGCCAGAGCGCAGTGGAGCAACCCATTCGCTCTATTCGCTCCATTCGCGGTCGAACAACAACCCGCCGCACCGTCGTCAGGCAACTTCGTCCATCGCCGCCGCGTCGCCGCCGGCTCCAAGCTCGCCCGTGTCGAACAGCGCCTGCTGCGTGGGCGACGGCGGGCCGTCGACGGGGCGGATGTCGGCCTCGGCGGGGGAGATGCGGCCGAGGTGCTCGCGGGGCATCCGGCAGCGCATGATCACGCGGTCGTCGGTGAACTCCCGGTCGAGCACCTCCGCGAAGCGGGCGATGTACGCCTGCAGCCGGCCGTTGCTCACCGAGAGGTCGATCTCCACTTCCTCGAAGTGGTCGCTGAGCGCTTCGCTCACGACCTCGGCCAGGTGATCGAGCCCTTCGCCTGTCTTCGCGCTCACCTCCACGGCGCCGGGGTAGCGGCGGCGGAGCGTGTCGATGCGCGACTGCTCGCCCACCTGGTCCGCCTTGTTGAGGACCAAGAGCGTCTTCTTCTGCTCAATGCCAAGACTGTCGAGCACTTCGTAGACGGCGCTCACCTGCTCGCAGGCGGTGGGGCTGCTGGCGTCGGCCACGTGCAGCAGCAGGTCGGCCTGCCGGGCTTCTTCCAGCGTGGCGGTGAAGCTGGCGATTAGCTTGTGGGGCAGGTCGCGGATGAAGCCGACGGTGTCGCTCAGCAGCACCGGCCCCCAGCCCGGCAACCGCCAGCGGCGGGTCCGCGTGTCGAGCGTGGCGAACAGCTTGTCTTGGGCCAGCACCGACGCGTCAGTGAGTGTGTTGAGCAGCGTGCTCTTGCCGGCGTTGGTGTACCCGACGAGCGAGACGGTGAGCCGATCGGATCGGGCGGCCACCTCGCGGGCGCGGCGTTTGTGGATCTTGTCGAGCTCCGCCTTGAGGTCGGAGATGCGTTTCTCGACGAGGCGGCGGTCGGTCTCGAGCTGCTTCTCACCCGGGCCCCGCATGCCGACGCCCATTTTGAGCCGCGAGAGGTGCGTCCACATCCGCTTGAGCCGCGGCAGCGAGTACTCGAGCTGCGCGAGCTCCACCGCCAGGCGTGCTTGGTGGGTTTGCGCGCGGGTCGAGAAGATATCGAGGATCAGCTCGGTGCGGTCGAGCACCTTGACCTTGGTGGCCTGCTCCAGGTTGCGGGTCTGGGCGGGCGAGAGGTCGTTGTCGAAGACGATGACGTCGGCGTCGGTCGCCGAGACCATCTGCGAGAGCTGCTCGACTTTGCCGCGGCCGAGGTAGGTCTTGATGTCGGGCCGGTCGCGGCGTTGGGTGAGGCGTCCCACCACATCGGCGCCCGCGGTCTTGGCGAGGCCGGCCAGCTCTTGGAGCGGGCGGTCTTCGCCGTTCTGGGCGCCGCCGTCGAACAGCTTCCGCTGCCCGCTGGCGCTTAGCAGGGAGACGCCGGAATCGCTCGCCGCTTTCGCGGCGCTCTCGCCGTCTCCGTTGCCGTTTGGTTTGGTGACCGGTTCGAGCAGCTCAACGCCGACCAGGATGGCCGACTCGCTGTCAACTCCTTGCTTGCGATCGATGTCCATCAAGTCGCCAATGCGGCGGGGGCCTCCTCAGTGTTGTTCCGATGGTGGCTACGACCGGCGGCGGGACGAAAAGGCTCGCGCCGCCCGCGGTTTTCTCTCCCGCATTATAAACGGAGCCCGCGGCCTGCCTACATCGGCGTTCCGCGGGCTCGGATCGTTTTTCGGTTGCACGCCCGCGTCGAAGGAGCGTGCCGGCGGTCACCAGATGTACTCGAAGCCCAAGGTCCAGCCGTGGAAAGCGACGTTGCCCTGGTCCAGGCGGAACTCATCGCGGGGCGGAACGACATCGGTGGCCGGATCGCCCACGCCGTCGCCATCCAGGTCGGCGCCGGTGAAGACGTACGGCGACCCCGGGTTGTAGTTCGGGCCAACCAGGGCCAACGAGTTCATGAACAACACCTCGTAGCCGCCTCGGATCGACATGTTGGGCAGGATGTCGGCGACCATCATGAACTTCAGCTCACCAATGAACGCCGCCTGATCGTTGCCGGTCCGCTCGTAGAGCTGCTCAATACCGTTGTCGCTGGTTGAGAAGACCGTCTGCAGTTCGTAGTCGTTGTTGAAGAGGCCAAACTTGGTCTCGGCGCCAACGCGGAGCCCCTGCACCACCGCTACCCAGATGTCGCCACCGGTTTGGAAGCCGGCCAGGTCGTTATCCGTGATGATCTGGTAGGTCGAGGTTCCGACGCCCGGCGGGTCGTTCGGGTCCCGCGGCGGCGCCGTCGGGGGATCCGATCCCGCGGCCGGATTATCCGGGTCCTTGAGGATGCGTTCAAAGTCGTTGCCAACCGTGTTGAGGCTGAAGCTCTCGTTGAGCTTGGTGTATCGGAATCCTGCGAGCCACGTGCCCGAGACTCGTGGGTTGCGGCCCACCCAGTAACGGCGGTAGCTGATCTCCGCGTTCTGCAGGTCCGACGTGTAGGTCATGGCGTGCACCGTGGCCCGGTCGGTCTCTTCAAACTCTTCGAGGTTGTCGGGGTTGAAGCCGCCCTCGAGCGGGTCGACAACACTCTCCGGCAGGAAGCCGCCGCCGAAGTTGGTGAACGGCGAGAACAGGTTGCCGGTAATCTGCGAGCTGGGTGTCGTCGCTCGGACCTGCGTGGAGCTGGTCATATCGAAGATGCCCATGTAGCCGATCTCAAGGACCGACAGCGCCCCAACGTCATACCGGCCCGTAAGCCGGAAGCCGGGCTCGTAGCCCAGCGAGACGTCGTCGCTGCTCATGATGATGTTGGGTGGGGTGCCATCGGTGGTGAAGCCGAGCGATGTGAAGTCGACCCGGTTCTTGAAGATGTCGTCTCGGGTGTAGGAGACGAATTCGCAGGCGACATCGAAGTAGCGCAAGCCGGCCGAGTCGGTGGCGTAGCTGGGGGCGCCGTAGGCGCCGTCGTAGGCGCCGCCACCGCCGTAGCCGTAGCCGCCGGGCGGGCAGTACTGGGCGGGGATCACGGCACGATCGCCGTGGGCGTCCACCAGCGGGTCGCCGGGCTGGAAAGCTTGCACAACGCCAGGAGGCGCCATGGGCGGTGCGGCGTGCACGGCGCGGTTCACCGGGTAAGGCTGCCCGGTCTGGCCCCAGGCGTCTGGGGCCAGCGCGCCGCCGGCGCAGAGGGCGGACAATGCCGCCAAGAATACGGGCGCTTTCGCACGCATGGTCATCGTGTTCCCCCCCAAGCCGCTCGGCGTCGACCCGGTGTCGACGCGAGTGTGCCGTCTCGTTGAATTCGCCAGGCGTTTCCACCCCCGTGCGGACCCGCCGCATCGGCAACCTGAGGGCCTGAAAGCCGGCCCCACGGGTCGCTCGGAAGAGACTATCGGACCGGTTCGACCGGTCGAATCAGTCGTTTCGGCACAATCGTCAGAGATTCGCGCGTGGCGCCGGGCCGTGCAGCCGGCCTGGGGAGAGCGGGCGGGAGGTCCCGCTTCGCTTGGTGAAACCGCGTCGCTGGCGCCAACAGGATCAACTACGCAATGTTTGACGGCAATTTTCCCCGGAATTACTATGCGTAGCTGATGCCCTGAACCGCAGGGGTGGGTCGATTGCGCCGCGATTGGCGTCGTTTGCTTGCCGGCGGAAGTTAGGGCGTCGCGTGCCGCAGCGCGTTCCCGCCTCCTCCTTGCCAACCGGCGCCGCTGGCGGCTCGCCACCCGATCCCCGACCTAACGCTCAACGCTTACCAAACTCCCCATCGCCCGGCGACGGAACACGCCAGGCCGGTGACCGGTCAACAAGACACGCCCCAGCTAGCTCCGTGCATTCTTGCGCGGCGGCTGCGCGGGGATGGATCGGTAACCGCCCGAGAAACGGACCCCAGTTCACGGAGTCCGTCGCTCACCCCCCGGAAAACCACGTTACCGGAAACTGAGAATGAGGCCCGGGCGTCGTTCATTACGCCGCCGCCCGCCGAGTAAGGGAACCGTCCGTTGAAGACCAAAACCCGCGTTGCTGACCCCAACCCCGTCGCCAACTACGAGCCCCTCGCCAAGCTCATTGCCGCGGGCAAGGCTCAGATGGCGAAGAGCTGGACGTTTGAGAAGTTGGAAGACCGCCAGATGATGGCGGTAGACGTGTCGTTCAACGACCCGTACTTCGGCTTCCAGTGGAACCTGCTCAACACCGGCTCCATCGACATCGGCGACCGGCAGATCCAAAACACCTTTGGTGTGGCGGGCGAAGACATCAACGTGGTGCCGGCCTGGTCTCCCAACCTGCTCTACGAGGTTACCGGGCAGCACGAGCTCAAGGATATCGGCCTCTCCGGCGACGGCGTCCGCGTGGCGATCGTCAGCTCTGGCGTGCAGACAACGCACCCGGACCTTGCGGCGAACATCTCGACCGAGTTTGGCTTCGACGCGCTCGCCGGCCAATTCGGCGCCGACTTCTCATCGCAGCAGGGCGCCGGCGGTCTGGAGCCGTTCTTCTCGACGGATCCATTCGCCGGGCCCGACCCGCAGCTCGAGGCCGATGGCACGGCGCTCGCCGGCATCGTCGGCGCCGTCGCCAACAACGGCACGGGCATCGTCGGCGTTGCTCACGGCTCTGAGTTGGTGCCGGTCCGGCTCACGACCTTCGACAACGGCGGCTCGCTCGGGCTCACGGGTCCCGGATCGGGGCTCAGCCTACCCGGCACCGGCATTGCGCTGCCGGACGGAACGCCGATCGACATCACCTACACGCCCGAGCGGCTCGAGTCGCTGTTCCGCTGGGAGAATGACGACGTCGACATCTACCTCCACGGTTGGGGGCCGGATGACATAGTTCGGAACATCTTCGATGTGTCGGAGCGAGAGATCCTCGCGCTGCAGGACTCCGTGGACTTTGGCCGCGGCGGGCTCGGCAATATTCACATCTTCCAATCGGGTGACGGCGCCACCGCCGGCTTTGGCGCTGAGCCAAACCCCGCGTTTCTGGGCACCAGTGACTTCGCCGGCTACAACGGCTACGTGAACTCGCGGTACACCATTGGTGTGACCGCGGTTGACCATGATGGCCAGGTCGCCAACGAAGACGGCACGGTGACCGCTTATCCTGAGATTGCGCCATCGGTGCTGGTCGCGGCCCCCAGCGGGTCCTTCAACAACTTCGGTATCGTCGACTCGCCGACCGTCGGCACTGGAATCTGGACCACCGACTTCGCGCCCGTTCGGGGCATCACCAACCCGGACTTCGAATTCGAAGAGGGATTCAACGCTCCCACCGTCTTTGTCACGCCCGGCGATGAGTTCGGCCCGGAACCCGATGACCTGTTGCTCAACCCCGTCACCGGGTTGACGCTGACCGACCGGTTCTTCGATGCCGACTACACCTCGCGCTACAGCGGCACCGGCGCCGCCGCCGCCCAGGTGGCCGGAGTTGTGGCTCTGATGCTCGAGGCCGATCGCCTCGCCAACGGCGGTCAAGAGACGCTGAGCTACCGCGACGTGCAAGAAATCCTAGTCCGAAGTTCCCGCCAAAACGCGCCGTTTGAGAACCTGAATAACGGCTTCGAAAACGGCCTGGACCCACCTTTTGAAAACCCCGAGACGTGGATCACCAACCGCAACGAGGTGTTTCACGACCCCGACTTCTTCGACGGGCTGTTCACAACGCACATCTTTAACCCGATTATCGACCCGAGCTTAAATATCCTGACGTTCCTCGACCCCACAGAGGGCGATTTTGGACTATTCACCGATCCAGATTGGTCGAACGTGAGCTTGTTCACCAACGGCGCCGGTTACACCGTAAGCCAGGGGCGGACCTTCCAGGGCGCCGAGGTCGGTTACGGACACGGCGTGGTCGACGCCGAACTCGCCGTGAAGCTGGCGGCGCAGTGGAACACCCTCGACCAAAACCTGGCGCCGGAAGAAACGTACACATCGGCTCGAGTCCCGCCGGCGGACGGCTTGATCCCGGGCTTCTCGATCAGCAACCAAGACTCGGGGTTCTTGCTGATTCCGGGTCGCCTGGGGGCCGATACGGACATTGCCACGCTGTACAACGAGTTCGGCGCCGACGATCCGTTCGCCGACTACGACGGGCCCACCGACGTCGGCTTCGTGCTTGAGGTCGCCGTGCCGGAGGACCGCAATCTGGCCGTCGAATGGGTCGAGGTCGACCTGGGCCTTAGCACGGCGGATATCAGCCAGTTACGCATCACGCTGATCTCGCCGACAGGGGTCCACTCGGAGCTCAACAACTATTTCGATGAGGTAACCGGTAGTACCCACCAGAAGCAGCATTCCGCTGACATCGTTAACCTCGGCGGGGCTCCTGAGACTTTGGCGGGCACACCGGGTGGGCCGGGCGACGTGGACGGCGGAGCGGTCATCTACAACTTCACCAGCAACCGTCACTGGGGAGAGCGGGCCGATCCGCAGGTGCTGTACGACCCGGCCACCGGCGAGCCCTACGACGCATCGTTCTTGGGGGCAGCCAACGAACCAGGCTCGGTAGTCCTGCCGCAAGCGACCACCGGCACCTGGCAGGTGATGTTTGAGAACTACGGCCCGGACGCGATCACGCTCACGGAGTTTGAGATCGCTTTCCACGGCACGCCGATCGTGGAGGACACCCTCCGCATCGCCGGCTTTGTGGGGGTGGATGAGAACCGCGACGGCGCCTTTAACTTCGACCGTTACATCCAGGAGTACAACGACGCGCTGGTGGTCACATCGGGCAACGAAGCGAACTTCAACCGGCTCGGCGCCGTTGAGCGCTTTGCCGACGAGACGCAAGAGCAGTTTGCCGAGAACGCGATCGTTGAGTTGTACAGCCGGACGCAGTCGCAGATCGACCTGCTCAACAACGGCGTTGACGACGGCCAGGCCGATATCGACGCCGAGCGTGGCGTGCTGATTGACCGGTTCTTAACAGGCGACGACGGCAACTACTACTTCGATGTGGTGCCGCCCACACCGGTGGCCGACACGCCGAACGACGACGAGTTCAACATCGACCTCGTCTTCACCGATCCGGTGAGCGACACGGTCCGCGCCGCGTTTGAGAACGCGGTTGCCGACTGGGAAAGCGTGATCACCGGCGACTTGCCCAACGTGGTGACGCCCGACGGCGTGGTGATCGACGACATCGTGATCAGCGCGTCCATCGACATCATCGACGGGCCCGAGACGTTGGTCATGGAGCCGAGTGAGGCGGACGAAACGGTGATCATCGAGTTCATCACCGGCGGCATCCAGGCCCAGGGCACGCCGCTCGCGGTGCGTGGCGGAGAGTTCGGGGTTGACGGCGCCGGGCTACCCACGATTGGCGGCCTGACGCTGGATATCGATGACATCCAGACGATGATCAACGAGAACACGCTGGAAGATGTTATCCGGCGAGAGATCGGGGCGATCCTCGGTATCGGAACGCTGTGGGACGCGTTCGGCCTGGTCAGCGACATCGGCACAGCAGACGTCCGCTACACCGGCGAGCAGGGCACGCAGGCGTGGCTCGACTTGGCGGGCCTCGACCCAACGATCGACGACTTCGTCTTCCGAGATGACAACAACGACGGTGTCTTCGACCCCGCCGACGACACGGTTGGCCTGCCGATTGAAACGACCGTCTCGTTCATCGAAGAGACCGTCAACACCCCCCCGCAGATCGCGGTCTTCGGGAACTTTGTTGGACCGATCGTTGGCGACACCCTTCTCCAGCACTGGAGCGAGGCGGTCTTTGCCAACGAGCTGATGACCGGTCAGTTGGCCGACCCGCCCGCCGGGGCGCTGCCGCCGTTTGACCCGCCCATCAACCCGTTGAGCGTGATCAGCGTCGCATCGCTTGCCGACTTGGGCTACACGGTGGACCTGACGGCGGCCGAAGACTACACGCCGCCGCCCTTCCCGCCGGCCGGCTTCCCGCCAGGTGCGGGAGGCCCGGGCGCAGGCGCCGGTGGTGGAGGGGCCGCTGCCGCTGCGTTGACCTCGGCAGAGTCCCCGGAGGGACCAACCCAGCCGGGCGCGACCCCGTCAGCCGAACCCATGTTCGCCGGAGCCGCCTCGCCATTCGTCCTCGACGCGTCGCTTACGCAGCTTGGCGGTGGCGGTTCGAACGTTGTCGACCCGATCGTTGAGTACATCGTCCGCGTCGCCGACAACGAGGGCCGCGGGCCCGCGCTCAACGACCTGCCGGACCTTGACGAGTTTGGCGCCAATTTCAACCCGGCGACGTCCCGTCAGTCGTTCATCGAGCTCAACCCCGACGGCACCGTGGCGACCGTCACCAACAACAACGGCACGCCTGGCGACCCATCCGACGACTTCCAGGAGCCCGAGCGGGTCTCGCTGCAGAAGTACCGGAACGAGTGGACGCTGACCAGCGATTGGTTCCGGGCGTGGGACCGCGAGGGCCGGGCGCCCGACTTCGTGCGTGACAACGCGGGCATTGTGACCGGCGGCGTCATCGGCGACACGATCTTCAACCCGGCCTTTGATTACGACATTGTGGTCGACGATATGGGGACGCCGAACGACCCCAACGACGACGTGCCGGTGTCGTTCATCGGCAACGGCGGCACCATCGCCGACAACGTCTACGGCATCAACTTCCTGCTTACCCCACCGGATGAGCAGGTGCAGGTGTCGCAGACCGAAGTCACCCTCTCCGGTCGGGTGTTCGACGACCGGGACGAGACCGGCCACTTTGGTAACGAGGACGCCGGCGTCGGTGGCGTGCGTGTCTACATCGATACGAACTTCAACGGCGCCTACGAGCAGGGCGAGCCGTTTGTGTTCACAAACGACGGCTCGACCGACATCTCGCAGTTGGGCACGTACCAGTTCAGCTTCTTCGACATCGATGTCGATGGTGACGGCGAGCTAGACGAGTTGCCGCCCGATTTGCTGAGCGTGCAGATCGGCGTTGACCAGCAGACGGTCTTCGGCTTCGACTTCGGCAAGCCGGAGTCGGGCGTGCGGATCGCGTTCCTCGAGCCGGGTCAATTGCCCGAGACGGGCTTTGATTTCGCGTTGGTCGAAGAGGCCGCCGGCGGTGGTCCTTCGGACAACCCGCCCGACTTTGGCCCTCCGCCATCGGATACCCCCGGTCGCGTGGGTGGCTTGGTCTTCTCGGACGCCAACGAGAACGGCTCCCGCGACAGCACCGAGGGCGGCGTAGCCGCCAACATCCGGGTGTACGTCGACGCCAACGCGAACGGCTCCTTCGATTCGGAAGAGCTGTCGACGCTCACCAACAGTTTCGGCGCCTTCAGCCTGAGCAACATCCCGCCCGGCAACATCGACTTGCGGATCGACCTGACTGACCAAGTCGACACTTCCGGCAACATCCGCTTCTTCCAGACCGAACCGGAAGCGAACGGCGCGGTGTTCTTGGAGGTCAGCCCGGGCGCCAACATCCAGAATGTGCTCTTCGGCGTGCGGGACCTGGCCGACCGCGACTTCGGCGACCTGGCCTTCTTCCCGACGTTGGAGGCCGACTTCGGCGCCTGGCACGCGATCAAGCCCGGCCTGCGGCTTGGCTCGAGCATCGACGGCGAGCTCGATGGCCAGCCCAACGTGCTTGCAACGGGTGACGACCTGGATGCCCTGCTGAACGACGACGACGGCGTGCTGCTCATCGAGACCGAAACCCCGGGCGTGATCACGCCGGGCGAGGTCATCAACTTTGAGTTCAACGTGGTTGGCGTCGGTCAGTCGCTCAACGGCTGGATCGACTTCAACGGCAACAACCTCTTTGAGCCGAGCGAGCACGTCTTTGTGGACGCGTTGGTTCAGAACGGTCTGAACGTGACCGGGACCGGCAACCCGGCGTTGCCAACCATCACGGCGCCGGCAAACACAACGACCACCGGCCCGATTGCGGCCCGTTTCCGCCTCGGCGGCGCCGGGCTGGACTTCTTCGGGCCGGCCGACTCCGGCGAGGTGGAAGACTACCTCTACAACGTGTGGGCAGTCTCTTCCGCCTTGCTGACGCCGGGCGACTACGACCGCGACGGCCAGGTGAACACCGCCGACTACGCCGTGTGGAAGTCGCAGTTCAACCAAGTGGGCGCCGGCTTGAATGCCGATGGCAACGGCGATGGCCGGGTTGATATGGCGGACTTCACGCTCTGGCGTGACAACCTGAACCAGACGCTGCCCATCCTCGGCCCGATCGGCTTTACGCCGCCCGGCGGCGGGGCTGGCGCAGGATCGTTCAGCACGCCTCTGGCCGCGTTCGACCTTGCCTCGGCGCTCGCGTCGGTTGGTCTTGCGACCGAGACGATGCCCAATGGCGACGTGTCGGTGATTGCTCCCCAGGGAATCGTCTCTTCCGAGGCGGCCGCGATGCTCGAGGCCGTTGGCGCCTCGACGCTGGACGACAACAACCTGTTGCTGGCGCTCGACTACGCCGTGGCGGGTCCGGTTCAGCCCGACCCGATCGAGATCGACACGCTCGGCGAGCAAGAAGAAGACGACGAGCCAGATACCGCCACGCTGGCGGAGGTGTTCGCGACGCTGTAGCGTCCCGGGCCAAAGCTCGAAAAGAAGACAGCCGGGCCCGTGAGGGCCCGGCTGTTCTTGTTTGCAGACGCCAGCCGCTTGAAGGCGGCGTCGTTGGATTGCGGCGTCGCGTCAGTCCTCGACGACGCGGACGTTCTCGGCGCGCGGCCCTTTGGGGCCCTCGCCCACTTCGTACTCAACCACCTGCCCTTCGCGCAGGTCGTCGTAGTTGGTTCCTTCGACGGCGGAGAGGTGGAAGAAGATGTCTCCCCGCTCCCCCTCGATGAACCCGAAACCCTTGTCGGTCAGTTTTTTGATGGCGCCCTGCGGCATCGTACGCGTCTCCCGAACTCCCCGTTAAGAAAAACCTGCGGCGGGTGCCGCGGCCGGCCAGTGGGCCCAACGCCCGCGGCTGGGATTAGCGTAACGGGAACCGACCGCTGGGGTCAAACTTGGGGCGGCCTGTTCAAGCGTTCCCGCTCAGCCCGACCAGTGGGTGCCCTCTTCTTCGGGCTCCTCGTCGGCGTCCAGGGCGGCGAGGTGTTCGTCTTCAAACCACATGCCGGCCGCCCAGCGAACCGGCGCCAGCATGGCGATCAGCAGCGGGAACAGGATCGCCACGCGGGGGTCTTTGTTCGTCTTTACCAGCCAGAGCATGCACAGGCAGGCCAGCTGCACGCCGGTGAACCAGTGTACCACCCGCAGTGGGGCCCGGCGGATGTAGTGCGTCAGCGGGTAGAGATCGGGGTCTTTGATCCACAGGCTCAGCCGTTCGAAGAACTGGTTGCCGGAGATCGACACCACGCCCATGAACAGGAACAGCCCGTACAGCACCGCCATGGGCACGTAGCGGACGTACGCCAGCAGCAGCAGCGAGGCGCCCATCAGCAGGTGGATCGCCAGGCCGGTGACGCGGTTCTCTCGCACGTGCAGGATCCGCTCCCGGCTGTCGCCGGCGCGGGAGACCACGCTTTCGCTCGTGGCCAGGCTCCGCACGTGGTTGAGAGATCGCACGGTGGCCGCGACAAGCCACGGCAGGCCGAAGACGCTCATCGTGGCGATCATCCCGCCCACCAGCGCCAGGTCGAGGTGGTAGCCCGATCCGCGCTGCAGGCGGTGGTCGGGGCTGTTTACCAGTCGGGCGGTGATGTTCTGATCGAGGAAGACCAGCACGGCGCCCACCAGCGCCGGCAGCGCGGCGCCAAGCTTCACCAGCAGCGGCGCGCCGCCGATGTCCACCAGCCAGTCACGCCCCGTGGTGGTGCCGAACTCCGCGGGCGCCTGCAATCGATCGAGGTCCACTTCGTCCAACTGAAACGCCACCCACGCCATCAGGGCCATGGCGATCGTGGGGCCGAAGTCCGCCAAGAACTCACGCATCCACGGCAGCAGGAAGCTGCTCCGCCGGAACTGCGTGAGCGTCGTCGCAACGTAAAAGGTGCCGAGCGCAAGCAGCAGCGTGAGCAGCGCCGTCGCCTGCCGGCTGCTCTCTTCCAAATCAACAAACTCAGCGATCAGGCTGCTGATCGCCTCGTAGATGAAGATGAGCGAGATGAGCGCGGAGAATGTCTCGTCGGTGAACCGCGTGAAGTAACGCATCAGGCAGCTCGCGTCGGCCGCCGCCAGGATCACCACAAACAGCCCGGTCCAGATTCCGGTCCAGGCGAAGGCTTGGAGGAAGTCGACCCCCAGCACAGCGCAGAGCTGGTAGAGCGTGGCGATAAAGACCAGCAGCGGGCCGGTGCCGCCGAGGATGACCAGCGGCTGGCCGGAGAGGATGGCGTAGAGCGATCCGCCGATGGCCGTGGCCACCACCATCTCCACCACGCCGATCTGCCCGCCGGTCTTGGCGGCCATGATGCCGCCGAAGATGACGGTGGGCGCCGTGCAGGCGAAGAACAGGAACAGGATCGACGCCAGGCACTTGGTGTTGAGCCCGTCCCGCCAGTCGGCGGCGTAGCTGGGCAGGCGGCGGGCGATGTCGCCAAACACGCCGCCCAGCGGCCGGCCGGTCCAGCGGAGCCCCTCCGGCACGGCGGCGCCGGGCTCCGTCTCGGCAACCTTCTGCGGCGCGGTGCGTGCGCGGAAGTGATCGAGCGCCTCCACCAGCTCGGCGCCGGACTCGGCCTGGCGGGCCTCGTAGCGGAACTCATCGTCCGCCATCAGCCGAGCGATGGCCGCCAGCGTATCGAGGTGGCCAGAGCTGGCCGCCTCGGGGCCGACCAGGAAGAAGACGAACCGCGTGGGGATGCCGTCCGGCGCCCCCAGGTTGATCGGCCGCCGCAGCCGGACGAACACCACCGTGGGCCGGGTTACCGCTTCCAGGTAGGCGTGCGGCACCGCCACGGCGTGGCCGATGGCGGTCGAAGCTTTCTGCTCGCGGGCCAACAGCGCCGACTGAACGTCTTCGGCCTTCGACCGATCGACCACGCCGAAGTCCACCAGCCGCCGCGACGCCGCTTGGAAGATGGTCTCCAGGTCGTGCGCATCGAGGTCGAGCAGCACCACCTCGCCGGCGAAGGTCTCACGGAGCAGTTGCACTCGTCACCTGGGGTCGAATCATCGGAGGCGCCGCCAGCCAATCGGCGCCGCACCGGGCGACGAGTATAGCTCGGCGTCGTGAAGATCGTCAGCGCGGAATAGCAAACGCCTGAGGCTAACCGCTTCGTCACTCCGCCCGCTCGTAGTGCACGAAGCGGAACCGCGGCTCGTCACGCTCCTGCACGACCTGCCACTCGGAGGTGTCGAACACGGGGAAGTAGGTGTCGCCGGTGAAGTCGCCCTTGATGAACGAAAGGTACATCGCGTCCGCGCGCGGCAGGCACTCGGCGTAGACGTTGGCGCCGCCGCCGCAGAAGACGGTCTTACCGAACGCCTCGGCGGCGGCGATCGCTTCGTCGAGGGTCGAAGCCGTGACCAGATCGCCGATGAAGCCCTCGGGCCGCGCCGCCTCGCCCAACCGTGTGAGCACCACGGCGTGATCGGCCGAGAGGTCGGGGCCGAAGATCTCCATCGACCGCCGGCCGAGGAGGATCGTCTGCCCGCGCGTGTAGTCGAGGTACTGCTGGTACTCCTCGGGCACGTGCCACGGCATGCCGTCGCCGGCGCCGATGACGCGGCCTTCGCTCATTGCGGAGATGAGAATCACGCGGCAAGCCTCGGCGGTGGGGTCAGCGGCCCCGCCGTCTCAGTCGCCGGATGCCGAGGTCAGTCTAGCCACGCGTAGCGGACGATGCACCACAGCGCCCGCAGGCCGTCGCGGACGCCGATCTTCTTGCCCTCCTCGTACCCGCGGCTGTTGTAGCGAACGGGCAGTTCCTGGAAGCGGCAGCGGCGGCGGGCCAGCTTGGCGGTGATCTCGGGCTCGAAGCCAAACCGCTCCTCCCGCAGCACCATGCCCCGCAACGCGTCCCGGCGGAACGCCTTGTAGCACGTCTCCATGTCCGTCAGCCGCAGGCCGGTCGTCAGGTTCGAAGCGACCGTAAGCGCCCGATTGCCGAAGCGATGCCACCAACTGGGGTCCTGCTCGGCGTTCTCCAGAAACCGCGACCCGTAGACGACGTCCGCCACGCGCCGTTGGATCGGCTCCAGCAGGTGGGCGTAGTCTTGCGGGTCGTACTCCAGGTCGGCGTCTTGAATGATGACGATGTCGCCGCGGGCGTGCTCGATGGCGGTCCGCAGCGCGGCGCCCTTGCCGCGGTTGTAGCCGTGCAGGATGACGCGGATGTCGGCCTCACGCTCCAGCTCCACCAGCAGGTCGCGCGTACCGTCGGTGCTGCAATCGTCGACGATGATCAGCTCGCGGTGCAGGCCGACCGAGCGAACCCGCGCGACGATCTCCAGCAGCGTCTCCCGCTCGTTGTAAACCGGCATCAACACCGAGACCGCCAGCCGCGGCGGCGTGGCGAGGTCGTCTCGTCGCTTCTCGTCCGCAACGATCTGCTCGGTGGCGTCGAGCGTGGCGAGCGCCCGCTCGTAGACCGCTTGGCTCTGGTCCCGAGCCAAGGGCTTGGCGTCCGGCGCCGCGGGCGGCTGCGGAGCGACTTCGGACTTGTCTTCGGTAACGGCCACGGGGGGCTCGGTGGTTGGAGGGGGGAGCGGGATCGTCTCTTCGCTTCTTACGCGTTGTCGTCGACCGCGGTTTCCGCTTCGGCGACTTCGCGGTTCTCAACGGGCTTCGGTTCACGCGGCTTCAGCGGGTCGGCCGGCCACGGGACGGCGAACGGTCGCGGGGCGTCGCTCGCCACGCGGGCGGCCATCGGCAGGTAGCGGTCGCTTTCCGGTGAGTCGAAGACTCGCTTGCGGCCCCACACCTGGGAGACCGCGTCTTGATACAGCAGGGCCCACTCGCCGTCGGGCTTCTGATACTGCTTCTCCATCACGGCGACCGCCGCCGGGTAGTTGCGGTCGACGATCACGATTTCGGGGTCGCCGTGCTCAAGGACGCGCTCGCCGTCAATCGGCCCGGAGTTGGGGCTCCGCCGCCGCAGGCCGCCGTGCTCGCCCAGCAGCCAATCGAAGTTCATGTCGACGACTTCCTGCGGGTAGCAGGTGCGGAAGCGGCCGTCGAACGAGACCGTCGACTCGGGGAACGCGTACAACGCGTACTGGGCCCAGTTGAACGAGACGACCATCCGCCCGTTGATGCCGTGCAGCGAGAGGAAGTCGAACGCGTCGACGGGGTACATCTTCCGAGTCACCGGCAGGTTGCTGAGCCGATCCGCCAGCCCCCACGCCTGGACGAACATGGCGCCGGCCAAAGCCGTTGCCGCGCCCCACTTGAACACCGGACCGATCCGCGTGACCGGCAGCCCGCTGGCCGCCCGCGACCGGAGCCGCGCTACGACGGCCTGCACGTGCACCGGCGTCCAGAAGCCGGTAAGCAGCGCCAGGAACGCGATGTGCCGAAGGTGTTGGCACGATTGCCACGCCACGAGCGACAGGATCAAGAGCTGCGTCCAGTCGCGGCGGCGATCGGTGAACGCCCACGCGATGGCGTTGACCGCCAGCAGCGTGAAGAAGGGCCAGAAGACCGGGTCGGATGGCTTGGGGGCCGCCCACTCCGTGATCTCCGGCCGCGCGGTGCCGAGCGACTCCACGAGCCACTCCAGCAAACCGGTCCCGTACGGGTTGGCGAGCAACCCCGCCAAGCAGACAACGCCAACCGTCGCCATGCCGGCAACGGTCGCGATCGCCTTCCGGCCGTCGATGGCGACCGCCTCGACAATCCGCCCGGCAAGCAGCGCGCCCAGGATGCAGTAACCGGCGACGAACCCGCCGTGCGAGTTCACCCAAACCACCATCAGCACCGGCACGGCCAGCAGCCACGGCCAACGCACGCGGCAAGTCGTTTCGCCTTCGTTTCGTTCACTCCGCCCATCGCGGGAGGCCCAATGGCGGAAGGCCCAATCACGGAAAGCCAAGTCCAGCAGCACCAGCATCGCCGCACAGCAAACAAAGCTGAGCAGTTGCGGCCGCAGGATGAAGAACGCTTTGAGGTTGGTGGCCACCACCAGCAGCAGCGACCACGCGGCGAGCATCCGCACGCCGTGCGACCGGGCGACCAGGTACATCGCCCCCAGGATCAGCCCGCCCAAGAGCAGCTTCGCCACCAGCATGCCGCGAACGCCCAGCGTATCGAACCCCCAAGCCATGGCCAGCTCGGCCAGGTTCTCGTGGTTGATCCAGCGGTAGCCCTCGGCGGTGAAGGTGTGCGTCGCCGTGAGGTGCAACTGGCCGTCGGCAATCGCCTCGCGGCCGTAGGTGACGTGGCCCCACAGGTCGGGGTCGACCAGGTTGAGCGACACCGCGCACAGCGACCCCATCACCAGAGACATCGCCGCCAGCAGCCGCAGGAAGCGGTACTGCCTCTTGGCGGATTCAACGTGCTCCGGCGAAACAGCTTCGCCCTGCGGCGAATCGATGGGAGCGGCGGCTGGGTTGTCGTTCGCTGGGTTCATGGCGGATTCGCGGGTCGGGTGCGCGCAGAGCGACACCGAACGCTACCACGCTGGCGCCCGCCGACCGGCGGCCCGCCGGCCGACTGACCAAACCCCGCGGCCCCTGCAATCGCGACCGCCGGAAGAACCCAAAAAACCCTAAAAAGCAAGGCCAAGCTGGACGGATCGCCCCGCCGTTTCATTCCGGCTTGGCACGCTGTGGGGCTTCTGATACGGTTCTCGCCGTGCCGGGCAGAGGCCTGGCGAGGAGACCGCACGGGGGCTTTCTAAGCCTCGCGGCCGACGAGCATGGAGGCCCCGATGAAGATCCATGGCGACCCACGCCTACGAGTTCATATCCGTTGGATGATCCGCCGCGACATGCCCGAGGTGCTGGGCATCGAGCAGTCTGCGTTCGAGTTCCCTTGGCTCGAAGAAGACTTCATCCGCTGCCTGCGGCAACGCAACTGCATCGGCATGGTCGCCGAGCACGGCGAGCAGGTCGTGGGCTTTATGATCTACGAGCTGCACAAGACGCGGCTGCACATCCTCAACTTCGCCGTGCACGCGGATAGCCGCCGCCGCGGCGTCGGGGAGCAGATGGCGGGCAAGCTGATCGGCAAGCTCTCCAGCCAGCGGCGGACGCAGATCACGCTCGAGGTGCGCGAGACAAACCTCGCTGCGCAGCTCTTCTTCAAGGAAGCCGGCTTCCGCGCGACGAACGTCTTGCGAGACTTCTACGAAGACTCCACCGAAGACGCCTACCTGATGCGGTTCGACCACCAGGCGCTCGCCGCCGAGGCGAACCAGCCTCACAACCGCATCCACCGCCTCGCGGGCTGACGAGCACGTCCGGCAACTTAGCCGAGTGCGCCAGCACCGCGGCCGTCCATTCGGTCGTCTTCGACCGCGAATGAAGCGAATGGAGCGAATCAACGCGCGTAGGACCAGTTGGTCCTACGCGCGTGCTTTCTTGTAACCCCGCCGCCGTTTCTTATTCGGTTCATTCGCGTTCAAAAACGTCTCCTCTATCGACGTCAGCCTAGACGGCTCAGCCGCGGCGCGGACACTGATTGGCACAACAACCAATCGCCCGCACCCAACGAGACCCGCCCGCGATGAGCAAGGTGTTGTTCCTCTGCACCGGCAACTACTACCGCAGCCGGTTTGCCGAGTACTACTTCCGCCACCTGGCGACCGAGCGCAACCTGCGGTGGGAGGCCGACTCCCGCGGGCTCGATCTGCACCCGCTCAACGAGGGGCCGATGTACTCCCGCACGCGGCTCGAATGCCAGCGGATGGGCATCAGCCACCACCCGGAGCGGATGCCGATGGCCCTGGCCGAAGCAGACCTAGAGTCCTCGACGCTGGTCGTCGCCGTCAAAGAAGCGGAGCACCGCCCGCTGATGCGGGAGAAGTTCCCCGAGTGGGAAGACCGCGTCCGCTACTGGACCGTGCACGACCTCGACGCGGGCACGCCCGAGGAGGCGTTCCCGCGGCTGCGGGAGTTGGTTGAGGAACTGATCAACGAGCTAGCCCACGCGTGAACGCCAACGGCGTTCCGTCACACTGCCCGGGGTAGCCCGGCGCAGCCGGGCTACCCCGGGACATCGGTGGTGGGCGACCCCTACCTCTGGATGCCACTGCTGCCTTTGCCCAGTAGTGGCGAGCCCCGGTACCACGCGTCCACTGCTGGGCGAGCCGGACAGGGTCACCCTACCGTCTCGCCGGCTGTCAATCGTGTGAGAACGTCTCGGGGATGTACTGCCTGCTCGACATTCCGTCCGAGTAACGGGTATAGCAGCCGGCCTCGTACAGGAACTTTGCTGGGTCCGAGAGAGCACGCTCAAAGAAAGCAACTAGCGACTCGCCCCACACCGCGTCATCGCCGCCATCGTGATCGGAGTAATGCACCTTCCCACCGAAACAGACGAAGTAGTTGCCGCTTCCGGCGATAGTCGCGAAGGCGAAGCCATCTTTTTGGAAATCGTAGACATCATCCGGCTCAAGGTAATCGAACCAACCGCG
This sequence comes from Planctomycetota bacterium, assembly GCA_039414355.1. Lineage (GTDB taxonomy): Bacteria > Planctomycetota > Planctomycetia > Pirellulales > Lacipirellulaceae > JBCCQL01. Next base: position 16,197 of record JBCDJN010000041.1, on the reverse strand, counting down.
CCAGTCTTCGTTCAGCTCTGCAATCTCATCGATTGCTGCGATCAGGAGCCCAGCTTCTTCACCTGACTGATGGAACGTTATGCCGTTGTACAGACGGTACAATGGGAGCAGGTGGATGTACTCGTCGCCGGCCAGCCCTGTCAGTCGTTCTAGCTCGGCGGGTGTCGCGGGCCCTTGTGCTGTCGATGTTACGTCCACACGAAGCTCCCGGGACTTATCAACGTCTCGGCAATAAAACTGCGGGTTGGGAAGGCGTAGGTGGTTCTTAATGACTTGCATAGCTTTCGCCTTGCGATTGCGCTAGTCAAAGCCGCGCAGGTTGGGTGGCGTCGGCATTCGGCGCCTCTTGCTGGCGAGCTTTGCTGCCGACGGGTTCCTCCATCTCTCGCTTGTGATGGGTGCAAGCACACCATCCTACGAGCCATGCCCCCACGGGCCGGTCACCGCGATCGTCAGCCCCTCGTGCTGCAGGTTCACAAACAGCGTCGAGCCGTCCGGCGAGAAGCAGACGCCGGCGAACTCGGTGCCGGCTTGGTTGTTGGCCAGCGTGTAGCAGGTGCCTTCGGGCGTGACGCCGACCAGGCGGACGACGTCGCCCTGGCGGTCTTCGCACACCACCAGATCGCCCCACGGGGCGGCGGTGAGGTTGTCCGCGTTGTGGATCAGGTTGGTATCGTTTGGCTCGATGAACAGCTCGAGCGTCCCCTCGTCATCACCACCCGGCGTGTACCGCCAGAGCTGGCCGATCTTCGCCACGCCGCCCGACGTGCAGGCGAACACGGCGTCGTCGCCCGTCCACCAGATGCCCTCGCCGCGGGCGAACCGCGCGGCGCCGGCGTCGAACGCGCGGTAACGCAAGTCGTCGCCGGGCGACTCGGGGTCGTCCAGGTCGATCCAGCGGACTCGCATCGTCTCGCCGGGCGTGCAGGTGACCTCGTCCCAGTTGCGCGTGTCGAGACTTGGGCGGCCGTCGATGGCGAGCGCCTGCAGCTTGCCGCCCTCGGTGAGTTTGCCGGGTTGGTTTGGCACGAAGCGGTAGAAGGCGCCGTCGTCCATGTCTTCGGTCTGGAAGACGACACTGCTGGCGGGGTCGATCGCCACGGCCTCACGCCGGAAGCGGCCCATCGCCGTGAGCGGCGCGGCGCGGTGCAGCTTCGGCTCGGCGCCGGCGGGCACGTCGAAGGCGTAGCCGTGGCTTTGGGCGCACTTGTACCCCTTGCCGTCGATGTAGGTCGGCGAGTCGATGCTCTCTTCGCACGTTATCCAACTTCCCCACGGCGTCGGCCCGCCGGCGCAGTTGCGCGTGGTGCCGGCGAGCGCCATGAATTGCCGGACGACGCGCTTCGAGCGGGTGTCGTAAACCACCGTCGAGACGCCGCCGGCGCCCGGGTAACAAACGCCCGGCGAAACCTCGGCGCCCGCGTCGTACAGTCGGTCGGCGGGCGCGCGGTCGAGCCGCTCGTGCTTCTCGCCAAAGGCCGTGAGCTGGTTCGGCGCCAGCTCGTGGTTCCGCATGATCAGCGTCGTGCCGCCCGGCCCAGCGAACGCCGCCATGCCGTCAGGCAGGCCAGGCAGCAACAACCCATCGGCCATCTCCTCGCCGGTCCGCCCGATCACCTGGTATGAGAAACCGTCCGGCAGGTCGAGCAGGCCTTCCGGGTCGTCGATCAGCGGTCCAAACCCAGCGGCGGGACGGGAATCGGAAGCCCGGGCCCTCGCCGGCAGTGAAGCAAGCCGCAGCCCGGCGAAGCCGGTTGCGAAGGCGGCCGATTGGCGGAGGAAGTCTCGTCGGTTGTTGTTCATCGTCCACGCGGCCGGGGTTTGAGGTCTCTTAACGTTTAGTATCCGCGGCCCGCTCGCAGCCGCCTAGCGTGCAAAAGCGTACGGCGAACAACCGGCGGCCCCGCGCAGTATCGCCGCAATCGCTCGGCTACAATGCTCGGCCGGCATCTAAGCCGTGTCCATTCGAAGCATCGTGGAGTGGCAACAGTGGGTGGCTTTCCTTTTCCCTCGCCGCGGCGGCGGACCACGCGCCGGGCGAGCACCGGCCGGCCGATGTTTGGCGTTGGGCGGCGTCAGGCCGGGCCGCGCGGCTCGGGCGGTTCCGGCGGCATGAAGATGCGGCTGCTGATGGCGCTGGCCATCGCGGCGTTCGCCCTCATCTCGTACTACGGTAACCCCGGCGACGAGAACCTGGTGACCGGCAAGATGGAACGCGTCGCCATGGCGGAGGAGGAAGACGAGATGCGGCTTGGCCTCCAGGCGGCGCCGCAGATGGTGCAGCAGCACGGCGGGCCGTCGCGCGACGCTCGGGCGCGGGCGCGGGTGGAAGCCGTCGGACGCGAACTGCTGGCGGGGCTCGACAAGAACCTCGTCATCGCGGAGCGGACCAACCCCTACAAGTTCAACTTCACGCTGCTCGCCGACCCGCAAACCGTGAACGCCTTCGCCCTGCCCGGCGGCCAAGTGTTTATCACCGAGGCGCTCTACCAGCGGCTCGATCGCAAAGGGGGCAACGCGGAGCTGGCCGGGGTCTTGGGGCATGAGATCGGCCACGTGCTGGAGCGGCACGGCAACAAGCGGATGGCGAAGCAGAAGCTCTTCTCGGGCTTGGCCACCGCCGGCGGCATGGCGGGCGGTGACGTACAGAGCCAGCAAACCGCCGCGATGATCGCCAACATGGTGAGCATGCGTTACGGCCGCGAGGACGAGCTGGAGAGCGATAGCTGGGGCGTGGAACTGCTGGTGCTCGCCGGCTACGACCCGCGGGCGATGGTGGGCGTGATGAAGGTGCTAGACGAAGCGGGTGGCGGCGGCGGTCCCCCCGAGATGCTGAGCACGCACCCCAAGCCTGCCAACCGGATCGAGTACATCCAGCAGGTGATCAAGGCGAGGTTCCCCGATGGCTTGCCGCCGGGGTTGCGTTTGTGAGCGTTGCCGACGCGAAAGAGACGTCGGCGACAACGACGCTGACGATTGTTTCCGGCGGCCAGCCCGGCGCCGCCCGGGCGGCGCTCGACTTCGCCCTCGCGCACCACCTCCCGCACGATGGCTGGTGCCCCCGCGGCCGGCTGGCGGAGGACGGGCCGATCGACCCGAGGTACCGGCTCCGCGAGACGGAGACCTCGCGCTACGACGAGCGGACGCGCCGCAACATCGACCAGAGCGACGCCACGGTGGTGTTCAGCCCCACGAAGTCACCAACCGGCGGCACGCAGCTCACGCTGGACTACGCCCGCCGCGTTGGCAAGCCGGTGCTGCACCTGGCCGAGTCCGCCAGCAAACCCGTCGCCGCCCACGCCGCGGCGCTGCGGGGGTTTATCGCAACGCACCGGGTTTCGCGCCTAAACGTGGCGGGACCACGGGCCTCGCAGGCGCCGGGGATCGCGAGTTTCGTCACGGACGTTCTCACGCTCGCATTTCAAGAGACCACGTGCACCTGCAACGCGTAAGAACTCGCCGGTTGGGGAACACTAATCCACGCTGATCTATCGCTGGTAGTTGGCAACGAACCGCCGCTTTACTACCGTCGCCAACAGCCAACAGCCAACAGCCAACAGCCAAACCATGTTCACATCAAGTCAAACTACCATCGGCTGGATCGGCACCGGCGTGATGGGCGCCAGCATGGCGGGCCATCTGCTTGATGCCGGCTACAAGGTAACGGTCAACAATCGTACGAAGGCGAAGGCAGAGCCGCTCGTCGCGCGTGGCGCCCAATGGGCCGACACCCCGCGCGGCGTTGCCGAGCAGTCGGACGTGGTGTTCTCGATCGTTGGCTACCCGGCCGACGTGCGTGAGGTGATCCTCGGCGACAAGGGCGCCCTGGCCGGCGCGAAGCCCGGCGCCGTGCTGGTGGACATGACCACCAGCGAGCCGTCGCTCGCCGTGGAGATCGCCGAAGCCGCGGTGGCGAAGGGCGCGGTGAGCATCGACGCGCCGGTCTCCGGAGGCGACGTCGGCGCCAAGAACGGTACGCTCTCGATCATGATAGGCGGCGACGCCGACACCGTGGCCGCACTCGCGCCGCTCTGGGAAATCCTCGGCGCCAATTGGGTGCACCAAGGCCCCGCCGGCGCCGGGCAGCACACCAAGATGGTCAACCAGACGCTAGTCGCGGGCCAGATGATCAGCGTCTGCGAAGCCCTGCTGTACGCCCACAAGGCGGGGCTCGACCCGGAGACGGTGCTCAAGTCTGTCTCGTCGGGCGCGGCCGGCAGTTGGACGCTTTCGAACCTCGGCCCGCGGATTCTGGCCGGCGACTTCGCGCCCGGGTTCTACGTGGAGCACTTCCTCAAGGACATGCGGATCGCGCTGGACGAAGCCCGCCGGATGAACCTCGCCCTGCCGGGCCTGGCGTTGTGCGAGCAGCTCTACCGAGCCACCGCCGCCCAAGGCCACGCCCGCAACGGCACTCACGCGCTGATGCTCGCGCTGGCGGCGATGTCGGACCTGGAGCTCGGCGTTTCCGGCAGGCAGTGAGGCGATCGATGCCGTCCGCAAAGAAGATATTCGATCGGGTCGTTGCAGGATCACGCAACGTGAGCTTCAACGACATGGTAAAACTGCTCGAGGCGTTCGGCTTCACGAGAAGCCGCGTCTCGGGGAGCCACCACATCTACCGCCGGGAAGGCGTCGAAGAGCTGGTGAATCTGCAAGACGCCGGTGGCGAATCGAAGCCGTACCAAATCCGCCAGTTCTTGCAGATCGTCGAGCGGTACAACCTTCAGTTGGAAGACAACTAGTGTCCGACTATCACATTAACGTTTTCTACAGCGAAGCCGACGGTGGTTACATCGCCGACATCCCCGATCTGTTCGCGTGCAGCGCGTTCGGCGATAGCCCGGAGGCGGCCGTTCGCGAGGTGATGATCGCCAAGCAGGCTTGGCTCGACGCGGCGACTGCGGAGGGGAAAACCGTGCCGGCGCCGACGTACCGGCCGGCGATCTACCAAGCTGGTTAAGCTGGACACCCGATGCATGGTGCGGTTCCGCTTCGCTGCATCGCACCCGATGAGCTACGAGCCAAGAATGGACATGGACGAAGACACGAAGCTTGAACTCACCGACGACCAGTGGCGCGAGCGGCTCTCGCCCGAGGAATATCACGTGCTCCGCGAGGCGGGGACTGAGCGGCCGTTCACCGGCGAGTACGACAAGCACTTTGAGCCGGGCGCCTACGCCTGCCGGGCTTGCGGGCAGGTGCTGTTTGAGGCTGAGACCAAGTTCAACTCCGGTTGCGGCTGGCCCGCGTTCTACGCCGCCAAGGCGGGCGACCGGGTGACGTTGACCGTGGACCGGAGCCACGGCATGGTCCGCACCGAAGTGACCTGCAGCCGCTGCGGCGGCCACCTGGGCCACATCTTCGACGACGCCCCGCAGACCCCCACCGGGCTGCGCTACTGCATCAACTCGGTTTCGATCGAGTTCATCCCGGCCGTCGAGGAGTGAGCTACTCGCGGGTCGATTCGATGCCGCGGCTCGCCACGGTCTCGCGCGTCTTCGCCGAAGTGGCGTACTCGATGGCGTCGATCAGGCCGTCTTGGGTGTAGCCGCCGCGGAAAACGATCGGCCGGTAGGGGTCGCCGCCCGGGAAGACGGAGATTACCGGCACGCCGTTGGCGCGGAGCGCGCGGAGCGTCTCTTCGATCTCCGGCGGGTAGTCGGTGTTGTCGGCGTACATGGTCACCACGCCGTTGCGATCGATCGCCTTCTCAACCGGCTCGGTGTGCAGCACCGCCTTCTCCAGCACCTTGCAGTTGGCGCACCAGTCGGCGCTGAAGTCGACGAGCACCGTCTTGCCATCCTCCACCGCAACCTGCTTGAGCGAAGCGAGGGAGAAGGGCTTCCAGTCAGCGTCTACGGGGGCGCTCAAGAGCGGCTGCAGCCAGCCGAACGCCAGCACCGCGCCGCCCACCGTGATGGCGGAGCACAGGCCATAGGTCTGGTTCCAATCGTTCGTGGAAGCCGTGAGCGGGGTCTTGGCGTAGACCCAGCAGGCGAGCGCCAGGCAGGTCAGCAGCACCAGCGTGGGCAGCAGGTAGGTGGTGGGCAGGATCGCGAGCAGGAACAGCACCGTGGCGATCAGCACGAAGCCCATGAGCTGCTTGAAGGTCTCCATCCAGGCGCCCGGCTTGGGGAGGAAGCGGACCAGGCTCGGGAACGCGCCGATCAGCAGGTACGGCGACGCCATGCCGAGCCCCAGCACGAAGAAGACCGAGAGCGTGACTCCCGGCGGCTGGCGGATCGCCCAGCCGAGCGCGGCGCCCATGCCAGGGCCGGTGCAGGGCGTGGCCAGCAGCGTGGTGATGACGCCCTTGAGCAAGGCGCCAAGGGCGCCCTCCTGCGAGGCGGCTTCCTGAGCCTTGCCGCTGCCCAGGAATCCGGGGATGGGGATCTCCCAAACGCCGAGCAGGCTGAGCGCCATGACGAACACGATGGACGCCATGACGATGGTGAAGGTCTTGCTGCTGAGCTGCTCGCCCCACGAGAGTCCCGCGACCATGGCCAACCCGGCGAGCACCAAGAAGACCGAGATGATGCCGAGCGAGTACCAGAGGTTGAGCACGAAGGCCTGCGTGCGGCTATGCCCCGCCTGATCGACGAAGCTCATCACCTTCAGCCCAATGACCGGCAGCACGCACGGCATGAGGTTTAGGGCGAGGCCGCCGAAGAACGCCAGCGTCAGGTACCAAGCGAGCGAACCGTCGTCCGCCACCTCGGCGTTCTCGGCGAAGGTGATTTTATCGAGTGCGAAAGGCTCGCCGCCGGTGGCGGGCGTCGTGGGTGCCGCCGGCGGTGCGGGCGTTGGCGCGGGCGGCTGGGCGGCCGTCGCTCCACCCGGGGCGGGGGCAGTGAGGTTGAGCGGGCCAATCTCCGCGCCCTCGCCAAGCCGCGCCTGGAAGTCGAGCGTCAGCGGGAGGCACGCCTCCTTGCAGGCCTGCAGCCGGACTCGGCCGGCGATGGCCGTGGTGGCGGGGTCGGCGTCCGTGGGCAGGGCGATTGGTACGTACCACGTCACTTGCTCGGCGTGCTCTTGGATCTCGAGCCCCGGCCACACCTCCTGATCGATGTGCGACTCGGGCGCCGGCGTCGCCCGCCACTCGCCCAGCAGCGTCACACCGTCGGGTTCGCTGAGCGTGATCTTCGTCCGCTGCGGCCCGCCGGCTGGCTGGGTGATCGAGTAGACGTACCAGCCGGGCTGGATCTCGGCGGTGACCATCAGCACGGCCGGCCGGTCGGCGGTGGCCGCGGTGAACTGGGCGTCGACGGTCACCGGGTCGCTCGGCTCCTGGGCGCCAAAGCCGCCGAAACCCGCGTCGTCCTTGTCGCCGCTGAGGAAGCCAAACTGGGCCGGAGCGGCGGTCGCCATGGTCAGGCCAACCAGCAACGCCGCGGTCAATCGAGGGAATCTCACCGTTGCAAGCATGAATCGCGTCCGCCACCGTTCTTGGATTGCGTGGAACCGCCGTATTGTAGGGGTGCCGGAAATCGGCACCAAGCGAGCTTTCCTACGCAGGCGGCAGTGCTGTGGGAAGGCGAATCCGCCGGGTCGCGGCGCCGGTGTGAGCGGCTTCACGCTCTCCGCTCCGCTGCCGGGCGAACGGGTCTTCGTAGGCGTGCCTCGCGACGCCGGAGGCTACCAATTGCAAAGCCGAGGGGCCAGTCGTACCGTTGGTAGCAGTTGCCCGGCTTGCCTGGCTTCCGCAGACGGCCGTCCGCTGGCCTATGTTTGTTGGTTGGCCTCCGCCGGTCCCCACCGCTCCCCCGCCGCGTCTGAGTCTCCCATGAACCCGCGCCATTTCCCACGCGTTTGGTCCTTCGCCCTGGCTTGCTGCCTGCTCCCAACCATGGCGGCGTGGGCCGAGGAGGATAAGGAGAAGGGGAAGCCCAAGTACCCGCCGCTGGCCGAGCTGACCGAAGACCTGAAGCCCATCGACGGCGTGCTGAAGCTCTACCTGGGCGAGACCAAGCTGCTGGCCGAGATCAAGCCGGGCGACCTGGACCAAGACTTCCTGGTGCTCATCACCATCGCCCGCGGCATCGGCGAGACGCCGCTGTTGGGGGGCTATAGCTGGGGCTTTGGCGACGATTGGGTGTGGCAGTTCCGCAAGCGTGGCGAGCGCATCCACCTGGTGCGCCGCAACGTCCGCTTCCGCGCCGAGCCGGGCAGCCCCAGCGAGAAGGCGGTCCGCCTGGCGTACACCGACAGCGTGCTGTTCAGCCTGCCCATCGCCGGCCGCGGCGAAGGCGGCTCGTACGTAGTTGATTTGGCGAAGGTCTTCTTCTCCGACCTGCCACAGATCTCGCAGGTGCTCTCGGGCTACAGCTTCTCCAAGGAGAAGAGCACGTGGGCGGAGGTCGACGGCGAGGTGCAGGTCAAAGGCTTCCCGCAGAACCTCGAAGCCCAGGTGGCCGCCACGTACCAGTCGCCTGGCGCCGACTACAGCGACACCGTGCCCGACACGCGGGGCGTGACCATCAACGTGCACTACTCGGTCAGCAAGCTTCCCAAGAGCGACTACAAGCCACGGCTCGCCGACGACCGGGTGGGCTACTTCCTCACGGCGGTGAAAGACTTCTCCAAAGACGGCGCCGACGATCAGTTTGTCCGCTACATCAACCGCTGGAACCTGCAGAAGAGCGACCCGAACGCGGAGAAGTCGCCGCCCAAGGAGCCCATCGTCTTCTGGCTGGAGAAGACCATCCCGTACAAGTACCGCAAGCCGATCCGCGACGGCATCGAGGAGTGGAACAAGGCGTTCGAGAAGGCCGGGTTTTACAACGCCATCGACGTCCGCCAGCAGCCGGACGACGCGGACTGGGAGCCGGGCGACGTGCGCTACAACACGTTCCGCTGGATCACCGCCGGCGCCGGCTTCGCGATGGGGCCGTCACGCGTGAACCCGCTGACGGGCGAGATCCTGGACGCGGACATCATCTTCGACAGCGACTTCCTGCAGTACTGGCGACGCGAGTACGAGACGATCACGCCCGAGGCCATCGCCGCCATGACCGGCGGGCCGCTCACGCTTGAGGCGTACCGCGCTCAGCAGCGCCAGCTCGGGCCCTTCGCCCAGCACGGCCTAGCTACACAGCACGGCCACGGCCGCTGCAGCTGCAACCTGCTGGGCGGCATGAGCCACCAGCTCGCGCGCGGCGCGGCGGCCATCGCCGGCCGCAAGAGTTCCGCGGAGGACGAGGAGAAGTTCATCATGCAGGGCCTCAAGGACGTGGCGATGCACGAGGTGGGCCACACGCTCGGCCTGCGTCACAACTTCAAGGCGAGCACCCTGTACGGCATGGACGAGGCGAACGACGTCTCGAAGACCTCCAAGACCGGGCTGACCGCGTCGGTCATGGACTACACGCCGGCCAACATTGCGCTCTCCAGCGACGAGCAGGGCGACTACTACTCCACCACCATCGGCCCGTACGACTACTGGGCGATTGAGTACGGCTACACGCCGCTGGACGACGAGGAAGGAGGCCTCGCGAAGATCGCCTCGCGGAGCGGCGAGCCCGGGCTGGCCTATGGCACCGATGGAGACACGCGTGGAATCGACCCCGACCCGCACTGCTACCGCTTCGACTTCGGCAACGACCTGCTGGAGTACGCCCGCCACGAGGCGGCGCTCGTCGCCCAGACGCTGCCCGGCATCGTCGATAACCTGGTGGGCGAGGGCGAGGGCTACCAGCGGGCCCGCCGGGCGTTTGGCGTGATGATCTCCACCCACGGCCGGGCCATGTTTGCCGCGTCGCGGTACATCGACGGCGTCTACGTGAGCCGCAGCCACAAGGGCGACCCCGATGCCGACGATCCCTTCACCCCGGTGACCGCTCAGAAGCAACGCGACACGCTCAAGCTGCTGGCCGCGCAGATGTTCTCCGACGGCCCCTTCGACATCCCGCCAACGCTCTACAACCAACTGCTCGCCAGCCGCTGGAGCCACTGGGGGACCGACCTGGTCGATCGCCACGACTACCCGGTCCACCAGATCATTCTGCGCTGGCAGGAGCGGGTGCTGGACCAGCTCATGTCGCCGCTGACGCTGACGCGGCTGCACGACGGCGAACTCAAGACCCCCGCCGACGAAGACGCCTTCACCTGCGCGGAGCTGCTGACCGGGGTTCGCGAAGCGGTCTTCGCCAGCGTGGCGGGGATCGACAAGGCCGCGGAGTACACCCCGCGCAAGCCGGCCGTCTCGAGCCTCGACCGCAATCTGCAGCGGGCCTACCTCGAGCGGCTCATCCGGCTCTCACTCCGCAACAGCTCGGCGCCGCAAGACTGCCAGACGCTGGCCTACCTTGAGCTGGAGCGGCTCCGTTCGTCGATCAACCCGAAGATCGCTCCGACGGTGAAGCTGGACGACTACACCCGCGCCCACCTCCGCGAGACGAAGGCGCAGATCGACCGCGCGCTCGACGCGCGGATGATCGCCCTCCCCTGATCGATCAGGCAGTGTGAAGCGCTGATCAAGATGTCAGTAGAAGGCGTCTCCGACGCCGATCCCGCGCTGCCGAATCGCCTGGTGTGCCAATCGACCTCGGAGAGGCCTCCCACAGACTCGTCAGAACCCTCGACCGCAGTGTGGTCTCCCACAGGCGGTGCGGCGAATCTCGCGTAGCCCCCCGACCCACGCCGCGTTAAGCTGACAGCCGAGGGCCGCACGCCGCGGCCTACCCCAGGCGGGGCGGGACGATGAAGCTTGTTGTGGCGGTAATCCAGCCGATCCGGCTGCGGGCGGTGCGCTCCGCGCTGGGCAAGCTCGGCGTGCACCGGTTCACCGTGGGCGACGCCATGGGCTACGCCCGGCAGGGCGGCCGGCCGGAGACCTTCCGGGGCCACGAGTACCAGACGCAGCTCCTGCGGAAGGTGGCGGTCGAGGTCGTGGTGAACGACGACTTCGTCGAACAGACCATCGACTGCCTGATTGAGCACGCGCGCAGCAGCGTCGCCGGCAACGTGGGAGACGGCAAAGTGTTTGTGCTTCCCGTGGACGACGTCATTCAGATCAGCGACGGCAGCCGCGGTACGGGCGCCGTTTAAGGGGAGCAAGGCTGTGGCGAAGACCGTGGTGCTGGTCACCGGCGACCTGATGGCCGGCTCGCAAGCCGAGGGCGCCGCGCGGGCCGCCGGCGTGACGCTGCGGACCGTTGGCGCCGCAAAGGTCGCGGAGGCCGTCGAGAGCGCGCAGCCGGCGCTGGTGGTCTTCGACCTGTCGAGCCCGACGAACCTGGCCGACGCGGTCGCCGCCATCCGGGCGGCGAGCCCACAAACGGTCATCGCCGCGTACGGACCGCACGTCCAAGAGAAGCGTCTGGAAGCCGCCCAAGCCGCCGGCTGCGATCTGGTGATGACCCGCGGTCAGTTCCACCGCCAGGCGGCCGAGGTCTTCGCCCGCTACGCGGCGTCGGGCGAGGGCGAATTGCCCTCGACGTAGATCTCGTCGCACTGCTTCTCGTCGATGTCCCGCCGCATCAGCAGGTAGACGCCGACCGCGGCGAACCAAAAGTAGGCCGCGTGGAACACGGCGGGCGCCGAAGCGAGCAGGTCGTACCAGAAGCTGGCGATCGAAGCCGGCGTCGAGGCGCCCGCCCCTTGGTTGAGGCCCGCGAACCAGACTTCGCAAGCGGCCAGCACAACGCCGGCGACTCCGGCGACCAGCACCCCAGCCGCGGCGCCGACCGCCATCGCCTGCAGCGAGTAAGCCGCCAAGCGGAGTGGCCGCTGGTACAGGTAGGCGACGCCGGTGCTCACCGCGTCGAAGCCGTCTGCTCGGTCCACCGCCCAAGCCGCCCAAAAGAATGGCGCCCCCGCCACCGCGGCGATCAGGCACAGACCCGACGCCAACGCCACCAGGCCGACGACCGGCCACAGCAGCGCAATCGGCCAGCCAAGGAGTTCGACCCGCGACACGTAACCGGCCAACCAGACGATCGTCGCACCGACACCGGCGAGCGTGAGCAACACGGTTGGCCCGGCGACGAGCGAACTCCACTGAGCCGCCGCGTGCCGCATCGCCGTGGTGAGCGTCGGCCGATCGGCAAAGGCCATGTGCGACGCGGCCACCAGGGCGATGGCCGAGCCGAACAGCCCCCAAACGACCAGCCGCCAAACGCCTGCCGCGATCGACCACAGGTCGCTCTTGGTCAATAGCGGCGACGCAGCAAGCGGTGTCGCGATCGATCGCGGCAAGCCAACCTGCTGCGACCACGACTCTTCGAACTGCCGCCACAGCGACGACGGCTCTAGCGATCGCGCCTCAGCGTTTATCGTCGTGTCCCAAACCGGCGGCGAGAGAACGCCGCCAACGCCCTCGGCCAGCACGAGCCCCGCGGCGGCGAGCACCAGCACCCGCAGGCTCGCCACGCCGGCTGCCGCTTGCAGGAAGAACGCCACGACGATCCAACGCGGCCCGGCGCCCGCTTCGTCGAGGGGCGGACGCGATGAGAACGTCTCGGCGGGCGGTGCTTCGTTCACGTGGCGCCGTTCCCCGCGAATCCCTCGGGCTGCTCGTCGTCCTCGGGATCGGGCACGTGCGGCAGCGAGTACTCCTCGCCCAGCCAACGCCCCAGGTCGATCGTCCGGCAACGCTCGCTGCAGAACGGCATCGCCTCGCTCCCGGCCGGGTCGAATTCCTTCTTGCAGAGCGGGCAGCGCATGGCGGGATCGCGGGGCGGCTAGTCCTTCGACTTCGACGACGACTTGGCGGCGGGCTTGTCGGCCTTCTTGCCGCCTTCCGATTTTCCGCCCTTCTTTTCACCGCCTTCGGACTTCGGCTCGGTCGCCTTCTTGTCCTTCTCGGCGGCCTTCTTGTACGAGTCGCTGCGGTAGTCGGTCTCGTAGAACCCCGAGCCCTTGAACACCACCGCCGCGCCGGTGCCAAAGAGCCGCCGCAGCTTCAGCTTGCCGCACTCGGGGCACTTCTTCTTGACCGGGTCCGAGATCTGTTGGAACAGCTCGAACGTGTGGTCGCAGGCGTCGCACTCGTAGTCGTAGGTTGGCATGGTGGGTAGTGGCGAGTGCTAGGGGCGGGTGGCGAGTCGCTCGCAAGTGAGTCGTTGTCGTGCGGTCACTGGCCTTCAGCGGCCGAGGCGACAATCACTTGCGACGGCCGCACCACGCGGTCGTGCAGTTTGTAGCCGATTTGCGTGACCATCATCACCGTGCCCGGCTCGTGGTCGGCCGAGGGCTGCTGGAGGATCGCCTCGTGCAGGTCGGGGTTGAACGCCTCGCCCTCGGCGGCGATCGGCTCGCACTGGTGCTGGCCGAGCACGGTGACCAGTTGCTCTCGCACCATCTTGAACCCTCCAAGCAACTCAGGCGCCTCGCCCGACTTCTCGGCGGCTTCGATGGCGCGGTCCACGTTGTCCAGCACCGGCAGGATGTCTCGCATCACGGCCAAGCCGGCGTAGCGGCGTTCGTCGGCTAGCTCGCGGCTTTTGCGCGAGAGCGTGTTCTGCACCTCCGCCTGCAGCCGGAGCACGCGGTCCCGCTCCGCGGCGAGCTGCTCCTCGACCGTCGGCTCGACGGCGTCGCTTGGCGGGTCGTCGCCCACCTCGACATCGAGCGAAGGATGTCCCTCGCCGATGGTCTCAACTTCCGCTTGGTCGTCTTCGGGATGGTCGCTCTCGGCCATCTTCTTGTAGTCTCGGATGAAGGAAAGTAAAGGAGATGTGGAGATGTCGGGGATTGGGGGGATGGCTGTCACTGGGGCAGAGCGTCGCCGCTCAACGCGCCGCGGTAGAGAGTTCTGTTGCCCCTCGCTCGTTGCGTGGTCGGTGCTCGACAGGTGGAGAAGCAAGCATGCCTCGTATCTCCCCCATCACCAACATCTCCATCATCCCCTATGGCAAGTTAAGCGTCTTCATCTTCCTCGTCCGGCGTGAAGTACTCTTTGATCTTATCGAAGAAGCTCTTCCGCTCGGGCGCCACGTGTTTGTGTTCGAGCTCGGCGAGTTGGCGGAGCAGCTTCTCCTCTTCCTTGGCGAGCTTCTTGGGGACCTCGATGGTGACTTGAACGAGCAAGTCTCCCAGCCCACGGCGGCGCGGGTCGGGCATGCCGCCGCCGGTGACGCGGAAGACGTCGCCGCTCTGCGTGCCGGGCTGAAGCTCCACCGAGCCGCGGCCGGCGAGGGTGGGCACCTCCAGCTCGCAGCCGAGCGCCGCTTGCGAGTACGTGATGGGCACCCGGCACACCAGGTGCTGCCCCTCGCGCTCGAACAGCGGGTGCGGCAGGATGGAGATGAAGCAGTAACAGTCGCCGCGGGGGCCGCCGTCGGGGCTCGCCTCGCCCTCGCCGGTGATGCGGACCCGCATGCCGTCGTCCACGCCGGGCGGGATCTGGACTTCGGTCACCACCTTCTTCAGCCGCCGCCCGCTGCCGCGGCAGCTCCGGCACGGCTTGCTGACGGTGGAGCCCTCGCCGTGGCACGCGGGGCAGGTGGTCTGCATGCGGACGATGCCGGCCGCCTGGATCACCCGGCCGTGGCCGCCGCAGTAGCCGCACGCTTCGCGGACGCTCCCCGGCGCGGCGCCGGAGCCGTCGCAGTCTTCGCACAGCTCGTGCCGCTGGAACTCAACGGTCTTGGTGGCGCCTTCGGCCGCCTCGTGCAGGGTGAGCGTCACGTCGCACCGCACGTCGCGCCCGGCCCGGGCGCCGCGGCCGCGTCGACCGCCGCCGCCGAACAGGTCGCCGAAGATATCGCCGAACGCCGAGAAGATGTCCTCAACATCGCCGAAGCCCGAGCCCGCGTGGCCGTTGCCGTTCACGCCGGCGTGGCCGTACTGGTCGTAGCGGGCCCGCTTCTCGGGATCGTTGAGAACCTCAAACGCCTCGGCCGCCTGCTTGAACATCTCAACGGCGCCCTCGTCGCCCGGGTTCTTGTCCGGGTGATGAAGGATCGCCAGCTTGCGATAAGCCTGCGCGATCTCCGACTCCGACGCCGAGCGCTCGACGCCTAGGACTTCGTAGTAATCGCGTTGAGCTGGCATTAAGGTTAGCTGCGGATGGACGCTGATGAACGCAGATTGCTCGACTAGGTAGCGGTGAGGTCGATGTGCATCACGTCGTTGTCAAAGTAGAACTCGCATTGCATGTCTTTTCGCGGAACGAGTGACGCCCAGTCAACTTCGTCACGAGACGCTGGCTGACTGCCCAGGTGTATTGCGATTGGAGTTTCAAGCACGTCCTTGCCGGTCAAGAATCCAACCGTACCTCGAATTTCCGAAGCCGGCCCTCCTAGGCGAAAGTGCTTAGCTTCGATCCAATCGCAAAACCCGATCGCGATCTCAGGAGTCTGGTTAATGCACTCCCGAAGCTTATCGAGAAAGCAGTCGTCGTTCATGAAGACTCGATAGGACGGTGTGTCTTTCGCTCACTCCTGCATCTGCGTCCATCTGCGGCCACTCTCATTGAAACTGCAAACCGGGCCACCTGCCTCGCAGCAGGTGGCCCGGCGCTATCAAATCAAGAACGGCCCGCTGCCCATCGGCTTCGGTGGATCAGCGGATGCTGCCGACAACCGCCTTCTTGTCGTCGTCCTTGTCGTCGAAGTTGGTGACCAGCGCCTCGGTGGTGAGCATCAGGCCGGCGATGCTGGCGGCGTTGGAGAGGGCGGTCTTCACGACCTTGGCCGGGTCGATGACGCCCGCCTTGAACATGTCGCCGTAGGCGCCGGCGTTGGCGTCGTAGCCGTGGGCGAAGCCCTTTTGGGCCACCTCGTCGGCCACCACGCTGCCGGCCAGGCCGCCGTTGTCGGCGATCTGCTTCAGCGGAGCGTCGAGCACGCCGAGGACGATGTCCACGCCGATCTTCTCGTCGCCCTTGGCCGAGGAGCGGGCGGCTTCGACCGCCTCCTTGCACCGCAGCAACGCAACGCCGCCGCCCGGAAGGATGCCCTCTTCAACGGCGGCACGCGTGGCGTGCAGCGCGTCTTCAACGCGGGCCTTCTTCTGCTTCATGTCGGCCTCGCTGCTGGCGCCGACCGAGACAATCGCCACGCCACCGGTCAACTTGGCGAGCCGCTCTTGGAGCTTCTCGCGGTCGTAGTCGCTGGTGGTGTTCTCGATGCTCTTGCGGATTTGGTCGATCCGCTTGGTCACGTCCTTGGTGTCGCCGGCGCCCTGCACCAGGGTGGTGGCGTCCTTGGTGGCGGAGACCTTCTTCGCCCGGCCGAGGTGCTCCAGCGTGAC
>JBCDJN010000040.1:0-39434 GCA_039414355.1 Planctomycetota bacterium | reverse complement strand
GCGAGTTCTCGGATGGCTAGCTTTCAACTCGCGCCTCGCGCCTCCCAACTCGCGCCTCAAAAACTTCCGGCACATTCGGATTAACCCGCAAGTTTTGCCCAGCCTGACTCGATAACAGTCTCTGGCGGCCCACTCCCCACGCGTCGAGCAGCTTTTGGGGCCGCTCAGCCAAAACAATCCCAGGTGTAATTGCGATGGCCCGAACGAATTCACCCGCCCGGTCGCAAGCGATGCCCCGCCAGCGGCTGGCGATCGGTTTGACGCTCTTGGCGGCCGCGTCGCTTAGTTCTACGGGCTGCTTCTGGGGCCTGACGAGCGGCGGTCCGAGCCTTGGCGTGGCGGCTGTGCCGATCCCGGTCAGCACCTTTCACCAGAAGAAGCAAGAAGACCAGTACTGGCAGAAGGAACGGTACGGCCGCGTGCCAATCCTTGGCCCCGTGACCTCGGGCGGACCGCCTAAGGCGCTCGATGAGCCGAGCGATGACGAGGTGATGCGTGCCCTTGAGAGCGTGCAGCCCGTGCAGGGCGGCATCCCCTTCCTGTGGACCCGCAACCGCAACAACGTGCGGATTGTGAAGTGCCTGATCGCCGACTACGTGGATCCGGTTCGCGTCTACCCGCTCATCGGCCCGGCCCAGCTGCACCACGCCCATTACAAGTGCACGGTGTACTACGAAGATGTCCGCCGCGTCGGTTGGCCGGTGCCGCACACCATCGTCGACGAAGACGCCCGCGAGGTGCTCTACATCGACCACAACCACCTGCACAGGGTTGGCGGCGACCCGGGCGATTGCTCGCCCTACTAGGCGGCTCGACCGGTTATCGGGCCACGGCCCGTCGGCGTGAACCAGTCTTCCAACCAAGAGGCCTCGGGCCAGGTTTCGCACTCCGGAGCCTGGCCCGGGTTCCGTTATGCTTACGCGAGTTCTGACACTAGCCGGAGCGATCGCCCTGCTCGCCGCGGCGCCGGCGCGTGCAGACGACGGCACGCCTGCCTCGCGGAGTCTGTTCGACCTGATCGTCGACGGCGGCCCGCTGATCTGGCCACTGATGTTGGCGTCGGTGGTGATGACGGTCGTTTCGCTCGAGCGGTTCTTCGCCCTCCGCCGCGGCGCGGTGGTGCCCGGGCCGTTCATTAAGTGCGTGCTCTCTCAGATCCGCGAGGGCGAAACCCGCGATGGCGCCCTGCTCCTATGCGACCAAGACAATAGCCACATTGCCCGCGTGCTGCGGGCCGGCATCCAGCGTTGGGGCCGCTCCGCCGTTGAGGTGGAGCAGGCGGTGCTGGACGAGGGCGAACGCACCGCCAACCAACTCCGCCGCGGCTTGCGAGTGATCAACGGCGTGGCCCAGGTGAGCCCGCTGCTTGGGTTGCTGGGAACCGTTTGGGGGATGATGGCCGCCTTCGACGCCATCGCCGCCGAGTCTGCCATGGGCCGCCCGGAGATGCTCGCCGGCGGCATCGGCCAAGCATTGCTCACCACCGCCGCCGGCCTGGCCGTCGCCATCCCGGCTTTGATCCTCTACCTGTTCTTCGTCGGCCGCGTCGACACGCTAGTGATGGAGATCGACCGCCACGGCCAAGAACTCGTCGGCCTGATCTCCGCCGAAGCGATCAAGCAGAAACCGAGCGCGAGGAAGAAAGCAGCGTGAGGCGATTGCGGAATTGGGAGTGCGGAATGCGGAATGACGCGCCAGGCGGCTTCGACACCGCATCCAGAATTCAGTCGCATCCCGCTATACGAGCTGAGTGGGACAACACCCCGTGATACGGCCAAGACGTCGCTTGCGCGTCATTCCTCATTCCGCACTCCCAATTCCGCATTCACCTCATGCCTCTCAAGCTCGCCAGCGACGAACCCTCGACCGTCAATCTGACGCCGATGATCGACGTGGTGTTCCTGCTGGTGATCTTCTTCATGGTCGCCACGAAGTTCACCGAGGTGGAGCGGAGCATCGACCTCGAGCTTCCCACCGCCGCCGAGGCGGGGGATTCGGTTCCGCCAGACCGGCCCTCGATTGTCGCCGTGCGTGAGAGCGGGCAGGTGGAACTGGACGGCCACGCGGTAACGCTCCAGGAGCTAACCGCCCGGCTGCGGACTGAGACGGCTCAACAGAGCGACAAGCAACTCGTCATCCACGGCGACGCGCGGACCGACTTTCAGCACGTGGCCGCCGCCATGGCCGCATGCCAGGAGGGCGGCGTCTCCGAGTTGAGCATTACGGTAGAGATTGCCGCGCGGGGCGGTCCCGCGCGGCGCTGACCCGGCACGCCTGGGCATGAGTTCCCGTGTTCGCGACGCTCGCCAACTTCGCCAACCGCCTCCTGGCGATGCCGCCGCTCTACGCGGCGTTGTGGTTGTTGCTGCTGGTAGCGACCGGCGTGTTGGCGGTGATGGCCCGCACCGAGTGGGGCCGCCGCCGGCCGATGTGGCGGTACGGCGCCCTGGCGGTGGTGGCTCACCTCGCGCTCATCTGCTTGGCCACCACGGTGCAGATGCTCTCAGCCGATCGCGGCGAGCGCGGGTCGGCGCCGGTGAGGGTTCGGTTTGTGGTCAAGGCGACGCCCAGCCAGCCGGAGCCAAGCCCTGTCGAGGAAGCGACAACTCAGACGCCCGTCGTCGAGGCCGTCGTCGCTGCCGAGGAGCCGCCTACCCCGAAGGACGAACCGCCGAGCGAGCCGGTCGCTCCGCAGCCCAGCGAGCCTTCCGACCAACCGCCGGTTGAATCGACCCCGCCGAAGGAACTGCCTGCCGAAGTCACGCCGACCGAGCCCCCGAGCGAACCCGCCAAGACGATGGCGGACACGTCGCCGCCGGAATTGATGCCGCTTCCGCAGCCGGCGCCAGTCGCCAATCCGACTCCGCCGCAGCAATCCAACGCCGCGTGGCCCGATACCACTTCCTTCCCGCCACCCATCCCCTACGAGCCGCTGGCGCCGACGCCGGCCGAAGAGCATCCGGTCGCGGAGCAATCGATCGCGCCCAGCACCCTGCCCGTCAGCATTACCGAGCCGCCAACGCCCTACGCGTCGCGAGAGATCGACGATCGCCTGAAGATGGTGGAAGACGAGGGCGGCAGCCGCGCAACTGAAGACGCCGTCGCCGCGGGGCTGGCGTGGCTGGCTTCGGCTCAGTCGCGCGACGGCCGGTGGGACAGCGACCAATGGTCCGGCGGCCACGAGACCTGGGAGATGGGCCACAACCGCCAAGGCGCCGGCGGGCGGGCCGACACCGGCGTGACCGGCTTAGCGTTGCTCGCGTTTCTGGGCGCCGGGAACGGGGTCAGCCAAGGACCTTATGCGGAGAACGTGCGCGCCGGCGTCGAGTTCCTCCTCGCTTCGCAGAAGGCGGACGGCAACCTCGCCGGCAACGCCGCGAGCTACGCACAGACGTACTGCCATTCGATGGCAACATTCGCGTTGGCCGAAGCGCTCGCCACCGAACGCGAACGCAACTCAACGAGCGACTCCACAAGCCGGCTATCCCGTGGCGTGCGGATGGCGATCGGTCGACTGGTCGCCACGCAGAACAAGTCCGGCGGCGGCTGGCGTTATCGGCCGGGCGATCGTGGCGACCTGAGCCAGATGGGGTGGATCGTCATGGCGTGCCGCAGCGCTGAGCTGGCCGACGTGCCGCCACCCCCGGCGGTCTGGACCGGCATCGAGCGGTTCCTGCGTTCCACTCGCCGCGGCCCCAACGGCGCCTTCGCGAGCTACCAGCCGAGGGAAGCGGCAAGCCGATCGATGACGGCCGAGTCGTTGTACTGCCGGCAGATTGTCGGCTGGCCGGTGGCGGGCTCACCGGGCCTGCTCGACGCGGTCGACTACCTGCTCGCGGCGCCGCCGGGGCAGGGCAAAGCGAACCTTTACTACTGGTACTACGCGACGCTCGCCCTGCACCACCTCAACCACACCGACCCGGCCGCGGCCGACGCTTGGCGCCGCTGGAACGGCGCGATGAAGCGGAGCCTGGTCGCCTCGCAGGTGGCCCACGGCCCGCTGGCTGGGAGCTGGGAGACCAACACCGTCTGGGGCGGCTACGGCGGCCGGGTCTACACCACGGCAATGGCCACCATGTGCCTAGAAGTCTACTACCGCTATAACGCCGACGAGGTCACCCGTGACCCCTGGGTAGCCGCCCGCCAGTCGCCGACCTACCGTTGAACGCCAGCATTACGGCGCCGAGTTTCCTGGGCGGACTAGAAACCCTGCGACGCAGGCGATAGGTTGTCGGGCTGGGGCGATTAGCTCAGTTGGTTAGAGCGCTGTGTTCACACCGCAGAGGTCACTGGTTCGAATCCAGTATCGCCCACTGTATAAGTCGCCAGTAGTTGCAAAATGTCGCAATCACCGGCAAACGGCTCTTCTGCGGCCTCTTGGGGGCTCTCGTTGCGACCCCCTGCAGGCACCTTCTGCAGCGCATTTGCAGCGCTTTTGGTCGCCTGGTCGAAGTGATCGTCGGTCACCTGCCAGTAGTGGTCTCGCGCGACCTTCACGCAGTGGCCCAGCCAGGCTGCTGCCACGTGCTCGGGGTACTCGTCGGCTAACTCCGTGGCGCGGGTCGCGCGCAGATTCTGGAACAGCTTCGGCCACGGTCGCAGCCCAGCTCGCTCGATGATGGCGGTTAGCGGCTTGCGCAGATTCTTGCCGGCGTCTCGCGTCATCGTCACCACGTGCTCGGCGCCGGGCTCCGCGGACTCGAAGGCTTCCGCCAGCAGCGGCGCCAGCTCCGGGAACAACGGCACCACGCGTGTGCCGTGGCCCTCATGGTGCTCCGTCTTGCTGGCGTGAACGATGAACCGCTGTTTGTCCCACAGGATGTCACCCCAGCGGAGGCGTAGCACTTCGGACGGGCAACGCAGGCCACCCCACCGGGCCAGGGCGAATATGAGCCGCCAATCGAGCGACGGGCAGGCGTCCAGCACCTTCGCCGCGTCTTCCTGCGAGATGAAGAACTGCCGCTCACGAGCTTCGACCATGCTCGACTGGAGGCTCCCGAACGGGTTGGCGTCGATCAGCTCGTGATCGATCGCCGCGTTGAACAGCTTCTTTGCGCTCGCGGTGTACTTGCGGACCGTGTTCTCCGCTCGCCCGGCGGTAATCCTCTCCCGCCACGCCTTGGCGTCGCCGCGCGTGATCGACCGCAGCGGCCGGTTGCCGCCGAAGTGCTTACGCAGGCTCTTGTAGTGCGACTCCGACGCCGCGATCGTGCTCGGCTTGATCTTGCCACTGTCACGGCGGCTCGATTCGTAGAAGTCGATGAAGCCGCCCAGCGTGCCGCTCCGACGCACCTCAACGAGCCCGACCCGCGACAGCTTGGCCACAAGCTTCTCGCCAGCAGCGGCCAGCCAGCGGCTCGTGTCGGCATCAGGCGCCGTGCCAGCGATCTGTGCCGCGGCCAGCTTCTCGACGTGGATCAGCGTCTGTTGCGCCGCCCGCTTGGGAATCTTCCCCAGCGTGATCGTTCTCCGCACACGGTGCTCATCCTCGAACTGAATCGAGTAGCTGCCGGTGGCGGTCCGCTTGCTCAAGCTCGCCATCGTGTTGCTCTCCAAGAGAAAGCCCCCGGCCACCGAAGCAGCCGGGGGCGGGAACGCTTACACTTCTTCCTTCAAAGCCTGATCCGCTTGCTCGATCAGACTCGCCGCCTCGCTCAGGGGCACAGCGTCACCGTGGCCAACCCTGCTTAGGTACGCGTGCAGGAGGACCAACTGGTTCTTGAGCGAGTAGTCCATCACCCGGTGGCGTTCAAGCACGCGGGCCAGTTGGTGGAACTTCGCTCGCTCGGGAGCTCGATGCCACAGGCGGCGGCGTTCGATCTCGGAGACGACACGGCCTTCAACGGCCGCCCTCGCCGCCAGACACGCCACGTTAGGCCAGCCAAGGATCAGGAGAGGCTTGGCCGCCTCGATCGCGTTGTGGTCCACAGACGGGGCGTCAGGGACGCTGGGGGCTTCAAGAAGCATGGTCGCCCCCTTCCGCGTCGCTGCCGACTTCCGTCAGCGTCCACCGGGCGCCGAACTCCTCAACAACTTCGATCAGCTCTTCCCGCGTGACTTCGTCGAGGCAGTCCGACTGGCGGATCGCCTCAAGCATGCGGGCTTCGAGAAGGCTGCTAGTGCAGCCGACCGTGTCGCGGGTTGGGCCTTGCCCAGATTCACAACTGTCATCGAATGACAGTTCGCCGCGCCGCTCCTTGATGATGGATGCCATCCGGGGCATCGTCCTTTCCGCGCTCCGGAGAAATTGACATCGCTGTCAATTTTGGTCGGGGCGCAAAGAAAGCGCCTACGTGCGAAGGCGTTGCTAGGCGGGTAGGAACCGCCCGGGGGCCTTACGGCTGCCCCACACCTGCGCACGTAGGCGCTCTGTTTTCCTACGGAATTTAGCATGATTTCCTACGACTGTTGGGCTAGCAGGCCCGGTAGCTTTAGCGGGAGCATTCTTGCCCCCGCCGGCGCCGTGTGTCAACTGAGCTAGCCCGCGAAGTTGGCCGCGGGGAGCGTGTCCCGGCCCATGCGGTCGTGCATCTTCCGCAGCGTCTGGTCGATGCTTTCCGAGAGCTTTACCTGCCGCTCGCTGTTCCTGGATAGCTGGCGGTCCGGCTGCTTCGTCGGCGCCAAGGCCCGGTTCAGGTGGTGGTTGGCGGCTTTCATGAACAGCCCGGCGGGGTCTTGATTGCGGAGGGCCTCTAGCTGGCCCCGAAGCTTCTCGGCCGCCCTGGACGATGCCCCGCCGCCAAACGGCCGCTCCCCGCCAGCAAGTCTGGCTGCAGCCGATGCGGCGCCGCCGGGGGTCGCCAGCCGTGCCGCGAGGCCGGTCACTTTGCGGAACCGTTCGATCGCGTCGGCGGTCTCGGCGACCATCAGCTTTACTTCGGCAAACGCCACCCGTGCTTCGTGGGCCGCGTCGATAACACCTGCAACGATGCGAGCGGCGCCCCGTGCGACGGCGTCGGCGAACGTGTGGACGCGGTTGTTCTTGGTGAAGAACTCCGTCACGCGGCGAGCCACGCCCTCGACCATCGGCGCCACCCGGACAGCCAGCTGCCGGGCCAGCCCGCCGGCCAAGTCGACCATTCGTTTGAATGCGTCGTTGGCCTGGGTGATGGCGTTGGCCATGTCTTCGGTTACCGTGTGCCCCGCCTTGCTCGCGAACGACTCGACCTCCCGCAACCCTTTCGCCCCAAGCTTGAGCGTGTTCACCAGGCCGGTGTTGCTGCGGCCGAATATCTCCGAGACCAACCGCACCCGGTCCGACTGCTGCCCGACCTTGGTCATGGCCGCAGCGATCGACTCGAACTGCTGATCGGGTGAGAGCTTGTTGAGGGCCTGGGCGTTCAAGCCAAGCGCCGCGAGTGCGTCGACCGCTTCGCCGCTGCCTTGGGCGGCGTCGCTGATCCTGATCGCCATCTTCTCCAGGCCATTGGCGAGGGTCTCATTGCTGACACCCGTTTCGCCGGCGGCTAGCTGGTACGCGGAGAGCTTCTCCGTGGCGATGCTCAGCCTCTCGCTTGT
This sequence comes from Planctomycetota bacterium, assembly GCA_039414355.1. Taxonomy (GTDB): domain Bacteria; phylum Planctomycetota; class Planctomycetia; order Pirellulales; family Lacipirellulaceae; genus JBCCQL01. The sequence goes on along the minus strand of JBCDJN010000040.1, from coordinate 31,916 downwards.
CTTGGCGATGGCGTCCACCGCCGAGAACTGATTCTTGACCAAGGCCGTGGCCACGGTCCCACCAGCTAAGGCGGCCGCCCCAGAGAACCCGGCGGCGAGCCTCGACGCGGCTGACAGCTTCGTCGAGAGCTTCCCCAATGTCGTGCGGGCCTTAGTGATCCCCGCGACGAACTTGTCCGTTCGGGCCACCACGTTGACCGCAAGCGATCCTACTGTCGACATCTACTTCGTCTCCATATCTTCGCGTCGTACCACCGCCGTCTCCACCCGCCGATTAGCCACAACGCGCCGGCTCCGGCGTGTTGCCGGCGTCCAGCCTTGGCGTATCTCGCGGCACAGCTCGGCGATCGTCTCGGGCGTCGGGTCGTGTAGCTCCCGGTCGCCGCAGTAGACCACCGGTCGGTTCGCCGCCGATGAATCGCTCGACAAGTCTTGGGTCACGGCTTCCATGCCTTGGGTCTCGTGAGGGTTCAGAAAAACCCGCCGGCGGGACCGGAGACGCACCCCGCCGGCGGGACTAAGCCGGGGAACCCAAACCCGAGCTATGCACTCTCCGGCGGGGCGTGGAAGAACGTCGCGGCCACCGCCTCGTCGTGGTCGACCGGCTCTTCGCGCGCCAGGTACTGCTGGGCCACGATGCCGTCCACGGTCGCGTCCTGGGTCGCGCGGGTCACCACGCAACGCAGGTAGCGGTGCCGGGGGTGGCCAACATCGACAATCACCACGGAGTTGTCCGCGTCATCCGCAACGCTCTGCGACACGCCGGCCAGGTCGGTGAACGTCGTGTTGTCCGCCGAGCCCTGGGCCTTCACGGTCGTGACGGCGCCGGTGACGATGGCCCCGAACGACACCACGAACTCGCAGGCGTCAAACCCGCGGCCGTCGATGCTTGTGGAGACCACTTCCGTCTGCCCCGCCGCGGCGGCGTTGGCGACACGGGTACGCTTGCAGCTTCTCGAAAGGTTCATATCCCTAACCGTTAGTTATCAGGTGCTGGGCGGCTTCACGCCGTTAAGTACGGTCATCCAACTCGGCCGCATCACGGCGACATCCACCCGCATGTAAGCCCGCAGCAGGATGCCCAACTGTGAGAAGGCGTTGACCACGGCGCCGTCCGAATGGTTAACCATGCCGGAGCGGAACGTCTCGAAACGCACACCCGACCGCATGCCGAAAATCACTTGTGAGAAGTCGCCGATAATCATCTGCGACTCATCGTTCGCGGCGCCGCCATCCGTTGCAAAACTGGTGGTGTAGTCCGGCCGCAACCGGCTGGCCCACGGGGTCGGCTGCAACGGCTGCCCGATGCTGTCGGTGAGCCCGTCGTACGTCGCGCCGTCACGCGGGTTACGCAGCCAGGCGAGCCGTGAGACATCGCCCGGGTAGTTGGCCGCCAGGATGCTCTGGATGGCCGACGTGGGGGCGGTGTAGTTGGTCGGGATGCCAACCGCCGTGATCGTGTTGATCCCGTCCGTGTTGACGATGCCCTGCGGCTCGGATGCCCCGCCCACGCCGAACAAGGCCGCCTGGTCGAGAGCCAAGCCCAGGGCCGCAGCCAACGCACGCTCGATCATCGAGGCGGCGTTCGCTGCGTCCTCGGCCAGCTCCACGCTCATCGGCACGATGGCCGCCACCGTCTTGGGGCGGAGCGTGATCCGGTCGAACGTCGTGTCGGAACTCTTGATGCCTTCCCACTCACGACGCCAGTTCACCTCGGGGTCCTTGGTGAGCCGCACCATGTTCAGCTCGTTGGCCGACATCACGACCGTGCCGGCGCCGTTGCGCTGCACAACCGAGGCCGAGCGGGCCAGGTCGAGGATCTGACGGCTGGTGTGGCCCGACGTGAGATAGCCGCCTTCCTCGTCACCGCCGGTGATGTTGCCGGCAGCAACTTGGGGGCCACGCCCTTCGCCGGTGAGGATCGACCGCACTAGCTCGCCAACCCGTGGCGGCTTCTGCTTGCCGGGGCCACTCGGCGCGTCGGAACTCAGCTTGTCGTTGATGCCCAGAACCGGGATCGGCTGGCCCGTCGCGGCGTCGATGAGTTGTTCGCCGGCGCCCTTGCCGGAGTCGCCGAAGGAAACCAGATCGGCAACCGCCTGGTTCTGCAGGTGGTCGGTGCACGGCTGCTGCACGTAGGCCCTGAAGCTGTCCAGATCGACCGGCACGTTGGCGTGCGGCAGCAGGTTGTTCGCGGCGCCAACCAGCGAATCAAACGCCCGCTGCTCATCGTCCGAAAACTCGCGGCCCTCGTCCTTGATCTTGTCGCACATCTTCTGAGCCTCGCCGATCGTCGCTTGGCGAATCTCGGTCATGCTCTTGTTGTGAAGCCGCAGCTCCCAGTCTTGCGTCGTCGCCGCCATCATTCCCCCTCCGGGTTTGCGGGCATGCCCGCGATAATCCACTCGTTGAGCCGCTCGACATCCCAGACGCGTCGGCGCCGGCCGATGCGGAGCGGCTGCGGGAAACGCCCGCCTTCTAGCCAGTATTCGATCGCCCGTTTGGTCACGCCGAAGTGCTCGGCCAGGTCGTCGATCGTCACCACCTCGCGGAGCTTGCCGCCGGTGTATTTCTTGGTCGTGGTCAGCGGCATGGGTTCTCCTTGAGTCGTGAGGCACAGGCGGCGTTGATCGTCCAGGCCACGCGGTCGATGAAGTCCGCCGCCGTCAGCGTCCGCGGCGCCGAGTAGCACAAGGCGTTCGCGGTGAGCATCGCATCGGCCAGCTCGCTGTCGCTCCACTCCGCCAACGGGATGGCGGGCAGGTCGGCTTCGGCCGGCTTGGCTGCGTTGAGGGTGAGCCGGCGGGTCTGTTCCGCCATGCACACGTCGGCCAGCCAGTGGCCCAGCCGCTCCGACCGCTCCGCCGCTTTCAGCCCCCAGGACGTGAGCAACTCCAGCTCGTCCGTCGTGAGCCGGGGCAGGTAGAACCAAACGGTTACGCCGGTTTGTGATGCCGTGGTGTTCATGCTCTTGCAATGTAGCGATGGTGGGCGGCTAGCGATTCGCCATTAGTTGTTGCTTACAACTTTGCGGCGAAATATCAGGCGGGCATCGACCGATCGGACCTCGGTTGCCCCGCAACTGCGGCACACAAGCCGCTGCTCCTGCCAGTCGCCAACCCGCTTGGAGGTGCGAATCACCATGCGACTAGATAAACATTTCGGGCAGATGCGTTCATCCTTCATGGTATTGCGTCTCCTAACCCTTCGTTTTTTGCCAAGAAATGTGCGCAGCGCCCAAGCGGCTCACGCGCGAATCGCCCGAGAGATTCGATCCCCCCCGGGGGGGGGTGCAAATCGTGAGCACCACGCCGCCGTGAGCCGCTTGGGATGGTCGCGGATTTTTTGGGGCGTTTCGGGTGGGGGGGTGCGAGCGGCTAAACCTATAAGTTGACTTATGGGTTTGTGGTCGCGGAAACCAATACAATGTTGTATTGGTTTCTCGTTGTGAGACACGTCGCGGTCTTGTAGGTCGTCGTGCTGGTCGAGTTTACTTGGGAATCGCAACCCTGCAAAATCCAAGCAAAGTGTGTCTATCGTGCCTTTCGGCACCCCGGTCTTGCCGGCTATCTCTTGGTTTGTATAGCACTGCTGCCACAAGTCCCAAATCGCAATGTCGCGACGGTCGCATCGCTTACCGGTCATAGCTGTTAAACCGATACCGGGTTGCCTTCATCGACGAGTTGCTGCCCCTCGTCACCACCACCAGCAGCCCAGTCTTCTCCATGAGGAACAGCCAACGCCACGCCGTTTGGCGATCCACGCCAACCAGACCACCAGCGGTGCGGCACGACAAGTAGAACGGCCCGTCGCCGGCGGCACGCTGTAGTTCACGGCAGATCGCCACCAACCGCTTCGCCTGCGGCTGCTCAAACGGCGCCGCCTCGATCGGCTCGGGTGCGTTCATCGCGCGTTCAACAATCACGCTCATGGGGTCTTGCCCTCGGGGGAACTTGACGTTGTCCCAGCCACGCAGGAAGTCGATCAGGGTTTCCTCGAACGGCTTCGTGGCGATATGCGGCAGTGCTCGCCGGTGCCACTCACGGACGTACGGCTCCAGCTCCAGCGGCTTCGCGTCGGCGATGGCCGGGATGCCCTTCAGCCACCGGCACAGCTTGAAGACTTGATCGTTGCGGCGGCCGGCGACGGCTGGCAGTGTCGCGGCGATTGCGTTCTCGATTTCGTTTTCGAGTTGTCCGCAGCCGCCATCGCCTTCCACAACATTCGCCATATATGGCTTCTGGTGACTCTGACGCTCTCTGTCACACGGAATGGCGGTTTTGGCGGATTCGGCATCGAAGAAACCAACGTCGCAAAGGTTCACGGTCGGCAAATCTCCGGTCGGCAGCGGCACCAGCCAGCGGTAGACGTGGCCCTTCGGGTGCACCGATGGGGGCAGCACGCTGTAGCAGCCGATACCAGCCCGCAGCTCGCCGTCTGTGACGCTCAACGCCCCGGTGTTCTCCGTGGGCTTGCCAAGCAACTTACGGGCCTCTGTGACGCTCTCAGGCCACGCACGGCAGTAGACGTGGAAGCCCCGCCGCGTCTCGACGGTCGGCAGCTCCTTCGCCAGCACCGGGTAGTCGGCCGCCCACCGGTGGTAGGTGTGCTGCTCGTCAAAGTCGCGACTCGCCAGGCCGCCCGAGACGGCGCCAAACACGATGCCGACGCCGTGGTCGCCGTCGCGGAACCAACGCCGCAGCGTTGACTCTGAGGCGTGGTGCCTCTGGTACTTCTTCCACCGAACTCGCGGGGTCTTCGCTTCCATGTTCATGGGGATGATCGACCACCCGCGGTCGGCGTACTGCCGGGCCGCGTCGTAGATGGTCAATCGTCCAACCCCTCATTTAGACGTTGGATGTCGTCGTGCGCCAGGTCTACGATCATGTCGAGCGTTTCCTGCTCGGCTTCCTCCACCTTGCGGGTGCGATCAAGCGCGTCGTCGTCGATGTGCTCCGTGATGCACCGCTCGCAGATGTCCCGCAGGTCGCCGGGCGCGATCGCTTCGATCTCCACGGCGTCGCCCTCGAAGTTCCGGCTGCGGCTGTCGGTCTTCTTGGGCGGCGTTCCCGGCAGGCTTAGCTCCTCGATCTGCTCGGGCGTTACCGCGATGCGGCGGAACTCGAAGTCGTCCGCTCCGTACCGGTGCAAGCCCGCCTCGATGTTGCGGTCGATGTGAACGCCGCTCGGGTCGTAGTCGCCGAAGTAGTACAAGTACGCCGGCTTGTACTCCCACCGGATGGTGAGGGCGGCACCGTGCAAGAACGTCTTGCTGCTGAAGCCGCGGGCGGCCATTAGCGGCACGTCCCACTTCTGGGTAATGGGGGCCAGCACACCCGCCGCACTGTCGCTCTCGCACCAGATCTCAACGTAGGCGTCTTGCGTCGCCCAGATGTTCTTGCGGTAGAAGTCCTGCTGCCGCTGCAGCATGTCCGCCAGCGTGTCGTAGGAATCCGGCTTCCGCATCAACCGCGTGTTGTCGACGATCCACGAGAAGGGCATCACGCCGTCGTCTCGCAGCTTGCCGATCGCCGGCACCACCGTGTTCTTGTACTCCTTTTGGGTCTTCTCGATGACGCCGGCCACCACGAGCCGGTAGAACGCCTGCCGGACGGTCAACGGCTGGTGCTCGGCACAGACGGCCATGATCGCGTCGTACAGCTCGCCCATCGCGGCTTTCGTCCGCCGGCGACGCTTCGGTTTTGGTTTACCGGCTATGACCGCTAAGTTGTCGGTCTGGACATCCGGCGTTGTCGTTGTAGAACTCATCTCGTCGTCCATGAGCTTCGCCCCGGCCACGCCTGCCAGCGTCCGGGGCTGGGTTGGGTGGTCAGTTGGACGGGGCGAAGCCTTCGCGGTCGATACGCTGGACTTCATCGCGGGCGCCACGAACGGCACGCCCAAAGCGGACAACCTTGATCTCGCCGGCGGCAATCGCGGCGTCGATCGTGCGGAGCGAGACGGACCACCGGTCGGCCATCTCTTGGCGGGAGTAGTGGGTCTTCTCAGCCGTGGGCAACAGCGTCTTGGGCATGTCGAACCTGCAAGTGGTTAGAGTGCACCGCGGCGGGGCCTTGGGTGCCGCGGTTACTTGCAGATTACGGACGCAGCGATGGCGTAGAAGTCAAAAACAGCCCCGCGCTCCACAGCGCTCGTTGGCGCTCGTTAGCGCTCCATAACGCTCGCTTCGGCTAGCCCTTCATGTCCTGCCGGACGCTCTCCGGGAACTGTCGCACGTCGAAGTAGTACGCCCCCCGCGAACCCTCGCAGACCACGCCGTGGTTTTCCAGATAGCTGGTCGGGTGGGCCGACTTCACGCCGCGGTTGTGCAGCTTTGCCGCCTCGGCCTTGGTCATGCTCTTGCTTCGGTGCTCTGGCGGGATGCCAGCCGGCTTGGGGTCCACGGGCTCCAGCCGGTCGCGGAGAATCTCGCAGGCACGCAGAATGCGGCGAGAGAGAACGTCAATGGCATCCCGGTAGGCGTACTCGGTGGTCGCGTCGCGATTGTTGAGCACCTCTTCCCAGCGGCTCTCGACATCGCGGTGATTCCGCCGAATTTCCTCAACGACCGTGGGGAAGTCGATCGAGAGTGCCATCATCGCGTTGGCGGCTGCCTCGTGGGGCCGAGTCACCATCCAGTCGCTTTCGGTCGCTGCCGGGTCTTCATCCTCGGGCCAGCTGTCGATCCACTTTTCGAGTCGGTATCCCCAGCACCAAAGTTGGTGCAAGTCGGCCCCGAGCCGGTAACCGCCCCGCCCGTCAGTGCGGCCATGCGTGTCCCCACGGCGCCGTACAGCCATGATGCTCTCCTGCTGGAATCAGCCCAGCCGGCCCGCAGCGCCGCAGGAGAGGGCGCCGGGGGCCGGCTGACGGCGGGGATCAACCGCCTAGCTGTAAGTGCCCAGATTCTACCGATCCGGGCCGCCGCCGTGGTGCGAAGACTGCAGCGCTTTGTGCAGCGCTTCGGCGAGAATCTGCTTGAACGCCGGGGATTTAGCCAGTTCTTCGAATCCAGTATCGCCCACTTCTCTAAGTTCCTTGCTGACAAGCCCTTCGAGGCGACCCGCTGACGGTCAGTGGTGCGGCACGTTTCATAAAGGGGTACCCTAGTGGGGTACCCCAGCCGCATCACGGGGTACTGTCACGATGGGTATTCGAGTACCGGCTATGCGCCGGCAGCGGGAGAAGGGTCGCTCTGACCGCGCCTACGTCGTCATCAACGGCAAGCGACGCAAGCTTGGCGTCTGGGGCTCTCAGGAAGCCGAGCAGCGCTACCGCGAGCTGATCGCGCAACCTGATGAGCAATCGGCTCCGCGGCTGCCCGAGCCACCGCCGCCAGCCGAGACCGTGACCGTGGCGGAGATCATGGTGCCGTTCATGCGCCACGTGCTGAAGACCTACGCGAAGAACAAGGCCGAGATCGCCCACTACCGCGGATCGATGCGCGTGGTGATGGCGGACTGCGGTGAGTTGGCCGCCACCATGTTTGGCCCGAAGCGCCTGCGCAGAGTTCGCGAGGCGATGGTCGAACTGGGCTGGTCGCGGCGGTACGTCAACGGCCAGATCGGGCGCGTGAAGCGTCTGTTCAAGTGGGCGGCCAGCGAAGAGGTAATCCCGGCGAGTGTGGCCACTTCGCTGGCGACTGTCGAAGGCCTTCGCGCAGGGCGAACCGTAGCGAAGGATCCGGAGCGGGTGGAGCCGGTAGACGACGCCGTGGTGGAGCAGACGCTGCCGTTCGTCAACCCGACTGTACGTGACATGATCGCCGTTCAGCGGCTCTGCGGATGCCGCCCGGGCGAGCTCTGCGCGATGGCGGCCGAGTTCATCGACCGGAGCGGGGACGTCTGGATCTTCACGCCGCCTTCGCACAAGACACGCCACCACGGCAAGTCTCGAACGATCGCATTGGGCCCGCGGGCACAAGCGATCCTGCAGAAGTACCTGTTCAGCGACGGTCCGTTCTTCAACTACCGGACCGACACCTTCCGCCAGGTGATTCGGCGGGCGTGCGATCGCGCGTTTCCGGCTCCGGAAGGCCTCTCTGCGGCTGACCGGAGGGCGTGGCAGAAGTCTCGTCGGTGGAAGCCCAACCAGTTGCGGCACACCTGCGCGACAGCTGTTCGCGAAGAGTCCGGCCTCGAGGCCGCGCAGCACGTGCTTGGCCACTCGAGGGCCGATGTGACGCAGATCTACGCTGAACGGTCTGCCCGGCAGGCAACCGATCTTGCGCGATCGATCGGTTAACCTAACGGTTAAGGCAAACGCGAATTGACGCGATGTAACCATTGCGGTACAACCTCGCCGTCGCATGCTGGAGAGGCGCTAAGTACGGACCTCGTGCGACAGAGACAAGTGCGTAGCACGGTGGGCCAGGAGGAAGAGGCCCAGGGGATGCTCTCCAGTGTCGTGGTTGCCTCACCCCTCAAACGGTTAAATACGCCCGACGAACGTGCGGGCAGCCCCTTCGATCCCCGCAGACTGCGTAAGACGGGGACATCGCCCAAGCCTAGCTTGGGGGTATGCCGGATTCGAGCCGGAGGGGTCCGAGGCAATGCAAACGGCGCCAGTGGTTTCAACCCTGAGCGTTGCCCCGCCACGAGGAGCCGGTGACGCCGCAACTCTGCGGAGGAACTTGTGGTTTGCCTACCACGCGTTGAGATGAGCGAAGCTCTGCCCCTTGCCCAGGTCACCAAGCTGGTCCCGGGCCACCCGACGGTGAACACCCTGAGACGGTGGATCCACCGCGGCATCGACGGCAGGCGGCTGGAGGCGTGTCGGCGCGGACGCCAGATCTACACGTCTCCCGCGGCAATTGTCCGCTTCATGGAGAATTGCAGCACCGTCGACGCCGGCGCCGCAACGCGTGCGACGCGCGCCGAGGAAGAGCTGGCGGCGCTCGGAGTCGAAGCACAAAAAACCCCGCCCCGGCAGGAGTCCGGGGCGGGGTTCGTTTGCTTCTCGACGGCGATCGAGTCGCAGCAGCAGCGGGCTACTCAGATCGTATCACGCGTTAACTGTATTGCAACCCATTTTGAGCAGCAGCGGGCTGGCGTCTAACGACGCCCCGGTTTTTCACGTCGGCACTTCTCCGGATCCAATAAGTGTCGAGTAACAAAAGCACGCGGGTTCGAAGCTCCCCGCGGTGGAGGTCAGAGGCGGCGAAACAGTGTTCTTCGCTAGGCGAAGTTTCCCACGGAACGGCCGGGTAGTTGATCCCGGATTAACGGTGACGTCGTGGTCCACAAGCGATCTCACAAAAACACTGGCATAAGCTGTGGCGGCCAGTCGCGCGGCCGCTTCCTTCGGCTTCCTGAAACAGCGGCCTGCACTTAGTGCGGGCCCCCAGCCCCACGCAACCACCGGCCTCCGGCCCCCTCAATCGCCAGGGACACCGTTGCGCGCCGCCCCTAACCGTTAGACCCCATGAAGACGCCGAAGTACCGATCGAAACGTCAACCAGCTAGCTCGCGTCGCCCATCGTCCCGGCAGCGCGGCTATACGACCCAATGGGATCGCGAGGCAAAGGCATTCCGGCAGGAGCCGGAGAACGCGGTGTGTGCCGAGTGCCTCCGCCACGGGATCACGACGGCCAGCCAGTGCGACGAGTCGCTGTTTTGGGACAAGAGCAACTGGCAGGCGTTGTCCTTCGCCTGCCACAACCAGAAGACCGGGCGAGGAGAGTAGCGCCGAGTGGCAACGGTTGCCACTGGCCCGCCCGGCAGGGGGGGCGGGGTCGGCCCCAGGGAAGTGAAGGCTGCGGACCTTGTTCCTAGGCGCGTCGTTTTTTGCGCGGGTTTTGGTTACAGGGGGTATCCGCCGTGGGGCGACAAGGTTTAGCCAAGACCGAGGCGGAGATCGACAAGGTGCGAAAGAGACTTTCCAGCTTACGCGTGAGCACTTCTCAGAGGCGTAACCGTCAAGCGGAGTCAAGCCGCTTTCGTGCTAGGGCGGGAGAGGTGATAGGAGGTGATAATCGTAACGTTGCTCGCGACAACGCAACGAGACAGGTGACTTCAACGACCCTCCAGCGGAGATCGTGAAGGAGCACGCGACGTGCGTTAGCGAACGGGGCCCGGTCCGCCAGCGCCAGGCGGTCCGTCGGAAGAACATGGCAGCTGAAAGGACTGGCGACGCGGCTGCTCGGTTCGACAGGAGCCCATGTGACCGCGCTGGCCGATCTTGTTCCACCTCGCCGGAGATGTGCCTGGATAGACTCGCCACGCTGGTCGAGCTCCCGGGAGTCATCGATAAACGACCGGATGACTTCACGAAAATCTGCGCAAAAGAAAAGAGTTTTCGAGTTGTTCTAGTGGTGGATAACCACCAAATCGCTAGCAGGCACCTGCACGCATCCGCAGCTTGAGCTGGCGAGCCGTGGCCGGCCTGCTGTCTGGCGACGCGGTCTTACGGCAGCGGTCATCCTGCCGTAAGTGCTATTCCAAATGTGTATTTTAGGCGACGAGCAACGCCAATCCGGGCGGACGCGAGGCCTTCGGGAATCCACGACAAGCTTGCACTTGGGTCTGTCAATAACCCAGAAGGGGTACGAGCTATAAGGACATTGACGTCTTTAAATGTGTGGTTTGCTCTGGGCGACGGACCGCGTTTCGCGTCCGCCTCTTGCCAGTCAGACGGATTTGATCACATGCGTCGCCTCCCCTCGTCGTGGTCTGCATCTCTCCTTGCCAGCCTTGGCTTCCGACGTACCAAGAAGAATCGCTCCGATCAGCGTCATCATCGCTCGCGGATGGAGCAGCTTGAGCGCCGCGAGATGCTCGCTTCGGACACCTACTTGGTTACGACGTTGGCCGACCAGATCGACGGTGTCGAGGCGGATGGGCTGAGCCTGCGGGAGGCGATCGCAAAGGCGGCGACGGATGGCTCGACGACCGATGGCGATGTGATCCGCTTTGATCCAAGCCTGTTTGCAGACGGTCCAGGCACGATCCTGCTCGGCGACACCGACGGTGACGGGGCAATTGGCGCGGGCGAAACCCCGAGCCAGCTCTCGATCGGTTCTGCGGTATTGATCATCGGCCCCGGGGAGAAACTCTTAACCGTGAGCGGCGGCGATGCCACGCGGGTCTTCAACGTGCCGGCCGCCGGGGTGACAACGTTGAGTGATTTCACAGTGGCCGCCGGTTACGTCGCCGGTGCGACGAATCAGAACGACGGGGCGGGGATCCACTCGGCGGGTGACCTTTCTCTCTCGCACATGACGCTTCGGGAGAACCACGCCTACGACAACGGCGCAATGGGCGGCGGGGTGTTCGCGTACGCAGGGCGTCTGTTCGTCGAGAACTCAACCTTCCGCGGAAACTCGTCTCGCAGCGGCGGTGGGGCAGCGATCTGGGGTTACAACTCGACCGGCGCCGAGATCAGTGGTTCGACCTTCTACGAGAATGAATCCAACTACGGCGGCGGCGGCGGCTTGACGATTCAAGGCAACGCGTCGGGAGACGCTTCAATCCGAGTTATGAACTCGACACTCTCGGCCAATGACGCCGACTACTACGGCGGTGGCGTCTTGCTCGCGAACAACGACACCGCGGTGATCATCAACACGACGATCGTTGACAACACAGCGACCAACGTCGCCAAGGCAGGAGTCGCTCTCACGGGCGCCGCGGCCGCCGACCTCCGCAACACGGTGGTGGCTGACAACTACTGGGGAACGCAGATTCGGAACGGCGTCGGGTACACTCCGTCGAACTTCGTGCAACTGGTCGGCGAAGCCTATCGCGACCCAATGCTGTCTGAACTCGGCGACTACGGCGGCCCAACGCTAACCCACGCGGTGCTGCCGGGCAGCCCCCTGATCGATGCTGGTGACGACGCCATCGCGAGTCAATTCGCGGGTGACCAGCGGCGCGGATCAACGACGTCAAGTAAGCGGATAGTTGGGGGTGGCGCCGACATCGGTAGTTTCGAGGCGGGATCGCTGCCGGTCGAGTCCTCGGACTCTGTTGAGGTGACCAGCGTCACCGCGGGCGATCCGTTCTTAGTCTTCGACTCAGAAGACGACGGGCAAACCGCTCCGTGGGTCGACACCAACGCCGCTGGTCAGTCGGTAGTCGTCTGGCAAGGCGACGGGCCGGAGGGCGCCGGCGTATACGTGCAGCTGATCGGTGCGAGTGACGCAACGAGCACACCAAGACTCGTTGATCTAGGGCAGCCCGGGATAGCGAAGAGCTACGTGCAGGCTGCGATCGACGGGGACGGCAACTACGCGGTTGTGTGGCACGCGGCTAGCGGAGTGTATCTGCGTAGGTATCGGTCGGATAGCGCACCGGTTGATCAGCTCCCGGTACAAGTCAGCGTAGAAAGCGTAGTTGACAACAAGGCGGTATCGATCGCAAGCAACGCTGAAGGGCGTCTGGTGGTTAGCTGGCTTAACGGCATGAGTGATCTGATGTATCGTCGTTACACGACTTCGGGGGCTGAACTAGACGCCAACCCGAGAACGGGTGCGTCCTCGGATGAAGCTGTTGTCCGGCTCAACAAATCCCGTCGCTACACGGCCGTCGCAGACGATGGTCGGTTCTACTTAATGTGGTCGGAGACTTGGGGTAGCTCTGCATCGATCGTTGACGCGGTCAGAGTCCAAGCATTCGACGCCGCGGGCTCGAAGGTCGGCGCGCCATCAACCGTGGGTGCGCTGACTGACTCTATTCAGTTTCCGTCCGGCGATTCCATCAGCTTCGTGCGCGGGCAGGTTCTTGGGCACGACATTCGTGTGGACGGTGAGGGCCGCCCCGTTGTCACATGGATGCACACGGTATCAGTGCCGACAGATCTGATCGCGTACGGCGAGAGCACCGAGAGCCGCCTACTGCTACGCCAGCAGGGAGAAGATGGCTCGTGGCAAACGCCGATCGCTGTGACAGATGGCCACGGAATCTACGGAGCCTCGTCAGATCACGGTTCATGGATTGAGGAGAGAGTCTCAATCGATACGCCGGGCATTGCGATTGACTCGTATGGACGAGTTGGTGTCGCGTGGCGATCGAGACTCAACTCTTGGGCCGACGACCCCACCAATGGGAGCGCTAACTCGCCCGACACGAGCACAAGCGATATCTACCTGAAGTGGTTCTCAGACGGCGTCGAGATCGCTGATCTCCCGGCGGAGCGCTTCGGCGCCGACGTAGATCACGCCTAGGCTCCTTCTCTCGCCGTCGACGGCAGCGGCCGGTTCACCCTCACCGGCGTCGCCGACGACCGCGTCTACGCAAGGCGTTTCGAGATGCCTCAGCCGGTAGAGCTGAGCAACGGCTCGCTCACCATCAACGACACCTTCGACAGTCAGCTCGATACGATTTCGCTGGGGGCGGAGCTCATCGATGGCCGGCACTACGTCACGATCAACGGCAAGCCCACGAAGCACCTCGCAACTGACGTCGAGAAGATCGCGGTCTACGGCGGCGGTCAGGGGGCGCGTATCGATCTGGCCGGCGTAACGGCCGACGCTTTTCCGAACCTCTCAAGTGGTTGGGATCACGACAACAATCCACTAACGAGCTCGATTGCGTGGATTCGTATCGTTGCTGGCGGCGGTGACGATGTTGTCATCGCTTCACCTCTTGGTGGTCAAGCGATGGGTGGCGCAGGCGACGATCGCCTCCAGGGCGCCGGCGGGACTGATTGGCTCGTAGGCGGCCTCGGCGACGACTTGTTGCTTGGCGGTGGCGGCGGCGACTTTCTGCACGGCGAAGAAGGCAGCGATAACCTGAGAGGGGAAGCGGGCAACGATTTCTTGTACGGCGGAGACGGCGAGGACCAGCTCGACGGAGGCGAGAACACCGACCAGTTGTTCGGCGAGGGCGGGAATGACCGGTTAAGTAGCGGTAATAGGGCAGCTACCGGTGCAGCGGGCGACTTAGTTGACGGCGGCACAGATAGCGACACCTATCTCGTTTCAGACACTAACGCTCCCTATGTCGTCATCGACGATACGGGTGCCGATGACGGTCGCGATCTGCTTGACCTATCGAGTTCGAGCGAAGCGGGGACGGTCGATCTTTCCGGAGCCACTACCTCGCACTTGAACTCTGTGGTCACGCTCATAATTTCCGATGGCCAGATCGAAGACCTTCGCGGAACAAGCTTCGGCGATATTCTCACGGGCAACTCACTCTCAAACACGATCTGGGCGGGAGCCGGCAACGACACCATTAAGGCGTCGCCCGGCAACGACACACTTGCGGGCGAGGCCGGCGATGACACCTATCAGCTTGCGCCAAGCGGTGGCGCCACAACATGGATCGAAGAAACCAGTGGCTACGACACCGTTGATCTGCTTGGCTACGGCTCAACGCCCGTGTTCCTCGATCCGTCCCTCGTCGAGACGCCCCAGCCGGTAGGCGGAGACCACGTCACGATCGCCGGAGCGGGCGCCATTGAGGACGTCCCCGGATCGAACCCGCCGTCGGCGCCGGTGATCCCAACCGTTGGTAATGAGGGTCAGTTCCCGGACACAGTGCCAGAAGATTACGGAGAGATAACCGATCTCGTCGATCCCGAAGACACGCCCGTGGGCGCCATCTACGAGATCGAAGCGGGCAGCACGCTTTCACTGACTGCGAGCGGGGAGACGTTAGGATCGAACGTTGGGTTTAGCAAGTCACTCGACTCACCTATTGGGTTGACAGTTCATCCTACAGCGGGAGTCGTGTCGTGGGACTTGAGCGTGTCGGACGTCGCCCCCGGTGACTACCCGGTCACGATTCACGTGACTTCTTATACTGCTGATGACCCAGCTTCGACGCCGCTGCGGACTTCACATCAGATCACGGTCCGCGTCACCGAACCCGTGCCTGGTTCGACCGACCCCGAGATACCGATCAACGGCGCTCGGCTGAAGTACCCGGACCCACCGGGTGGGACGCAGGCGGACGCTACGATCGAAGGAGAAGTGTCCGGCGGGTCAACGAGCGATACCGCGCTCGTCTTCGTCGACTACGGCTACTCGGCGTCACCGGGATTCGAGGTCGACGAACATGTGTTTGTTGAGTTCGATAGCGAGTCGGCCGAGGGTTCTTTCGTGGTGACCCCGAGGTCGTCGGACCTTGACCCCCACGCTGACCCTGACGGGTACGTGACGGTCGGTCTGCAGGCCGGCCGCTACATCGACGATCCTACAAACCCGGGCGAGCTGATCCCTGAGCTGACGGGCTCGATCCGGACGCTGACCTTCAAGCCGGATTACTCAGCGAACGCCGATCCGATTGTCGATAACGAGCACTTCGAACTGGTTCGGGACACCGGAATTTCCGACAGCGATCGCGTGACGCATGACCCGACGCTCAAAGGAAGCGTGACTAACGCCGACGGCCGCGTTGACGGTCTACGGGTCCGGTTCTACGACACGCCTCCAACGGCCACGACCGACCCGATCGACTCGGTCTTGACCGACGACAACGGCGATTTCGAGTGGGCGCCCGACCCAAGCCTCTTCGTGCGGGGCCAAGCGAAGATCCTGTACGCGTGGGCGGAAGACCGCACGTCGTTGACCGCGTTCCCGCCGGCGCCGATCACATTCACTTATGATTCGATCGACATCACGCTCGCCGAGTTGTTGCCCCCTACTTTTACGAGCGGCTCGCTTGAGCACCTCGGGAGTGGGGTCTTCGCCGGCGCCGTCACGGCTAATGACGCTGACTGGTTGCCGGAGAACTGGTCGATCCAGTTCATGCTGTCGCCGACACAGCCTGCGGACGGCGTCGTCACCGCTGACGGGACCGTCGATATCAACGCCGATGGCACGTACCGATTCGTAGCGCCGCCAGACTTCGTCCCAGCCGATGGCGGGACGATCTGGGTGCGGGCAATCGGGCGGGATGCGGCCAGCGGAGAGGTCGTTTCCGGCATCAACGGTCTGACGACCGGATGGGAGTCGCTCGATGTTCTGCCGCTGCCAACGGGCAGCCTGTCCGGAACAATTGCCGACAACGGGGGCGGGTCGCCGAGTCAATTGCCGACGCTGAGCGGGATGGTTCAGATCGATCGCAAAGCGTCTGATCCGGTCGAGATTCAACCAATGGCGGTCAGTGGCGCTGTGGTCGAGTTCTGGCTGGAACGTCTGCCAGCCGACAACAACGACCGTGCGAGCGACAGGTTCGTCGGCGCCGCAGCCACCGACGCAGATGGCAACTACACTTTCTCCCCGCCGCTCGGCTGGGGCGAGGCGCAGACGCTCTACGCACAGGTCCGGTACGGCGACTCGGCGTGGGTCCCATTGACCACGAGCTCTGGCATTGAAGTCACGCGGGCTCAGACACCAGACGCCGTGTTGGCGGGGCCATTGACCCTGGTTTACGACGTCGGAGGCACTGACGATGCTCGGACTAGGCTGCCCGTCGTCGAGGGCCAGGTCGACTACACCGGCCGGATGTCCGATGTGGTCGTCGAGTTCGACTACGCCGAGCAGACGGAGGTCTGGTCTGTGGTTCCGGAGGAGGACGGCTCCTTCGCCTTCGCGATCCCGGGCCTCCCGGAGGCGGGCATGGAAGACGTGTCGATCCGCGCGCAGATCAGGGTTTCAGGCGTCTTCCCACCCGAAGGCTTCTCGCTTGGAGACGGGGACGACCAGCTATCTGAGTCTTGGTTCGAGGATTATTCGGTCGCAGCAGGAGAAGCATGGCTTAGCGAGATCCTCCCTGCCGACGGTTCTGGGCCTTCCGGAACTTGGTATTCGTTGGCGTCGAGAGACTACAGCGACCAAGCCAGCCAAGACTATGTCACGGCACCCAGCGATCCGCTGGTGTTCGACTACGATCCTGCCGCTTCCTGGGGGGCGTCCGCGACGGCCGTTCAACAAGCTGATGCGACGGACCCGACGCTCACGGGCCAAGTGACGTTTGGCGGAGTAGGCCAGGCAGGGCTTCGATTGGCGTTCTACCTCAATGGCGATACCGAGCCGGACGGGTTTGCGACGACCGATGGCGACGGCAACTACGAGTACGTTGCGTCGGGATACCGCCCGGACGCCAACAGCGTGAGGATTACTGCGTTTGCCCCGGTCCACGCGACTGAGACGCCGATTGAGCTCGACGTCAACCCTTCAGCCTCATTGCTGATTGGAATCGATGCGGAGCTGACCGTTGAGAGCGTGGCGCTGAGCAATCCCGAGGGCGGACTCGATCCAACGCTCTCAGGGAGAGTCCTAGGGACCGACAACGCCTTGCAGGCCTGGATTGAAGTAGACTACGAGGTTAGCGGCTTGCCTGTGGGGAACACCGTCTTCGATGGCGAGCCCGATGCCATGGCATCGACCGGCGCTGGCGGCGAGTTCTCGGTCGCCCCCGACAGCCTATTCGCCGACTGGGGCACAGCTACCGAGGCCGGGATTTCGGCACGTTACCGCGTGGTCGTCCAGCGAGAGAAACCGGGATCGACCGAGACCATCAAGGTCTACGGCGAGTGGTCGTCGGACGCGGCTGGAACGGGCGAGACCGTCGATTGGACAGCGCACAAGCGGACAGCACGCACGATTGCCGGCTACGCCCTGGCGCACGACACTGGACCATTTCACGGCGGTGCGGAAGTCCTCGACCGTCGCACCGCGGACCCAACCGTTGAAGGACGCGTAGCGAACGGCGGCGCGTTCGCGCCTGTTGAGTTGGCGTACTTCGATGCTGGCGGCGCGCAAAGCGATGTTGGTGTTGTTGAGGTCGTGACCGACGGCGATGGCTACTTTCGCTACACACCGGTTGGTCTTGAAAGTGACTCCCACTACGACCTACGGGCGCGAGTGGTTGAGACCGACATGCTCACCGGCCATGAGGTTGCAAGTGGCTGGGCTACGATCAACGATGGCGAGCCGGGCGGCGGGCTTGGCAACGGCGAGATCGGGTTTGTGCTCGTTGACCCGGAAGTGCTTGTCGTCGATGCGGCAGCTGGTGGGCTGACTCTAGTCGGCGACGATGGGAACGCCGCAAACGGCAACGGACTCCACGACCCAACCATTGAAGGGACGGTGGTTTCGCAGGCCGCGGGCTACCCCATGGCGAACGCCGAGCTCGATTTCTTCTGGGAGGCGGGTGGCGAACGTCGTCCTCTACCTGGCTATGCCGTAACCGGCGACGACGGGAGCTTCCGCTACACGCCGGTCGGCATCCCATTCGAGACTGCCGTGACGGTCATCGCCGTCCCACGCCAAAGCGACCGGCTCGCGCCGGCCGTGACTCCCCCAGAGACTTCGTCGGCGGAGTTCAGTCTTCAACGGTCAAGTGTCACCGGCTTCGCGAGCGGCCCGATAAGGACCGTCGAAAACGGTTTCGACGCGGTCCTCTCCGGCGTGCTCAACACACCTTCGGGCTCGGCGACGCCGCTCTACGTTGAAATCGAGATCGGCGATCGCGTCGTCACCGCGGATGTCGTTTCTGAAGCGGCGACAGATGCAGGTAACAACCCAGTCACCCAGCTGGCATTCCGCTACGCCATCGACCTCCGCGAAGCAGACTCTCTCGACGACGACGGTGTGCGGGTTCGGCTTGTGGAAGAGGGCGACAGCGGGCTCAAGTTCGGCGACTGGACATCAAATGGCCCCCATTTGAACCCGCCGGTCACGGGCGACTTTGGCCTCGCGACCGCCCTACCGGGCGCCGTTGAGCTCGCGGCGACGCCGATCCTCCGTGGAAGTGGCTCGCTACTGGGCTCGTTCTATCACGGCGCGGTGACCGCGAATGTCGTCGCCGACTCCTACGTCGTCGAGTTCGACTACGATGGCGATGGCTTCGCGGACGCCAGCGAGTTTGTCGATGGGTATCGCACTAGCGAGCTCGACGAAGGGGCTCTGGACGTTCCCGACGACTTCCAGTTCTCGCATGAGCTGGCGGGGTTCGAGCCCGGCTCGGCTGACCTCCGTCTCCGTGTGACAGGCTTCGTGACTCTGGACGACGGCGAAGAAGTAACGGTTGACGGCAGGTGGGTCGATTGGAACATCACGATCCCCGACCCGGCGCCGGTAGTAAACTCGGTGTCGTTCGACTCTCTTACCGGGGGCGACCTGGCGTCGTCCGCCAGCCCGACCCTACGAGGAGTGATCGCGTCACCGCTTGGCGATGCCGAGCCGACCTCTTTGTATGTTGAGATCGACGAAGACGGCGACGGCGAGCCCGATGGGCAGGCAGCAGTCGACACGGCTTCGGGAGAGTTGGCGTTCAGCTACACACTCCGAGACACCACGCCACGCGAACTCGCAATCCAGGTCCGTGCCGTCGATGGCGGCAGCGGCTCGGCGGCGTTGACCGGTCCATGGACGCGTGTCGGCGTGATCGCCAGCCCGTTCACCGGCTCGGTGGACCTTGCCTCGCTAGAGGTTCAGGTCGACACCAACAGTGATAACTCAACCGATTTCGTTGCAAGCGGCCTGACGCTCGCGGCGGCCGCCGCCGGGGCGACAGCCGTCGATCAAGGCGGCCAGCTCCTGTTTGCCTATTCGCTCGACGCGGAAGCCGCCAGCCTCGGCCAGGCGCGGGTCCGGCTGGTCGACACATCCGGGACGCAGCAGGGCGACTGGGAGTCGCCCACCGGATTGGTCCTGAGCGAACCCGAACGCGCGACAATCGACAACGGCAGCTTCCAACTCGAAGACTCCGTCGATGACCCCAGCGACCCGGTCACCAGCAACCCGATCACCGACGATCCGGTGCTCATCGGCTCGGTGACCTCTCCGGCGGAAGCCATCGGACGGCGAGTGGAGTTTGACCACGATGGCGACGGCCTTGCGGACGGCTTTGCGGAGATCGACGCCTTTGGCAACTTCCGCTACGAGCCGGAGACGCTTCCTCATGGCGATCAGGTGATCCGTGCGCGCGTTGTCGATCAGGTGGGTGACCGCGTCCGCGGACAAGACCCGGAGAACTGGCCGATCCCCGGAATCGATTCCGCCAACGATCCTGACGAGGTGCTCCGTTTCTTCCACGATTCGGTCACCGCCGCGACTATTAGCGGGCTGCGTGTCGTTGACGCAGAACGCGGGATCGTCGAGGGGCGCGCCACGGTCGATGGGTACGGCGTCAGCGCGGTGATCAGATTTGACCTGGATGGTGACCCAGAGACTAGCGAGGCAAGCGTACAGACCAGCGCCGACGGCTACTTCCGCTACGAGTTCCCGGAGCTGATGCGTGGAACCTACACCGTGAACGCCGCAGCCTCGGTCGACGACCCGTATAGCGAAGCCGACGTCGACGGGCCGAGTGTGCCTGTGACGCTCGACTACGGTCCACGCGCGTTCCCGACGACGCCGCCAGCGTTTGTTGGCGGCGGCCCAGCGCTTGCTTACGGAGGAGCCCCGAACGGCAATAGCGTGACGACGACACGCATCCCAGTGATCAAAGGGACGATCTCAAACGCCCCACCTCAGACCTTTGTTGACTTCACACCCACCGGCGGCGGCGAGACGACGCGGGTCGCGGTCCGCGATGATGGGAGCTACGAGTTCCTCCCTGTGGGACTTGAAGCGGGCGAGCACACCTACGACGCGGAGCTGGTTGCGTGGGACCCCGACAGCGGCTGGTGGGTCGATCCGTCGACCCCTGCGATCGTGTTCGATCTAGAGAACACGGGATCGTCGGCGCCCACGATCGTGACACTCGACCTCGCCCAGAACGTCGCGGGGCCGGGTGAGCAAGTCCAGGTCTCCGCAGAGTCGGTGTTCAAGGGGTCGCTCGACGGCTCCGCCAACGGCTACGTCGGCCCGATAGGCGGGCTACCAGTCTACTTTGACCACAACGGCGACGGAGTTGACGATGGCGTTGCGTACACGCTGGCGGACGGTTCCTTCACCTACCGAACCGATGCGATCGAGCCGGGCGACCTGACCCAGACGATCACGGCGACGGTTCACTACACCGACTACTGGGGAGACACGTACACGGAGCAGGAGCCGTTGCGGTTTGAGCTGACGCGGGCCCCGCTGATCGCCGACGTCGGCTTCGACCATGCGGCGGCGACGATCGATGGCGAGGTCTTCTACGAAACCGCTGGAGCCGTAGTACTGGAGAAAGTGATCTTCGGCGCCGACTCGACGCTTGGCGAGGCCCCGAGTGATCTCCAAGACTTCTTGGACAACTACGCCGGCGCCGGCTACGACTCCGAGAGCGTCTCCGCGGACGGCGGCTTCTCATTCGCGGGCCCGGCCGTTGCCTCCGGCGAAGTGACTGTCTACATGAGGGCGGTGCACACGGACCACCCCGACTACCTGAATGCGAGCGGCGAAGTCGACAGCACCCACGATAGCCGTCTTGAGGGCCCGTGGCGGGTCCTCACGTATCAGGCCGCCGCCGACGTCGCGGCGCCCGAGATCGACGAGCTGAGCACCGCCGCCCAGCTGGCGGACGGCTTCTTACCCGACTTCGATGGCGACTTCTTGAAGACGAGCGACCCGACCGTAAGCGGGAGCCTCGGGCCAGCGGGCGCCAATACCGTCGTCGAGGTGAAGTTTGAGCGTGTCGATTCCGCCGGCGCAGCGACACCTGCCGAGGACGATGACCTGGTGTACCGCACAACGGCCGACGCACAGGGCCGCTTCCCGGTGACTGCCTTGGGAGCGTCTCGGTCAACGAACGATACCCCGGGCGTCTATCTGGGCGGCCGGTACCACATCCAAGCCCGATCGGTCATCTACGACTCGACGATCGGCGGAGAGGTCCCTGGGACATGGAATGCGAGCCCGGTAAAGATCCTGCTGATCGACCCGGAAGCGCCGACGGTCTCCTGGGAGCTGACCAGCGCTAGCAGCGGAATGCCCGGTGCGGTGTTCAAGGGGAGAGTTTCTCGCGCGGACGGGGGTCGGGTGCAGGGGCTGCGTGTCGATCTCGACATCGTCGTTGATCCCGACGGCCCGGGCACGCAGAGCGCGCCGGAGTTCGAGGGCACCGTGGCTGGCTCGGCGTTCACCGACTCTGATGGGTACTTCGAGTTCGTTTACTACG
This sequence comes from Planctomycetota bacterium, assembly GCA_039414355.1. Classification (GTDB taxonomy): domain Bacteria; phylum Planctomycetota; class Planctomycetia; order Pirellulales; family Lacipirellulaceae; genus JBCCQL01. The sequence continues at coordinate 9,978 of JBCDJN010000040.1, read as the reverse complement.
GGCTCGCGACGGCGGCCACTGCCCAGGCGAAAGCACGCGTCTACGACTGGGACGCGGTAGAAGGGGAGTTCCTCGAGGGGGAATGGTCGGCGCCGTCTGATTCGGTCGTTGGCGACAACCCGGCCGACGCCGCCCCCGAACTCAACGAGGTAACTCTCGACGAGTACGAGGCGCTGCTGAAGGCGGCCACGGCTGCGCGGCAGAAACTGGAAACCCAAGCTTATGTATCTACTGACGGAGGTAGTGGGAAGCAGTACGTCGAGACGGCGGTGGGTAAGGCCCAGCTACTCCACCTCGGTGGCAATGGTGTCATGGGTGACGAGAACGCCTCACTCGACGATGCCCTGGTAATCAAGCAGGGCTCAACCACCGGCGACGGCGCGTGGGCAGTCGATCCCGGCACCGACGACGACGGGGTTAACTTCTTCGCCAAGGAGACCGCTGTCTTCAGCATTGGGTCAACACCGACGAGCCCGATCGTTTCTACGGAGGTCATCGGTGACGAGATCGTCACCACCTCAGTAAGCTTGGCAAACCTCATCTACGAGTTCGACCCGTCGGTCATTGCAACAAGTGACGATGGGCTGCAGGGAAACACCCTCACAATCGACAGCGGCTACCACCGGGTTGCTGAGAATCTGGCGTTTGACTTCTGGATCACCCGCGCCGTCACCCCGATCGACCGCCCGAGCCACACCGTGACAACGGTCTACGCGGGCCATTACGACGTCACCTACGAGGACGGCTCAAACCCGTTCACAGGCCTGAGCGATCTCCCCAACCTGGGAGCGCCCACGCTTGGCGGCGGGACACCGATTCAGGAGTTCATCTACGAGGAAACCTACTTCGTCGATTCTTGGACGACCACCGATGGCGACATCATCCCGATCGACGGCCCGTGGGAAGGACCCAGCGACCGATCGGGCGAGGGAAGGTACCAAGCGGGCACCGAGGCCTCGGGAAAGATCGAGAACGGTGATGTCGTCGCGGAGAGTGGCGAGGTCCGCGAGACCATCACCGTCTCGTCCGAGGAAACAACCACCAACACCTCGCGCTCAACGACGACGACCAGCAACAGCACGGAGAACACCTACGAGACTAGGACCGAGACGATCATCTACTCGGCGACGCTGACCACTGTCACAACTTATCTCAGCGATGGCGTGCAGATCGACTTCGACTTCGATGAGTCGCTGCTCGTCAACACCACCCTGTCGGGCGGCGGGACGCAGAACAGTGGCGACAGCTCGGGCGGCGGCGACTACGACAACAGTTGGTGGAACTACCAGAGCACCAGCTCGGGCAACTACCAGGGCGGCGCCTCGGGGACGCTCGTCGATCGGACGGTTGACGGCGAGGCCCTTGAGTCAATCGACGCGAACGTCAACGGCAACTCCTCGGGCAACGTCGTCGGCTCCGGCGGGGCCGGCACGTCGTTCTCCCGCACCTACGGGGGCGGCGGCGGAGCGGGGGGCGGGTCGGGATCATCGGGCGACGAGGTAGGCGGGTACGAGCGCGGCTCAAGCGCCGCCAACATAGGTTTCAATTCCGATGGCTCGTCAAGCGGAGCGGCCAGCGTCAATGGGCTCAACGACGACGTGTCCGTTCGTGGAGATTCAAGCTGGTCGAGCAGCGCGGGCGCAACGATCACCGCGAATGGCAACGTATCATTCGCGACGCCTTATACCGTGCAGGTCGGCGCAAGCTACACCCGCGGCAATTCGACAACGGCGGCCAACGCCACGGCTTCGGGAAGCGGCGGGGGCAACTCAACCTACTCTCAGGGCTCGGGTGACACGTCGGTCTCCGGCGGCATGAACTCAAGCGGGTCCAGCAACGGCACGATCGCTTCTAACATCGCCGGCAGAATCGGCCGCTTCGAGGCGCCGGAAACCACAGACGGTTCGCCCGTCGAATACGTCGTGCCGTTCAAGAACAACACGCTCGTCATCGATGGTGGCAACGCGGGCGTTGATGTCAACGTCGCGCCATTGGGCAGCGAGAGCGATACCTCGGCGCCCGGCTCGGTCGTGCTCTACTCCGGCAAGGTGGACGGCGCCGACCGTACCGTAACCATCTCGACGGAGTACGTTGGGCTGGAAAGCAGCGAGATCGACGAGGGGTTCGACCTCGTCGTCACTCACAGAACCCGCGATGAGACCGAGAACTACACCATCGGCAACTCGGAGGACTCGCCGGTTGCCGCTGGCGACTTCACCGACGATCTCACACAGCGACGCTTCCAGACCACCTTCGCCAAGGGCACGAGGGATGGCGTCCGTGCAGACGGCACCGTATGGGAGGAGGATTGGGAGTCCCTGGACATCGCTTACGCCTACCTCGACCAGGACGTCAAGGGCGACTTCTCGGAAACCCGTGCTTCTACACCAACGCCGGGTGAGCCAAGTGTTACGCGGGCCGTCACCGCCGACCTAACTCAAGATTCGAACGGCTACGGTTACGGGGTGTCCAAGAGCACAGTCACCGAGAGCCGCGACATCGGCGAGAAGGGCCCGGATGGAGAATACACCGGCGACTACGACGCGCACTCCGGCACGCACAACGAAACTGTCACACGCAACAGTAACTTCAAGTCCGACACCACAGGCTTCATCCGCCTGGCCAACGACGTCGTCCTCGAGTCGATCACCGACACCGACTTCGGCATGACCAACAAGGTCAAGATCGAGCAAAACGGCAACGGGACCACCAACACACGCACCACAGTCCCAATCGTTATTCCGCTCGCGCCCGAGGTCACGACTAGCAACGCCGCCTGGAGCTACGACCGCACGATCAATGGCAAGACCGAGGTGCCGGACGGCGCCGGACATACACACCGGCGCACCACGCCCGAAGGATCGTACACCAAGGCCACCCTCGAGAAAGCCGAGTACAGGGGCGACTACAAGGGCAAGGCTGACGTCACCGGCGACGTGAAGACCATCCAGGGCGCCTTCCTCGATCAAACCGACTACACGCGGAGGGAGAAGTTCTCGGGCGACAACAAGAGTACGGTCACCGACAGCGAGGAGCATACCGGGGCCTTCGAATCAGGCAACGCGGCGTTCAGCTCCTACAAGGTCGAGAGCAAGCAGACCGACAAGTCCGAGGTCGACACCACCTGGAACACCAAACTCGACACGCCAAACTTCGTCGAGATCACCAAGGGCCACACCAAGCCCGAGACCGACACGACCGAGACCTTCGACGGCACCGTGAGAACCGGTCTTGGCGTGACGCTCAAGAGTGGCGACGTCTCCAGCAAGAGCAAGAACAAGGCCTTCGTCGATACCGACATCAACAAGACCTGGAACCTCGACGGCGACGGCAACAGCCACACGCTCAAGCTGACCGCCGACGTGGATATGACGACCACCACCACCATCGATGGCAAGCTGGTAACGCTAGCTGGCGTGCCGCTGCTGAAGATCGAGGGCGAGCCGACGATCGAGGAGAGCGGCGGCTACAAGTTCACGTCTGAAGACGTTCAGACCGCCGAATCGGGGGTACGCGGAACGGACGACTACAGTACGAGCTACAGGAGCCGGCTCACCGAGGATCGCGGAGGCGCCGAGCAGCCGCAGGTCTACACGGACGAAGGGGTTCTCCTTAGCTACAGCCGAGACGTCGCGCCCAACGGCGACGTCGTTGCCATAAACACCACCGACCTGGACGCTTTCAGCGATACCACAACGAAGCAGGGCGAACGCGGCCTCCAGCGAGATACGCTCGATGCTCGAGACTGGTCCAAAGTCACGACCACTCAACACACGGATGGAGCGACGACCGTCCGAACGGAGACCGATGTCCATGAGACGGAGAACGTTTTTGTTTCTGATGGCGACCAAGCCGGTGACAAGCAACAACTAGACAGCGAGCACCGGCGTGAGAAACTCGACTCAACGGTCACACGCCAAGAGTTCACAAATGGAAAGCCGGGCGGGCCAATCTTCGTACGAGTCGACTCTAGTAGCAGCCACTGGGATTCAAAGTCCGGGGATGGCAGCTACAGGAGCGAAGTTGTGGTCGTTACGACAGAGGACGCAACCTACCATGGCTCACACCCGAAGGGCGGTTCCGGAGAATACCAGTCCGATTCTACAAGGGCCACCACGACCCACCGAGTCGGTAGCGGTGACAAGACTTTCGGCTCAACTGGCAAGCAAAGCTACAGGTACGACCAGACTACGTCGACAGCTACGGAGGTCCACGAAAATGGCTCATACTCCGACGTCCCCAGCGACCAACAACAATCCGGCACGTACACGCGTACAGCCATCGACGCGATATCTGCGGACCCCGACAGGAACTATGAGGCCCACGACAGCGGCTCATCTTCTCAGCGCGAAACAGCTGACACCAAGTTCTCGGCCGACAAGTACGTCCAGACCGTTACGACAGGGGGCTTCGGCAACAATCGCACGGGTCCGCCAACGGCTCGCAAGACCGGTCGGAACAACAACGAGCACACTACTGAGCTATACTTTCAACCTCTCGATGATGGCCTGAATCCGGGATTCATCGCCCCCTATACCGGAAAGCTCCAGCGACTGAAACACAACGCGGACGGATCGAAGAGTGGCAGCAGGCGGCAAGAGTACTCGGATGTACCAGTCGGTGACGACTTGGAGATATCGAATATCGCTCCGCTTGATGAAGATGCTCCAGCGCCGTCCCAAGGGAACGAGTTGACGAACGCCTTGGAGGCGATAGGCTCTTACGGTTCGATTCTGGCGACGGCAGCCTTCAACGAGGCGGCGAATCGAATCCCTGGCGGGAACGCACTGCAAACAGCAGGTGCAGCTGCAGTTAGTGCCATGGCGGCTTTACTGGCCAGCGACTTAGATGTCTTTATCTTCGAAGGCACCAAGGCGGACGGAAGCGATCAAGCCTCGTATGCAAGCAAGCAACTGAAAGAGTTCGACTATGCTCGAAAAGCGCTCGGATCGAGTTACGCTGACTGGATAGCTAGTGTCAACGGACCGAACGGTAACGATTCAATCAGGTCGATAGAGATTAACGAAGGCTTCGTAGACAAGATACAGCGTGATGCTCATAAGGGGCTCGCGGCCGACCTGAAAGCTTGGAGCGTTCATTCAGTCAAGTCAGCGATAGATGTCTTATTTGCGGCAGCTCTGACACCGCTTCGTAGAGCCCCGATAGTACGATTTAATTTCAAGGACGGTAGTTCGCTGACGATCTACAGCGCTCCCCCAAGTGACGCATTAATCGCTCAGCTGGGACTGTACTCGACACGCGCTAGTGGATTGTTCGCTGGTCCTAAGAAAGCGTCTGTTGCCCCAAAGGCGTTGCCTGCTCTTCGACAGCAGTACGTCGATGCTGTTGAAGGTTTATCGATGCGAGCCGCTGCTCTGCGAGCACAAGGAAAGACGAGCGAACAGATAGCTAGGACGCTACATGCTGAGCGGAGAGCACTTGGGCAGAAGTTCAAAGACCGCACGCCCCCGGACAAGCTCGCGGAAATCCATGCTCGAAACCTGGAGAAGTATGGCGACAAGCTTGGCCCCAGCATCGACTACCTGAGAGGACGAGGTAAGACCTGGGAAGACATCATTGAAAGTGCGAGCCGCGTAGGTGGGAAAGACCTCGGATTCTAGTCGGAGAGAAAAGTGACGATCTGGCTGCAAAACAACGAGAAATACGACCGCGTTGCCAGCCTTGATCCGGCGTCTGGCGTATTCGGTGAACACTCGCGTTCAGCGTTAGATCAAGAATCGCCCGTCAAGACGGATGGCATCTACTCGATTCTCTCGGGAGCAATGGCGGCAGTCTTTGCATGGGACGATGCCGTGTTTGTTTGCTTGGGAACCTCGACTGCAAAGCTCTCAGGCGAAACAAAGGTGAGTGTTGACGGCCCGCCTAGCTCTCGGAAATTATCTATCGAAGATGGCAACGGTATCGTTGCCCAACATCAGTATTCTCTGGAGCCATCGCAGCTTCCGATTCCAGGTGATACAACGCCATTTGTCGAGGACGAAGACTTCGATTTCGGCTTGCTGATGAGCAACATCGCCAGCAGTGACCAGAGACAAGCTGTGTTGTTGGGTATCGACTGAGCAACCTAACAACCGCTGATCCCCGACGCCGGGCACGTTGGATTGTGGCGTGCCCTCGAAAACCCGAGGTCGCTCTCAGCGGATAGGGCTCTACCACCCACAATCAAACACGCGGCTCATCACCGCACCCGTGAACCCCACCCTCACCGCGTCCTGGATGGCTGGGTTGTTGGGCAGGCTGTCTGATTGCATGACAAACTGCACGGCAATAAAATTGCCTGCACCTGCTATACGCCCAATCTTGCCGTGATTGCCGAACTCGCCGTCCGTCGCTCTAGGTGCTCGTGGAGAACTGATGCCCGCAACTAGGTTCCTTCAGCTTCTTGCCAGTGCACAATCCGGCAAGCCCGTGCGAGAGAAGTTGAATGTCGTTACCGACGACATTCCTACCAGACACCTATGGTTTGCCCCCACTTCGCTGGGCACTCTGCTCATATTCTCCGCCTTGGTAGCCCCGTCATCCGGAGCGCCGGTCCTATTCCCGGCGTCGATTGACCTAGCGTCGCTGGACGGAACGAACGGCTTCATCCTCGAAGGCATCAACTCCGACGACCGCAGCGGCCGCTCGGTGAGCGGAGCAGGTGACGTTAACGGCGACGGCTTCGACGACGTCATCATCGGCGCCTGGGGAGGCATCCGCGACACCAGCCACGTCGTCTTCGGCCACGCGGGAGGCTTCGACGCGACGCTCGACCTCGTGCTTCTCGACGGCGAGAACGGTTTCCGCTTCTCCGGCGACGGCGACTTCGACCGCACCGGTTGGTCCGTCAGCGGAGCGGGGGACATCAACGGCGACGGCTTCGACGACATCATAACCGGCTCCCCCCGCGCGGGCTCGCGGGCGGGCGAGAGCTACGTCGTCTTCGGCAAGGCCGGCGGCTTCCCGAACACGGTCCGTCCGAGCATGCTCGATGGCACAGCAGGCTTCACGCTCACCGGCGAAGCCGACAACGATCAAGCGGGCTGGGCGGTCAGCGGCGCCGGCGACGTGAACGGCGACGGCTTCGACGACCTCATCATCGGCGCCCCCTTCGCAACGCCGACCTCTCCGTTCAACGACCGCGCGGGGAAGAGCTACGTCGTCTTCGGAAAGGCGACCGGCTTCGAGCCGACGTTCGATCTCGGTTCCCTCGACGGCGAGAACGGCTTCGCGCTGCGAGGCAACGAGACAACCGAACGGAGCGGCTGGTCCGTCAGCGGGGTAGGCGACGTGAATGGCGACGGCTTCGACGACATCATCATCGGAGCCCCCACCGCAAGCCCCGGCCAAACACTAACGGGCGGCACAAGCTACGTCGTGTTTGGCAAGGCGAGCGACTTCGACCCACTGGTCTCACTGCGCACGCTAGATGGCTCAAAAGGCTTCTCCTTCAGCGGCGTCGGCCGTGGGGAAGAGAGCGGCACATCGGTAAGCGGAGCGGGGGACATCAACGGGGACGGATTTGCCGACGTGATCATCGGAGCTCCTCTTGCTAGTTCCCCGGGAGGATCCGCGGGACAGAGCTATGTCGTCTTTGGTGCTGCAGAGGGATTCCTACCTGCGATCGACAGTGACGACTTGGATGGCGATAACGGGTTTGTGATCAGCGGCATCGCCAGCCGCGACAACAGCGGGATCTCGGTTAGTGCCGCCGGGGACATCAACGCGGACGGCGTCGATGACATCGTGGTTGGGGCTCTTGACGCGAACGGATTGGGGCCGCTTTCGTCCGGTGAGAGCTACGTACTTTATGGCAGGACTGACGGCGGCTTCGGGAGCTTCTTCGATCTCGGTGATCTAGACGGTTCGAACGGGTTCGTTCTCAACGGCATCGCCTGGCTAGACTATAGCGGAGAATCCGTGAGCGGAGCCGGAGACTTCAACGGCGATGGCGTGGACGACCTCTTGATCGGCGCCTCGGGGGCGGACTCAACGCCGCGTCGCGACGAGGGCGAGTCCTACATCGTGTTCGGGCGGCGCGTGCCGGAACCGGCCACGGCGCTCTGCCCGGTGCTGGCAGGCACCTTGAGTTCAATATGGAGACGGCGTCGCACGCACGTTAGCTCGCAGTGATGCAACCGACACGGATTGGAACTGGAACTCGGCGTTCGCAGACTCGCGGCTCACTTCGTGGGTCGCACGGCCATGTCCCAGAACTTGTCCCCGTAGGCCTGCCGAACTACATCCATCCGCATCACGTCGGTCGTGCCATCTGCGATCCGTAGACCCATCAGGTCGCGTACTCGATCACCGAGGTCGACTTCGCCGGAGTAGCCCATGCCGCCGTGGGCACGCATCGAAGCGTCCGCGGCCCGCAGAGCTGCTTCAACTCCCTCGGCCTTCAAGCCTGCGATCACCCCTCGTGCGCCCTTGTAGTCTTCGCGGTCTAGTTGCTCGGCGGCTTCGCAAGCCAAGGCGTAAGCCATCTTCAGTTCGGTGGTCGACCTACCGAGGGCTTGTTGGAGGTGTGTGAAGCGGCCGATTGGTGCTCCGAAGGTCTTCCGTGTCGCGATGCGTGCCGCCATCTGCTCGAGCGCTTGCTCCCCGGTCCCGATCGCTGCCGCGACTTGCATCAATCGCCAGTAGTAGAAGTGCTCACGAAACACAAGGAGACCATCGCCCTGATTCCCGATTCGCATCCGATCCGGAACGAATGTGCCATCGAACTGTGCGCCACCGTAAGAGTTCCCCATCAGCCCGTGGGCGCGTAAGGTCTTGACCGTTACCCCATCTGCGTTTTTGGGGACGAGGAACGCGGTCAACCAGCCCTGGCGGTCTTCGGGCACCTGCGCGAACACAAGCATATGAGTCGCCTGAGCGAGGCGGGCGTTGTACCTCTTCTCACCGACCAGTCTATACCCGCCTTCAACCTTCTCGGCTGTGGTCGCAATGGCCTTGAGGTCGCTGCCGGTTGAGGGCTCGGTGATCAGTATCGCCATGTACCCGTTCCCGCTGGCGATCTGCCGAGCTACCTCTAACACGGCGTGCTCATCCGAATGAAGAAGGGGGCGGGCATGTGCGCCGCCGACGACGTCACGGCAGTTCAGGTTGAAACGACCGGCGTGCCGGAAGATGTCGAGCATGCGCCGCGCGGGCCAGCCGCTGCCGCCTACTTCGGGCGGCAGGTCAAGCCCCGGCAGACCGAAGGCCGCGGTCTGCTCGCGCCATTCTCGTGGGTCGAGGAAGTCGTCACCGCCTCGCAACCGCTCTGCTGTGCGAGTGATCTGCGCTTTGACGTGCGCGACTGCGGCGGCGGTCGGCAAGAGCCTAATACTATCGTCTGACTTGGCGTGGAGCTTGACGCGAAAAAGGGTGTCCAACTCGTAGACATCAGTCGTGACCGGCACCCCGGCTGGACGCAGCAAGAACACTCGGGTTGGGCCACCGCTGGGGTCTTGCTTGTGCTCCAGCACATAGCTGGAGTCTTTGTGAGGGCGGATCGGATCGAGCGCGTCAATCGTATTGCCGCTTACACGCCGGAGTACCACGAAGTGCCGGCCACGCACCACTCCAGACTTGCTTCGGACTTCGTAGGCAATCAGCGTGAGCTCGCCTGGAGCGACTGATAGCGTCGGGTCGGTAGGGGCCCATGTGGGATACCCACACCCGACTGGCGAACGATGACTAACGCTTACCGATACGCTAGCGCCGCCGCTCACGACCTGCCCTACACCGCGGGCAATAGCATCGGCAAGGGATTCATTGCTCACCCGACCCCGAAGCAACTCAGGCTGCTCACTGATCAGGTGGAGAAGGTGCCGGTGGAGGTTGGTAAGCGGCCGTTCACCTGCAATTACCCTAAGAGCCCGTGATCAGAACGGATGTTGGCTGATTTTGGCGGCTGGTGACAATGGCGGCCTTTGGGACCCAGGGAGGGATTCGTGATGTCAGGTCGCCTTGTGCCGGATGGGTTGTGGG
>JBCDJN010000039.1:0-39752 GCA_039414355.1 Planctomycetota bacterium | reverse complement strand
TGGTGCGTCGCGCAGGTCTGCCGGCACGCCGGTGTCGAGGGGCCCGTCGCGTCGTTGCTCGAGCGGTCGCAGAACTACCGCAACGTGTTTGATCCAGAAGTGGGCATGATGCGGGGCCGGCTTGCCGATGGTGCGTGGCGGCCCGATTTCAAGGCGGACGAGTGGGGCGGACCCTTTACCGAGGGGAGTTCGTGGCACTACACCTGGAGAGTGCTGCACGACGTGCCAGGGCTGATCGAGCTGATCGGCGGCGACCGGGCCTTCATCGCGAAACTCGACGAGATGCTCGCCGCCGAGCCTGGCTTTTCCCCCTCAGAGTGTGCTTTGCGTACGAAGCCGACGATGTCGTTGCCGAGGGGGCCGACAGCCGTATACCCCTCGTATGCCGTCGCTGGAACGCAGGTAAATAACACCAACCAGGCCAAGACAGCTAGCTGGTTGATCTTCGGCATCGCACCGCTCCTCGTGCACAACACTTGCGAAACGCAAGCGACTGTAACGCTTGCAAAAAGCAAGTCAATGGGGCACCCTGAAAGAACGTCCCAACGCACGCAGGCCTACAACACCGTGCCAAGTAAGCCCAGACGCTCCCCCTGCCCGATCGCCTGTACCTTGGATCTCGTGGGGGACAAGTGGACGCTCCTCGTGGTACGTGACCTCCTGCTCGGGCGCTCTCACTTCCGCGAGTTCCTCGCCTCGCCGGAGAAGATCGCGACCAATGTCTTGTCGGATCGGTTGATGAAGCTCGTGGAAGCCGGTCTGGTGGACACCGAGCCATCTGGCGAAAGGGCGGGCGCGAACGCTTACCGGTTGACCAAGAGAGGAGAGTCTTTGGCTCCGCTAGTCAAGCAACTCGCGCGGTGGGGCCTTGAGAACCTGCCAGGTACCGAGGCGAGGTTACGCACGAAGAGTTAAACACGACGTTGCGCTCCAGGCTGGCCTGTAACGGCACGAGCCCGCGGTGGTTGTATCGCCCGACCAGTGGCAGCGGAGCGGCGAACTCGCAGCGGTGCCTTAACTCGACAACGACCGCAGCAGCTAGGCTGCGTGGCTAATCCGCCGAAGCTGGTCCAGCCGCTGAGCCAAGCTGGTACCGGAGTTACATGGGAGCGAGTACCAGCAGTCAGCGGCGCCAGCCCAGGCGTGATCAAAGCGAGGGCGTTCGCTTCGTGATGGTGTACACGGGAGTTCACGATGCGGCAGCGTGCGGCCAATTGGGGCTGAGGAACGCCACCAGCGACTGCTCCTCGCCAATCGGCGGCTGACTCGGCGCTCTTGCCTGGGAAACCGACCAGTTCGTTGGCATCACTCGCGGCGGCAATCACCGAATCCGCCAGATTTCATGCGGCGGTCTGACGATTGGCTGACCAGGCCGGAAGAGCGACGCCTCGCCGGCTGCTTCTGCTACATGCTATCCAGGCAATGTTGGCCCAGACGGCGATCAGTATCCGGGGCTCCGGCACTGCCGCCGCGTTCGTTGGCAAGACCGCTCCGAAGTTTGTCGACCAGAGGGCGTAGTCGAGGACATCAACCGTCCCGTCAAGGTTGGCGTCCGCGGCGAGGCCGGAGCCGGTCGCATTCAGCGAGTCCCGCCAAACCGTGTAGTCAGCCGCGTCAACAATGCCGTCGGTGTTGAAGTCGCCGGCGAGAGCTGGGGCGAAGTAGAGCATCAATGACTCGCTGGAGTCTGAGTTGGTCACCACCTCCGAACGCATGCTCAAGACTGAAGAAAGACCGACCGCTGTCACAATCTCGAACTCGTCGAGCTCATCAAAACGCATAACCTCGATCTCGTCACCAACTCCAGGTGCATAGTTATTCTCGAATCGAATGAAAAGTTCAGTACCTCCCGGGGCGACATCCAGCGAGCCGCCGATCAGCATCTGAGGTGTTTGGGTATCGGGCTCTGCCGCGATGTCAATCCAGACCTCACCGGCATCGACTTGCAACGTTGGAATACTCACCACTACCGGCGTCACTGGATTCCGAATGAACATCCGGCCGTCTTGCTGATGAAGCAGATCGCCGTTAAATGTGCTGAATAGCAGCGTCCCACTGCGGAAGTCAAACGACCCCGTTTCCGTGATGTGTAGGCTGCCGGTAAACAGCCCGCCGCCGTCGAGTACTACGTCGCCCGCGACGGTTGTCTGGTCGATCTGCCGTATGAGGCTCGAGTCAGCAAGCGACACCAAGGCACCGTCGTTGATGGTGAAATCTCCGTTTACGCTCGCGTCAGAGTTCTCAGTCATCTCAAATTGCGAGCCCGCGGTAAGGCTGAAGGCCGACTTCTCGGCAGCTCCTACACGCACGGACGCGCTCCCGAGCATCAGTACACGCGAATCAGACCCGAGTGAAATATCCTTGTCGGAGACTAACTGGCTATTGTCGGCAAGCGTGAGATTGCCCGAACGGTTGATGGCGGCGCCGCCGACCTGCAGGCTTACACTCTCTGCCGTTACCGTGGCATCAAGCAGCGCGATCATCCCCGCGCCGTTCTGGAATCGAAGAGCCCCCTCGAAATTCGCAGCACCGTTCACTACGGAAAGCGTTGCACCGTTGTCTAGAACCCCTTGCCCCGAGGCGTTGAGCACGCCCGTGCCAGTCACCTGTAGCACAGCGTCGCTATCGCTGGTGTTGTTTTGCTTGGCGTAGACATCGACCACGCTGAGCGTGCCACCACTCACGTCGGCATTGCCGGTCGACCCTTCCTCGTGAGCGATGTAGAGGTGCTCGGCGACGGCAACAACCCCCCCGATCTGTTCGTAGTCGCCGTCGCCGTTGAGCCCGACGAAGAGGTGACGGCCGTTGTCGCCGGCTGTCGTACCGACGTGGACCTCGCCGCCAAAGACCTTCACCGTGCCGACGCCCGATGCGCCGCCGCCGATCGACAGGTCGTCGGCCACGCCGAGGCGTGCCGTGTCGCGGACTTCGAGCCGGCCGGTCCCGGACGCGCCGACGATTACGTCGTTGGCTCCAGTCTCGATGACGGAGTCCTGCGAGAGGATCACGGTCCCGTTACCGTTGGCGCCGCGCCATCCAATCGCGAGGCTCGCGTTGGGCGACGTCAGCGTCGCGCCGTTCTGCAACCGCATCACGCCGCGGCCGAAGTCGCCCACCGCAGTGAGCCCGATCACTTCGACCGTCGTGTCGGCGCCGTCGATCGTGAGGTCGCCGTCGCCGGATTCGAAGAGGCCGACCCAGAGACCGGCGCCCCCCCCGTTGTCGACCGTCACGGTCGCGCCGTCGTCGATGAGCGTGGTGCCTGCGCCTCCGTAACCTGTGCTGAACGGGCCCTGCGTCGACAGCGACGAACCGGCGCCAGAAATGTGCAACGTGCCGGTCGATCCCGCCTCGGCCGCGATGCGCACAGAGTCGCCGGTCGAGACGGTCCCTCCGTCGGTGATATTCAGTTCGCCGACAGCGCCGTTGCGTCGGCCGACGTAGATCGGGGTGGTTGTTGCAAGGCTGCCGCCGCCCGAGACGTTTGCGACCCCGATGCCGTCCTGGCCGACGATGCTGAACTCTCCCGCCGCAGTGATCGTTCCGCCAGAGAGGTTAAGCGTACCGTTGCCAGTTGCGGTGTTGCCAACGATCAATTGGGACGCAACGGCGGTCGTGCCAGCGGTCTGCGTGTAAGTGCCGGTTCCTGCGAAGCCGATCTCCAGATCGGGGTCCGCAGGGTTGAAACCATTGCCCGTCGCGACGATCCCTCCGCTGTTGGTAACGGTCCCAACGGCTCCGGTCTCGCGTCCCACGAACACTTGATCGCCTGCACGCAGCGATGCGCCCGAGCGAATGGTCAGAGAGCCGCTGCCTTCGTCACCGACCGTGACCTCTCCGCCAGTCAGCACTTCGCCCGCGCTTTCAAGGTAGACATCGCCGACGCCAGTTTGCTCGCTGCCGATTTCGAGGATCTCTGGTGAGACGAGGCTGCCGTGCGAGATGCTCAGCCGCCCGGCGCCGCGGTAGCCGACCGCCATATAGTTGTTAATCCAAACGGATCCCTGAATCGCAAGGTCGCCGCTCGCCCCATTGTCGGAGCCAACGTATCCTTCGTCGACTTGAACAAAGGCTCCGTCGGTCAGGACCATCTCACCTCTGGCTCTGCTGAACCCACCTATGAAGATATCGCTCAGACTGTTGGCGTTGGGCCCCGTAAGTCGTGCGGCGTGCAGCTCAAGCCTCCCGTAGCCGGTGTCCCGACCAAGGGCAATCGTACCGCTCAATTCCAGTTCGGTCTCGCTTCCGGTTGCAACAACCAATCCGTTTGGCGTTTGTCTGGCGGGATCAGCGTATTGACTGACAATGAGGTCTTCGGCCACCAGTCGGCTGCCGTCACTCATGTTAAGAACGGCTTCGCCGGACTGGCCGACCGTTACGCTTGCGGTTGATACGTCTACAATCCCGGTGGCCTTCAGATCGAGCGATGTTCCATCGCCAGCGAGTGTCACGGACCCAACGGAGCCGGCATGAACTCCCATTGTCAGACCGCCGGGCCAAACCTGCGCCCCGCCTGATGCCTCAAGGCGTCCGATCCCGACCTCTCCTACGGTGAGCATTCCTGGAACAGAAACATCCCCATCGCACAGTGTGCAGAAGTTGCCAATCACACGCAGCAGGCCATCGCCCGCAGAATCACGGCCAATTGTGAGAAAATCGGCATCAACATCACTGCCCCCATCGGTCAGCAACGAGCCCGGTGCGTCTCCGCCAATCACCAAATCCGTGAAGCTAATTGAATCAGGCAGCGGGTTGGACACCGAACCGAAATCCCCTGAGACGTCGTCTGCTCCGGTTTGCAAGAAGTCTACGGTAATCGTCGCTGATGTTGGCTCTGAGAGCACAACCACCAGGAGCGCGGCGGAAAGTCGAATTACCAATTGCGATGCGACGCTGCGGCAGAGTCGTGAAGACATCTCAATGACGCCTGTACAATGCAATTGCATACTGCGGATATTGTTCATTCGTGGGGAAGCTGCTGTAGGATTCTGTGTGGATAGAGACTTCAGGTAGGTGCGTTCGCTAAAGAGAAATGCCGATTACCAAGTTCTCACTGACGGCCCACGCGGCGCCGGCGCCGCCTACGGTTGCCACGCCGGTGGCGCCGCTGGCAAGCCTGAGAACAGCCTCCCCGGTGTCGGCACCGGTTGTGAGACTCGAGCTGCCGGCATTGATGTTGAGCTCGCCGCGGCTGCCGGCGTTCTCGCCGAGCACGATGTCTGGCCGAGTCGTGTTGCTCAGGGTCTGGGCGCCGTTACGGGCTTCGAGCACGCCAAGACCGCTTGAGCCGACCACCAGCGAGTTTGCGAACACTCGCGAGTTCGCATCGCTGAGAGCCACGCGTCCGTCCGAACCTGTGCTGACACCGACCTGTAGCAATCCCGTCGTCACCGTCGACTGGTTAATGACGTCTACCCTGCCGAGCCCCTCGCCGCCGCCGACGGTTTCGCTCGGGTTGTCGATTGTATCGATGCCGGTGTAAGCCGATCCGCCATCGAAGAAGACAAACCCTTCTCCGCTTGGAGCGTCGCCAACAACGAACAACGGCGCGGTGACCTCGGCCCCGCTCCCGACGCCTAAGACCCCGCGACCCGTGTTGCCAACTGAGATCGCGTTGTTGCCGCGGAGCAGAGACCCTGAGTTCCGAATGTCAACACTTCCATCGGTGCCGGGATCGCGACCCAGGAAAACGATGTTAGCACTGACGCGGCTACCGCCATCAATCTGGACGGCGCCGTTCAACGGCACAAACGAGAATATGGCGACTCCGACCGCGAAGAACTCGAACCCGAGGTCAAGCGGATCGCTGACCGGGTTTGTCAGTCGTGAGGTCATCCTGGGGAAGCCAAGCGTATCGAAACGAACCACGCTCGTGGCACCGGAAGACGCCGGGTCGATCGTGATGGCCGCGAAGGCTCCATTTGAAGGTGGCATAAGCAGGGCAGCCACGAGGGCGGCACTCCACGCAACGGAACAAATCTTGATCACGGGTGAAGCCTAGATGTCTTTCGTCAAGTCGGATGAACGTCGCACCGCTGGTTGAGGCGTGGTAGCAGGCAAAACGTGTCGAGGAATCTGCACACAACGGGAACTTAAGCAGCACGACAGCGAGAAAGGAGTAGCTCCCGGTCATGCCTACCACGGCATGCCGCATGGAAGTGGACTTTCCCCCGTTGCCGAGTCAAACTCTCGGTTCTGTCGCCTTTCCACGACGCGCCTCCTGCCCCCGTGTCGCCCCACGTGCAGACGACGTTAGCCCTCGCGGACAGCCCATGGTCGGACCTGATCAATCAGGCTCGAGTCGGAGACGCGGCGTCGCTAGGGCAGATTGTCCGAGAGGTTCACTCCTACCTGCTAGCCATCGCCGAAGCTCAAGTTGGCAGCGGTTTGCGTGGCAAGTTTGGCCCCTCGGACATCGTGCAGCAGAGTCTGATGGAGGCAAGCCAGACGATGGACTCGTTTCGCGGGACTACCGAAGCGGAACTGAGGAGCTGGCTGAAGCGGATCGTTCTGCACAACCTGACGGATGCTGCCCGGCAGTACACCAGCACGCAATCGCGGGATGCCAGCCGTGAGGTTCCTATCGACGCGCACGAGAAAAGGTATGAGGTCGCCTGCTCAAGAAGCCCAACCGCGAGCTGGCTGGTGTCTCGCAGAGAACAGAGCGTGCAGCTCCTGAGGGCGGTCAATCGTTTGCCGGAGCGTCAGCGTGTGGTCGTCGAAGGACGGCACCGATGGGGCAAGAGCTACCAGCAGATAGCAGACGAGTTGGACGTTACCGAGAATGCTGCCCGCAGTCTGTGGAGTCGGGCAATGCACAACCTCCGCGAGATGCTAAGCGAAAACGATGACCAACCCCGCCGACGAGCCGAGCGAGACTGACCTCGACGACAATGATCTAGGTGAGTGTGTGTCAGTTGGGGGCGAGCCACTTGGCGATCTCGAGAAGCAGCTAGATCAGCTTTGGCCTAAATCGACGGAAGTCCGTTCTCCGTTGGCTGGTCGGCGAATAGCCCACTACGATCTAAAGAGGGTTCTAGGAAGCGGCGCCTTTGGTGTTGTCTACCTGGCGGTAGACACTCGCCTGGGACGCGAGGTTGCGCTCAAGCTGCCGCGTCCCGAGGTCTTGGTGGATGCCGATAAGCGTGCTCGATTTGCAGCCGAGGCATCGCTCGCGGCACGGCTCGATCATACGGGGATTGTCCCGATCTACCACGCCGATCTCGACGGACCAGCTCCGTACATTGCTTCTGGTTTCTGCGATGGCCCGGACTTAGCTGAATGGCTTGAAGAGCATGGTCGAGTGACTAGCTGGGAAGAGGCCGTTGAGCTTCTGGCGAAGGTGGCCGAAGCCCTTCACTACGCCCATGCGCAAGGAGTGCACCACCGCGACCTCAAGCCCGCCAATATCCTGCTGACCTTAGCAACCGATCCATCCAACAAGGCAAAGGCGTTAGGTGACTACGAACCCCGAATCGCTGACTTCGGGCTGTCGAAGCTCGCGGACGCTAGCTTAACGGACACGCGATCGAGCCTGTTGGTCGGCACGCCCCTCTACATGGCGCCGGAGCAGATCGACAAGACGATTGGCAGCGACAGTCCGGCCGCTACCGACATTTACAGCCTAGGGGTTATCCTCTTCGAGTTGCTGACTGGCCAGACACCCATAGGCGGTGAGAGCTATGTCGAGGTGCTCGACGGCATCCGAACGGGTAGGGCGGCCCGCTTGCGGACGCTCAACACGGCGTGTCCTCGTGATCTCGAACGGATTTGCTCTAGGTGCTTAGAAAAGAACCCTGCCGCTAGATATCAGTCTGCTCAGGTGCTCGCGGGTGAGCTTCGGCGGTGCTTGAAAGGCGAGTCCATCGAGGCTAAGTCGCAAAGAGTCTTGTCACGGATTGGTTATTGGTGCCGGCGACCGGCTCGCGTCGCCGAGGCCGGCTGGTTCACTCTTTGGGTGCAAGCGATCTGGATGGTATGGGTTGTCGGCACCGACACTTTCATAGGTTTCTCAGACGTCGAGCTCACCGAGGGCGACTGGTGGCTGATTCAGCGTGATACGTTGTTTGCGCTTTCGACCGTTCACGTTCCCATGGCCTACTCGGGGTGGCAAACAACGAAGGGAAAGCGGTGGGCGCCGTGGGTCTCAGCAATACTGACCGCGATTATGATGCCAGGACTGTTTGCCTCGATAGCAACTGGACCGGTCTTCTTTGCCCCAGTCTACAAAGGCAGCACTTCGTGGTTCGTCTTTGCGGTTTACTTCATGCTGATCACCTGTTTCACCATCCAGATTGCATACAACGTGTGTGCCGTCCTTGCGATACGAAAACGACGGGCAGCAAGGTAGCGGCCTAAGTCTGCTGCCGTTGCGTCGGCGAGCGCGACTTACCCATCTGGTGAACTGACCGAGGAAGCGCCATCTGAAGGCGACCGTTGCGATCGATCCCACGAACGAAGTCGCCGAAACCGGTACAGCCGCTGGTGAGTACAGCAAGACACCCCCCAAGCTCCAACGATGTCGCCACGCATGCCACACTAAAGGCTGCCGGGGGGTCAGAGCCTACGGCGCCTCAGGCAATGAGAAGTCGCGCTATATGGGGTCTCTTGTTCGGATTGTCGCCGGTGGGCTATCGAAATTGACTGACTGCTTGCTATCGTCCGCGACGCTCTACAGCGGTTCCGATTTTAACGTAACCGCATCGGCGTATGCCTGTAGAGGTCTCTTGGGAAGGAGACCGAGGCGTGGAAGCGTTCTCGATGGATCTGCGTGAGCGGGTGATGGCGGCGTACGACGCCGGCGAGGGCGGCAGCCGAGCGATTGCGGCCCGGTTCGGGGTGAGCGGCGCGTTCGTGCGGAAGCTGCTGATGCTCCGCCGACATCAGGGCTCGATCGCGGCTCTGCCGCGGCGGCGTGGCCGCAAGCCGAAGCGGACCGAGAAGCAACTCGATCGGCTGTGCTGGCTTGTGGCCGAGAAGCCCGACCTGACGCTCGGAGAGATCCGCCGCCATCGTCACGGCGATGGTCACCCGCCGGGCCATCAACCGCGCGACGTTCCTGGGGTTCGTGGAGCACTTCCTGGCGCCGGCGCTCTCGCGGGGGCAACGTCGTCATGCCTCTTCTCTGTGGAGACCCGTGACCGAAGACCATTCATCGTCAATCAGCTCTTCTAGGCGACTGTGCCGATTTGCAGGCCTTTTTGGCGTGCCAGAAGCCCCTACAGGACCTCGATCATGTTCTCAGTATGTTAACGATCCTCGACCAACTGAGCGGGGTCAAGGCACGCTGCCGTAAGGTGTGATCAAGACAAGAGATAGGGGTGACAGGATTCGAACCTGCACGGGTCGCCCCACTGGAACCTAAATCCAGCGCGTCTGCCAATTCCGCCACACCCCCAGCAACGACATGGATACGCTAAGTGGGCGGCGGGTTCGCGTCAACGCCTTCGGCTGGCGGCGTTCCCACGGCTATTGCGCTGCGATGGCGCGGGCTGGCGCGAGTAAACCGGCGCCTGGAATGGGGGGATTCCGCGGAATCACCATTCCGGTTGGCCGCCCGCTCGTTACACTCCCCACGATGTGTCGCCGCTGTGGCGATGATCGTGTGACGTCCGTCGGAAGCCCCGGATGAAAACGCCTACCGATCCCAATCAAGAGTCCGAAGAACCATCCGGCTGGCGGGCGGCTGCGGAGCGGGAGCTGATCGGTCTTGAAGACCTGCAGCGGCGCGTCGCCCGGCTCTTTGCGGAGAACGAGCGGCTTCGCAGCGATACGGCACGGCTTGTGGCCGAGTCGCGGCTGCACACGGCGGTGGCGAACCGGCTGGTGCGCCGGAAGCCGATCGACGACATCGGTTGAGCGCCGGCGGCTAAGCACCGGCAGCGTGGTGACCGGCTGCGGTCACTGAACACGGTTGTCGGCCGGCCGTGCGGCTTGGGCCATGGCCGCGATCTTCCAGAGCTTGCCGTTGGAGCGGACGAACATGCCGCCGTCAGCGGCGGCGGGCGAGCCGTAAATGGCGTCGCCGAAGCTCGACTTCGAGAGCACCTTCCCCTTGCCCCCGGCGTCGACGACGAAGGCGTCGCCGTCTTGGTTGATGCAGTAGAGCCGGCCAGCGGTTGCGAGCGGCGTCGCCCAGAAGCTGCCGCCGAGTCGCCTCTTGAAGGCGGACTCCCCGGTCTCCAAGTCTACCGCGCTCATGACGCCGCCGCGGGCGATGGTGTAGATGCGGTCGCCGTAGACGACGGGGCTGGGGGAGCCGGGCCGGACGCCGCCCTTCCGCCACACCACGTCGAGGCCATCGGCCGTCTTCTTGAACAGCGACAGACCATCCGATGGGATCACCACCAAGTCGCCCGAGGTCGCGGCCGAGGGGATCGACTCGGCGTCGGTCTTGGCGTCCCACATCTTTTCTCCGGTCTTCGCGCCGAGCAGCGACAGGCCGTCACGTCCCTGCAGCAGCACGGCGTCCAGCGCTGGCAGGCCGAGCGGCGACGCCCAGTTGGAGTTCTCCGTGCGCGGGGTTTCCCAGAGCGTGGCGCCGGTGTTCTTGTTGAACGCGGCGGCGAAGGCCACGCTCTGGCAGTCGCACTGCACGATGACCGCGTCGCCCACCACGACCGGCGACGCCGCCATGCCGATGTCGTTGCCCAGGCCCTGGTGATCGAGCGTGAGCCCGCGGAGCCACTTCAGGTTCCCGTCCAGGTCAAGGCACACAAGATCGTTGGACGAGTAAAACGCGTAGACGTTCTCACCGTCGCTTACCGGCGTGGGCGCCGCGACGCTGGAGGTGCGGTAGCAGAGCGTGCGGCCGGTTGCCCAGAACTTCCGCCGCCAGAGCTCCTTGCCGGTCGCCGAGTCGAAGGCGAGCACCATCAGCTCGTCGTGATCGGCGCCGTCGGCGGCGGTGACGATCACGCGGCCGTCAACCACGATGGGGCTCGAAACCCCGTCGCCCGGCAGGTCGGCTTGCCAGGCGATGTTTTGGCCGGTCTCGACCGACCATTCGAGCGGGACCGAAACCTCGTCGGCGACGCTCTGGCAGCCGGGCCCGCGGAACTGCAGCCACTCGTCTGCCGAGGCGATGCTCGTGAGCGTAGCGGCCACAGCCATCGCCGTCAGGTATCGGATTGTCATGGCGTTCAAAGCGGGTTGTCGGTGAAGCGGATTGGGCGGGAGGACGAGAGTCGGCGTCGGGCGCGCTACTGGCTCGCCAGCGGCGTGCCGAGTTCGTCCACCACGCGGAGGCGGAAGTCCCACTCCCGCTCCCAGGGCATCTTCTGCTCGTTCTGCAGAGCCTTGACCAGCAGCGTATTCTCGCCCGGCTTGAGCCTGACCTTCGCGCGGTACTGATCGATGCCGCCGCCGGAGTGGTACACTTCGTTTGTGGCGATCAGCTCGCCGTTGAGCCACACCTTGGTGGCGTTCTTGGACTGGTAACGCACCTGAGCGGCGCCGCCCTTGCAGTTGAAGGTGGTGTAGGCGTACGCCACCGCCTCCTTCACCTTGCCGAGTGGCTCGATGAAGTCCACCTCACCGCCCTCACCGGTGGCGGTGACCTCCTTCCAGGAGACCCCTCCCTGCTGGTCTGGGTACCCGCCCTGCTTGCCGGGATAGGTGGCGGCGAAGTCCTGCTCGCTCTCGGGTGGGTAGGCGGTGTCGAAGTGGGCCAAGCCGGTGTTGTCAAACGGGCCAATCACCCGCCACTGCTTCAGAAAGCCCATCACGCCCGGCAGGTCGACCGATTCGCCGAGTTCTTCCAGCGTAGCGGCGATCTGTTTGAGCTGCTTCTCGTCGCGCGCAGCGGTGAGCGCTTTGGCGTAGAGCTCCTTCTTGGCCGCCGCTTCGTCGGCGTCGCCATCCGCCTTTGCCAGCAGCGCGGCTACCGCTCGGTAACGGAGCGCCAGGCTGCGGTCGTCCAGCATCTTCTCGAGCAGGGGCTCCTTGGCCGACGGGTCGACCTTCACCACCCACTCGAATGCGGTCTGGCGAGCCCGCGGCGATTGCGACTGATCAGCGAGGAACGACTGAAGCCGCAGCAACGGGAACCCGCCCTCGGCAACGATCCGCTCGGCGGCGGCGTCGCATGCCGCCCGCAGCCAGTTTTGACCGACGGTATCGGTGTCTTTCATCCCCTGGAGGATCGAGAGCAACGCGTCGGGGCCGCTAGCGGCGAGCTTCGCCCAAGCGGCCTGCTGAGCCGGCGACGCGGCGGCCACGCCGTCTGCCTTTTGCAGCGGGGCCAAGTCCTCGGCGTACCCCGTGACCGCCGCCAGCGAGATAGCCGTCGCCAGCGCGATCAGCCGGCCGGCGCGAGCCGACTTGTTGCAAACTGCCATAGCGAGGCCCTCGGTCGGTGCAAGGTTGGTTGTTCGCCGCGTTAAACGTTGGTTACTCTGGACGTACAGTAACACAGCCGGCCGCGTAGAAAAGCCTGTGCCGGCCTGTTTCGGCCCGCCGACCGATCGGCGGGCGGGAGTCACGCAGTTGCGCTTCTCGGAGCCCTCGGGAGTCAGGCGATGCGGAAGGTGAAGACGGGCGGCGGCTGGCCGGCGGTGCTGTACACGTGGAAGAAAGCCCGCGAGGCCGGCGGCTTCTTCAAATTCTGGCGGGCGCTGCGCTCCAAGAATGCCTGCAAGACCTGCTCGGTGGGAATGGGCGGTCAGCGGGGCGGCATGGTGAACGAGCTGAGCTCCTTCCCAGAGGTCTGCAAGAAGAGCATGCAGGCCATGGCCGCCGACATGCAGGGCGCCATCCCCGAAGAGTTTTGGCAGCGGTACGGCGTCCGCGAGATGCGGGCGATGACGCCGCGGCAGCTCGAAGCCTCCGGCCGGTTGACGCAGCCCATGCTCTATCGTCCTCAGGCGGGGCGGTACTACCCGATTGGCTGGGACGACGCGCTGGAGCGGATCGTCCACAAGCTCGCTAAGACCGCGCCCGACGAGACCTTCTGGTACTTCAGCGGCCGCAGCAGCAACGAGGCAGGATTCCTCCTGCAGGTCTTCGCCCGGCTGTTCGGCACGAACAACGTCAACAACTGCAGCTTCTACTGCCATCAGGCGAGCGGCGTGGGGCTGACCAGCATCACCGGCAGCGGCACCGCCACGCTGACGCTGGAAGACCTGGAAGAGAGCGACCTGGTCTTCGTCATCGGCGGCAACCCCGCGTCGAACCACCCGCGGCTGATGGAGACGCTCAAGAAGCTCCGCCGCCGCAGCGGGCACGTGATTGTGATCAACCCGCTGGTGGAAACCGGCATGGTCAACTTCTCCGTGCCGAGCGACCCGGTGAGCCTGCTCTTCGGCTCCGAGATCGCCAGTATGTACGTGCAGCCCCACATCGGCGGCGACCTCGCGCTGCTCACCGGCGTGGCGAAACGCGTCGTGGAGATGAAGGCGCACGACGAGGACTATCTCGAACGCTACACGCACGGCTGGGACAAGCTGCGCGACCACCTCGAAGCGGTGAGCTGGGACGAGCTGACCCAGAAGTCCGGCGTGGGCCGCGACGAGATCGACGCCATCGCCGAGCGCTACGCCGCGGCCAAGCGGGTGGTCTTTAGCTGGACCATGGGCATCACGCACCACGCCCACGGCGTGCAGAACGTGCAGGCGATTGGCAACCTGGCGCTGCTACGCGGCATGGTCGGTCGGCCGGGCACCGGGCTGATGCCGATCCGCGGCCACAGCAACGTGCAGGGCATCGGCTCGGTGGGCGTCACGCCCAAGCTCAAGGACGCGGTGCTCAAGCGGCTGCAAAACCACTTCGGCGTCACGCTTCCCACCATGGCGGGTCGCGACACCATGGCGTGCATGGAAGGCGCCGCCAATGGCGAACTGAAAGTCGGCTTCTGCCTCGGCGGCAACCTCTATGGCTCCAACCCGGATGCGCAGTTCGCCGACTACTCGCTCTCACGGCTGGAGCAGTTGGTCTTCATGAACACGACGCTCAACACGGGCCACGCCCACGGGCTGGCCGAAGAGACGATCATCCTGCCGGTGCTCGCCCGCGACGAGGAGCCGCAGGCGACCACGCAGGAGAGCATGTTCAACTTTGTGCGGATGAGCGACGGCGGCCCCCGCCGGCACGAGGGCCCGCGCGCCGAGGTGGACATCATCGCCACCATCGCCCAGGGCGTCGCAACGCGGCTCGCGGAGAACCAAGGCCTGCAGGCGGTCGACTGGCGGAGCATGCGCAAGACCGGCAACATCCGCCAAGCGATCGGCAATATCATCCCCGGCTGGGAGAAGCTCGGCGAGATCGACAAGACGAAGCAGGAGTTCCAGATCGAAGGCCGCACGTTTCACGAGCCGCGGTTCGCCACGCCCGACGGCAAGGGGCACCTCTTCGCGCTCACCATCCCGCCGCTCGCGGGCGACGACGACCAGCTCCGCGTGATGACGATCCGCAGCGAGGGGCAGTTCAACACCGTGGTCTATGAGGACTACGATCTGTACCGCGGCGTCGAAGGCCGGCTGGTGATCCTCATGCACCCGCACGACCTCGCCCGCCACGGCCTCTCGGCGGGCGACAAGGTCACCGTCCACGGCCCGGCCGGCAAGATGGAGCACATCACCGCCGTGGAGTTCCCCGAGATCCGCGCGGGCAACGCCGCCATGTACTACCCGGAGGCGAATGTGCTGGTCGATCGCACCATCGACCAGAAGAGCAAGACCCCGGCGTTCAAGTGCGTGCTGGTGAGGGTGGAGAAGCAGGCGCCGATGGTCGTCACGCCGACCACGGACGAGCCGGCGGCGGTGTAAGTTGGTGGGTTCGTCCGGCGAACGGTGAATGGAGTGCGGATGGCCTCCGTGGCAGGCTCTTGAGCGGCGCCCGGCTTGCGTCGGAGAACCGCCTCGCGCCTCTCAAGTAGCGCCTGGAGCTTGAGCCCTTCCTGCGGTTATCCTAGCGGGCCCACGCTACTCCCCTCCGCGCCCGCCCCAACCCATCCCGGCCTTCCCATGAAGCCCGCCCCCGCCTCGCTGCTCGCGTTCGCCCTCCTGCTCCCCTGCCCCGCCGTGGCGGAAGACTGGCCCCAGTGGCAGGGGCCGACCCGCGACCTCGCGGGCAGCGAAACCGGGCTGCTCAAGGAGTGGCCGGAGGGCGGCCCGCCGCGGTTGTGGATGTGTGAAGGGCTCGGCAAGGGCTACAGCGGGCCGGCGGTCGTCGGCGGCGTGGTTTACCTGATGGGCGCCGACGACGGCGCCGCGTTCCTGGTGGCCGTGGACGCCGAGTCCGGCAAAGAGAAGTGGCGTTGCGAGCTGGCCGAGGAGTTCACCAACGGCTGGGGCGACGGCCCGCGCAGCACGCCCACCGTGGACGGCGACAACATCTACGCCATCACCAGCCGCGGCGCCGTTTCTTGCGTCAGCAAGGCGGGCGAGCTGGTCTGGCAGACCGACATGCTCGAACTCGGCGGCAAGGTCCCCACGTGGGGCTACGCCGAGTCACCGCTGGTGGACGATCGCGCCGTCTACTGCACGCCCGGCCGGGAGCAGGGATCGATCGCCGCGCTCGACAAGCAGACCGGCGAGTTGATCTGGCAGTCGACCGAAGCGACCGCCGAATCGCACTACTCGTCGCTCGTCTCGGCCGAGATCAACGGTGTGCCCCAAGTCGTGCAGCAGCTGCCAACCGTCATCCTCGGCGTCGCCAAGGACGATGGCCGCGTGTTGTGGCAGGAGCCGTGGTTCAAGCCCATCGCCGCCATCCCCACGCCCATTGTCGACGGCAACCGCGTCTACTTCACCTGCGGTTACGGCAAGGGCTCGGCGTTGTATGAGATCGGTGAAGACTTCTCCGTCACCGAGGTCTACAAGAACAAGGTGATGAAGAACAAGCACGGCGGCGTGGTGCTGATCGACGGCTACGTTTATGGCCACTCCAACCCCGACGGCTGGACCTGCCAGGACTTCGCCACGGGCAAGCGGGTCTGGAGCGAACGCAGCGAGCTGGGCATGGGCGCCCTGGGCTACGCCGACGGCATGCTCTACCTCCTGGACAAAGACACCGGCGACGTCGCCCTCGTCGAGCCTTCGCCCGAAGGCTACGAGGAACGCGGACGCTTTACGCTCGACCCGCAGTCCGAGATCCGCAAACCCCGCGGCCGCATCTGGGTCCACCCGGTCGTCTCCGACGGCAAGCTCTACCTGCGCGACCAGGAGCTTCTGTTCTGCTTCGACGTCAAAGCGAAGTGAACGAACTCAGTTCCCGTTTCACCTTGGTATCGATGCGAAGCGACTCGACGCCGGACCACAGTTAGGCCCGGAGGGCCGGCAGACATTAGCCAGGGGCGTGAGCCCCTGGTAGACAGCGTAGGTTGGTTTGAGCCCCGGAGGGGCGACACATTAATTGCTGCCGCCCCTCCGGGGCTTGCACTCTGATCGCTTCATCCCCAGGGGCTCACGCCCCTGGCTACGTGCTTTCGGCCCTCCGGGCCTGGTCCTCTTCGCGCCTTAACTTGTGCCGATCGGCTTTGCAGCCTTTCAAAGTTACACCAATCCCAATGAGCAGCGCCCCTCATCCACCGCCCCCCACGCCCGAAGAGCTCGCCCGCGTCGCGGAGCTGCTTGAGCAGATCGCCGCCGATCGCGGCGTGCTGGCGGTGCTGGATGGCGAGACGCGGCAGCGGCTGCTGCGGTACGCCTCGCAGGTCGCCCTGCCCGACCGCCACGCTCGCCGGCGGCTGCGGAAGACCTTCGCCAAGAAGCACCAGGCGGAAGAGGCGAAGCTCCGCGAGCAGGACGAGCAGACGCTGGCCCAAACCGGCATCCGCCGGCAGTACAGCGTCCGCCAGCTCAAGAAGGCCGAGCCGCCCCGCCCGAGCTCAACGGTCGACGAGCCGCCGCGGATCGAAGCGCCGGCCGCCGCCGACCCGCCTCGGCTGAAGCTCGAACGGGCGTGCTACACCTGCAAGGCGCGTTACGACCGCGTGCACCACTTCTACGACGCGCTCTGCCCCGAGTGCGCGGAGCTCAACTGGACCAAGCGGCATCAGTCGGCAGACCTCGCGGGCCGCTGGGCGATGGTCACCGGCGGGCGGGTGAAGATTGGCTACCAGGCGGCGCTGAAGTTGCTCCGCGCCGGCGCCGGCGTGGTGGTGACCACCCGTTTCCCGCGCGACGCCGCCCGGCGGTTCAATGAGGAGCAAGACGCCGGCGAGTGGCGTCACCGTTTGCAGCTCTACGGCCTCGACCTCCGCCACACGCCCAGCGTGGAGGCGCTCGCCGATCACTTGAATCGGTCGCTGCCGCGGCTCGACTTCATCCTCAACAACGCCTGCCAAACCGTCCGCCGACCGCCGGCCTTTTACGAGCACCTGATGGAGGGCGAACGCCGGCTCGCCGAGTCTTTGCCCGCGACGGCGCGGCCGATGCTCGAGGGCTACGAAGAACTCCGGGGCAACGAGCCGGGGGCTGTCGGCCCGGGCACGAACGCGGTCGATGTTGCACGCGAGAGCATCGCCGGCATCCAACAAGCGGCCGAGCTCTCGCAGCTTGAGCTCGCCCCGGGCGACGAACTCGGTGGCGAATCGCTCTTCCCCGCCGGCCAGTACGATCACGACCAGCAGCAGATCGACCTCCGCCAGGTTAACAGCTGGCGGCTGCGGCTAGCAGAGGTGCCCACCGTTGAGCTGCTCGAGGTGCAACTCGTGAACGCCGTGGCGCCGTTCCTTCTCAACGCCCGGCTCAAGCCGCTGATGCTCCGCCACCCGTCTCGCGACAAGCACATCGTCAACGTCTCGGCGATGGAGGGCGTCTTCTACCGGGCGTACAAGACCGACAAGCACCCGCACACCAACATGGCCAAGGCGGCCCTGAACATGATGACCCGCACGTCGGCCCAAGACTACGCCGCCGACGGCATCCACATGAACAGCGTCGACACCGGGTGGATCACCGACGAAGACCCGGCCGAGATCGCGGCACGCAAGAAAGAAGAGCTTGGCTTCCACCCACCGCTGGACATCGTCGACGCCGCCGCCAGAATCTGCGACCCCATCTTCGACGGCCTGCTAACCGGCCAACACGTTTGGGGGAAATTCTTGAAGGACTACAGAGTGGCGGATTGGTAACGCGACCCCAGTGGACGCTGGTGCAGTTCTGCCATGAATTGGAGGACGTTGTGCACCTGCGGATTCTCAGCGCTAGAAGGCAGCCCCAGAGTCCCCGGAGGCCGCCCGCGCTTTAGTCCCGGACAGGTCGCCACGAATCTTCGTGACGATTGCTCTTGCCTTCGACCTATCTGAGTATGCCATAAGGAACGGACTGCTCCCCCTCTAGCAGCAGCAGCCGAAGATGAAATTGTGCTCAGCAACCGTCTTGGCGTTGATCTCCGCAACAAGCCATGCCGCTCAGTTCCAAGGGATCACAGCGGCCGAGATCGCCGCAAGTCTCCCGTACCGGCTCTCCAATCCCATCGTCAGCGTTACAACGATGTCGGGTGACGGCGCAACGATCGGTGGTTCGTTGAGACAAACCGGCGTGGACCTTGACTGTGCCGCGTTTGATTGCGCGACTTTTGCCTTCGTATGGTCGCACGTGGAATCAGGTGGTCGGTCTCTTGGCGAGTTGAGCCTGAGTGCCGGCGCCCAAGCGTATCCGAAGACAGTTTCGGCGTTATCGTTCGACGGCTCCACGTCACTGGTGACGTATGAATACAGACACTACGAAGCAGCGCTAGCCGGCGACGGCGCCGTTTCACCACTTCGAGACCCCATCGCCATAGGAGACTGGCTTCTAGCATCCGACATGGCGGCCGACACAAGCATCGTTGTCGGTTCGCTCGGGGGAGAACCGTTTAGGTGGAGCGAACCGGATAGCTTCGAGGGGTTCGCAGGTATTGCGCCCGACTCAGGTTATCGACCCACCGCGATCTCTGCCGATGGGTCAACAACAGTCTTAAGCGACGCCTCAGAGCGGCGTTTGATTGGGTTTGGTGTGTTCGGATCTGGTGGGGGGCGGAACCCAATCCGCTGGACGGCTTCCGAGGGCGCTATGGAACTGCCCCCGCTCCAATCGTTCGCTAGGGCTGATGCAACCGCCGTCTCGAGCGGCGGATCGGTTGTGGTCGGAAACTCGCTTGCCGATGATTGGTTGTCTTCGGAACCGAGTCGAGCCACGGTATGGATTGATTCGCAACCTTCGCCGTTGCCGGTGATAAGCGGCACTTCAACCGCTCTTGCCGTTTCCGCCGACGGGAGATCGATCGTCGGGTCTGCCAGCTCTTACAGCCCGTTCACTGACGCGTATTTCGTGCCTGAGGCAGTCCTGTGGAGAGATGGCTCGGCCCACGTGCTGCACGAACTGCTTACCAACGAGTACGGTCTAGGCGACGAGCTCCGAGGGTGGGGACTGAGGTCCGCAACGGCAATCTCGGATGACGGCATGGTCATCGCAGGGCAAGGCGTTGCCCCCGATGGCAGCCACGCGGCTTGGGTGGCTATTCTCTCGGCGCCCGAGCCGGGGGGCTGTTTACTCGTAATCACCGCCACGATCGCTGTGGCTTTTGCAGCAGGTGGGCGGCGAAAGAGGCCAAGAATTCTCCGCGTGGCACAAAACCATTGCAAATCTGAAATCGCTTGGATTTGGACAACGACGCGATAGGCTGAGAATTGCCGCTTCGCATCTTGGCCCTTGGCGGGGCCGCAAAGGCGCCGGAAACCGAACGTGGGCGTGGCGACTTCGCGTGGTTGACCGCGTTTCGCGACCTCGAAAAAACGCGAAACGCTGGTTCGTCAGTCCGCGTCCGAGAGTCTTTTGCCAATCGCCGCTTTTCTCAGAGCAGGCGCGGTCACTCGCCTTCGAGCTTCGGCTTCAGCCGCATCCGCACCGGGGCGCCGAGCGGCGGGATCCGCTCGGTGAACGCCTCGAAGAGCAAGCCTTCCGCCTGCTCCTTGCTGCTCTTGATCGGCACATCGAGCATGGCGGTGGTGAAGTTGGAGACGCAGATGAAGTCGCCCCCCTCGGCCATGTACGCCTTCTCGCCCGACTCCTCGTCCTCGGCCAGCCAACTGCCGGCAAAGACCCACGGCTCGGTCATCGCCTTGCCGGTTTGGTAGTTGCGGACCCACTCCTGGGCGCGGGCGGTCTGCATCTCGCCGGCTTCGTCCCGCCACTCCAGAGTGATCTCGATCTCCGTGCCGGTGGGTGGGGCGTACTCTGGGTCGAAGCTGACGGGCGAACCGACCTTCGCCTTTAGCTTGAGCAGGGCAGCGTGGGCCGTGTACGCCAGCGTGTTGGCCGAGACGATCGACTCGTGCTCCTTGGTGTTGCGCGTGCAGGCGAACATCTCCAGCACGCCCTGGCGGAGCGATACGTTGCCGTCGATGATCAATTCGCCGTTGTCGACATCGATCCAGATGTCATGGTCCGGCGAGAGCGGCGTGGCGCGCTTGGGGGCGGGAAGCGGTTTAGGAAGCTTGGGCGTGGAGTCGCTCTCGACGACGGGCGCCGGTTCCTCGGCGGCAGCGGCGGGCGGCGTGTCAACGGATGGCTCGGTGGTGACGTCGGGACCGTCGGCATCGCTCGCCTCGGCGGCTGACTCGCCCTCGGCCGTGGCCGTCTCTTCCGCGATCGGCTTGCCACACCCCGCCGCCAGTGTGGCCGCGGCGAACCACACCGCTGCGTGCACGGCGGTGCTTGGACGAAGGAAACCGCGTAGGTAGACTTGCACGGCAGAGCTCCACGGGTCCGTAGACGAAAGGGCGGCGTCACCAACTGCCCCGGGCGAGCAATCCTACCCGGCGAGCCGGCGGGCAGTCTATTGCCACCGGCCGCAGGCGCCGAGCGCCCGAAACACTCAACGAGGAGTCACACGACACGTGTCGATTGCACCCACGGAGGGACGCCCTCTCGACGGCCCGGGCGTTGGCGGCGGCAAGCTGCTTGGCTCGCCGGCCGCGGAACTCTGGGCGGCCTCGGCCGCCGGCCGGCTCAAGGAGCGATGGGCCGAAGACCCGATCCGCGCCACCACCGAGTGGGCGAAGACCCTGGCCGATCGCAACGCGTTGCCGCCCACGTACCCGCTGGCGGAGGCGGCGGGCTGGGGATGGCTTGACCCCACCGAAGCCAAGGCGGCAACCGCTGTGCTGGCCAAGGCCGGCAAGGTGAGAGACTCCCGCCCGCTGGCGTTGGAGCAGGGCTTCGGCCCCGCATCGTCGCTCTATCTGGTCGCCCAAGCCTACGCCCTGCCTGCTCTGGCCAAGGTGCTCGACGCGGCGGCGTTGTGGCGAGTGGTTGAGCGGTTGCTCGGAGAGGTGGAAGCGGCCCAGGCCGAAAGCCCGGGCGAGCACGCCGACGGGCCTGAAGTGCTGAGCCACCAGTTGCTGGCCGGCGAAGCCGGGCTGGTGCTGGCCGCGCTGCTGGACGACGTCCGCCCGGCGCGGGCCCTCCGCAAGCCGGCGATCGAAGCGCTGAGCGAAGGGCTGCTGGCCGTGACCGACGGCGAAGGCCTGCTCCCCGCCCGCTGCCTGCCCGCCGCCGCGCCGCTGCTGGCGTGCTGGACCCGCTGCCGGGCGGTCGCCAGCCAGGTCGGCAAGAAGTGCTTCGACTCGTCGGCTCAACTGCATTACGAATGGCTCGTGCGGCAGATGCTGCGTCTGGCCCGGCCCGATGGTTCGATCACGCTTGGCGGCGGCGCTGTGCCGCCGGCGCTGTGGACTGCGGCGCTCGGTCTGGGCGGCGACGAGGGCGATCTGGCCGCGGCCGGCAAGCGGATCAAGGTCAAAGCGCCCGCCTCGCTGCCGGGCGACGCGGCGCCGGAGCCGTCGGTCAATTCGGAGTGGTCCGGAGTGGCCGTGCTTTCCAGCGGCTGGAAGCCCAAGGCGCCGCGTCTCACCGTGGCGTACGACGACGCCGAGATGCGGATCGAAGCCGCCGCCGGCAAGCCGCTCGTCTCCGGCAGCTGGCCGATCGCCGTGACCGTTGGCGGCGAAGCCCTTGAGCCAGCCGGGGCGTGGGAGGAGCAGTGCTGGTTCGCCGACGACCAGAGCGACTACCTGGAGCTCGGCATCGAGCTCGCCGGCGGCGCCAAGCTGGAGCGGCAGGTATTCCTCGCCCACGACCTGGGCGTCGCCTTCTTGGGTGAGATCGTGCTCACGCGATTCGCGGAGCCAACAAGGATCGAACTGCAGAGCCGCCTGCCGCTGGCCGCAGCGGCCGCCTTCGCCCCGGACAAGGAGACCCGCGACGGCTGGATCATGCGTGGCGACGCCCGGCTGGCGGGGGTTGCCCCGGTGGGCCTCGCCGAGTGGCGGATCGATCCTCGCAGCGGCGAGCTGGAGCAAGCGGGCGACGCCCTGGTGCTCCGCCAGTCTGCCAAGGCCCGCAACCTGAGCAGCCCGCTGGTGCTGGACCTCAAGCCGGGCCGCTTCGCCAAGCAGCGCACCTGGCGGCAGCTCACCGTGGCCGAGCAGCTTGAGCGGGTCGACCCCGAGGTGGCCGTCGGCTACCGGTACCAGTCGGGCAAGGACCAGTTGGTGGTTTATCGCTCGCTCGACCCGCCCGCCAACCGCACGGTGCTGGGCCAGAACTACGCGTCGGAGGCGGTCATCGGCCGCTTCCTCAAGACCGGTCTGGTGGACGAGTACTTCGAAGTCGACGCCGGCGACGACTGAGTCCGCACAAAACTGAGTCCGCGTGTAACTGAGTCCGCGTGTAACTGGGCCCGCAGGAAGCCGAAGCGACATGGATCGCGCCGCGATCATCCGCGATAACCTGCACCGCGTGCAGGACCAGATTGCCGAAGCCGCCGCCAAAGCGGGCCGCGACCCGCGCGAGGTGAAGCTGGTGGGCGTCACGAAGTACGTCGACGCCACCGACGCCCGCCACCTGTACGACGCCGGCTGCCACGTGCTCGGCGAAAGCCGCCCGCAGCAGCTGTGGGAGAAGGCGGGCGACGATGTCTTTGCCGGCGCCCGGCCCGAGTGGCACATGATTGGCGCCCTGCAGAGCAACAAGGCCCGCAAGACCGTCGCCCTGGGGCCGACGATTCACAGTGTGGACTCGTATCGCACCCTCGCCAAGATCAACAAGGCTGCCGAGCAGGAAGACCGAATCGCCGAAGTGCTCATCGAGGTCAACTGCTCCGGTGACCCAGAGAAGCACGGCTTGCCTCCTTCGCAGGTTGAGCAGGACATCCGGGAGCTAGACATGTTCCGCAACGTCCGCGTTGTAGGCCTGATGACCATGGGCCCGCGGGCGGGTGGCGCCGAGGCGGCCCGCAAGTCGTTCGCCCTGCTGCGCGAGCTGCGTGACAAGCACGGCCCGCAGGCGCCCGCGGGGCACGATGTGAAGGAGCTCTCGATGGGAATGTCGGGCGATTTTGCCGAGGCGATCGCCGAGGGCGCCACGATCGTCCGCATCGGCTCGTCTTTATGGGAGGGCGTGCGGCCGTCAAAGGCCTAGAATGCTGCGACCGGTTCCTTCGCACTACCATCCGCGGCCCCGCCGCCGACGACGCATGCCCGAAATCACCCGCAACCCCACGCGTGAAGTCCGCATCGGCTCGATCACGCTCGGCGGCGGCAATGCCATCGCCGTTCAGAGCATGACGGCAACCAAGACGCAGGACGTCAACGCCACGGTCGCTCAGATCAACGCCCTGCACGAAGCCGGCGCCGGCGTGGTGCGCGTGGCGGTGGACAGCAAGAAAGACGCCGCGGCGCTCGCCGAGATCCGCAAGCAAACCGACGCCAACCTGGCCGTCGACCTGCAGGAGAACTACCGGCTGGCGGAGGTCGTGGCGCCGCACGTAGACAAGGTCCGCTATAACCCGGGGCACCTGTACCACCACGAGCGGGAGAAGCCGTGGCAGGAGAAGGTTATGTACCTGGTCTCCGTCGCCCAGGACAACGACTGTGCGATGCGGGTGGGCGTGAACTGCGGCAGCGTCGACCCGGCAAAGAAGGAGAAGTATGGCGCCGACGACTCGATCTCGCCCATGCTCGAGTCGGCGCTCGACCACTGCGCTTTGCTAGACGAGTTGGGCTTCACGCGGTTCGTTGTCTCGCTCAAGGACTCCGACCCGGCGAAGGTGATTGAGGTCAACCAGCGCTTCGCCGCCGAGCGGCCGGACGTGCCGCTGCACCTGGGCGTTACCGAAGCCGGCATGCCGCCCGATGGGATCATCAAGACGCGGATCGCGTTTGAACAACTCCTCGGCCGCGGAATCGGGGACACGGTGCGGGTCTCGCTGACGGTCCCCAACAGCCGCAAGCCAGAGGAGATCGCCGCCGGGCGGGAGATCATTGACGATGTCTACGCGGGCCGCGTGAGGAGCGTGGTGGACTTTGGACTCGACACGCTGAACATCATCAGCTGCCCCAGCTGCAGCCGGGTGGAGAACGAGGCGTTTGTTGACCTCGCGGCGAGCGTCAAGGAGATGACCCGCTACGCCGCCGACTACGCCATTACCATCGCCGTGATGGGCTGCCGCGTGAACGGCCCGGGCGAGACGGACGATGCCGACCTCGGCCTGTGGTGCGGGCCGAACTACGTCAACCTGAAGCGGGGCGAGGAGGCACTCGGTCAGTTCGGCTACGACGAAATCTTGCCGAAGCTGAAGGGCGAGCTCGACGCGCTGATCGCGGCGCGCGTTTGACGCGCGGCTACCGTGTCACGTCCACCGAGACGCTCTCGGTCGCCTTGGCCGCTTCTAAGGTCGGCGTCGTTGTTTCGCTCTGCGGAGACCACAGCCGCCGGCCGACACCGGCGTCGATACGTGCCAGGCGGGTTGCGCGGAGATCAAGCGTCCGCGCCGAGCCGTCGATCGCCTTGGCGAAGACGAACGGCACGCAGACTT
Source organism: Planctomycetota bacterium (assembly GCA_039414355.1). Classification (GTDB taxonomy): domain Bacteria; phylum Planctomycetota; class Planctomycetia; order Pirellulales; family Lacipirellulaceae; genus JBCCQL01. The sequence continues at coordinate 14,951 of JBCDJN010000039.1, read as the reverse complement.
CTTGCACCAGCAGCGGCGGCTCGGGCTCACTCGGCCGCAGGCGGACGCGGATCACGTCGTCGCCGCCAAGCATCGGCGGGTCCAAGTACCAACTACTGGCGGCGTACTCGTGCTCTTGATCAAGCACGGCTACGTAGTCGCCCGGCAGCACTTCCTCGGGGGCGAGGGGCTTGGCCGCGGTCGGTCGGATCGATGGGGAATGCTCGGCAGACATGGCGAACTACGGACCGCCACGCACGCCGCGAGGTTCACTCCGCCGCCACCGTCTCGGCGACTGGCCCGGAGGTCGGCTTGGCGATTGCCATCGTGCAACTCGTGGCAGCGCCGCGTAGGAAATCGGCGTCGGCCGAGGAGCCGGCGTAGATGACCACGTCGCCTTCTTGGAAGACTTCGAAGCCGCGGGGCCGGATCACCATCTCACCGCTCGCGCGTTCGATGGCGACAAACACCAGGTTCGCGGCCCGGCAGCCGAACTCCTGGATCGTCATCCCCGCCAGCTCGGCGCCGGGCAGCACCTCGGCCTCGCCCAGGTGGAAGCCGTGGTGCAGGTCCTCGGCGGCCGCCATGAACTTGGTGAGCCGCGGGCTTAGCAGCGCCGTGGCGACCGTCTCGCCCGCCATCTGGTGCGGCGAAACAACCAGGCTGGCGCCGGCGCGGCGGAGCTTGTGCGCGGAGGTCTCGCTCTCTGCCCGGCTGATGATGGTGCACTGCGGGTTGAGCTCGCGTGCCGAGACGGCGATGAACATGTTCTCCGCGTCGCTATCGACGGCGCACACAACGCCGCGGGCGTGCTCAACGCCGGCACGCTTCAGCACGTCGTCGTCGCTCGCCTGACCGTGGACGAACAACCGCCCGTCGTCGCCGGCGCGAGCCGCGTTGCACTCGTTGCTGTCGATGACGACGCACTCCAGGCCGCCACGCGTGATCTGTTGGCAGATCGGTCGGCCAACCCGGCCGTAGCCGCAGATCACAATGTGGTCGCGGCATTGCGAGACTTTGCGCTTCATTGTTCTTCTCCGGGCGGCCTCGGTGTCGGAGGCGTGGGTGACCAGCGTGGTGAGGGCGTAAGTGAAGACCCCGAAGCCGGAGACCATCAGCACCGCCGCGAACGCCTGCCCCCACGGTGTCAGCCCCGGGTCGCCGTAGCCCACCGTGGTGACCGTGATGAGGGTGAAGTACAGGCACTCCCACCAGGTCCACTCGGGTTGCAGCAGATCGAATCCGAGCGTGCCAACCGCCACAACGCCCAGCAGCAGCAGGATGCAGCGGGCGGCGGCACGCCGGTCGGCGTCGCTAGGATCGGCGTGTGGATTGGGTTCGGTCATGCGGCGTGCTTGGTCAAACGGGTCCACAAGTGTAGGCCACTCAGGACCGCGCACGCGCCGACGCAATCGCTACAGATGGAGCAGACGGACCGAATCGCTACTCGGCGGCGGAGAGCGCCGGCGCCGTGGCCGCCACTTCGCCGGTGGCGGACCACTCAAGGCTTCGCAGGAGCAGCGTTTGGAAGCCGGCGTTGCTCATCGACCGCGTGTCGTGCCCCAGCACCAGGTTCACGCCGCGTCCCTCGCCCCGGCCGGTGGTCATGAGCATCGGCTCCTGCGGGCCCTGCTTCTTCTTGTCGCCCGAGGTGTCCGCGGTGGCGATCGTTTCGAACTCGCCCATGGGCACCATATCCCGCCAGAGCTCATCGAAGATGCGGAAAGGCTTGACGCCGGCTGTGATGGGGTGGTCCGGTGAAGGCGTCACTAGGAACTCGTGCTTCGGGCCGTGCCAGGTCTTGCCACGCATCCACGTCTTGCCGACGAGGGCTTGGAAGTCGTCCCACGGGTAGTGGAGCGAGCTCCCGGCGTGAATCACCACCAAGCCGCCGCCGCCCTCGATGAACTTCAGGAACGCCGCCTTGGTCTCCTCGGGCCACGGATCGAGTTCCGTCTTCGGCCACACGCCCCAGTTGCTGAGCACCACGTCGTAGTTGTCGAATGCGTCGGGGCCGAAGTCCCACGGCTTGTAGTCGACCGTCAGATCGAAACGGCCCGACTTGGCGATGATCTCCTCAAGGACCGGCGTCGTCGCTTTCCAGTTATGATTGTTTTGCCCGGTCATCATCAGCACTCGGACCGGCTCGTCCGCTGGGGCGAAGGTCGTTAGCGAGAGAGCGAGCAACGCGCCGAGGAGCGAGTAGAAACACACGGTAGCTTCTCCGAGTGGTGTTGAGTCTGCGACCGCCAGTATAGCCGACGGCACGGGTCGGGTCGCTCAGGCACGCGGCTCACGCGGCTCACGCGGCGGGGGCTAGCCCGGCGTGTCGAGGAACGGGTCCTGGCTCATCTGGCGTTGCATCTTCTGGCGCTCTTTGTCGTGGTAGAGCATGACCTTGCGGTCGCGGAAGTGCCGCCGCTCGACGCGGCGTTGAGCTCGGCGGAAGAGGGACTCGTAGCCCGATAGCGGCCCGGAGAGCTTCTCGCCACGCTCGGCCAGAGTCTTTCCCCGCTTAGCGCCGAAGCCCTGCTGCAGGATCTCATCATCGAGCGAGAGGAACTGCCGGTAAGCGCCTGGGTCGCCCTGCCGGCCGCAGCGGCCGATGAGCTGGCGATCGATCCGCTGGCTCTCGTGCAGCTCGGTGCAGACCACGTAAAGCCCTTCCAGATCGTGCACGCCGTCGCCCAAGCGGATGTCGGTGCCGCGGCCCGCCATATTGGTGGCGACGGTCACTTTGCCCTGCTTGCCCGCCTCGGCGACGATCTCCGCCTCGCGTTCCACGTGGCGGGCGTTGAGCACCGTGGTCTCAATGCCGCGTTCGGCCAGCAGCCGGGTGAGGTGCTCGCTCTTGTCGATGCTCCGCGTTCCGATCAGCACGGGGCGGCCGGCTTCGTTTTGCTCGGCGACGTCGTCAACGATGGCCCCCCACTTCTGATCGGCCGTGCCGAAGACCAACGTCGGCATCTGCTGGCGGATGGGCGGGCGGTTGGTGGGGATCGGGGCGACCGTCACCTCGTAGATCTTGGAGAGCTCCCGCGCGGAGGTCATCGCCGTGCCGGTCATGCCCGCCAACCGATGGTAGCGAAGGAACAGGTCTTGGATGGTGATTCGGGCGGCCTGCGCGGTCTCGAACGTGACTTCGACGCCCTCTTTCGCCTCGATCGCCTGGTGGATGCCCGCGCGCCATTTGCGGCCTTCGGCAAGACGGCCGGTGAACTCGTCAACAATCACAATCTCGCCGTCTCGCACCACATAGTGCCGATCGAGCATCATCTCGCGGCCAACCTTGACCGCCCGCTCCACGTACTCGTAGATGGACGAGAGCGGCAACGTGTTCATCGCCGGCGGCTTGGGCGCCTCGCGGACCTTGCGGCGGCCATCGAGCGTCAGGTCGACACGCTTCTCCTTGGCGTCGTAGTCGTAGTGGTCGTCTTCCTCGTAGTCGGGCGCCACCTGCGCCGCCCACGCGTACGCCTCGGCGGCGATCTCCTCGTCCTCGCCCGGCGCGGCGCTGATCACCAGCGGAGTGCGGGCCTCGTCAATCAGGATGCTGTCCGCCTCGTCGACCAGCATGAAGTGCAGATCACGCTGTACCGGCTTCTCCTGGTCGGCGCCGCCGTTGCCGCCGAGCATCTCGCCGAACAGGTCGCGGTGGCCCTCCTCGATTCGCCTCTTGAGCAGCCGGTCGCGAAGGAAGTCAAAGCCCATCTCGTTGGCGGTGCCGTACGTGACGTCGCACGCGTACGCCTTCTGCCGCTCGGGCTGCGGCATCTGTTGCTGGATGACGCCCACGGTCATGCCGAGCGCCTTGTAGACTGGCTCCATCAGCTCCGCGTCGCGGCGGGCCAGGTAGTCGTTGACCGTTGAGAGATGGGCGCCCTTGCCGTCGAGTGCCGCCAGGTACATCGGCAGCGTGGCGGTAAGGGTTTTGCCCTCGCCCGTCTGCATCTCGATGATCGACCCGTGATGGGCCGCCGCCCCGCCCAAGAGCTGCACGTCGAAGTGCCGCATGTTCTTGGCCCGGCGTGCCGCCTCGCGCACTAGGGCGAAGCCCTCGACGACCAGGCGGTTGAGCGGCTCACCGCTGCGGGCGCGGTAACGCAGCGAGAGGCTCTCCTTCCGCAGGTCGTACTCGGAGAGCTTCTCCAGTTCCGGCTCGCGGGCCGCGATCGCCGGAATGTACGCCGCCCACTGCGCCAGACGCCGGCTTACCGGGCCACCGGCGATGGCTTGGAGCTGACGAGTCGTGCCGGTGGGGATCGTGGGCAAGGCGAGCGCGAAGCGGCTGGGCGTTGGTCGACCGAGAAGCCTCTATCGTACGACCACGCCTCGGCGACGCCAACGTTGCGTGAGAAGGGTCGCCGCTACGCGGTCAGAACGACGGCTGCGAGGCGCCGCGGGGCACAAAGCCGTCGCCGATCATCGGTGGAGCGACCTGCTGCACCGCGCCCCTCGCTGGCAACTCGGTGACGCGGGGCGTGCCGTACCCGCCGTTGCTCGGCAGGCGGACGCGTGGCGCCGCGGTGGAGTAGCTTGCCTGTTGGACGGCTGGGTCGGCGTTGAACGTCGGCAGCGGCGTCCGAGGCGCCGATCCCGAAACCCACGCCAGCCCATTCCCGTCCGGCTGCGGCGTGGGCGACAGCGTGACCGACATCGGCCGGCTGACCGCCGTCGACGCGAGGGCCGGCGAAGGGCTAGTCGATGGCACGTTCACGTAGCTGGTGGCGGGCTGCGGCGAGGCCGCCGCGGCGACCGCGGGCAACGCTGGATTCGACCATGGCTGCGCCGCCTGCGGTTGTTGATACTGCGAAGCCTGCTGAACCTGCGGTGTCGTGATGGCGAACTGCTGCGGCGGCGGGCTGCTGCCGAGCCGCAGATCGAGCTGATCGGTCGGAACCGAGATCTGCGGTTCCGGCCCGTTGAACGAGGGCGCCGGCGCCGCAGCGAAGGTGGTCACCGGCGTCGCGGCCTGTGCTCCACCCGGGATGACCGTCTGCGGCGCAGCCGGCTGGTAGTACGTCGTCCCACCGGTGGGCGCCGCGAGCCGCGTTTGGGGCGGGGGCACGCGGTCGGCGGTCAGGAACGGATTGTTCCCGCCCGTCCGCCCTGCGCAGCCGAAGCTGCCCAAGCTGACGGCGGCGGCGGCAAGCAACGCAATGTCCGAATAGCGGCAACGGCCCATCTGTCCGGCGTCCTTTCCGTCGGGGGTCGAAGGCAACTGGGTCTCGCCAGCGGCCCCGCGAACGAGGCGTAGCTCGGCGATGGGGGGTACTTACCGACATCCCCATCCGCCGTCTAGGCCGGTTGCCAGCGTTGATGCCGGCCGCCAAACAAAACGGGCCGGCGGCATGATCGCCACCGGCCCGTCTGAGGGGTTGGTTCCGCCTGGTTCCACCAGCCGCTCAGTGGCTAACGTTGTAGATCTCGGCGTCCTGAGTCACAAAGGGGTTCTCGACGATCAGCGGCTGCGGCTCAAGGCGACGCGGCGCCTTGGCGGACGACTCAGGCGCCGGTCGTTCCGCGGACTGGCTCGACGAGCTCGGCACGTACGGGTTGATGATCTCCAGCGGCTGGCCGCCTTCGATGATGGCCGGCGTCCGCACGTCGCCCGGGTAGTAGAACGGGCTGTAGCCGTAGGTCCGCGGCACCGGGTAGCTGTAGTAGACTGGCGGATTCAGGGCGAAGTACGGCGGAATCGGGCTCCGGCCGCTGCGGTACAGATCGAAGATGTTGCTCTGCCCAAAGCCGAAGAAGCCATGACCGCCCGAGCCAAAGCCCTGGGCGCGTGAGTCTTCGGGGAGAGCGGTCAGCACGGCCGCGGCGGCAATGGCGGCGAGGAGGAGGCGTTTCATGGTGGGGGTCCTGGGAGGCCGAGGAGAAGCTGACGGGCGTGGCGGGAAACTCACCATCCACGCTAATTGCCGCGTCTGAAGCCGACAAACAGTTTCTGCCGCTCGGAAGAGCCGCCACGGTGATGCCGGAAGAAACGGGCGAAATCCCAACGGAACAAGTCGTTTCGCGGCTGCGCGAGCAGGCCGATCGGCTTGGTTTTCCGCTCTTTGGCGTCGCCCCGGCCGTCCGCCCGCCGGGCGCCGACCGGCTCGATGCGTGGTTGGCGAGCGGATTCGCCGGCGAGATGCAGTACCTGGCCGACCGTCGCGACGCGTACGAGCACCCCGATCGACTCCTCCCCGCCGCCCGCAGCGTCGTGGTCCTCGGCGCGCCCTATCGAACCGCCGAACCGGTCAGCCCCGGCCCCGGCGAGGGCCGCGTGTCCCGCTACGCCTGGGGCGACGGCGACTACCACGATTGGGCCCGCGATCGCTTGCACCAACTGGCGGACTCGCTCCGCGAACTCGCGCCCGCCGCCAACACGCGCTGCGTGGTGGACACGGCGCCGATCCTCGAACGCGACTTCGCCCGCCTGGCGGGGCTCGGCTGGATTGGCAAGAACACTCTGCTGCTCAGCAAGCCAACAGGCAGTTACTATTTCCTGGCCGCCATCATCACCGACCTCGCCCTGCCGACCGATGAGCCCTTCGCAGCCGACCACTGCGGCACGTGCACGGCCTGCCTCGACGCCTGCCCAACGGACGCGTTCCCCCAGCCGTACGTGCTCGACGCTAGCCGCTGCATCAGCTACTTGACGATCGAGTTGCGCGGCCCGATCCCAAACGAACTGCGCCCCGGCATGGGCGAATGGTTGTTCGGCTGCGATGTTTGCCAGGACGTCTGCCCGTGGAACCGCAAGGCGCCGGAGTCGGACCAGTCGGTCTTTCGGCCGCTTGAAGCGATGAACCCCGTGGAGCTCGCCGACCTGTTCTCGTTGGACGACGCGGGCTTTCGCCGGCGTTTCCGCCACACCCCGCTTTGGCGAGCCCACCGCGAGGGGCTCCTGCGGAACGCGGCCATCGTCTTGGGCAACCGGCCCTCGCACGATGCGCTGCCGGCGCTGGTTGCGGGTTTGAAAGATCCGCACCCACTCGTCCGCGGAGCCAGCGCGTGGGCCTTGGGGCGTTACCGCGAAGCCGGTGCGGACGAGGCTCTCCAAGCCCGATTGAAGATTGAGGAGTCGGCGGACGTCGTCGCCGAGATTCAGGCGGCGTTGCGGTTTCGGGAGGCTACTTGATGGCTGGTTGTTGACCGCGAATGAAGCGAATTGATCGAATGAGGATTGCGAGGATCAACCGCCCGAACCGCATTCGCTCCATGCGCTTCATTCGCGGTCGAAGGGGCGCGATAGGGTTGCGGTCATCACCGGTTGACCCTCCGCCGAGCCCGCGCAGAGAATGCACCCATGACCGACACGCTCAAGCCACTCAAGATCGGGCCGATCGAGCTCGATTTCCCCGTCGTCCAGGCCGCTCTTTCTGGTTACAGCGATGGACCGATGCGCCGCATCGCACGCCGGCTCGGGGCGCCGTACACGCTGTGCGAGGTGCTGCTCGACCAGTTTGTGGTGGCGCTCAAGCCCCGCCGCAAGACCCGGCACTTTCTGCACGTCGCCGAGGAGGAGCACCCCGTTGGCGGCCAACTGATGGGCGCCGAGCCGGAGTTGTTTGGTCCGGCGGCTGAGAAGATGGTGGAGGCGGGCTTTGATGTGATCGACATCAACTTCGGCTGCCCCGTGAAGAAGGTGCTGGGTCGCTGCCGGGGCGGCTACCACCTGAGCCAGCCGGCGGTGGCGCTGGAGATCGTGTCGCGTGTCCGCGAAGCCGTGCCCGACCACATGCCGGTGACGGTCAAGATGCGGCGCGGCATCGATGACACCGAGGAGAGCCGCGACAACTTCTTCACGATCTTCGACGGCGCGTTCGATCGCGGCGCGGCGGCCATCACCGTTCATGGGCGGACGGTTGAACAGAAGTACCGCGGCCCCTCGCGGTGGGAGTTCCTTCGCGAGCTCAAGCAGCACGCCGGCGAGCGCGTGGTGCTGGGCAGCGGCGACCTGTTCACGGCCCAGGCCTGCCTGGACATGATCCGCTACACCGGCGTGGACGGCGTGACCGTCGCCCGCGGGGCGATTGGCAACCCGTGGGTCTTCGGCCAGGCGCGGGCGCTCGCCGCGGGGTTGCCGCTGCCGGGCCCGCCGACCTTGCACGAGCAGCGTGACGTGATCGCCGAGCACTACCGCCTGGCCGAAGAGCTCTACGGGCCCGAGCGGTGCCTGCCCGACATGCGAAAGTTCGCAATCAAGTACTCCGTGCTTCATCCCAACCACGCCGAGGTGCGGGCCGGCTTTGTGGCGGTCAAGCAGCCCGGCGCCTGGCGGGATGTCTTGGACAAGTGGTACGCGGCAGACGGCCCCGGCGTGCATCCGGCGGTCGACGAGCCAAACCCGCTGGCGAGCGACTGGCGGGCGGAAACGCCCGCTATCGAGTCCACCGCGGCCGCGTGTTGAGCCAGTATTGGTCGTCCGCGTAGCGCCGGAGAGCATCGGCGCCTTCGATCGTTGTCCATTCCCGCTCGCCGGTACGCCCGTTGGCGGCGGTCGCTACGTTCACCCTGACGTAGGCGCCCAGCCCGAGCCGACCGGCGAGGCCATCAGCCATCGCCACCACGACTCGATTTTGAGGGTAGCGCGGTGCGCGACAGTCGGTGAGCACCCACGCGTCGAGCTCGACGCGACGCCAAGGGCCTTCGTCGGATGGTTCAGCAACTGGCAGCGACGGGCCGAACTCGTCGGCGAGGCGGTCGGCTACCCGGTTGTGGACGTACAGCTCCGCTCGCTCCCCGCGCGGCGCATACAAACCCCAGGCGGGCCAGCGGTCCCAGAGACCCCACAGCGACAGCGCGGGGGCGGCGATCGCCGTTGCCACGACGAGTCTGCCAATCCGCGCCGGCCACAGGGACGCCGGCTCGGTAGGTGTGGGTTTTTCGCGATCCACCGACGCCCTCGGCCAGAACAACGCCGCGGCGTAAGCGGCGGAGACCGCGTTCCATACCAACACGCCAAGCCGGTGCCCTAGGCCGAGCGGGCCGAGTGTCGCCACGAGCGCGAGGTGCAGCCCACACGCCAGGCCGACGCCCCATCGACGCGCCCGCGGCCACGCGAGCAGAAGGCCGACCACCGCCTCGGTCACCGGCATGGCGAGCGCCAAAGCCGTGCGGGCGGACGGCGAGAGCTGAGACTGGTCCCAACTCAGCCACCCCGCAACCACCTGCAGGATCTGTTGGCCCAGGGTGCCGGCGAAGACCACGTCGAGCTTGGCCACCGCCGCCCAGAGGTAGATGCTCACAAACAACGCGCGTGCCCAGCGCACGGCGGAAGCCGCCGGCAGCGACGTCAGCAACAAGGCGAAAAGCAACGCCTGGTACGCCCACGGCTGCCACCGCAGTTGGTCAACCGCCATCAGCAGCACGAGGGCGCCGGCTGTGATCCGCATCGTCGTGCGCCGCGGCCGGCGAAGCGTCGCTAAGCACCCGAAGACCAGAACGCCCAATGCGACGAAATCCAGCGATGCGGGCGCCGCGTTCAGGACTCCAACCGGTGGCACGCGCGGCGTGTCCCGGTGTGGCGTCCAGAGCGTGAACGTGGCGGCCACCAGGCTCAGCAAGCCGGCCGCCCACAGCCGCGATACGAGTGGCGGAGGCGGGTCGGCGGCGGTTGGTGGGATTGTTCGCACGGCGCCAGCGTACCCCACGCCGCCGGCGGCTTCGATCGCCCGCGGGCGTTAGCGGAAGAACGGCAGGTAGCCGCGGACCCGGTCGCCGAACGCCGTGCGTGGCTGCTCCTTTGGCTTGTCGTCGTCGGCTTCGCTTGGCGGGGTTGGTTGCTCCGCCACCTCGGTGACCGGGGCAGCTGCCGGCACGTGCGTCGCGACGAACCTCGGCCAGTAACCGTCCAGCACACGCCGGCAATCCTCCAGCCGGCCGTTGGCGAGCGCGTTCTCGGCGGCCTGGATTGGCTTGAGCAACTCGAGCCGCTGCTTCGCCGACGAACTGCCCAGGAAGCCGAGCGGGAACGTCAGGTCGTACATCTGCAGGTGATCGATGTCTACTTGGCCGCCGCCGGCGAGCTCAAACCGGAGCCGCAGGTTTGTCTCCCTGCCGAGCGGAAGATCGTTCACCGGGAACGCGAACGACCGCCACTGCTCGGCAGTCTCGAGCTGTGGGGCGCCCATCACCGTGAAGCTGCGGTAGCCGCCCGCTGTCTGCTCGAAGACGACTCGCAGTTCTGAAGTCGGCTGAATGTCGGCGGCACGCACCCGGAAGACCACCGCCAGTTGCCCGGTCCGGGACGCGGGGAAGCCGAGGCTCTGGACGCCGACGCCCGGCCCGCTGCTCGTGAGCCGGACCGCCTGCTGGCCGTCGGCGGGGCTCTCGCTGGTCAGGGTGACGCCGCTTGCGCCGCGGGGCACGGCGCCCCAGTCCTCGATCGTGCCGCCGGGCGAGTCGCTCTCGAACGAAGCGCTCGGGCCGCCTGCGAACGGTGACTCCGCCGCCAGGTTGCGGCGCCGCAGGTTGGCGAGCTCCGCGGCGAGCTGACCCTTGGCGACCGCGGCGTCTTTGGTTCGCAGTCCTACCGGCGTCACGTCCGGAGAATCGAACATGTACCGGGCGAAGCCGTACGGCGGCAGATCGGCGGTGAGCAGGTGCTCGCCCTTGCCAAACGAGAGCGGGCCCGGCTGACCGGCGCCTTCGCCGCTGGCGACGCACGCCGCGGCGGTGCGGGCGGTGACGGTCGCCTCGCACGGCCACGGCGAAGAGCTCGAAAGCGTGATGACGGTCTGGTCGTTGGCCTGCTTGGTGTGCACCGCCACGGACTGGCCGCGGCCGATGTCGGCGGGCTGCATGCCGGCGGTTCGTGACGCGTTCTTCCCGGCCGTCGGGCCGTTGAGCACCTCCCACGCGGCTCCGCCCGACTGAACGATCGAGGCGTACCCCGGTCGCCGCGAGCCCTGTTCGTAGGCGTCGGCCGCGGCGGCGCCGATTGGGGTGACGTCGATCACGCCGCGGGTTTGCTTCGCTCCAAACGGGCTTACCTGTTCAAAGTCCCGCAGCGTCACACGACGCCGCGGCAGCACCACCATCGGCGTGGCGCCGGCGCTCGCGGCAACGCTGCGGCGGTTTGCCTCAAGCATGGCCGCTTCCGCCCAGACCGGCGCCAGCCCCACCGCGTACCGCGGCGTCAGAACGCGGAGCGCCGGTTGCGACGCGGCACGCGCCCGCAGCTCGGTCAACGCGTCGACCGCTGGTGTGGCCTTCCGGTCTCCGAGCAGCGGAAGCAGCTCCTTGGAGGCCTCGCCGTCGTTCACCACGTTCGGGATGATAATCAGGTCGCGGCCTTGGCCACCGGCGGCGACGGTTTCGGCCAGCTCGCCGATCAGCTCGACCCACGGGCCGACAGCATCAGGATCAGCCGGAAGGCTTAGGTAGCCGTGACCGGAGAGATCGATGGCGACGCCTACGAGCGCGTCGTGGTCGCCGTAGCGGTCAACCAACTCCGCGACCGCGAGCCGAATCTGTTGCCGCGCGGCATCGGTCAGTTCGAGCTGCGTGGCCGACGCCGGCTGAGCTGCGTCGACGCAGCCGGGCAGCACGCCATCGAATCGCAGGGTGGGATAAACGCTTAGGCCGCGGCGGTCGAACTCTCGCAGGATCAGTTCCAGCCCGTCCTTGCGGGGCACATCAGTCGCCCCGGTGAGGATCAGCTCGCGGTCGCGTCCCGGCTGGTGGCCGAAGACGCGTGAGGGGTAGATGGCGCCCGCGGCCGAAGCAACATTCACCACGGCGCCGGCGCCCCGGTGCGCGCCGAGCGCATCCGCCAAGCGGCGAGCGGTTTGGCGGTAGGTGACGAAATCGTCGTAAGCGAACTCGCCGCGGCGATCGGCGGCAAACATGCCCGGCAGGTCGACTTCGCCGATTCGAACGAGGTGCTCGACACGGTCGATCGATGGTGTAGAAGCCGCCGGTTCGCGGCGCGAAAGCTGCTTCACACGCAGACGCCCGAAGCGGACCGGCCGGTCCGTCGTGCCGTTGGCGACAACGAGCAGCGGCGAGTTGGTCCGCGGCCAGAAGACGCCCCGCACGGTTCGCGGCGCCGCCGACTTGGAGTGCCAACGCCCAACGGACGCCAGCGCTCCGTCGCCAAGCGGAGCGGCGGTTCCGCGCTGGTCGGTGTCGAAGACCGCCGCGACCAACTGTTGCGGGGCGTTCGCGGGGTACTCGATCTCCACCAGATGCGGCGCGCCCGGCTGCTGCACGTGCAGCGGGTAGGCCTGCCACGGCGAACCGTCGCCGTCCGCCGCCGGTAGCTCGATGAATCGGCCGTTGTCGGCCTGAACCACCTCCGCCCCGCCGACGCCCAACGGGCCCTCCGGCAGCCAGGCCGCCCGCCGCCGCCAAACGCGACGCGGCAGGCGGTCCCACCAACGGCTCACGGTGGGGTCGAGCTCGTAAACGGTTTGCCAGTCGGCCGGTCGCCCGATCGACTCGTCGGGGTCGTCGACGACGATCTGGAACGTCCGGTCAGCGAGCAGAGCGCCGGTTCGCCCCGGCAGCCAGGCCTCGACCGACCCCGGCGGCTGCGAGACCGCGAGGCGGACCGAGTACACGCCGGCTTCGCGAGGCAGCGGGATCGCGAACTGCCGCGTGGCGGCCGTCGATGCCGGCTTGGTGAGTCTCTCTACCGGCGAAGCCCAGACGCGAGGGCCGGACCTTCCCGAAAGCAACTCCGCTTGCAGGTTCAGCGGCGCCCCCGTCGGCAGGTTGGGCAGCACGAGCGCGGCGTCAACCTTCATCTCGTCGCCCGGGGCGAAGACACGCCGGTCGCCTTCGATGCTCACGCGGATGCTGTCCGCTGCCGCCCTGTGGACGAGCAACGCGGCGCCCGATTCACCGATCGACTGGCGGAGTGGCGAGGCGATCAACTCCGCCACGGCAACGCGTCGCCGGAAAGGAGCTCCGCCGGCGCCCGGCAGCAAATCGATCACGAGCTCCGCGTCAGCCGGCGCGGAAACGGTCACATCGAACCCAATTCTTGCAGCATCACGCGGCGGATGGATCGCCACTTTGCCGTCGGCCAAGTGCGCGTGCACGGGGGCGTCGTAACCTTCGCCCAGCAATTGGAGGTCGCTCAAGGCGCCGGCCGTCAGCGACAGGGCGCCGGTCCAGCGGGCGGGCTCGCCGCCGCCAAGGAAGACGCGGAAGCGGTAGGACGGCGGTTCCGCGGCGAAGCCGGATGCAGGGGCCGCCCAGGCGACCGAAAGCGGCAAAAGAAACCCACCGAGCGCAGCCAGGAAGAGGCTCGCTGTTGCAAGCCTCGCGAGACCCTCGGCTAACGGGCGCGGCCGCATCGGACTTCCTTGTCCTGGGCGCGAGCGGTGTTGATCGGCGACGCCGCGTCAATGCGGGGTTACGCCTGGAATTTGACCGGCGGAGTGTAGCGGGCGCGTGCTGTCGCGACCAGACGAGATGCGACAGAGCTGCTAGCGTTCGCCGTCGCTTGCAAGCAACGCCTCAAGCGCCTGCACGCGTTCCGGCTCAATCGACGCGACGTCGTTCGCCTCCCAGCGGTCGTCCGGCTTGGCGTAGAGCTCGGGTTGCGGGGGAGGGTCGTCGCCCTCGGCACCGCCGGCCACGAGCGCCCACTTGGGGGTGCGAAGGGTCGATCGAAGCTCGCCACGGAGCACGAGTTTCTCCGGGGCGGCGCCAGCTAGCACCGCCTCGGCGGGCTCATCGCTGGCCAGCGGCTCAAGCAACGCCGGCAGTTGATCGCTGGCTAGCAAACCCTCCACCCGCACACCGGGCGGCCGCCCCGGTTGGCGGACCCATAGCGGCACGTGCCGTGACTCGGCGTAGGGGCCGGCTTCCGGCAGACCGATCCGCCCGTGCTCGCCAAGCGGATAGCCCCGCAAGCCCATGAGCACGATCAATGGCTGTCGGTCGGCCGGGAACAACCGCGGCAACGCGGCGAGCAAGCCATCGACGCACTCGTCCAGCACCGCCACCTGCGCCGCGTACCGCCAGGTGGCTTCGAAGACCGCATCGGGATCATCGTTTCGCGACCGCTCCGAAGAGGGTGGCGACGCATCCGGCAGCGGCCACAGGTCATCGTCGCCCAGTCCGTCGATCACGAGCTGGTGCGGGGCGTCCCACGGGCCGACCATCCCACGCGAGTGAAGCCAGGTCAGGCTCGGCCGATCTGGGTCGGCCTCGGCGAGGCAGTCGCCGAGCGCCGCAAAGACCGACGCCAATCCGGTATCGTCGATGGTGGGAGCGGGCCTGGCGTTTCCGGCGCCGGTGACAACGGTTGCTTCGTCAAACGACTCGAACGCCGGCAGGCGGACCACTTGCTCGTCGTCTGTGACGAGTTGCTGCTTGCCCCAACCTGTTGGGAACGCCTGGGCAGATCGGTACACGGCGAACGGGTCGTCCGTCGCCGCAAAGGCCCAATCGCCGATGACCGACTCACACGCCAGCCGATTGAGCGCTGGCGTGTCGCGTGTGGCGCCGCCATAGGCGCCGAGCTCCGCGCAGCGCAAGCCGTCGATCGCGAGGACAATGGCTGAGCGGCGGGGCTGTGAGTCGTGCATGGCGCCCCGAGCCTACCGCCACGAGCCCCGCGGGTCAGCCCGTGGGCTGCCGCCACTCCTGCCAGACGAGCTGCGGGAACACCACCGCGTCCGTGGCGTAGCGTCGTGCCAGCCGGCGTGGCTCGCTCGCCAGGCGATGCGCCCATTCAAGGCCCATGCGTTGCATCCACACCGGACTCCGCTGCTTGTGGCCCGCCAAGAAGTCAATCGTGGCGCCGACGCACAACGCTACCTTCGCGTCGATCTGCTCCTGGAAACGGCTGACCCAAAGCTCCTGCTTCGGGGCGCCGAGACCAACCACCAGCAGATCGGGCTTGGCGTCGCTTATCGCCTTGAGGGCGGCTTCGTTCTCTTGGTCCGACTGCTCGAACCCAAGCGGCGGTGAGTAGACGCCCACCACGTTCACCAGTCGGTTCTGCCGGGTGATTCTCT
>JBCDJN010000038.1:0-41466 GCA_039414355.1 Planctomycetota bacterium | reverse complement strand
CGGCAGGCCGCTGGTCTACCGTCTCGCCCGGCACCCGTCGAAAGGCTCCGGCTGAACAGACTCTGCCGGGTCCGTTGCTCTCGCCTGCTGCGTTTCTACGGCTGTGTTCGGCGACCCCTTCTCGCCGCCTCGAACGCCCCACCCCGACGATCCCGCCCGCCATGAATCGACTGGAAGCCCCCGCGTTGTCTTCCATTCTGTCGGCCGCCGGCTCCCCTAGCCTCACCGAAGTCGGCTTCCGCGACGCTTTTGAGCCGAGCATCGAGGCGCCGGCCGTGGCGACCTTCCAGCCGGTTCACTATGAGCCGGGCTACGCGTACCCGCTGGTGGTTTGGCTCCACGACACCGGGCAGACCCACGACAGCCTGCCCGAGGTGATGACCCACATAAGCACACGAAACTACGTGGCGGTTGCTCCGGCTTGGGAGCAAGCCTGCGACCCGTGGCGAGAGGACGCCGAAGGAATTGCACTGAGCGAGAAGACGGTTCTCGACGCCGTAGACGCTGCCTGTGAGCGCTTCAACGTGCACGGCGAGCGAATCTTCCTCATCGGCGCGGGCCGCGGCGGCACGGCCGCCCTGCGGATTGCCCTCTCGTGGCCGGATACCTTCGCGGGCGCCGCGTCGCTCGACGGACCTGCGCCGCGTGGCAACACGCCGCTGGGCCGGATCAACCGCGTCCGTGGACTCCCGGTGATGATCTCAACCGGCGACCGCAGCGATCGCTACGCGGAAAGCACGCTCTGCGAAGACGTGCGGCTTCTGTACTCTGCCGGTTGCAACCTGAATCTCCGCCACGAACCGGGTGACGGCGATGTAACAACCAGCATGCTGGCGGACCTGAACCGCTGGATGATGGACATCGTCTGCGCGAGCGCGTCGCCAACGGCCTGACCGTTCAGCCCCGCTCTGCCTCTCTAACGCGGTCCACGGCCGGCAATCTCCGTCTGCCCGCCGCTGCTAGCTCGCCTAGCCGCATCGTTCGCGAGGCGACCGCGTCAGTCGCGCCGGCCGTCTTCGTTGCGTCGCCGCCGCCAACGCGATTGACACCGTCGGCTAGGCTCCGCTACAAGCCCTCGCCCCAAAGGCGCCCGCGGCGTGGTGCTGCGCGGCTGCGTGGGGCTAAGCGACTGGAGAGAGCTCTCGGGGATTACACGCCCAGGGACCAAACGTGGTGGCTGAAGAACCCAAAACTGCCGAAGCGGCCGACGAGGCGAAGCAATCGCTGCTCGTGCGAGCCCGCGAGTGGGCAACCGGGAGCCGCCTGCGCACCGCGCTCGTTGCGGGTGGTCTGCTCGGCATGGCGACCGCGACGGTTGGCGTGTGGATCTGGGTGGCGGCCCTCACGGTCTCGGAACCGCCGGCCAGCATCGAGATCGCGCTCGAAAAGCTTGACGAGGGCGACCTTGAGTTCGCGACGAACTATGTCCGCAAGATGCAGCAGGACAACGTCATCCTCACGCGTGACTATGGCGGCCCGCTGTTCGTGCTGGGCGCTGTCCGTGCGGCCGAAGCCGAGGAGCAGTGGGCCCCCGAACGGCGGCGGCGTGATTACCTGATCGCCTCAAAGTACCTGCAAGAAGCCCGCACACTCGGCGTGCCGGTCGACCGCGAGTTCCAATCGCTCTACCTGCTCGGCAAGTCGTACATCGGCAGCGACCAACTTGCTAAGGGCGTTGAGGTTCTTAACGAAGCGCTTAGCGAGGATCCAGCACACGCCACCGGCATCCACGCGTTGCTCGGCCGCGCCCATTACTACGCCGACAACCCCGACTACTACGAGGTCGCCCTGCGGCACCTGGAGCAGGTTCTCGCCGACCCCGAAGCGGACCCGGAACTCGCGGCAGAAGCCACGCTCCACCGCGCACGAGTGCTGTCACGCCTCGGACGCGACGCCGCGGCGCAGCAGGCGTTGACCGATCCGCCCGCGGAAGCGGACCCCGCCGCCGTCCAACTGGCGCTCGGCCAGGTGCTGGTCGCAGCGGCCAGCAGGGCCGGCGATCTGAGCAGCCGCGACATGCTGCTCGCGCAAGCCACCAGCGCACTCGGCAAGGCCCAGAATCTAGACAAACTCTCAACCGAAGTTTCCGGATCGGCGCAGTACCTGCTTGGTCGCATCGACCAGATACGGGGGCAGTACGCGGAGGCGCTCAAGCGCTTCGTCGACATCCGGAAGCGCTTCGGCGCCAGCCCCTCGGCGGTAGCCGCGTCGGTTGCCGAGGGCAACCTTCTGCTGGATGACAGCCAACCCGAACCGGCGCTCGTGGCGCTGCGTCGGGCGGCGAGCACGGTGGAAGACACCGCGGCGTACCAGAGCGACCTGCTATCGGTTAACGACCTCAAGAAGTCGCTGCTCGCGGCTCAGGAGCGCTACGTTGACGAAGAGCAGTTTGACGCGGCACTGTCGCTGATCGATGCGTTGGAGTTCCTGCTCGGCCCAACCCGGAAGCGTGAGCTGCAGGCTGAGACCCAGCAGCGGTGGGGCGATCTGCTCCTGGAGAAGGCTTCGGGCAACGCGTGGCTGCCGGAGCTGCAGAGGCAGGGCCGTCGCCGGCTGCGTGAGGCGGGCGTCACCTACGAGCAGCTTGCCGAAGACCGGTTCGCCACGGCCAAGTACCCCGGCGACCTCTGGCGCGCGGCGGAGTCGTACTACCGCGGCCAGAGCTACACCAGCGCGATCCGCGTCCTCCGAGACTACATCCGCAACGAGCCGGAACTCTACAACGCTCAGGCCCTGCTGCGGCTTGGGCAATCGCTGCTGGCGATGGGCGAGGCGGACGAGGCGGTGGAGGCGTTCGAGGAGTGCATTGAGTTCCACCCCAACGACGCCGCCGTGTACGGCGCCCGGCTCGCGGCGGCCAAAGCGCACCGCGACCGTGGCAAGTACGACCGCGCCGAGAAGCTCCTCCGTGAGAACCTCGTGGGCGGAACCCTGTCGCCGCGCAGCCCCGAGTGGCGAGACTCAAAGTTCGAACTCGGGGAGCTGCTCCACGAGGTGGGCCGTCACACCGAAGCGATCGACCACCTGGAGGAGGCGATCTACCGCTACCCGGGCGCTCTCCGCCGCCGGACCGCCAGCTACCTGGTCGCCGAGTCTTACCGCCAAGCCGCCGAGGAGCCGAAACGCCGGTTCGAAGAAACCAAGGCGGTCAACGAGCGGGAGAAGAACGAACGCCTCTACAAAGAGCTGCTCGGCTCGGCGCTCAAGCACTACGACCGCGTGCAGCGCGAGATCAGCCGCAGCAACTCCGCCGACTCGACCGACGACCTGATGCTGCGGAACTGCTACATGTTCAAGGGCTCGGTCCTGTTTGATCTAGAACGATACCGCGAGGCGGTCGAGGAGTACTCGAACGTCTCTGCGCTCTACCAGAACGAGCCATTCGTGCTCGAAACGCTCATGCAGATCTCGTTCTGCTGGCGGCGGATTGGACAGCCGGACAAGGCGCGGGGCAACGTTGACCAAGCGCTGCTCGCCCTCGAACGCCTGCCCGAAGACGCCGACTTCCTCGTCTCCACCAACCGCAGCCGCAACCAGTGGCTCGACCTGCTCAACAAGATCCGCGTGTGGTGACCTTGAAGCCCTCCCCCGACAACACCGAACGCCTCGCCCAGCTGATCCGCGGCAAACGCGCGGTGCTGGAGCAGTTGCGCGAAGTCGGAAAGCGGCAGGGCGAGCTCGTTGCCAACGGGGAGATCGACGCGCTGCTGCGATTGCTGGCGGCGAAGCAACGGTTGCTGACCGCGCTGCAGGCCGCGGAGCGCGGCATCGAGCCCTTCCGCGAACAAGACCCCGAGTCCCGCACCTGGGCGAGCGCCGAGCGACGCGCCGCCTGCGCTGCCGACGCCGACGCCTGCCGTTCGTTGCTGGCCGAGGTCATGGAGATGGAGCGCGCTCAAGAGCAAGCGATGACCCAGCGGCGCGATAACGTTGCCGACCAGCTACGCCGCTCGCAAGCCGCCCACAACGCCGCCGACGCGTACCGCACGCACAACCGACCGGCCGCCGCGCCGGCGCCCGTCGCGCCGCCAACGGCCACGCCCCAACCTACCGCCCTCGACCTGTCGAGCGAGGGCTGAGCATGAGCATTCCCAAGCAAAACCTAACACCGGACGCAGCGGGGCCGCCGCCCTCGCCCGCCGAGCCGACGCTTCGCCTGTTCGACGGCGGCGATCCGTCGCCCGACCTCGGCGAGTTGCTGCAGGCCTGGCAGTCGGCGACCGATCGGCTTGAGCGGACACACGCCACGCTTCAGTCGGAGGTACGCCGGCTGACGCAAGAGCTCGCCGCGAAGAACCGAGAGCTGGCCCGCAAGAACCGCCTGGCCGACCTCGGGCAGATGGCGTCGCACGTGGCTCACGAGGTGCGGAACAACCTGGTGCCCGTTTCGCTCTATCTGAGCCTGCTGAAGAGGAGGTTGGCCGGCGACGCGACCGGCCTGGAAACCCTTTCCAAGATCGAGGCAGGGTTCACCGCCCTGGATTGTACCGTGAACGACTTGCTCAGCTTCACCGCCCATCGCCAGCCGCAGTGGGATAGCTTCCTGGTCTGCTCCATGGTCGAAGAGGTCTGCGAGTCGATGGCGCCGCAGATCGACGCCCAGGGCGTGGAGGTCGACATTGACGTCCCGCCGAACACGCTCCTGCGGGCCGACCGCGAGATGCTCCGCCGCGCGGTGCTCAACTTGGTGATCAACGCCCTCGACGCCATGCCCGAGGGCGGCGACCTGGTCATCACTTCGTACGAAGGCCCCAACGGCTTTGAGCTGGAGATCGCCGACTCAGGCCCCGGCCTCACGGACGAGCAACGCGAGAAGCTGTTCGAGCCCTTCTTCACCACCAAGCAGCGCGGCACCGGCTTGGGGCTCTCCGTTGTGTGCCACGTGGCCGAGTCGCACGGCGGGCAGGTCACCGCCGAGAACTGCCCGGATGGCGGGGCCGCCATCACCATCCGCATCCCGCGTAAAGCCATGGGAGCCGCCGCTTGAGCGTCGCGTCTGCCAAGCCCGAACCCGCGACCGGCGCCGTGCTGGTAGTGGACGACCACGCCTCCGCCCGGCAATCGATCGCCGAGGTGTTGCGGTTGGCGGGGCACGAGGTGCACGCGTGCGCGAGCGCCGTCGAGGCGCTGGGTCACCGGGCCGGGGCCCCGGCCGATGTGGTGGTGACCGACTTGCAGATGCCCGGCATGACGGGCCTGGAGTTTATCGACCGGCTGACCCGCGGCGAGCGGCCGCCGCAGACGGTCATGATCACCGCCCACGCCAGCGTTGACACCGCGGTCGAGGCGATGCGGCGAGGCGCCTTCGACTACCTCGAGAAGCCGTTCGACGCCCTGCGGCTTGAGCACTCGGTCGACCGCGCTTTGAAGCGTGCCCGGCTTGTCGCCGGCGGCTTCGGCGAGACGCCCACCATGCTGGGCGAGAGCCCGGCGATGCTCAACCTCCGCCAACAGATCGCCCGCGTAGCGGCGACCGACGAAACCGTGCTGATCCTGGGCGAGAGCGGCGCCGGCAAGGAACTGGTCGCCCAGTCGATCCACGCTCAAAGCCGCCGCGCCTCGGGGCCGATGGTCGGCCTCAACTGCCCGGTGCTTTCCGAACAACTCACCGAGAGCGAGCTCTTCGGCCACCGCCGCGGCGCCTTCACCGGGGCCGACTCCGACCGCGTGGGCCGCTTCGAGCAGGCGAGTGGCGGGACGATCCTGCTGGACGAGATCACTGAAATCAACCCGCACCTGCAAGCCAAGCTGTTGCGAGTGCTGCAGGAACGCCTCTTCGAACGCGTGGGAGACAGCGAGCCGCGCGAGCTCGACGCGCGGGTGGTCGCCGCAACCAACCGCGACCTGCATCATCGCGTGCAGGCGGGCGAGTTCCGCGAAGACCTCTACTTCCGCCTAGCGGTCCTCCCAGTCGCCGTCCCGCCGCTCCGGGCCCGCGGCGAAGACGTGCTGCTGCTCGCCGGCCACTTCCTGCTGCAAGCCGAGACCCGCATCGGCCGCTCGTGTGTCCTCGCCGAGGATGCTCGGCAACTGCTGCGGGAGTACCCCTGGCCGGGCAACGTCCGCGAGCTGCAGAACATCATCACTCGGGCGTGCGTGCTGACCACCGCCGAGGAAATCCCCGCGGACTTGATCAAGCCCTGGCTCAGCCCCAACGCGGCCGCGGACGACGCAAGCCCGTCGCCGCAACCGGAGCTGCCCGCCAAGCTCGCCGAGGTGGAACGCCAAGCCATCCTCACCGCGCTCCAGCGGTTCAACGGCCATCGGCAGAAGACCGCGGAGTCGCTCGGGATCGGCGTCCGCACCCTCAGTGGCAAGCTCCGCGCTTATGGATTTGCGCCGGGCGAGACCTTCGGGAAGGCCGCGTGATGAACCCACCGACTGCTAGCAGCAAACCCTGCCGAGCGATCGGCGGCTTCTGCCGGCGCAGGAACCAACCAACACACGACAAGCGGCCAAGAGCCTTAACCTTTGCCGGCTAGGCAAGCATCGCCGGCCGCCCAACGAAGGGCACGCCAGTTGCAACCCGTCGCCAACCAACCCTAACGACCATGATCAACCAACTGCTCAACAACTCGACCATTGGCGTGTTGGAGCAAGTGGTGAACTTCACGCAAGCACGCCACGGCGTGCTCGCGGGCAACATCGCCAACCTCGACACGCCCGGCTACCAGTCACGCGACCTATCGGTTGAGCGGTTCGAGCAAAGCCTTAAGCAAGCCCTCGAAGCAGAATCCAAACCCCAGAGCCTCGGGGGTCAAACCGTCCCCGCAACGACCAAGAGCCTCGCTGAGATCGGCGCCTCGATGGACAGTCTGCTCTACCACGACGGCAGCGATGTGAGCCTCGAGCAGCAGATCACCGAGATCTCCAAGAACCACGGCAAGCACAACCTGGCCATCAGCCTGATGACCGCACAGTTCCGCCAACTCGAGTCCGCCATCAGCGAGCGCGTTATCTAACGCACAAGCAGGCACGTAACGAGGAAGGGAGTCCAAGCGTATGTTTTCCGCAATGGATGTCAGCGCGAGCGGCCTGGTTGCGCAGCGCACTCGACTCAACGCCATCTCCTCGAACCTGGCGAACATGTCGACCACGCGCGATGAGATGGGCCGGTCGAACCCGTACCAGCCGCGGTTTGTCACCTTCGCAACCAACCCCGAGGTCGCCACGTCAGGCGGGGGGCACGGGGTGCGGGTGGCGACGGTGGAGCACTCCACCGAGCCGCCCAACATGAAGTACCAGCCCGGTCACCCCGACGCCGACGCCAACGGTTACGTCGCCTACCCGGCGGTCGACATGACCACCGAAATGGTCGACGCCCTGGAAGCCACCCGAGCCTACGAGGCGAACATCGGCGTCATTGAGATCACGAAAGACCTGGGCTCCCAAACGCTCCGCATCATCGCCTAACGCACCTTGCTGACGCTCCTCCGCCACGGCCGTCGTCATGAACAGCATCAACCCCATGAACATCCCGGGCCTGCAGCAGATCGCCGCGCCGATGCCCGGCGTGGGCGCCAGTGGAAACGAGGCCACCGCGTCGAGCGGATTCAAGAACCTGCTGATGGAGTCGCTCCAGAACGTCAACGAGATGCAGATGCAGGCGGACCATGCGGTCGAAACCCTGTTCACCGGCGGCGACGTGAACCCCGCCGAGGTGCTCACCGCCGTCCAGAAGGCCGACCTGGCGTTCCGCATGACCATGCAGCTCCGCAACAAGGTGATGGACGTCTATCAGGAAGTGAAGGACATCCGCATCTAACCCAAAGAGCCTCCGAGAGAACAAACCACTCACGCGACAACGCCTCCGCCACTCGCCACTAGCACTCGCCACTACCCGTGAACTTCCTGAATCAATTCGCGAAACAGATCACCGAGCTGGTGGAGTCGATGACCCCGGCGGCGCGGGTTACGGCTGGCCTGCTGCTGGCCGTGGTGGTTGTGAGCATCGGCTTCTTGTTCAAGCAATCGACCACCGGCGCTAACGAGTACCTCTTCGGCGCCGAGCCGCTCTCCAGCGCCGAGATCGACGCGATGACCGCCGCCATCAGCAAGGCGGGGCTGAACGACTTCGACGTCGAGGGCAGCCGCATCAAGGTGCCCCGCGGCAAACGCCACGAGTACATCGCCGCCGTCGCCGCCGAGGAGGCGTTACCGAAACACGCCAGCGACTACATGCGAGAAGCGATTGAGAACAGCAACCCGTTCGATTCACGCGAGCAGAAGCTGCAACGGATCAAGCAGGCCAAGCAGCAGCAGTTCTCGCACATCGTCGAATGGTACCCCTGGGTGCAGCAGGCCTCGGTGATCTACGACGTGCGGACCACGCGCGGGCCACGCCCAACCGAGATGGCCAGCGCAACGGTTAGCGTGCTCCCCAAGCCAGGTGAATCGCTGACCAACCGCCGGTCGCGGAGCATCGCCAAGCTCGTTGCGGGCGGATTCACCAGCATGTCGCCCGAAGACGTAACGATTAGCAACATGGGCGGCGACGACTATGCCGCCTTCGGCGTCGACGATAACGCCGAGGAGTATGAGACGCTGTTCCACCGCGAGCGTGCCCGCGTTGAGAATGAGCTCCGCCGAGACATTCACAGCCACTTGAGCTTCATCCCGGGTGTGCGGGTTCAGGTTAACGCGATCCTGGACGAGACGGTTCAGACCACAAGTTACGAGAGGAAGCCAGACCCGCAGTCGGTGGAGGAATCGGTCGATGAGAGCGAGTCCGAAACGACACAGCATGTCGCCGACAACGTAGGCAGACCGGGCGTCACCGCAAACGGCCCGCGCGGGCCGCGTGCGGAAGATGAGCCGCAGAGGGAGACCGACCAGTCGACCAAGGAACGGAAGACCGTCGTAAAGAGTCGTGTAGGCGAAACGGAGACGTCGACGGTCACCGCCGGCATGATCGCCAAGGAGATCCAGGCGAGCATCGAGGTGCCCCGCGACTACGTCGTCGCGGTGTGGCGTGAAACCCAAGCCCTGCTCACCGGCGACGTTCCGGAGCGGATGGAAGAAGCCGACATGCAGCGCGCGGTGCAAGACATCGAGACCCGCGTCAAGAACGCGGTTAAGCCGCTGCTCCCAAAGCTACAGCGTGAAGACGACTACCAGCAGGTCAACGTGGTGGTGATCGATACGCCCAAGCCTGCCCCGCTGCCGGAGCCCTCGATCGTCAACGAGGCGTTCGGCTGGACCACAAGCAACGCCGGGGCCCTGGGCATGGCGGCGCTGGCGGTCTTCAGCCTGCTCATGCTGCGATCGATGGTGAAGCCAACGGGTGACGATGACGGCGGCGCGGCGGTTCTGCAGCTCGACGGCGAAGGGCTGCTCACCAAGCCGGCGTCCTCGGCGGACGAGGAAGAGGAGGATGAGGAGGGGCGGCCTAAGCTTAAGCTCAAGAAAGCGGACTCGCTGAAGGACGACCTATCGGAGATCGTCCGCGACGACCCCGAGGCGGCCGCCGCGATCCTCCGCTCCTGGATCGCCAACGCGGGTTAGTTGGCGGAGCGGCAGAGTCGCTTAACGCGAAGAGACCGACGGCAAGACACGCCCCGCACGAAGCGGGCGCTAGATAGCGTCTCCCCCTGGGGAGGACGCGGAGATCACGGACGATGGCCACAAGCGATAGTCAACTCAGAAACGCCGCAATCCTGCTGCGGAGCCTCGACGCGGAATCCGCCGCGGCGTTGCTCGCGGAGTTGTCGCCGGCCGAGTCGAAGCGTCTCCGACACGCGATCCGCGAACTGGGCGACGTGTCGGACGACGAACGCCTTGGCGTGGCGCGGGCCGTGCGTGGCGAACCTTCCGAGGCAAGCGAAGCGGCGATTGGCGTTGAGCTGGAACTATCCGCAACCGCTGGCAACGCGGCGGACGAAGCGCCGTCGCCCGTGCCGCTGACTGAGCGAGCACCGCAAGAATCACCCCGCGACAGTTCGGCGACTCCCAGCCGCGAGCTTGAAGAGGCCGACCCGGCTTGGATCGCCGCCTACCTCCAGCGGCAGCAGCCCAGCGTGGCGGCCGTCGCCCTCTCTTGCCTGCCCCCCGGCAAGGCGGCCGAGGTGCTGGACGACCTCCGTTTCGATCTGCGTGCCGCCGCGATCGAGCGGCTCGCGTCGCTCGACGAGGGCGACGCCGACACGCTTTCGCTCGTCGCGGAAGACCTGAAACACTGGGTCAGCCAGCAGCGGCGGGCGAGTCGCATGCGGGCTGGGCGGCTGGCGAAGGTCGACGCCATTCTCCGCGCCGCGGCGCCCGAGGGCCGCGAACAACTCCGCGTCCACTTCGCGGGCCGCGGCTGCGACTGGCTCAATGAGGTGTCTTGGGAGTCCGCGTCGCCGCCGACCGTGGAGCCATCGACCACCACGGAATCAACTGACCAGCAGCCGGCGATTCAACAAATAGAGGCGCCGCCGGAAGAACCAGAAACGCCCGCGGCGCCACCAGCAACCACCGAGCCGCCGCGGGTTCCGTTCAGCGTGCTTGAGCGTCTGCCCGTCGCGATGCTCGCCGAGGTCGTGCGGCGAACGCCGTCCAGGCTGGTGCTGCTCGCTCTGGCGGGTGGCAGCGACGCGCTGCAGCGGCGGATCGAGTCGCAGGTGCCCGACAAACAAGCCCGCCAGCTCCGCCGGCACATCGAGGCGCTCGGCCCCACGCGCCTCCGCGACGTGGAGGCCGCCCAACGAGCCATGGCCGAGACGGCGGCGGTCGTCATCGCGGCGGCGCGGCCAACCGCCCGCGCCCCGCTGGCGACGAGCGCAGGCCGCGAATCGATCAAGACGAAAGACCCCGCCATGGCAACCATTATCCGACGCGAAGAGCAGACCGAAGCGGCTAGCGGTCCGGCCACGCGACCGGTGGCGTTCGACTTTAAGAACCTCTCCACTCACGCCGACTCCTACCTGGAATCCGTCCGCAGCGAGGCGGCGAAGATCGTCCAAGAGGCCCACGCCGAGGCGAAACAGGTTCGCGACAAGGCGGAACAAGCCGGCCGCGCGGCGGCCGAGGCGGCCATCGAGAAGCTGCTCGCCGAGAAGGTCTCGGGCCAGATGGCCACGCTCCGGCCGGCGCTCGACAAGCTGGTCAAACAGCTCGCCGACGCCCGCGGCGAGTGGCTCGCTTACTGGGACCGATCGGCGGTCGGCCTGTGCGGCCGGATGGCGGAGAAGGTCCTCCGCCGGCAGCTCGAGTCGCAACCCGAAGTGAGCGCCGAGTGGCTCCGCGAAGCGCTGGAACTAGCGGCCGGCGCCTCGCGGTTGACGGTGCGACTGAACCCGGAAGACATCGGCAACCTCGGGCCCGAGGCGGAACGCATCGCGGCGGCGCTCGGCCCCGTGGCGCCGGCGACGGTCGTCGCAGACGCAACCGTCACTCGCGGCGGCTGTGTGGTGCAAACCGAGTACGGCACGATCGACCAACGCATCGAGTCGCAGCTCGAGCGGCTGGTTCAAGACCTCAGTTAACCCGCGTCAGGCGATTCGGAAACCAGAGGCCAACTATGGCTACGGACAACCACTCGCTGGCGGGCACGCTGCCAACGGCGCTGGCAGGCAGCGTCGTCGAAACGGTCGGCATGACCGCCGCCGTGGCGGACTTCCCCGCACCGCTCGGCGCCATTGTGAGCGTTGAGCGTGACGGCGGCGCCGCGATCGAGGCCGAGGTCATCGGTTTCCGCGACCGCATGACGCTTGTCTATCCCTTCCAAAAGATGAACGGCGTCCGCCGCGGCAGCCGGGTCACCCTCGTTCGCAGCGGCCGGCGGCTGCGTGTCGGCCCGGGTCTGCTCGGGCGCGTGGTGAACGCCCACGGCCTGACCATCGATGGCCGCCCGCAGCCGATGCTGCCCGACCGCGCGCGGCTCGACACGCCGTGCCCCACTGCAACCGAGCGCCCTCGCATCGACAAGCCGCTCACCACCGGCGTGCGAGCCATCGACGCCCTGCTTACTTGCGGGCGTGGCCAGAGGCTTGGCATCTTCGCCGGCTCGGGCGTCGGCAAGAGCGTGCTGCTCGGCATGATGGCCCGCAATACGCAGGCGGACGTGATCGTCATCGGCCTGGTCGGCGAGCGCGGCCGAGAGGTGAACGACTTCATCGAGCGCGACCTCGGCCCCAAGGGCCTGGCCCGCAGCGTGGTGGTGGTCGCCACCAGCGACGAGCCGGCGTTGATGCGCATGCAAGCCGCCTTCACCGCCACGGCCATCGCCGAGCACTTCCGCGACACCGGCAAGAACGTGCTGCTGCTGGTCGACTCAGTCACACGCGTGGCGATGGCCAGCCGCGAGATCGGCCTGGCCGCCGGCGAGCCTCCTACGACACGGGGCTACCCGCCCTCCACGTTCGCACTGCTGCCGCAACTCGTCGAGCGTGCCGGCCGCTACGGCGCGGGCAGCATCACCGCCTACTACTCCGTGCTGGTCGAAGGCGACGACCCGAACGAGCCCGTGGCCGACACGGTGCGCGGCCTCCTGGACGGGCACGTTTGGCTCTCCCGCAAGCTCGCCGCTGAAGGCCACTACCCCGCGATTGATGTGCTCCAGAGCATCAGCCGGCTGATGAACCACGTCACGCCCGCCGAGCAGCAGCAAGCGGCCCAGACGATCCGCGGGCTGCTGGCCGCGTACGCGGAGCACCAAGACCTGATCTCGATCGGCGCCTACCGACGGGGGAGCAACCGAACGGTCGACACGGCGATCGCCATGCGTGACGAGATCAACAGCCTGCTGCGCCAGAGCGTTGACGGTGAAGCGGGCGACAGCGCGGCTCAGCTCATCGCCTTAGCCGAAAAGTGCAAGAGCCCCGCGAAGGCCACGCCGAACCCGTCGGCCCAAGCGGTCCCGCCCCAACCCGCGCCTGTTGCGCCAATCACACCCATAACGCAGCCGACGCCAACTCCGAACGCGTAGTTGAAGCTGTAGAAGCACACCATCATGGCAACCCATCAGTTCAAACTTGAAGCCGTCAGACGCGTCCGCTCGACCGAGCGCGACGAGCTGCGCGGCCGCCTCGCCGAGGCGTTCCAAGCCGCCGACAAGCTCGCGACGCAGCGCGCTCAGGTGGAAGAGGAACTCGCCGGCATCCGGAGCTTCCTCGGCCAAACGGCGTCGGCGCCGCGGCTGGACGTGAACCGGATGCTGGCCGCCCAACGCTACGAGTTGCTGCTTCGCGCTCAGGTGGCCGACCTCGATCACAAGGCAAAGCTGCTCGAGGAAGAGATCGATCGCCGCCGCGCTGCCGTGGTGGCCGCCGAGCAGCGCGTGAAGACGCTTGACCTGCTCGACGAGCGGCAGCAAGCCCAGCACGACGCCGAGCAGAGCCGCCGCGAAGCGACCCAAACCGACGAGGCCGCCCGTAATGCGTGGGCCCGCGGACAAGCCAGCCCCTCAGCGAGCCGAGCCACGGGCTAAACCATGCGTTTTCTCCTAACACTGATTGGCTACCTTTGCACGGCGACGGTCCTGTCGCTGGTGGTCGGCGTCGGCTACCTGTGGCAGACCTCTCGGCTGGATGACGAGAAGGTCTTTCGCATCATAGCGCTGGTCCACGACGTCGACATCGACGGCATCGAGAAGGAGCAGAAGGAGCAGAAAGCGGCCGTCCCGGACGAGGAACCGTCGCTGGCGGACATCGAGCGTTATCGCGCCGTCTACGCCCGGAACTTCGAGGTCAAGCAGGACGCACTCAAACGCGGCAGCGACGCCTTCGACCACTCGTTCCGCAAACTGGAAACGGCGACGCTCCACTTCAGCGAGCTCGCGAACAAGATCGAGAAAGAGCTGCAGAGCCAGGGCGAACTCTCTAGCAAGAAAGCGGTCGCCGACGTGGTGCGACACCTTGAGTTCCTCGCGCCCGACGCCGCCAAGCAAGAACTGATCGAGTTCCTCAAAGAGCCGGACGGCATGAAGGATGTCATCCTGCTGATGAACAGCATGTCGACGGGCAAGCTCAAGAACCTGCTCAAGCGGTTCGATGAGAACGACCTCGACGACCTGAAAGACATCCACCGCTTCATGCTCTCTGGCGGCTCCCAGGCCGAGGAGATGAAGAAGACGATCGAGGAACTCGAAGCCATCAAGTCCCAGTAGCCCGGCAATCGGCATGAGCCTCCCTCCCATCGAAACGCCATCGGCACTCGACTTCACAGCGCGTCCGCAGTCCGCGGAACGCGCCGGCGGCCCGCGCGCCGAGTCAGACGACAGTCGCTTCGCTGAGACGCTCAACCGGGCGACCGAAAGCAGCGAGCGCCCCACAACGCGCGAGCAAGACAACGAGACCGATGGCGAATCACCGGCGCCGTCGGATCCCGCGGTGTCCACTGAGAAGAACGAACCCAGCGAAGATGCCACGGCGACGGACAACGAATCGGCCAACGCCGCCGCCGCGGCAAGCGACAGCGAGAGCGATACGGACACCGCATCCGCCGACGTGGATAGCGACGAAGGCGAGGACGAGGCACTTGCGGCCGCCACCGACTTTGTTTTGCTCGCCACGCCCGACCAAACCGACGTGACGCCGGAGATCGCCGCCGCCGAGACGTCGACGACCGAGGACGTCGCCGCGCAGTTCGTGGTCACGACCGAAACCGCCGCCGAAGCCGCGGAGCCGGTCAGTGCGACCCCCGTGGGCTCCACGACGCAAACCGGCACGCCATCGCCCGACGCCGTCGAGGCCCAGTCCGCGAGCGCCGCAACGAAGCCCGCCGAAACAGCAGCGCCGCAGGCACAACCCGACCAGCCGGCGGCCGAGAGCGACGCGCTAGCGACTTCGCCTTCTGACCAGCCGCCGTCCCCCGAAACAACAACCACGAGCGTCGCGGACCCGAACACCGAAGCCCAAACCGTGGCTCCCGAGCCGCCCGCCGCGGCCACCGGTGAGGGCAACCAGCAGGATCAACGCCGGCAGCAAAGCACCGGCGGTGAGCAACGCTCGGAGACACCCGTCGCCCAAGAGGCGGCGCCGCTTGAGTCAGCCACCGACGCCAAGCCGACTTCCGCTGCCGAGGTCATCGAAACGCTGCCCCCCGCAACCAACGCGGACAGCGCAGGCGCCGAACCAGCCGCTGATTCTCCCAAGCCGCAGGCGCCGGCCGCCTCACTCACCGAGGTCGCCGCCGGCCGGCTTCCAACCGGCCGCGCTCAACAGTCCAGCGGCGACGAAACGACGCTCCGTGTCGACCCGGCCCGCTTCGTCGCCCGCGTGAGCCGAGCCATCCAGTCCGCAGCCGACCGCGGCGGCGAGGTCCGCCTCCGGCTCAGCCCGCCGGAGCTTGGCACGGTGCAGATCAAGCTCTCGCTCGGCGAGGGGGCGATGACCGCCACGCTCGAGACCGACAACGCGAACGCACGCAATCTGCTGCTCGACAACCTGCCCGCCCTCCGCGAGCGGCTCGCCGAGCAGGAGATCCGCATCGAGAAGTTCGACGTCGACGTCCGCCAGGATGGGCAAGCGTCGCAGCAGGAACAAGCCGAAGACGACGACCGACCCAGCTCGACCACCGGAAGAAGCGACCAAACGAAGACACCCACGACCGACATCACCGAGCAATCGCCCCTGACCGCCAACCCCGCAATCGGCGGCGACGGTGCGATCAACCTCGTGGCTTGACGCCGCGGAGGCCCCAGCGACACGACCCCAGAAACCGACCCGCTACCACGGAGGGCAGCATGTCACAGATCCAAGGCGCTTCGGGCGCCTCCGCCAGCGAGCCGTTCGGATCGAACAGCGCGCTTGACGGCCTTGACGTCGACGAGTTCCTCGACCTGATGATCGCGGAGCTCCAAAACCAAGACCCGCTCAACCCGTTGGAGAACGACGAGCTCGTCGCCCAGATCGGTCAGATCCGTGAGATCGCCGCCTCCGACAACCTGACCGAAACTCTCGACGCGGTGCTGCTCGGCCAGAACGTTTCGAGCGCCACCAACCTGATCGGCGCCGACGTCGTGGCGTTGACCGACGCCGGCGAGCGGGTCAGCGGCAACGTCCGGAAGGTGACCATCGACAACGGCACACCGAAGCTCGACCTGGCGGTCGACGTCACCGCCGAACCGTCGGACACCGACGGCGGCCTGGCCGGGGGCGACTACGTTTACGAGGTCGTCTGGGAGAACGAAGACGGCACGCTCTTCAGCGTGGAAGTTGCCACCAACACGTCCAGCGTGCCGGAGTTCGCAGGTTCCGTCGAGATCAAGAACCTGCCGGAGACCGGTGACGTGCGAAAGAAGGTCTACCGCACCGACGCCAGCGGCGAAGGCGAGCGGCAGCTCGTCACTAGCCTGCAGGGACCGGCAACCGGCTTCATCGACACCACGGCCGACCGCGACCGCGGCGACACCCTAACCGGCCCCCGCCAACGCCTCGAGTTCGCCCGGAAGGCCACCGTTACGCTCAACAACATCGCGGAGATCACCCCGCCCGACTGAGCGTCACGACAGCAACCGATCCAAATTCCAATCAAACGGCGCCGAGCGCCTCGCGCCTACCAGGAGCTAACCATGGGCCTTCAATCCGCACTAACTACGTCGCTCACCGGCCTGCAGGCCGCCGAGACCACCATCGACGTAGTAGGCAACAACGTCGCAAACTCGAACACCGTAGGGTTCAAAGAGTCCAACACCATCTTCGCCACACAGTTTCTACAAACCATCAGCATCGGCTCGGCGCCCAGCACGAACTCCGGCGGCACCAACCCAAGGCAGGTCGGCCTTGGCGTCAAGGTGTCGCAGATCGCCCCGGATTTCTCGCAGGGCACAATCGAGATCAGCTCCAACCCGCTGGACGTCGCAATCCAGGGTGACGGATTCTTGGTCGTCCAAGACGCCACGACACGGCTCTACACCAGGAACGGACAGCTTCAGCTCAACTCCGCCAACGAGGTGGTCACGTCTACCGGGCAAAGAGTGCTTGGCTACGGGGTCGATGACGACTTTGACCTGCTAACCAACACGCTCACGCCGCTGACGATCGACCTAGGCGCCGAGCGTGTCGCACAGGCAACCTCGACGGTAAACTTCACAGGCGTCCTAAATCCAGAAGTTGATCCAGGCTCTACGCCATCGATCTCCACCTCGGTCGTGCTCGGAACCAATGAGTACCCTCAACCGCCGATTGCCACCGGCGCTACCTTTGACGGGGCCGATCTTGCGGAAGCGGCCGCTCCAGTAACAACGGGAGCGGCGGCCGCAAGTGCCGATGGCACAACAACCGGACCGGGTGCAGGCACAGTTAACTACCGCGTCACGCTGCTGGACAACAACGGCAACGAGAGCGTCCCGTCGGCTCAATTCAGTGTCACCGGCGACGGAACCGCTGTCGACCTGAGCAGCATCCCCACGGGCTCCGGCGCGTTCCAATCGGGCCGTCGCATCTACCGAACCGAACCCGGTGGTACGAATTTCTACCTCGCCGCCCAGATCAACGATAACACCACAACCACACTCAGCGACTCGGTCGACGACGCGACTCTCGTGACTAACACACAGTTAGACTCGAGCATCATCGAGCCCGGAAGCTACAGCTACTACGTAACCTTCTACAACTCTAATGACCTGATCGAGACGAGGCCGACTGCCCAGATCGGCTCACAGGCGCTCTCAACGCCAGGCGGCCGCATCCGACTGAACCTTGACGACCTTGAGGCGCCAGCGGGCTTTGACCAGCTCCGCATCTACCGCAGCGTGAATGGCAACACAGGACAGTTCCGACGCATCGACACCGACGCGAACCCAATCTCCTCTTCTGCCACGAGCTACGTCGACAGCACCTCCGATGCCACGCTAGTGAGCGAGAATCGCGCACAGGTGAACCTCGACGGGCCCCCGGCGTCGCTCGCGACGCGTCTGGTAGATCTCGTTACCCGCAGCGGCGACACGTACGTCGAGAACTTCTTTCAGCAAGGCACCCTCACTTTCACCGGCGAGAAAGACGGAGTCGCCCTCCCACCAAAGTCGCTCGCCATCACCGGCGACCCCGACAACCCGCAATCGACAGACACAACCGTGTCGGAGCTTCTTGCGTTTATGGAGGAAGCGCTGGGCATCGACTCCGAGATCACGGGTACGAGCGATGGCGATCAACCGGCATCGGGGGTAACAATCGACTCGAATGGTCAGATTGTCATCACGAGCAACCTCGGCGAAGAGAACGCCATCAATGTTCCATTGACCGCATTCCAGTTGCAGCCCGCTGACTCAACAAGCACCAATACACTCGGGATCACCTTCACAGAAACCCAACCCGCTGACGGGCCTGGCACAACGACGGAGATCACGGTCTACGACTCCCTGGGGTTGCCCCTGAGCGTGCGGATAACGACGGTGCTTGAACAGCCCGATGACCCAACCGGCACAAGCACGTTCTACCGCTGGTTTGCCACCAGCGGTGACAATCAGCCAATCAACGGATCGTCCACCGTAGTTGGCGACGGACTCTTGCAGTTCGATAGCAACGGCGACCTTGTCAACGTTAACCAAGATCGAATCGCGATCTTCCGAAATGACACCGCCAGCGAATCACCGCTGGAAGTGCAGCTAGACTTCGGCCTCATCAAGTCTCTGGGCGAAACGGACGCCCAGGGCGAAGCGACGAGTTCACTGAACTTCGCTAGCCAGGACGGCTTCCCGCCGGGCGTACTCACTGACTTCATCATCACCGACGATGGATTGGTACAAGGTCAGTTCAGCAACGGCACCCAGCGAACCGTTGGCCAGATTGTTATGGCTCGATTCGCCAACAACTCGGGCTTGCAGCAGGTAGGCGACAGCCTGTTCAACATCGGCGTGAACTCAGGCGAGCCGATCCTGGGCGAGCCGGGCGAGGACGGCATTGGCACCCTCACCGCCGGCGCCGTGGAGCTGTCGAACACCGACATCGGCCAGAACCTGATCGAGCTGATCCTCGCCAGCACCCAGTACCGAGGCGGCGCCAGGGTGATTACCACGACCCAGGAGCTGCTTGATGAGCTGTTGGCCCTCCAGCGTTAGTAATGTCGCCGGCGAGCCCGTCTGACGGCCTAGCGTGAGCTACGTTTGCAACGCACCGGACTACCCGGACGCGGCTGCGTGTTGGCCCGATCGTAAGGATTACAAGGATGATCAAGCTAACGCGACTCGACGGTGAAGAGTTCCTGCTCAACGCGGAGCTCATCAAGTACGTGGAGTCGCGGCCTGACACCTTCCTAACCCTTACAACCGGCGACCGCGTAGTCGCACGCGAGACCCCTGACGACGTTCTCAGGCTCGTGCTCGAGTACCAACAGCACAAGGTGCTCGCGCCCGCGGCCCCGCGTAGCGAAGCCAAGCTCTAGCCCCTCACCGCACGACGCCCAACCATGGATATCGCCTCGGCATCCGGCGTCGTCATCGCGATCGCGCTGATCATCGGCTCGATCTTCCTTGGCGGCGGCAAGCTCGACGCGTTCATCGACCCCGCGTCGGTGATGGTGGTCGTTGGCGGCGCCATTGCTGCGGCGCTGATCTCGTTCCCACTCAAGAACTTCCTAGGCGTCTTTAAGGTCGTCCTGAAGGTCTTTTTTTACAAGCTGCAGGGCAACGATGAGATTGTGAAGCAACTGGTTTCGCTCGCGGAAGTCGCCAGACGAGATGGGTTACTCGCGTTGGAAGGCAAAGTTGAGGAGATCGAACACCCCTTTATCACTCTTGGCGTGCAGATGGCGGTAGACGGCGCACGGCCTGAGGTGATGGAGGACATCATGCAGAATGAGATCGACGCGGTCGCCACCCGCCACCGCGACGGAAAAGCCCTGATGGATTGCATGGGTCGTTTCGCGCCCGCCTTTGGGATGATCGGGACCCTAATGGGGCTGATCATCATGCTCGGTGACATGAGCGACCCTTCGGCGATTGGCCAGGGCATGGCCGTGGCGTTGCTGACCACGATGTACGGCGCGATCGCGTCGAATGTGGTGTTCTTGCCGTTCGCCGAGAAGCTCGGTTTCACTCACAAGCAGGAGCAGCTAACCATGGAGATCATCCTGCGCGGGATCATGGCGATCCAAGCGGGCGAGAACCCTCGCGTCATCGAACAGAAACTCAACACCTTCCTGCCGCCCGGCCAGCGACCGGCGGAAGAAGCCGCCTGATCGCGCCAACCCGAGCCGACGCCCACAAACCGCAAACAACCTGTCGTCAGACACTAGCAACCGTCATCACCCATGGCCGTTGAGGAAGAACCCGATCCCGGCATCCCCGAGTGGGTGGTGACGTTTGGAGACATGATGTCTCTCTTGCTGACGTTCTTCATCATGCTGGTCTCGATGAGCGAGATCAAAGAGGAAGAACGTTATCAAGCGATGCTAGAGTCTATGCGGAGGGCGTTCGGCCACGAGTCGTCGATTTCGTCGATCGTGCCGGGCGAAACTACACCGCGTAACAGCAACCTGCAAACCCTCGCCAGCATGGGCCGCGCGAAGCGGCTGGACATCATGCGCGGCGGCAATCCAATCCAATCCGTCAAAGGCGAAGAGACTCGCGTTCAAACCATCCGTCACGGCAAAAACGCGACGACCGGCGGGCGTGTGTTTTTTGAAGAAGGTTCCCCAGAGCTCAGCAACGACAATCGAACCAAGCTGCGCGAGATCGCCGCGATGATCGCCGGCAAACCCCAGAAGATTGAGATTCGTGGTCACACGTCACGCAAACCGGTAGCCGAGGGTGACCACTGGTACCTCAGCTATCAACGCTGCTACCGAGTGATGAAGTTCCTTGTAGAAGAGGTCGACGCCGGCAACCGGATCGACCCCAACCGTATCCGACTTGGCGCGGCTGCGGAGTTCGAGCCGATCGACCGGGGCGTAGGCGAAGATCACCGCCAGCGAAACGCTCGTGTTGAAATACTAGTTTGGGACGAGTCCGTTGGCGGCGAGTAGGCGTTGACGAAAAGGTGCTCTAACCGACAGAGACTCTCGAACAACATCAAGACACAACCGCGGCCAACGCCGCTGATCATTTATCGCTCGAGTAGCAACCATGCCCGACAAACCCAAGACCACGAAGAGCGGCTCGCCAATGCTCGGCCTGATCAAGGCGGTTGCGTTCGTCTCGATCCTGGTGCTGGTCGAGATCGTGGCGGCCGCGCTGCTCATCCCCACGCCGCACGAAACCGAAGAGCTGGCGAGGAACCTCGTTGCCGCCCGGAACGGTGACGATCTACTCGGCGCAACCGACGGGACCGCCATCACGGACGCGCAGACGCGTACGGAGGAGCCGACCGTCGAGGTCAGCCTCGGCGAACCCTTTACAGTGACTCGCTTCAATCCCGAGGCGGATACGACGATCAATCTAGATTTCGAGCTCTACGGCACCGTGCTAGCAGACGAGGAATCCGCCTTCGCCGAGCAGTTCGAGAAGAATCGCAATCGCGTCCGCGACCAGGTAACGGTTACGCTTCACAGCGCCGAGGCGAGCCAGCTCACCGATCCGGGTTTGGGGTTGATCAAGCGGAGGATCCTCGAGAAAACCAACCGCGCGTTGGGCAAGCCGCTGGTCCGCGAGATCCTGGTGACCCGATTCAACTTTGTAGAGCGGTGACCGGCGCGGGCGGACGATTGCTAGACGGAAGGGAATCCGATGGCCGACGACGACCTAATCAATCAAGACGAGATCGAGGCTCTGCTTGCCCAGGCTCAGGGGGGTGAGAGCGAGGAGCCCGAACCGCCAACCGACGCCGGCGCGGGCGGGGGCGACATGGCCCTCGACCAGAGCGCTATTGAAGCGTTGATCGCCGGGGCTCCAACGGTCGAGCAAGGCAGCGCTCCGGCGGGGGCGACCATGCCGAGTTCGGCAGCGCCATCGGCGGCGACGGGATCCGACGTGGAGCTTCTGCTCAACCGCGCCGAGGAGGCGATCGCTTCGCTGGACCAGGGCCCCGCAGAGCTGCCGCCGGGGGTTGAGCCATTTCAGCTTGCTAGCTTTGAAGGCACGCCGCCGAATCGCGAAGCAGCGACGCTCGAACTAGTTCGCGACGTTCAGCTCGACCTGCGGATCGAGCTCGGCCGCACGAGGATGCAGCTCGAAGACGTTCTCCGCCTCAGGCAGGGCGCGGTGGTTGCCCTCGACAAACTGTCTGGCGACCCGGTCGATATCTACGCCAACGGGCGACTCGTGGCGCGCGGCGAGGTGCTGGTGCTGAACGATAACTTCTGCG
The DNA here is from genome assembly GCA_039414355.1 of Planctomycetota bacterium. Taxonomy (GTDB): domain Bacteria; phylum Planctomycetota; class Planctomycetia; order Pirellulales; family Lacipirellulaceae; genus JBCCQL01. The sequence continues at coordinate 19,306 of JBCDJN010000038.1, read as the reverse complement.
TCCGCGTTACCGAGCTGGTGGCGGGGCAGTCGGCGGTTGCCTAAGCGAAGGGGCCGCATACGCGCCGCTGCCAGCAAGCGGCTTTGCTCTGGCTGAGCGTGACGGGATCGCCTACAAGCCCCGCTGACCACGCGCCGGCAGGAGGTCGGCGTTTCGCTTGGGGCTGCAAGGATGCGACGCCCGTTACGATTTCTGCTGCTCGGCACATTCATGGCCTGCGCCACCTCTGCGCTTGGCCAAACCGCCGGCGACGAACTCTCGCTATGGCCGGCATCGGCTGGCCGCCCGCTCGTAGCTCGCGGGCCGACGTCGAAGTCGCCCACGCGTTACCCCACCGCGCCCTCCGCTGCCGAGCCCGCCGCGTTCGATGCCTCCGCGTTCGATGCGAAGCCGCTAGAGACCTCGCGCCCTCCCGGAAGTCTGTCCCGCGACATCGTCGACGCCGCGGTAGCGCAAACCTCTTTCAATCCGCCGCCGCGTGTTGAAGTTCCTCCGGTCGATCCGATAGGGACCGAGCGAAGCCCATTCGTACCGAAACTTGCTGAGCCGGCAACACAACGCACCTCCGTCAGGGCCAAACCGGAAGCAACTCCGCATTCGGATGCTGATGAGACCTCGGGCGTGTTGGCGCCTGATGGGTCGGCACAGAATGCGATGCCAAAGCCGCAGAACGAAGGCGAGACCAATCGCCGGTTGGCGCCGCCGTCTCGTCGGCAAGGAGCCGCCGGCGACGCGTCCATCGGGTTTCGGGCGCCGGGCTTCGGTGACCTTGGGCTGGACGCCGAGAATCTCACCACCGCTGGAGCCGGTTTGGCGGTGGTCATTGGGCTGGTGCTGATGCTCGCCTGGGCGTACCGCCGCGCGGCGCCGCGATCGGCTCGGCCGCTGCCGGACGAGGTGGTTACCGTCCTCGGCCGGGCGCCGCTGGCTGGGAAGCAGGTGACTCAGCTCGTGAAGGTTGGCAACAAGCTGCTGCTGGTCGCGCTCACGCCCGAAGGCCCGAAGACGCTGACCGAGGTCACCGACCCCGAAGAGGTGACACGGCTGCTCGGCCTGTGCGAACAGGCTCATGGGTCGAGCGCCACCGCGGCGTTCCAGGAGGTCTTCGACCAGATCATCCGCGAGCCGGCGGCCCCCGGCTTCCTCGGCGATGAGGCGTCGTTGATCGACCGCCGCAAGCTTGCCGACGCCTACGCCAACACGCCGGGGGGACGGGCCTATGAATAAGCTCGTGAGCTTCGCGATTGTCCTGCTGATAGGCGTATCGGGGATCGGTGCCGCCGATGCCCAGTCCGTGATGCAGCCGATCAGTATCGAGCCGGTAACCACCGCGCCGCCTTCGCCGGAAGACGCGGCCGACGCGGGACCGGTAAGCCTGCTACCGAACGTCGGCGGCCCCGAGGAGTGGACCAGCCCGGAGCAGCTCAGCTCATCGCTGCAGGTGATGCTGCTGCTGACGGTCATCAGCCTGGCGCCCGCGGTGCTGCTGATGACCACCAGCTTTGTGCGGATCGTTGTGGTGCTGGGGCTGTTGAGGCAAGCTCTCGGCGCCCAACAGTTGCCGCCGAGCCAAGTGATCACCTCGATCGCGCTGTTCACCACCCTGCTGCTGATGGCGCCGGTTTGGCAGGCCTCTTACGACCAGGGCATCAAGCCCTACACGGAGGGCGACATTGGCCTGGAAGAAGCCTTTCAGCTCTCGGCCGAGCCGATCCGCCGGTTCATGGCCGACCAGATCGATCGCACCGACAACCATGACGACGTCTACCTCTTTATGCAGTACCTGCCGGAGAGCCAAGACGATCTGACCGAAGCCGACGGCGAGCCGCCCGAGTACGTGTACTACAACGTCCAGCCGGGCGAGAAGCTGGTGCCGCTCACCGCGCTGCTGCCGGCGTTCATGCTGAGCGAGCTGAAGACCGCGTTCATCATCGGCTTCCAGATCTACCTGCCGTTCGTGATCCTCGACATCGTGGTGGCGAGCGTCACCATCTCGATGGGCATGCTCATGCTCCCTCCGGTGCTGATCTCCCTGCCCTTCAAGCTGCTGCTGTTCGTGCTGCTCGACGGGTGGCGACTGGTGATCGAGATGCTGCTGGAGAGCTTCTCGGTCCTCGTGTAACGCGAATCCGCCAAGGAAGAACGAGCGCCCAGCGCTCCTCAACGACAGCCTCCCCATGACCCCAGATTCTGCAATCGACCTCGGCCGCGAGGCTCTGCTGATGACCATGCTGGTCGCGGCGCCCGTCTTGGTCGCGGGCGTGGTGATCGGGTTGATCGTGGGTTTGATCCAGGCGCTCACGCAGGTGCAGGAGCAAACCGTCGCGTTCGTGCCGAAGCTGGTGGCGATGCTCGTGGCGCTCGCTTACACGCTGCCGTGGATCCTGAGCCAGCTGATCGAGTACTCGCGCAACCTCATCTCCGGCATCCCCGACGCCCTTTGAGGTTCCGCACGCGGGAGTGACTTGTGGCGGCGCCCCTGATTGAAATCGCCGTGGTCTTTGTGCTGGTGCTGGCCCGAGTGGGCGGCATCGTCGCCACCGCGCCGTTGCTAAGCCTGCCCTCGGCGCCGATCCGCGTCCGCGGCCTGCTAGCGCTGACCATGGCGGTGGTGATCACGCCGGTCGTGGCGCCAAGCGCGGCGATCACGGCCAGCGGCGCCGCGATGAACCTGTTCGGCCTAGCGCGACTGATCACCAGCGAAGTGCTGGTCGGCGGCCTGCTCGGCCTGGGCCTGATGATCCTGCTCGCGGGCGTGCAGGTGGCGGGCCAGATCATCAGCCAGATGAGCGGCATGGCGCTCGGTGAGATCTTCAACCCCGATCTCGACAGCACCGTCTCGGTCTTCTCGCAGGTCTACTACTACCTCACGCTGACTGTCTTCGCCGCGATTGGCGGGCACCGCATGCTCATCCAGGCGTTGCTGGAAACCTTCCGGTGGGCGCCGCCGGGCGAGGCGCGCTTCTCCGAGTCGTATTCCGATGCGTTGATCACCATGCTCTCGCAAAGCTTCGAGCTCGGCCTGCGTGCGTCGGCGCCCATCGTCGTGGCGTTGTTCCTCTCGACTGTGGTGCTCGGCCTGGTGAGCCGGACGCTGCCGCAGATCAACACGGTGGTTGTCGGCTTCGGTGTGAACTCGCTGCTGACGCTGGCGGTGATGTTTCTCTCGCTGGGCGGCGTCGCGTGGGCGTTCCAGGAACCGCTTGCCGGTGCGCTGGAGAACCTCACCGCCGCTGCGGTGGAGCCGACGCCGATCGCCGAACCCCTTCAGCAGTAGGCGACGGGCGTGGCCGAGCAAAGCGGCGAAAAGTCGTTCGACCCGACCCCGCACCGGCGGGCCGAGGCACGCAAGAAGGGTCAGGTCGCCTACAGCCAAGACCTGGGCTCCGCGCTGCTGCTGCTTACCGCGGCGATCTTGCTCCGCATGTTCGGCCCGGGAATCATCGACACCGGACTCGAGGTGCTCGGCGAGAGCCTGGCTTCCGCCTCGACGCTCAGCGGCGACAAGGGAGTGCTGCTCGCGCAGACCCACAACACGGCCCGGACGCTGGCGTGGACGCTGGCGCCCATGCTCGGGGTTTTGCTGCTGGCTGGCGTTGGCGCCAGCGTGATGCAGGTGGGCTTCCTCTTCGTTCCTGACAAACTGGCGCCGGACTTTTCGCGCCTCAGCCCGCTCGCGGGGCTCAAACGCATCTTCTCCGTGACCGGCTTTGCGAAGCTCGGCTTCGGGCTGTTCAAGGTGCTCATCGTTACGCTTGTCAGCGGCGCCGTGCTTGCCTTCCGTGCCGAAGAGGTGATGGGCGCCTCGGCGCTCAGTGTGCTCGACGGTGGACGTCTGTTGGCGGACGTCACGCTGCAGACCGTGCTTTGGGTGGGCGTGGCGCTGTTCGTGTTGGCCTTGGCCGACTACGCCGTGCAGAAGTGGAAGCACGAGCAGGACCTGAAGATGAGCCACCAAGAGATCAAAGAGGAGATGAAGAGCCAGCAAGGCGACCCGCACGTGGTGGCCCGGCGGAAGCAGGTGCAGCGGCAGATGGCGCTTGACCGGATCGGCGACGCGGTGCCCAAGGCGGACGTGGTGGTGACCAACCCCACGGAGCTGGCGGTCGCCCTGCAGTACGACCCGGAGACGATGGCCGCCCCCGTTGTGCTAGCCAAGGGCGCCGGGGTGATCGCGCAGCGTATCCGGCGGCTGGCGCTCGAGAACAACATCCCGGTGGTCGAAAGAAAACCCCTGGCGAGGCTGCTGTTCAAAGAGGTCGACACCGGCAAGCCCGTGCCGGACAGCAGCTACGCCGCCGTGGCGGAGGTGCTGGCGTACGTCTACCAACTCAAGGGCAAGAAGCCGCCGACGCCCCGGGCGGCGTAGGACCGTTCACCACTCTATGGAGAGTTACCGATGTCTCAATTGACCACCGCCTGTGGGCTGCTGCTCCTGGCTTGCTCGGTTGGGTGCCAGTCTTCAGACGGCATGCGGCCCAACGGCAGCCTGTTGCGCGGGGCGTTCGCCAACTGGCACGACGAGCAAGCCTACGCCGAGGCGTCGCCCGACGAGCGCTTCAACATCGACGACACCCCCGGCGCCACGAGCCGGTCCTGGAGCACCGCCGCCCGCGACTACCCGGGCGCCCTGCCGCAGTGACAAGCGGCTAGCCCGCGGCGGCAGCGGCGGTCTCGTAGCCGAAGCGGTCGAGGTACCAGCTCCAGCGGTCATCGATCTGCTGCGCAAGCGCGGGCTCAACCTGCAGCTTGTTCGGCTTGTACTCGCGGAGCGAATCGACGTACTTCTCGAGCTCCGGCCGGGCGGCTTCGAAGCCGGCTAGGTTCAGCTCTTCGTAGATCTTCTCGACCTGCCCCACCGGGTCGGCCGCCACGTCTTCGTAGCGCACCTCGCACCAGTGCTTGTCCGGCACGGCGGCGCGCTGCTCGTCGAAGCCCTCGTACATCCGCTCGTAGCAATCGTGGACGAACTCGTCGACCTCGGGCCCATACTCCTCGCGGAACTGGAACCCCTGCGCCTCGTCGAGCGCCCGCCAGGTGTGCTTCATCGACGGGAAGATGGCGTACGGGTGCCGGCTGATGTGCACGAATCGGGCGCCCGGGAAGAGCTTGGCGAGCAGTTCCACTCGGCCGGTGTGCGGCGGCGACTTCAGCACGAGACGCCTGCCGTTCTTGAACGAGAGCGCCTTGAGGAAGTAAGTGAGCGCCGCCTCGAAGGCCTTGCGATCCTCGGGCGAGAACTGGCGTGTGTTGAGCGTATCGAGCCACGGCGCCGGCTCTTTGGGAAACGCGAAGCGGTAGTAGCTGGTCGGCGCCCCCATGGCCACCATGCCGAACTCATCCTCCTGCGGCCGCTCGAAGCCGGCGCGCATGTTGTCCATTGGTCGCCGGCTGGGGAGCATAAACGCGAACAGCTTCGGCAGAACCCAGTCGGTGATGATGAAGTGGTGCGGGGCGAAGCACTGGTAGGTGGTGGGGAAGTTGAACTGCGGGTCGCGGATGAGCAGTTCGTGCAGGTGCGTGGTGCCGCTCCGCCAGTGGCCGATGATGAAGAGGGGCGCCCGCTTGACCGGCGTCGCTTGGATGCGGCGGCCGAACGCGGCTTGCTGCAGTCGGTACAGGCCTGAGTTCCACGGCGACATCTGCGCGTAGATGGCGGCCATGGCCCACCGCGACGGGTGGATCCGGTAGCCGTTGCGGGCCAGCATGCCAAAGTACGCCCGCGTGCGCATGCCGGCCCAGAACCGCAGGGCCCAGAACGGGTAGCGGTTGGTCGCGGCGCCGCCGTCTTTGCCGGGCGGCGATTGAGACTGCTTGCTTGCCATAGAGAAGAGCCTAAGCCGAAGGGCGAAGCGGGTCACTTCTCTTTTTGGTGTCGGCAGTTGAGCGAGCGCCGCGGCAGCTCACTTCTCGCGGTCTTCACCACGCAGCGCGTCGAGCGCCTCGTCCAGGTCGCCGGCGGCTTGCTCGGGGGCTTCGGCTAGGCGGGTGCGGATCTGGTCCTCAAACGCCTGGTCGCCGCGGCTCATCCGCCAGAGGCCGATCGAAAGTGCTAGCAGCAGCAGCACAAACACGCCGCCGGCGATCAGGCCCGTCTGGGCCGAGGGGCCGGCGGGCGGCACCAAGATCAGGGGCGACCGCCCCACGAGCAGCGGCGCCACCTGCCGCTTATCTGCCGACCGGTCGCCCTGCTTCGGGATGCGGGTGCGGTACGCCCAGCGTTTGAGGAAGAACCCCGCCAGCCGCGCGGGCTGCTGCAGCTTCTCGCCAACGTGAAACCCCTCGGGCAGGTCGCGAACGCAGAAGACCAGCGGCAGGTTCTGCGAGTCCGGCGTGAACAACTGCAGCTCGTAGTAATGGTCCACGCCAAACACTTCGGCCGCCCGGGCCGGCTCGCCGTCGGCCTCGGTCTTGGTGTCGATCCGCAGCGCCCGGCGGACGATTCCATCAAACACCATCAGCTCGCCGCGGTGCGCCGCGGGGTTGTTGAACAGCGGGGCGACGGCGAACTCCCCCTCGCTCGCCCGGGCACGCACGACTTTGGCCAGCGTGGCGTCAACGCCTTCCGCGTCGACCGCGTAGGTGGACGCGAAGCGATCGAGGTTGCCCGCCGCGAAGCGGGCCAGCTGGTGGGCCCCGATCTCGCCCACCGCGTTGAGCACGCCATAGAACAAGTCGTGCTCGCCAGCCCGCAGCGGGCGGGCATCTTCCACCGCGTCAAGCAGGCCGACATCCATCCCCAGGTCACCCAACAGCGACATGCCGAAGCTCACGCCGCCGCCAGCCTGCTTCGGCCGCCATTCGATCTTCGGCACAATGAGCAGCCGTTGGTCGGCCCCCACGAGCAAGCCGATCGCCTCGATTGGCTGCGGCAAGACTCCGTCGGCGTTCCAAGCCGAGGGCACGTCGAGCGTAACGAGCATCACGGCTTCGGCGCCCACTGAGGGCTTGGACGTGTCCGGCTCGATCGTCGCCTCGCACAGCCAACCCTTGTCGATCTCAAGCCGGCTCTGCTCGTCGGTATCAAGCGGCAACTCGCGCACCGAAGTGACCTGTACCCGCATGCGTCGGGCTTTCGACTCGCCGCCGTCGGCCGCCTCGGCTAGCAGGCCGGCAACGCGATCGAGCCGCAGCGCAATCTGGAGCAGGTCTGCCGCGTCGTCGGTGGTCAACGCCGCGCGGCGATTGGCGGCCCACTCCACCTCTTCGAGCAGCCGCTCTAGCCGCTCACCAGCGGCGTCCTGAGTCGCTTCGTCCTGAGCAAAAACGACGGCCGTGGAGAGCCCAAACAGCAGCATCACGATCACAGCGATCGAGCGGCAAGCGGCCGGGGTCATGGCGTTTCCTCGCGGGGTGGTTCGCTTGCCAGCATGCGAGGCTTCCGCCGCTTCGGCCCGACCGCGACGAACAGACCGATCATCGACAGACTCAGCAGCAAAGCCGCCGCCAGCACGAACCACGGGTCGACCGGCTTGGCCACTTGTTGCCGCACGACCGCCGGCGCCACGGTGGCCAGCGACTGGCAAAGCACCGCCGGCGTGACGCCGACGCCGTCTTGCCAGCGGTAGCTGGCGTTCTTGAAGAAGTACCCACGGGCTTCCACCGGCAACTGGATCGGCTCGCCAACGGCGACGCCTTCGGGCGCCGCGAGGCAGTAGAGCGTGATGGGCCACACCTCGCCGCCGGCGGGCTGGACGGTCACGCGGTAGAGGCGTTCGATGCCGAGATCGTTCTCGGCTGGCTTCACCGCCTCAACAATCCGAGCCGAACCAGAGACCACAACGCCAACGCCGCGGTACCGATCCGGCTGATTCACCAGCAAGGCGTAGGTGACCGGCTCCGCCTCTGCCGGGCCGCCCCTATCGCGCAGCTCGGCCAGCGTCTCGAACCAAGCGGCCTGTTCGTCAACGCGGAAGTACGTGTTGTCGGCAACGTCGGCGAAGCGCTCGGCGGGCAGCTTCGCCGGGCCGGTCATCTCGGCATGCACAAACGCCACGCCCCCCGCCACCGCCGCCGGCTGACTCAGAAACGCCGCCAGCAGCCGCACGCCCTCGGGCGATCGCACTTGACTTGCCGCCAGAACCACCAACGCTGCCATCGAGACAAGAGAAAGCAGCTTGGTCTGCTCACTCCGCAGCAGGTAGTTGCGAGGGCGGCGTCCGTCGGGGACGTTAAAACGGAGCATGTTGGGGCGCGAGTCGCGCGGCGCTAGGCGCGAGTTGCTAGGGCGTGGAATAGGAGCCTTCCGCAACGCCTATCGTATCGCACGGGCCATCGGTGCGTGAAGAAAACGACTCCGTGTGCGTCAATACTCCCGCTGAACCTGCAGGTTGTACTCGAAGTCGAACCCGCGGTTGTTGCTGTCGGTGATGGGCGCCGTGAAGCCGTTGGTGATGGTCGTCTTGCCAACCTTCGCCGATCCGCCCAGCGTCATGTTGACGATGTCGATCCGGCTGTTCAGGTTGCCGATCACCGGGTCGAACGCGTCCACGTCGACCGGGGGACCCGTGCCCGTGCCCGGAATGAGTATCGCATCGAGCGGCGGGCGGCTCAGCACCGCGTCTTGCAGCGGCGTTGTGTAGTGCACCTCGAACAAGGCGGCGAGTTGCTTCAAGTACCTGGCCCGCGGCTCGTCTACCAAGAAGTAGCCGAAGCCGAGGTTCAGCCGCATCAGGGTTTGCGCGTGCAGGGGAACCTCCGCCTCGTTCGCAAACGCGCCATCGACGAGCCACGCGACCGCGAAGTCCGGGTTGGCGGGATCGTTCGGAACCCCGTTGGCGTCCAGGTCGGTGTAGATCTGGCCAACGGACCCGTTGTCTCGGAACGTGACCTTCTGCGGATTGGCGGCAACCTCGATCTGCAAGAAGCCCTGGTGGAAGAACCGGTCGGTGGGGCGGTAGGCCCAAGAGAGGAAGGGCGCCAGATAGACGGTCTCGTTCGAGACCTCAATCTCCGAGCTGTAGAAGAAGCCGCTGGCAAGTGGGCCGGGCGCCACCACGATCGGCTGGCCGCCGGCGGTATCGGTGAAGAAAACGTCCGACGCCGCGGTTGTGTAAGCAACGTCCTGAGCCGTGGGGACCGTGACGCCCAAACCGCAGGAAACCGCCAGCCGCCGCTGCTCCACCAGCATCCGCTTCAAGATGATCGACAGGTTGGCGAACTCCGCGTCGCGGCCGTCGTTCAGGCTAAGCAGCTCAGGCCCGTTGAGCGGGTTGCCATCGATGTCCGCCGCGATGCTAAGTGTGTCTGACTTGATGCGGTAGTCGATCGGCTGCCGGAACTCGACCGACCACAATCCATCGCCCAGGGTCTTCTCCAAGCCCAGCGTGTAGCGGTCGACGTCCAGGTTGTCAGCAAACTGGAAGAAGCGGATCGGCGTGGCGTTGTGGAAGTGGCGGTAGCTGCAGTAGAGACGGTCGGTTGTGAGGGTGCGGTTGTTCTCGGAGATGTTCAACCGGCTGCAGGTCAGCGTTGGGTGGGCGAAGTCTGCCGAGAGATAACCGTTGGTTGCAAACGTGACACACGTGCCGGCGGTGGTGTCGCCAATCATGAACGGGATGCTCGCCAGCCCGACGCTAACCGCCGGCCGGCGCTGCTGTCGGCGGCGGCGGGGCTGAGCGCTGATCTGCGACTGCCCAATCTGCACGCCGAGCGCCGCGCCAAGGCCCAACTGCGTTGGCTCAACGTTGGGGTCGAAGTGCGTGGCTTCGGCGTCCGCAAAGCCCTCTGGATAATCAAGCCCCGCGATGCCGCCGTCCCAATCCGCGGCGGGTTCTTGGGCCGCCGAATCGGCATCGACCAGGGCCGCGGGCTGCCACAGCTCCGTGGCGGGCGAGGCCGCCGGCAACGCCAGCAGGCACGCCGCCATCGGGCCGACGATCGCACGAAGTTTCCAATTGCTAGGCATACGCAGGTTCCACCGCATCGGCTCAAAACTCCGTTAAACCGGAACCGCGCAGCCGCGCGTGTCCTAACAGCGGCATCGATCGTCGCGGCCGTGGCAATCGAGTCCAACAGCCGCGTGAAGCGGAAGAACCGTGTCGTGCCGCGTGGGTTGTTCGGGTGGGGCGGGTCGTCCGGTTCAGGCGGGGCGTTGGCGGCCGGTCGCCTCCGCGGAAAGCGAGCTGTGCCAATCAGGGCGGCTTGACACGATTTGCGGGCGCACCTAGCCTTCCACTCTGCGGCGAGGATGCCGCTCAAGATCGCGTTTCAAGGCCGGCGACCCGCCGGCCTTTTGCGTCGATAAGCGTCAAAATCCGGACAACCCGACCACAACCCGAACCTACGCGGCCTCGGCAAGGCAAGCCGAATGGTCGCCGAAAGGCCCCCAGCATGAACGCCGCCGAGATCCTGCGGATCGTCGATGCGATCCACCGCGACAAGAACATCGACAAAGAGATTGTCTTCGAAGGCATCGAAGCGGCGCTCGTCTCGGCTCTCAAGAAGTACTACGGCGAAGAGGCGGAGGTTGAGGTTGTCATCAACCAAGAGAACGGAGAGGTAACCGCCACCTGCGAGGACGAGACGCTCGACTCGGAAGAGGTCGTCGGCCGCATCGGCGCCCAGACCGCCAAGCAGGTGATGATCCAGAAGATCCGCGAGGCGGAGCGGGACGCCCTGTACGACGAGTACGAAGAACTCATCGGCCACATGGTGAGCGGCATCATCCAGCGTTACGAGGGCGCCGCCGCCACGGTGTCGCTGGGCAACGTCGAGGCGATCCTGCCCCGCAGCGAGCAGATCCCCGGCGAGACGCACCACGCCAACGAGCGCGTCCGGGCCACCGTCTACGAGGTCCGCAAGCAGGGCAGCCGGGTCAAGGTGATCCTCAGCCGCCGCTCGCCGGCGCTCGTGCAGCGGCTCTTCGAGCAAGAGATCCCCGAGATTTCCGACGCGGTAATTGAGATCCGCGCCATGGCCCGTGAGCCGGGCTACCGGTCGAAGGTGGCGGTGATCAGCAGTGACACGCGAGTGGACTGCGTCGGCGCCTGCGTTGGCGTGCGGGGCAATCGCATCAAGAACATCGTCGAAGAGCTGGCAGGAGAGCGGATCGACATCGTCCGCTGGGATGAGGACCTGGAGGTGCTCATCCCCAACGCCCTGCAGCCCGCTGAGGTGGACCAGGTCATCCTCTGCAAGATGCTGGGCAAGGCGATCGTGCTGGTGCAGGAAGACAACCTCTCGCTCGCCATCGGCCGCCGCGGCCAAAACGTCCGGCTCGCCAGCAAGCTGTCCGGCTGGGACATCGAGATCATGACCCAGGAAGAGCTGGCCACGTCCATCGATCAGGCGGTCGAGGGCTTCAGCGCCTTGGAGGGCATGGAGTTCGAGGTTGCCGAGAAGCTCGTCGAAGAAGGCTTCTTGAGCTACGAGGAGCTCTCCATCATCGAGCCGTAAGACCTGTTGCTGTTCGGCGGGCTGACCGCGGAGCTGGTCGACACGAGCGTCGCGCTGGCGGAAGCCCGAGCCGAAGAGGCCGTGGCGGCCGCCGCCGAGGCACGCCGGCTGAAGAAGGAGCGGGAGCGGATCGCCGAGCTCGAGGCGGCCGCCGCCGAAGCGGCCGCCGCCGCTAGCGGTGGCGGTGAACCGTCGGACGAGGCGGAAGCCGGCGACGAGGCGGCCGCCGCCCAGAGTGGCGACGACGAGAGTGGTGACGAGGGTGAGGCTGAGCCCGTCGAAGAGGAGGCCGCGCCGCCAGCGGAGGAAGAGGCCGCCGAGGGCGAGGGCGCCAAACCGTCCGCCCCCGCCGACGGCGAGTCGGCGCCCGCGTAGCCCCGGTATCCAGGGGTTCCCATCCGACCCGGATTGGGTAAAGATGAGGGGCTGCGGAGACCGTTCTAGCGTGAGCGGTGTCCTTCCAGGCACCCGAAACCCCGCCCCGCCGCCCGCTTCGACGCTCCCGCGTTGTAGGCTTCTGGCAAGCAGGCGTGTTGACGGTGAAGACCAGGAGGCTCTGGCATGATTCGGTAAGTTCAACGACACGGCGGCCCGCTCTTGCAACACAGGGCAGCCGCGACTCAGGGCGGCGTTCGCGTCGCCCATTGCACGGAGAGAATCCTTGGCGATTCGCATCTACGCACTCGCAAAAGAACTGGACGTCGACAGCAAAGAGCTGGTCGACGTTTGCACGCGTGCCGGCGTCACCGGCAAGGGCTCGGCGCTCGCCAGCCTGACCGAAGACGAAGTGAAGACCGTCAAGGCGTTTCTCGCCGGCGGTGACTCGGGCGGAGCGGCCACGGCCACCGCGACCGCCGCCCCCGCGGCGCCCGAACGCCCTCGCCAGGGCGGTGGTGACCGCAAGATGAAGGTCATCGTCACCCCCAAGGCGACCAGTCCTCGGCGGAAGAAGGCCGACCCTGCCGAAGAGGCGGCCACGGCCGAAGCCGCGTCCGCCGCGCCACCCGAAGCCCCCGCCCCAGCCGACGACAGCCCCGCCGAGGACGCCACGCAGCCCGCGGCCGCAGAGTCTCAAGCCTCTGAAGCGGCCGAAGCCGAAGCCCCGAAGCGTGAAGAACGCAGCGGCCCCGGTCCGCTGGCGGGGATGCTTCGCAAGGAAGACTACATCGGCCCCGGCGGCCACACCGGCAAGCCGCCCGTGCTCGGCGGCGGCCGCAAGGACGAGAAAGAGAAGCCCGGCGACAAGGGCAAGAAGAACGACGGCCTGAAGCCCCGCCCGACAGTCCGCCTGGCCGCCATGCCCAAGCCGGCCGCGCCGCCCAAGCCGAAGCAGAAGGCTGAGGAAGGCCCCGCCCAGAAGCCCGACATGAAGCTGCCGGCCGACGTGCTCGGCGGCGCCAAGGCGGGCGGCAAGAGCGGCGGCCGTCCGCTGGCCGATCTGATGAGCCGGGCGGAGCGGACCCTCGAAGCCGAGAAGATCAAAGAGCGGACCGGCGGACGCGGCGGTCGCACCGGCGCCGGAACCGGAACCGACGACGACAAGCGTGACGGCCGCGACGGCAAGGGCAAGCGGCCCATGCTCGGCGGCCGCGAGCAACGCCAAGCCGCCCGAACGCGCACCCCCGGCCGCCGCCCGCCCCGCATGCCGGGCCGCCGCCGCCGCCGCAGCGGCGTCAGCACCGCCGCCCCGCGGAAGGGCCGCATCGAAGTCCAACTCCCCTGCACCATCCGCGACCTCTCCGAGGCCGCCGGCGTTCAGGCCCGCGACATCCAGCGGATCCTGCTCGACGAGGGCCTCGGGCTGCACGAGGTGAACCTCAATGTCTCGATCGATCCCGATCTGACGGAACTGGTGGCGGCCGAGCTCGGCATGGATGTCGACTTCATCCAGCCGCAGACGCTCGAAGACAAGGTCTTCTCCAAGATCGAAGACGTCGCGGACCCGGAGGGTTCGCTCGTCACCCGGCCGCCGGTCATCACGTTCCTGGGCCACGTCGACCACGGCAAGACGTCGCTCATCGACAAGCTGATCGGCATCGATGTCGCCAGCGGCGAGTCGGGCGGCATTACGCAGCACATCCGGGCGTACCAGATCGAGAACAACGGCTCGCCGATCTCGTTCGTCGACACGCCGGGCCACGAGGCGTTTACCGCCATGCGGGCCCGCGGGGCGAACGTGACGGACATCGCCGTGCTGGTGGTCGCCGCCGACGACGGCGTGATGCCTCAGACCGAGGAGGCGATCAGCCACGCCCGCGCCGCCGAGGTGCCCATCATCGTCGCCCTCAACAAGGCCGACCTGCCGGGCGTTGACTTCAACAAGGTGATGGCCGACCTCGCCGCCAACGACCTGCAGCCCAGTGAATGGGGCGGCGACGTCGAAGTGGTGAAGACCAGCGCTCTGACCGGCGAAGGCCTGGACGACCTGCTGGACACCATCCTCACGGTCGCCGAGCTGCACGAGTACAACGCCAACCCGGGTCGCTCCGCCATCGGCGCCTGCCTCGAAGCCCGGCAAGAGGCGGACATGGGCGTCATCACCAAGCTCATCGTCCAGCGCGGCACACTCCGCGTGGGCGACATCGTCGTCTGCGGCGACGCCTACGGCCGCGTGAAGGCGATGGTCAACCCGCTCGACCCGGCGGTGGTCATCGAGGAGGCCGGCCCAAGCTGCCCGGTCGACCTGCTTGGCTTCGATACAGCCCCGTCCGGCGGCCAGTCGTTCTACGTCTTGGATGACATCGCCCAGGCCCGCGAGATCGCCGAAGAGCGGGCCACGATGCAGCGGACCGAAGACCTGATGGGCGCCGGCTACCAGCAGGTGACGCTCGACACGCTCTACGACCGCCTGGACGGCGCCGAGGAGGTCCAGACGCTCAACCTGATCATCCGGGCCGACGTCCGCGGGTCAATCGACGCGATCAAGAAAGAGCTCGGCAAGCTCGAACACCCCGAAGTCCGCCTGCGGATTTTGCAGGCGAGCGTCGGCGGCGTTACCGAGGCCGACGTGCAACTGGCGATCGCCTCGGAGGCGATCATCTGCGCCTTCAACGTGGTGCCGGACGAGCGGGCCCGCTCGCTGGCCGACCAACGCGGCGTGGAAGTCCGCCGGTACAGCGTGATTTACAAGATCACGGACGACCTCAAGGCGGCGCTGGAGGGCATGCTCAAGCCGGAGCAGCGCGAGGTGGAGCTCGGCCGGGCGCTCATCCAGCAGGTCTTCAAGATCAGCCGCGTCGGCGCCGTAGCCGGCTGCCGGGTCCTGCAGGGTGTGGTGGAGCGCAACGCCCGCAGCCGCGTGATCCGAGACAGCACGGTGATCGGCGACTACCCCATCGAGACCCTCCGCCGCGAGAAGGACGACACGAAGGAGGTCCGCGAGGGCTACGAGTGCGGCATCAAGCTCGCCGGCTTCAACGACATCAAAGAAGCCGACCTGCTTGAGGTCTACAAAGTGGAAGAAGTCGGCCGGTCGTTTGATGACTAGGCGCGACACGCGAGGCGCTAGGCGCGAGTTGCTGTCGCCTGGGTTGGCCTCCATCGAGTTGAAAACCCGAGACGACAGCAACCTACCCCCTCGGCCGCTCCGCGGCCGTCCAACTCGCCCCTCGCGCCTAACAACTAGCGCCTCCGCATGCCTTCCCGTCGTGTCCTGAAAGCCGCCGAGGCGATTCGTGAGGTCGTCAGCATGGCGATCCTCACCGACCTGCGTGACCCGCGGGTTCAGGGGGTGACGGTGACCTACGTGGAGGTTTCCGGTGACCTGCGTAACGCGAAGGTGCACGTCTCCATCATGGGCGACGAGGCCGAGCAGCGGCTCTGCCTGCACGGGCTCAAGAGCTCGGCCGGGTTCCTGCAGAGCAAGGTGGGCGACCGCATCGACACCCGTTACACGCCCAAGCTTGAATTCAAGCTCGACATGGGGGTGAAGAACTCGATCGCCATCGCCAAGACCCTCAACGAAGTGCTCGGGGAGACTCAGGATTCAGGCGGAACCAACGACCCCGAGGAAGACCCGGCGCCGGTCGAAGCGACCCAGGGCGCCGAGCTGATGGAAGCGCCCGAAGAAGCCCCAACTCGAGACGACACCACCACGTAACGGCCGGCGCCCGTGCCCGAGCCTTCCCAAACAGCCGCCCCCGCCCGCAACGCCCCCGTCCATGGCAGCCAGCAACCGCGCCGCGAAGATCACCAAGCTCGTCACCGCGCTCAAGAAGCAGTACAAGCCCGTCAAGCCGCCGGCCGCGATGCCGGTGCTGGAAACGCTGCTCTTTGGATGCCTGCTCGAGAAGTCCTCGCACGAGGCCGCGACCACGGCGTTCGAACAGCTCCGCGAGAGCTACTTCGATTGGAACGAAGTCCGCGTCACCACCAAGGTGGAGCTGGCCGAGGCCTGCAAGGCGCTCAACGATCCCCAGGACGCCGCCAAGCGGCTCAAGGAGACGCTGCACAGTGCGTTCGAAGAGTTCTACTCGTTCGAGATCGAGGAGCTGAAGAAGCAGAACCTGGGGCAAGCCGCCAAGACGCTTGAGAAGCTGCCGGGCGCCACGCGGTTTGTTGTGGCGTACGCCGTGCAGAACTCGCTGGGCGGTCATTCGATCCCGGTCAACGACGGCCTGCTGCTGGCGCTGAAGACGCTCGACGTGATCTCCGACGCCGAGGCGGCCGCCGGGCAGGTGCCGGGGCTGGAGCGGGCGGTTCCCAAGAGCAAGGGCGCCGAGGTAGGTGGCATCATGCACCAGCTTGGCGTTGAGGTCGGCAAGAGCCCGTACGGCCAGACCGCTCGCAAGCGGCTGCTGGCGATTGACCCCTCGTGCAAGGACCGCCTGCCGAAGCGGCCCGCGAAGCCGGAGCCCGAGCCGGCGCCCGCTCCCAAGAAGCCCGAGCCGGCCGCCGCCAAGGCCGCGCCCAAGAGCGCCGCTAAGCCAACGCCCGAAGCCAAGAAGCCAGCCGCGACGAAGAAGCCGGCAAAGAGCCAGCCGGCCGCCAAGAAACCGGCGCCGAAGAAAGCCGCCCCCAAGAAGGCCGCGGCGAAGAAGCCCGCCGCGAAGCCGGCGCCCGCCAAGAAGAAGAAGGTGAAGAAGGCGGCGCCGAAGAAGGCGACCGCCGCTAAGAAAGCAGCCAAGAAGAAGGCCACGCCCGCCAAACGCAAGCCGCGGTGACCGCGCGGCCGCCCCGCCCATGCGACTGCTCGCCTCTCTCGTCTTCGCCGCGGTCTTGGCTGCTCCGCGACCCGCGTTGCCCGCCCCGCCGCCCGCGGGTTCGCTCTCGCCGAACCTCGCGGAATCAACCCGCGACCGCGTCCACGCCGCGCTCACCCTCGCCCAGGCCGAGCAGAGCCTCGCCGCCGGCGAGAAAGTGGAAACGCTCCGCCTCCGCCAACGCGCTTGGCGTTGGGACCGGTCGGCGGTCGACCCGCTTACGGAGATCGTCCCGCTCGCCTTTGAAACGGGCCGCGTGGAAGAGGCGGTCCGCTACCTGCTTCTCGATCCGCACCGGGCGGACCCCGCCCTCCTCCGCCGCACCGCCCTTTACTGCAGCGAACGCGGCCGCGACGAAGACGCCTTGCGGCTCTACCGGCTATGGCAGCAGGCCAAGCAAACTGCGACAGAGGAAGAGGAAGACGACGTCACCCGCTTCGTGCTGCTGCTCGAAGTCGCCCGCCTGGAGCACGCCACCGGCGACGCCGCCGCGGCTTCCGATACCTACCAGAAGGTCCAGCGTCGGCTGCTCAGCGACCCGCCCGGCAGCAAGCTCCGCGAAAGGCTCGAACCGATGCTCGGCGCCGGCGCCGGGGGGCTGTGGGAGGTGCTGGGCGTTCGCCACCTGGCGGCCGATGAGTTGGACCGCGCGGAGTCCGCGCTGGAGCAGCTTCTCGACTCCCCGGAGAGCGAGCCGCGTGGGTGGCTCCGCCTCGCCGAGGTCTCCGCAGCACGCGGCAAGGCGACCGAGGCCTACGAGCGCCTCCGCCGGTGCCTTTCCCTTGGCGGCAGCGAGTTGCGCGGCGAGCCCTACGAGCTGCTCGAACGGCTGGGCGAAGCGATGAACGATCGCGACGGGTTCCTGCTCGATCTTGAGCGACTCCAGGCGCCGGACCGGCCACGGGCGAAGCTGGCGCTGGCCGAGGCGTACGCCGCCGCGGGCGACGGCGACCGGGCCTTCGCCCTCTACCGAGACCTGCTCACCGGCCCAACCGAGGTCGCCCAGCCGGCGGCTGCTTGGCTCATCCGCCGGCTGGGGAGGCGGTCGCGTATGATCGACCTGCCGGCCCTGCTCGGCCCGATCGGCAACGCCTTCGACAGCTTCGATCCGCTCAACGACGTGCTTGCCGGGGCACTAGAGGACCGGCGGTCGGCCAACCGTCTGCTAGCCTCGCTCGGCCGTTGGCGATTGGAGGACAAGTCGGTGGCCGAGCTCCGCGCCGCGGCTTGGCTCACCCGGCGGGCGGGCCGCGTGGAGCTCGCCCAGCGGCTGCACGACGCCTCGATCGACAAGTCACCGGCGGACGAGGCGGATTGGTCGCTCACCTGGGCGGTCGATCTGCTGCTGGAAGACCACGCGGACGAAGCCGTCGCCGAGCTGCGCCGAGGCCTCGCCAAGCAGCTCTGGCCGAGCGACTGGTCGCAGCCGCACCTCTACCTGTCGGCGGCCCTGAGCATGCTCGACGACTACGACGGCGCCCTGGCCGCGGCGAGAACGGCCGCCAGCCTGGAGCCCGACTCGGCTGACCTGGCCGCTCGCGTGGCGTGGGTGCTCCAGGGAGCGGATCGCGACGACGACGCGATCCGCGAGTTCAAGCAGCTCATCGAGACCTTCGACGACGACCCAGACCCCGACACGCGCCAGACGCTGCTCGACGCGCAGAAGACGCTCTCCTACCTGCTGCTGGCGCGGGGCGAACCGCTCGTCGCCGCCGAGTGGCTGGAGCGCGTGCTGGACGAGTTCCCCGACGAGCCCGGCGCCCTGAACGACCTGGCGTACCTCTGGGCCGATCGCGGCGAGCACCTCCAGCGGGCCAAGGCGATGGCCCAGCGGGCCGTCGCCGCCGAGCCCGACTCGGCCGCCTACTGGGACACGCTGGCGTGGGCCGAGTTCAAGCTGGGCGAGGCGGAGGCGGCGCTCGCCACGCTCGATCGAGCGATCGAACTCGAGGGCGAGCCGGCCGATGGCGAATTGCTCGACCACCGCGGCGACATCTTGGCGGCCCTGGGCCGCGCGGACGAAGCGGCCGACGCTTGGCGGCTGGCGGCGGAGCGGATGGCCGACGCTTCGCCCGATCTCGCCGAGCTGGTCCGCGAGAAGCTCGCCCGCCCCAAGACCGACTAACCCGCTGCGGCAGTCGCGGCCCCGGGCTATACTGAGCTGCTTCGCATTCTTCCTCAGCCCCAAGCCACCAAACCCCACCCCACATCATGGCAGGTCACTCGCACTGGGCGGGCATCAAGCACAAGAAGGCCGCCATCGACGCCAAGCGTGGCAAGGTCTGGAGCAAGCTGTCGCGGGCGATCATCGTCGCCGCGAAGATGGGCGGCGCCGACCCGGACACCAACCTGCGGCTCCGTTACGCGATCAACGACGCCAAAGCGGTGTCGATGCCCAAGGACAACATCGAGCGGGCGATCAAGAAGGGCGCCGGCGACCTCGACGGCGACAACTACGAGGAGATCATCTACGAGGGCATGGGGCCCGCCGGCACGGCGTTCATGGTCGAGATCCTCACCGACAACCGCAACCGCACCGCGCCAGAAGTCCGCAAGATCTTCGAGGTGTGCGGCGGCAACATGGGCGTGTCGGGCTGCGCGGCTTGGATGTTCGAGCGCAAGGGCTTGGTCGTCCTGCCGGCCGAGCAACAGAGCGACGACGGGGCGACCCGCACGCTCGAAGAAGACGAGCTGATGGAGCTGGCCCT
>JBCDJN010000037.1:0-41499 GCA_039414355.1 Planctomycetota bacterium | reverse complement strand
GTTGTGCTGTGCGACTCGACGGATCAGATCGTCGGTCTGGCCAACGTACAAGCGGCCTTCGGCGTTCTCGAGCACGTAGACGAAATAGACCAAGCTCCCCCGGTAGGACTCGAACCTACGACCCAGCGGTTAACAGCCGCTTGCTCTACCAACTGAGCTACAGGGGATCGGCAGGGCGTTTCCGCCCTTGGCAGGCTTGCAGAATACAAACGGGGTGAGGGGGGCTCAAGCCCCGCTGCGTCGCGTTCCGGCTGGAGCACGCCGGCCCCGGCGTCCCAAGCCGCCTAGGCCTCACATCCGGCTACCGCCCGCCGCCGGCGCCAGCAGCCTGACGGTTGTGTCGTAGCACGGCGCGGGCGACCTCCGCATCGGCAAACCGAGACTGATCGACCGCCAGCGGCGCCCACGACCCCTCGGACCAGAGGAAAACCGCCTCGGTTCGCGCAGCCAGCGGGTCGGCCGTCAGGAAGCCGAGGAGCGAACGGTAGTAGCCCCGGCGGAAGGCCTTCATCTCCGCCGAACGCCACGGGTCGCTCAGCTGGTGCGAGACGCCAAGCCAAGGCGTCGCCGCTGCCGCGGCGGGCGTGTACCTCTTGCTGCTGGGCGGGCCGCCGCCAAGGCCGACTTCTGACAGGTGGAGCGGCACGTCGGACGGCACGATCAGCCCGGCGGCCGCTATTTCGCCGAGCCATTGATCGACCGTCTTCCGGAACAACGCGGGCGTCGCCGGCGGCGTGAAGGGCCGGTAGCAAGAAACGCCGACGAAGCCGCAGCGGTCTAGCAGCTCCTGGTAGCCACGGCGTTGAGCCGGGCTCAGATTGGCGCCGCCGGTGAACTCGGAAAAGTTCAGGCTTACGCCGATACGCCACCCCGCGCGTGCGGGATCGGCGGAGAGCCCCTCAAGCATCGCACGGTAGGCACCCGAGAACTCGGCGACACTCCGCCCCATCTCGCCGGCGAGGGAGAACCAGATGCGTCCGTCGGGTCGCTGGGTGGCTTGCAGGGCGCGGGCGATCGGCTCGATCATCGCCGAGCGGTAGCTGTAGCCGCCGATCGAATGCAGCGGGTCGAATCGGAAGTCGTTCCGCCAATCGGCGTTCGGGCCCACCGCGTCCAGGTGCGGCAGGATCGCCACGTCGAGCCGCCGGTCCGCCGCTCGGCGAAGCGTCGCCTCGAGGCCGGCTTGGAACTCGGCCAGCAGGTGGGGCGTGAGCGGCCGGTAGTTCTGCCCCTCGTCCCACGCACGGCGGCGGTCTCGCAGCACGCCGTACTGCAGCACTTCCAGTTTGGGCGAGAGCCGCACGTGCAGGTTCACCACCACCTGCACCCGACCGGCGCCAACCCGGGCCGCCCGGTCAACCACTTCCGGGCCGCGGGCGGTGTGGACATCATCGAACAGCATGACCGACGCCGCCACCGGCGCCGCGGCGCGGGCCGCGAGCCCCGTCGTGGCGATTGCCAGGCCCGCCATCCCAACCAGCCCCATCAGCCAAACGATTGCCGCCCGCCTTGGCCTTTGGGTATGATCTGGCGGCGAAGGCGTTTTCCACCAACTACCGAGTGAGCGGCTCACCGATGGGCATCCTCTCCGAATCGAAAGACGGCATCCTGATGATCGTGGTCCGAGACCCACGCCTGATTGAGGATTCTGTGCTGGAAGCGCTCGAGCGCGACGTGCTGGAAGTCGTCAACAAGACGAGCGAAGAGCGCGTCATCATCGACTTCTCGCGCGTCGAGTTCATGTCGTCTTCCATGCTTGGCAAGCTGGTCAAGATCAACAAGAAGTGCAAAGAGTTCAAAGCCAAGCTGAAGCTCGCCGGCCTCAACGACGACATCAAGCAGGTCTTCAAGATCACCAAGCTGGACAAGGTGTTCAGCATTGAGAAAGACCTTGCGTCGGCACGCAAAGCGTTCCTCAAACGCGGCATCTTTGGTTAGCCGTCGCTTCAGTGCGCGGCGAGCTCGGGGACCTTGGCCCGCGGCGCCGGCCGGCCGTAGAGGTAGCCCTGAGCGCAGACGAAGCCCATCTGCTCGCAGACTTCGTGGTCGGCCTGCTCCTCGATGCCCTCGGCCAGGGCGACAATGCCCAGGTCTCGCGTCATCTGGACCAGGCGTTCGACCATCTTCTGCCGCTCCAGCGACGCGGTGCCGAGGCCCTGGACGAGCTTCATGTCGAACTTCAGGTAGTCCGGCGGCACCTCCACCAGCTCAACCAGCCGCGCCTGCCCGGCGCCGAAGTCGTCGTACGCCAGGCCGATGCTCAGCTCGTTGAGCGCGGCCCGCAGGTTTCGCATCTGCTCGGTCTGCGTGGCGGTCCCTTCGTGGATCTCGAGCACCATCGGCCGGGTTGGCGCCATCTCGCGGAGTTCGCGGAGCGAGAACTCCAGCACGTCCGGCTCGTTGATCTCGCTCGGGTGCGTGTTGGCGAACAGCACCAGGTCGCGCGAGAGGTCGTTGCCAACCGCGATGCCTTCGGACCGCATGATGCGGCTGAGCTCCGACTCCAGGTTCAAGACCGCGGCGGCCATGAACATGGTTTGCGGGTCGCGGAGGCCGAACAGCCGGCTGCGGCCCAAGATCTCGTAGCCGATGGGCGTGCCGTCCATGGTGACGATGGGCTGGAAGTGCGGCGCCACGGCACGCTCGGTCATGAGCTTGTCGAACTGGATGAGCGCCAGCGCCCGGTCGCCCGACTCGTCCTGCACGGTCTGGCTCTGCGGGGCGGCCTCGTCGCAGCCCACGCGGAAGACGATCTGCGCAAACTGAATCAGGTCGCCGTGATTCACCTGGCAGGCGTCGCGCACGCGGACGCCGTTGAGGAACGTGCCGTTGGTGCTGTTCAGGTCGCGCACCCACAGGCCGTCGCCGGCCATCAGCTCGGCGTGCCGCCCGGAGACGGTGGGGCTGGGGATGGTGAGCATCTGGTCCGCACGCCGGCCCACCGAAAACGGGTTTCGGTCGATCGCGATGCGGCGCATCGGGTCGTCGTCGCTCAGCTGGCCGCAGAGCTGCCAGGTGACGTCGTTTAGGACGATCGATGAACTTTGCATGGGAGTCCTGACGGAAGCAAAATCGAGTTGGTGCTAGTTGCCAACAGGCTGGGTCGCCTGCACCTCGCACGAATCGGATGACCAATCCACAGGCGGCGGCGTGGGCGTTGCCTGCGGTTGGACCAGCGTGCCAGTCGCCTCGGTGGTGTTGGCGGGCGCCTCGTTGGCCGAGGTCTCACTAGCGTTAGCTGAGCCGAGCGAAGTGAGCAGGTCGCACCACTCCACGTCACGCCGGGTATGGACGCGTTCGGCGAGCTTGGCGTAGTCCATCCGTCGGCTCACAACGTGCGCGGCGACGCGGGGGGCCGACAGCTCGGCCACCTCCGCCACCCAGTAAGCGGCGGACTCGTCGGTGGGCACTTGGGCCCAGCCGGCCGAGCCGAAGGCGTTCTCACCGCCGCTGGTTGATTCGGGCCGCACGACGAACCGACGCACGGTGGAACCGGTCGCCGCGAACTCCGGCGTGAGCTCAGCCGCGTCCGCCGATGAATCGGTGCTGGCGGCTTGTGTCGGCGCGCCGGAGAGGCATCGCGACGCCACCTGGCGGGCGACGCGGCCGAGCCCGTCTTCGAGCCGCGCGAGCGAGGTCTCATTCGCCACAGCCGCCCCCAATCCGCCCAGGGAGGGCAACAGCTCGCCCTCGATTCGCTCCTTGAGTTCCGCCAACACCTCCCCCAACTGATTGGCGTCGGGTGGGGTGGGTTCGTCCTGAGTCTCGGCCTCGGGGTCGAAGTCCCAAGTCGGCTGCAGCGTCCGGATCGACTCAGCGGCTGCAGCGAGTTCTTGCTCGGTGGTGGTCAACTCGCCGAGCAACTCGTCAACGATGCCAATCGCGGCGCCAACGGAAGCGTAGTCGGTGAGGTGGCGGAACCGCTTCGCGTCGGCCTCGTCCAGCGTCGGCCACTCGCCCAGCTGCTCGGCCGCGGCATCGGCGAGGCGTTGGAGATCGTTGCGGAGCGCACGGAGGTGATCGCGGAACCAGTCTATCCCGCGGCGAACGCCGGCCACACGTTCACGAGGCACGTCGAGGCGCGACATAACCCAGGCTTGCAGGCCGCCGCCGAGCTTCTCCGCGAGCGGCGCCACGAGCTCGTGAACGGGCCGGCCCGCGACCGCGTCGGGCGGCCCCGCGGGTGCGTCCTCTTCGGAGTCGCGGCACACGCAGAACAGTTGATTCGGCGCCAGGCCTTCCCGGTCCGCCGCCACGCCGTTGGCGTCGAGATGGGCGTCGAGAAGCGAGCGACACAGCGAACTAAGTCCCGCGGTGTCGAGCTTCAGTTGACCAACAATCTGTGGGGCGCCGTGAACGAGTGGGTTGGTCACGTTGTCGTCGCCGCCCTCGCCGCCATCCTCAAGCGTGGGCTTCTGGCCGAGCCACGATTCGACCAAGCGATCGATCGCCGTATCGGCGAGGTGTTTGAGGGTCTGTGGGTCGATCGACTCGCTACGCCGGACGGCGAAGCTGCGGAGCTGGCCATCGCCCTCGGTCGAGGTCGCGTCGCGGGTCGCGTCGAGGAGCCGCTGGATCGGTGTCACGGAGTCCACGTACAGGTAGTCCGCCACGGCGGCGGTGGCGTCGTCGAAGGCCACGCTGTCGAGCCCGGCGCCGAGGTTGATCAGGTACGCGTCGTCGAACGCCGCCACGCCCGCCTCGTGCGCGGGCAAGCCGCAGCTGTCGTCGCCGGGGTAGGCGGTTTCGACCCGCGAGAAGTGGTGGTACTCCGAGAGCCACGAGTAGGCGTTGACCCGGGCGAGCTCGCCACGCCGCAGGTCGCGGCTGGTGGCGTGCATCATCACGCCGATGACGCGGGAGTCTTCGATGCCAAGCCGAGCCAGGATGGACCGCACGGCGTAGGCCACGTCGAGCGACATGCCGCCCCCGGCGCCGCCGGAGACCGACGTGCACAGGTACACGCGGAGGCTGCCCGCCGGGACGGGCTTGCCGGTGCTCGCCTCGGCGGCGACGCGATTCTCTTCCGATACGCAATCCGCCATGGCGCGGCGGATGCGCTGGAACGCCTGGCGGGCGTGGTCGACCAGGGCAAGGCGGCCCAGCGGGCGGATGCCGTCGGTCTGCAGCGTCTTGGGGATGTTGTAGAGCCAGCGGCGGCCGAGCCAGTTGAGCAGGTGCGACGCCTTCTCGCGGTACTCCTGCGGCCGGCGGAGCGGCAGGGCGATGGTCTCTGAGCGGCTCAGGCCCGCCCCGCGCTCGCTGCCGCGGGTGGCGGCGGCCAGGGTCTTGGCGTCGGTGTCCATCAGCAGCATCGAAAGCGTCGGTGGCACGCCGTCGGCGCCGAACTTCTGCGTGAGCTTCCGCCGAAGCGAACGGAGTACGCGGCCCCCGCCGTCACCAATTCCGATGAACAGGGCAGGGCTCGCCGAGAAGTCTTCGATGTCGAACTCGGGCAGCTCCGCGTCTTGGGCATTGGCCCAATCCGACGGCGGCGTGTCGATCAGGATCGGCGTGTCGGGAGCGGACCAGCCGGGGTTCTCCTCGGCTTCGAACACCTCGGTCGCCGAATGAGACGGCGCTACCGCGGGGCGGCTCATGCGGCGCGGCTTGCGCGCGGCTTCGCCAGCGGGCCCTGCCGACGACAAATCAACGCCGTCGCTGGCCAGGTCCCGAGCCATCTCGCCGCAGCTGTCGTACCGGTACTCGGGGTCCTTCGCCAAGGCGCGCGAGAGGACGTAGCGGTCGTGCTCCGGCAGGTGCTCCAGGCACGGCTCGTTGTTCAGGTGCTGCAGCGTCAGCTCGGCGGCGTTGGCGCCGACAAACGGCAGGTGACCGGTCAGCAGCTCCTGGAAGACGATCGCCAGGCTGTACTGGTCGCTGTGCTGGCTCGGCTTGCCCTGGAAGACCTCCGGCGCCGCGTAGACGGGCGTCATGCCACCTACCAGCGACTGCGTCTGGGCGCTAATGTGCTTCACGAGCCCGAAGTCCGCCACCTTCACGTGGCCGGCAAGCAGCAGCAAGTTCTCCGGCTTGATGTCCAGGTGCTGCAGCGCATGGTCGCGGTTGAGGCAGTCGAGCGCATCGGCCGCGTCGCGGATGTAGCCCAGCAGCTCGTCGCGTGGGATGCCGGGCATCCCGTCGTCAACGCACGCTTGGCAGCGATCGCGCAGGCTGCCGTCGGCGAGCTCCGTGACGACGATCAGTCGGCCGTCAACAATCTCGATCCGCTCCAGCGAGAGCAGGAACGGGTGCCGGACGTCCTTGATCCGCTCCAGCGCCTTGAGCTCGGCGCTGGCGCGGGCTTCGTCCTGGCGGCCGAAGACGTACTTCACCGCCTTCTCAAGCCCGCCCGGCGCCTGCGCGCGCCACACCTCGCCGTAGCCGCCCGCACCGAGGCGGTCGATCAGCGTGTAGCCTTGCAGCAGTTCGGGCGGCGGATCGTGAGTGTCAGACACGGTCAAGTTCTCTTGGCGATTCAGTTCTCAGCGGCGCCGTCCGCGGCGGGCGCTTCGCAAACGGTGAAGTAACCGGCGACGGCACGGTCGAGGTAGTCGGGCCGGAGCTCAACCCCGATACCCTGGTACGCGCAGTAGTTGCTGATCTGCAGCAGCAGGTCGCGTGCCTGGCACCGGCGGAGCGGCCGGCCGACCGGGCGGTAGTGCTTCTGCACGAGGTAGTCCACCGCCTCGGGCCGAAAGACGCACCCGATGGATTTGCACGCGTACTCGAACAGCTTGCGGAACTCCTCCACCGACGGGTCGCCCACCTCCACCTTGTAAGGGATGCGGCGGAGGAACGCCTCGTCGGCCAAGTCGTTCGGCTCGAGGTTGGTCGAGAAAATGATGAGCTGGTCGAACGGAACCTGGATCTTCTTGCCGCTGGCCAGCACCTGGAAGTCGTGCCGGTTCTCAAGCGGGATGATCCAACGGTTGAGCAGATCGGTCGGGTCGATCCGCTGGCGGCCGAAGTCGTCGATCAGCAGGCAGCCGCAGTTGCTCTTCATCTGCAGCGACGCTTCGCTGATGTTCGTCGACGCGTCGTGGCGGATCTCAAGGCTGTCCATCGTCAGCTCGCCGCCGACGACCACCGTGGGCCGCTTGATCTTCAGCCACCGCGGGTCGCCCGTGGCGCCCTTGAGCAGCGACGACGCGTCTTCTTTGATCAGCTCGTGGCACGCGGCGTCGTACAGCTTGATGATCTGGCCGTCGTCGATGACCGCCCGCGGCATCCAGATGTGATTGCCGAAGCACTTGGTGATGCGCTTGGCGACGGTCGTCTTGCCGTTGCCCGGGGCGCCGTACAGGAACAGTCCGGCGCCGGAGTTCACGGCGGGGCCGAGCACGTCGAGCATCTCGGGCTCAACGTTGATGTCGGCGAACGCCGCGGCGAGCTCTTCCTTCTGGGCCGCCTCGGCGCGGATGCTCTGGGCCTCGACGGAGAGGATGTAGTCGTCCAGCGGCACCGGGGCGGGGCCGACGTAGCCACACGCCTCCATCGCCGCGCGGGCGCGCTCGGCGCCCTGATCGGTGAGGGCGTAGTAGTAGTCGTTCAGCGGCGCCTGCCCCTGATGGAACAGCACCTGCCGCTGCCGCAGCCCGGCCAGCAGGCCGTCGAGCACGCCGAACGGGATTGCCACGCACGTGGCGATCTCACGCCCGGCGGCCGAGCCGACCTGCAACAGGTACTTGCACACCAGCCCCTCGATGAGCACCGGGCTTAGGCCGGTCTCGTCGATGCTGCCGGGCTCCGCGGGCGAGAAGGTGTCATCGCCTAGCAGCGAATCCAGCAGTCCGCCTTGGGGGATTGGGCTGTCGAGCGTCTGGGTCATGACGTGGCTTGCGCCGGATTGGTGACAAAGGTCCACGCAAACCTAGGTCACCCGCGCCCGTTTTCGCCGATCGCCGCATGAATGCTCCGCCACGCCCGGGAGTCGTGAGGCTGGCTTCGGCTCCCAGTCGTCCCAATTCGCACAACCGTCAAGGGAGACCGCCGCCGGCGGCTCACGCTGGCAGCCGCGACGGGTGTGCCCACAACCCGGTAGCGGGGTTGTTGATGAAGAAGAGCCGCTCGCCCGCCACGTCATTCCACCCGGGCTGCAGGTTGTTGGGGTCGTACCGCTTGAGCATCGCATCGAGCTCGCCGAACTGATAACCCACGCCTTCGACCTCGGTTTTCGTCAGCCCACCGGGGCAGTAGATGATCTGGAACCGGCCTTCGGACGAGCCGTGAATCAGGTGGGCGGCCGCAGAGAGGTTCTCGCGTAGCTCCGGGTCGGCGTCCACCGCCTGCATCACTTCGGGAGTGGTGCGGTAGCCGTGCTTGCGGATCAGGCGGTCAATGGTTGGGTCCTCGCCAAAGGTGCGAACACCCGGCGCGAGGACGATCAACTCTCCGCCGTCGGCGATCGCCATCCGCGTCCGATAGACCGCCTTGTTGCCGAGCCAGGTGCTCTTGAACTCGGCCGCGTCGAGCCAGACCACGATCTTCTGCGGCTGCTCGTCGAGCAGGTCGAAGTTCACCTGCAGCGAAAGCTCGGCCGCCCGCTCAAAGCACTCCGCGTCGTCGCCGATGTAGAGGCCGCGGATCTCGCCGTCGGAGACCACCGTCAGCACGTACAGCACCGGCAGGTCGCGGCAAAAGTGCTCCGACGCGTAGTTCATGATCCGGCGCAGCGGGTTGTCCGCCCGGCCCATGATCCGCTCCATGCCGAAGGCGGCGGAGAGGAAGTGGCTCTCGTGGATCCCCCGCGTGCCGCCGGCGCCGACGAACAGGTTCTTGTTGAACCCCGCCATGCCAATCACCTCGTGCGGCACCACCTGTCCGATCGACACGATCAGGTCGTGCCCGCCCTGGGCGATCATCCTGTTGGTCTGGGCGGGCCACGCCTCGCGCCAGGCGCCCTCGGTCTGCTCGCCGACAAACTCGGCAGGCACTTCGCCTAGGCTCACCACGTCTTCCCGCCAGCGGTGCACGCGGAACAGCTCGCGCGGCACCGTGGGGTACATCTCCGCGAGTTCCTCGTCGGTCATCTTCTCGTGCGTGCCGAGCGCCGGCAGCACGTCCACCAGCTTCTCGCCCAGCAGGTTATGCAGGGCGCAGGTCACGGGGCCCGACTGGCTGTGCAGCCGCGTAAAGTCCGGAGGCACCGCGAGCACGCGCTCGGCGGGGCCAACAGCGTCGAGCGCTGTTCGCAACGCCCGCTCAAGGTCGGCGCCGGTGAAACTGCTGGACGGTGAGCCTTCGGCGAAATGAAGCGGCATAACGGGTCCCGGGGTGGCGCCGCGTTTAAGCGGCCGCGTCGGTGAATCGATTGGGGGCGAAGGCTTCGATGGGGGCGTCGACCGCTTCGCCGCCCATCAGCCCGCGAACGAGGCGGGCCGTCGCCGGCGCAAACTGCAAGCCGGAGCGGAAGTGGCCACCGGCGATCCAGGCGTTGGCCAGCCCCGCGAGGGGCCCGATCAGCGGCAGCCCGTCCGCCGACCCGGGTCGCAGGCCGGCCCAGCTCTTCTCCACCTCGGCGTCGGCGAGCGCGGGAACCACGTCCACCGCAAACCGCCGCAGCGCTTGCAGGTCCGTTGGGTTGGTTGATTTGTCGAAGCCGGCGTCTTCAACCGTCGCCCCCACCAGCACTTTGCCATCGCTGCGTGGCACGAGGTAAAGCCCATCGCGGTGGACGATGCGATCGACAACCGGGCGCGGCAAACGCAGCAGCAGCATCTGCCCGCGGATCGGACGAACCGGCGCCCGCACGCCCAGCGACTCCGCCAACGGGCCGACCCACGCCCCCGCCGCCAGGCAGTAGCCGCCCGCAACGCGCGGGCCGTCGGAGGTTTGCAGCGACTCGATCCGACCGTTGCGAACGGTGAACGCCTCGGCGGAAACGCCGGTCTCGATCCGCACGCCACGCCGCTCGCACGCCACGTGCAACGCTCGCAGGCGCCGCGGGTTGCGGACCTGAGCCTCGCCCGGCACGAAGTAGCCGGCGCCACACGCCACGCCCGGCGCCACGGACGCCGCGACCTTTGGCCCGAGCGTCTCGACTTCGATCCCGCGCGTCCGCCACCCCGCGAACTTCTCGGCCAGCGACCCGCGGGTCTCTTCGCTCTGAAGGTAAATGGCGCCGCAACGGGCGTATTGGTCGTCAATGCCGGCGGCTTCCGCGAGTTCCTCGGAGAGCTCAGCGTGCGCCCGGCAGCTCTCCGCCGCCAGCCAATCGGCGGCGGGATGATCCAGGTACCAAGAACCCGGCGGCAGCACGCCGGCGCCCGCCCAGGAGGCCTCCCGCCCGGTTTGGCCGCGTTCCAGCAGGCGGACCGTCCGCCCGCCCCGCGCCAACTCGTAGGCGATCGACAGGCCGATCACACCGCCCCCCACCACCAAGCAATCGGTCGATTCGCTCTGGCCCATGGCGGCCGCTGGGGGTTCAGGGGGAAGGCGTCGCCGTCGAAGTGACGACGTGACTCACGGCTCGCCGAGCAACGCATCAAGGCGAGCCGCCAACTCCGTCAGCGGCGTGCTCAGCTCCGGCTCGGCGGCGAGCTCGCGGTACAAACGCCGCAGTTCCTCAATGGTATCCACGTCGTACCACACCGGCAGGGGGCGGTGGGCGATCCCGGCGTCGGCGAGCCGGGCGGTTGTCGCCGCCCACAGCTCGGGCGTGCTCCACGGCATGCCGTCGAACAACGGCGGCGGCTCGCGACGCGCGCCAATTAAGTAGTATCCGCCGTCCACACTGGGCCCGAGCACCACGTCATCTTCCGTGAGTTGCGCGAGCGCGGCCTCGACGATCGACGGCGGAAGGTTGGGGCTGTCGGAACCGAGCAAGACCACGCGCTCGGCGCCCGCAGCGAACGAGCGCTCAAAGAACCGACGCATACGCCGGCCGAGATCGCCATCGCCCTGCGGCTCCGCCGACCACCGCCGCCCGGCAAGCGACGCCATCGGCTGGCCCGCATCGTCCGGCGCGTAGGCCAACACGCGACGGTCGGCGGTGTTGGCGAACCGTTCGAGGATCGCCCGCAAGAACCGTTCCGCAATCTCGGCCGCCACGGCGTCGCCCACCGTTGCCGCGAGCCGCGTCTTCACCCGGCCGGGCACGCAGTGCTTCGCAAACACCCCCAGTAGCGTCGCCCCCGGCACGCGCGTCACTCCTGCCTGCGGCGGTGCTTGAGGATGCGCTTCAACAGCACCGCATCAACGCGACCAAAGAACCGCACGCGGCCATCGATGGAAACAATGGGCGTCGCGGCGCCGTGTTCGCGACGCACGTCGGGGTGGTCTTCAAGCATGACGATCGATGGCTCGACACCTTCGTCGCGCAACAGCTCGATCGCCGACGCCGAGCAAGCGCAACCGGGCTCGGTGTAGACAACAACGCCGCGCGAGGTGTCGAGCTTCTGACCAACGAGGAGGCTTTTGAAACGCGAGAGGAGTTGCTTCAAGGGTCTTCCTTGGCGAATGCGGCTTGTCGCAAGCCAGTTGATGAGGCCCCCCACATGGGGGGAATTTCCCGCCGCCGGGATGTCTCGGCGGCGGGCCGCCTGGGCGTAACCGGGCCGCTGGCGGGCGGTTACTGAAACTGTTTGAAGGCCGATCTGGCCCATGTCTACGATGAATCAGTCGGGCGTTCGCGCCCACCCCCGCCGAGCTCCAGGACGGCAGCTCTGCACGCGTCGCGGCCATGTTGGCCGCCCGATTGGCACCCAAGCCAGTCGGCCAAGACGCTTGCGTAAGCCACCCTGACCGCCGGAGCCGCCGCGATGAGTGCTCGACGAGATCAACCCGCTAAGTCTCACTTGGCTCGTGGTCTGCGTAAATCGGCGGCCGCGGTTGTTGCGCGGCACAAGCAGCGTGACCAACCGAAGTCGCGTCGGCAAGTCGCCTCGCGTGACCAGCGCGAGCCCTTCGCCCCACCCGAAGACTGGCACGAGCCCACCGGCCGCAGCGGCTACCGCGTCCTGGTGCAGTCGCCCGGCGATGGCTACCGCCACGTGGTGACGCCCGACGAGGTCCGCCAGCGGCTCGGCCTGCTGCCCGAGAGCTTCTTGCGTGACCTGGAAGTCGTGCAGCTGAGCCGGATGACGCGCAAGAAGCAATCGTTCCCTTGCTACGGCATGCAGTGGGGATCGACGCTCTACCTGTATCCGCTCGAAGCGTCGCTGGTGGAGCACTTCGACCGGCCGCCCGCGCCGAACATCGTGAACGAAGCCCGCATGTATGGAGGCGTGTGGTCTCAGCCCGAGCCCAACTGCTGGACGCTCACCTGGAGCGAGGCCTCCGTTCGCGACTTCTATCTCAACAACATCCTGATCCACGAGCTCGGCCACCTGCTGGACGACCGCAACACCGGCTACACCGATCGCGAGCGGTACGCCGAGTGGTTCGCCATTGAGTACGGCTACCGGGCGTCGCGCGGCCGGCGGGGCAAGGCCGTGGGCGCCGAGACGGTCTCCACGCGGACGCGGCCGGTCCGCCGTCGGCATCACTCTTCGTGAGGCGTTCGCGGCGATCCGTCCCGCAAATCGGGGCAAGTCGCTTTGCCATAAGCCGACGCCGGCGGTTAGAGTTGTGCTATTGCGTACAACTCTTTTCCCTAGGGATTGCCGCGATGCCCAACCATAGCCGCCCCCTTCGCATCGCGATCGGCAGCCTGTTGGTGGTCGCCGCCGCGCTTATCGGACAGCCCGAAGCGGTGCTGGGGGCAACCGCCGCGCAGCAGAAGACCGCCCTCCGCCGCGCGACGACGTACCACCGATCGGCCAAGCGGCTGCTCTCCGCGGAGCGCATCGACGAAGCGGCCGAGATGTACAAGAAGGCGAAGGCGGCGTACGACGAGGCCGCCGAGGGCGAGCCCGACCCGCGGAACGCCCGGTACTTCGAGAGGACCGCCGAGCTGCTGAGAGAGCTGCAGAAGGGACTCGTCGAAGCGGGCGCCTCGGGCGTGCCGAAGCCGCCCGCGTTTGATGCGGGCTCGTTCGGTCCGTCGAAACCGAGCAGCCGCGGCGAGCAAGCCGGCCGGTTCGACCCCAACAACGTCAGCTTCGTCCGCGACGTGGCGCCGATGCTCGCCGCCAAGTGCGGGCGGTGCCACATCGATCGCCGCCAGGGTGGCTTCAGCCTGGCCAGCTACTCCGACCTGGTGCGCGGCGTCGCGGGCCAAGCCGTGCTGGTGCCGGGCGACGGGGCGGCGAGCCTGATCACCGAGCTGATCGTTTCCGGCGACATGCCCCGCGGCGGTGGGCGTGTCTCGCCGCAGGAGACGCAGAAGCTGATGACGTGGATCACGCAGGGCGCCAAGTTCGACGGCGACAACCCGCGGGCGAACCTCCGCCAGCTCAAGCCAAAAGGCGAAGAGCCCGACGCTCCCGCCATGCAAGCCGGCCCGAAGGTGGCCAGGCCTACCGGCAACGAGACGGTGAGCTTCGCGCTAGACGTCGCCCCCATCCTCACGGCCAACTGCACGGAGTGCCACGGAACGGGACGGGCGCGTGCGGGGCTGAACATGGCGAGCATGGCGGCTCTGCTGCAGGGCGGCGACTCGGGCGCCGCGATCGCGGCCGGCCAACCCAATGCAAGCGGCCTGGTCCGCCGGCTGCTGGGCGAAGACCAGCCGCGGATGCCGCTCAACCGCCCGCCGCTCTCGGAGAAGGAGATCGAGACCATCAGCACCTGGGTCCGCGAGGGCGCCAAGTTCGATGGAGAAAACCCGTCCGACCGCCTCCCGCGTGTGACCGCCCTGGTGCGTGCCGACCGGGCGACGCCCGATGAGCTGACGGCCATGCGTGAAGACTTGGCCGAGCGGACGTGGCGACTGGCCCTGCCCGATGAAACCGCGGACGCGGCGCCAACCGACCGGTTTCACGTGGTGGGCAACGTGCCGCCGGCCAGGCTGCAGGAAGTGGGCGCCGACGCCGAGCGCATCAGCGAGCAGCTCCTCAAGCTCTTCGATCACCCCCAAGGGCAGCCGCTGGCGAAGGGCCGCGTTACGCTCTTCGCCCTGGAGAAGCGGATCGACCTCAGTGAGTTCGGCCTGATGGTGCTCCGCCGGGAACTGCCACGCAGCCAACGCGGCGTCGCCAGCCACGACGCTGTTGACGCCTACGCCGCCGTTCTGTTCGGGGCGACGCCTTCCGAGGACGACACCGCCGCGCTAACCCGGCACCTGACGTCCGTCTACCTTTCCGAGCGAACCACCGGCCGGCTGGACGACTGGCTGCAGGACGGCGCCGCCCGCGCCGCGGCCCTCCGCCTGGCGCCCGACGCGCCACTGGTCGCCGCGTGGCGGGACGGCCTGGCGACCGAGGCGGCCCGCATCGACGACCCCAAGCTCATGCTCAACGGCAAGCTCTCACCCGAGCGCGCCGGCGTGCTGCGGATGGGGCTCGTTGAGGTCTTTATGAAGCAGCGGAAGCTCGGCCGCATCCTCACCGAAGTGGCGGACGGCAAGACGACCGAGGCCGCCGTCCGCAACGTCTACAAGCTGCCGCCCGAGGAGCTGGCGGCCCGCTGGCTCTCCAGCCTCCGCCGCCGACGGTAGCGTTCTCCGTCCTCACGCGGAAAGGCGGTTCGTCGTCGAAGGGCCACGCGGTTAATCGCTCGTGCCAAGCGGGGCGGCTCTTTGGTAAGCTCTCGCACGGACTCGCCTTCGCCTGGGCGGTTCAATTGCCCGCGTACGAGGCAATCACCATTTCCTGAGGATTGACAACGGATGGCAACCGACGCGTCCAGCTACCACGACACCGTTCAAGACGTTTACCGCGAGGCCGCACTAAGCCCCGCCAACAGTCTCTGCTGCGTACCCTCGGCGCCGCGTTACCTGCCGGGGTTGGTAATCCCGGACATCATGCACGAGATGAACTACGGCTGCGGCTCCACGGTTCACCTTCAGGACATGAAGGCGGACCAAACGGCGTTGTACGTTGGCGTCGGCGGCGGGCTTGAGGCGCTTGAGCTGGCGTACTTCACCCGCCGCCCGGGCGGCGTCATCGCCATCGACCCCGTGGCCGAGATGCGCGAGGCGGCCGCCAAGAACCTGGAGCTGGCCGCGGAGTCGAACGACTGGTTCGACCCGTCATTCGTCGACATCCGCGACGGCGATGCGCTCGACTTGCCGGTGGAGGGCAACACGGCCGACTTCGCCGCGCAGAACTGCCTGTTCAACATCTTCACAACCGGCGGCGACCTGGAGCGGGCCCTAACGGAAATGCAACGGGTGCTGAAACTCGGCGGCCGCTTGGTGATGTCCGACCCGGTCACGCCGCGTCCGCTGCCCGAGCACCTGGCCAGCGACGAGCGGCTGCGGGCGGCGTGCCTCTCCGGCTGCCAGACGCTGGACGACTACCTGGCGCGGATCGTCGAGGCGGGCTTCGGTTCCATCGAAGTCCGCAGCCGCAAGCCGTACCGCGCGCTCGACGCCGTAGGGCACGGGCTCGACACGGACCTGCTGCTCGAAACGGTCGAGGTCGCCGCGTTCAAGGTCCCCACGCCGGAGGACGGGCCGTGCATCTTCACCGGCGCCACCGCCACCTACACGGGGCCGGACCCGGACTTCAACGACGGCAAAGGCCACGTGCTGCCCAAGAACATGCCGATGCCCGTTTGCGACAAGACCGCGGCGGCGCTCAAGTCGCTGGGCCGCGAAGACCTGTCGATCACCGGCTCCACGTGGCACTACCAAGGCGGCGGTTGCTGCTGATCCGCCGGCACGCAGAGGTCTTTGATGAACGCCCCGCCGCTGCCGGTGCTGCCGGCCGACGCCTTCCACCTCCGCTTCGGCGAAGCCGGCCTGCGTGCCGCGGCGGCCATCACCACGCTGCAGATCAACATCGGGCTGGTGTGTAACTTGGCGTGCAAACACTGCCACGTTGAGTCGTCGCCGAAGCGGACCGGCGAAGACGAGAACATGAGCGGCGAGACGGCCAACCGCGTGCTCGATTGGCTCGCCGAGAACCCGGGCATCGACACGGTCGACCTCACCGGCGGCAGCCCCGAGATGAACCCGCACTTCCGGCGGCTGGTCGAAGGGAGCCGGTCGCTCGGCAAGCGGGTGATCGATCGCTGCAACCCGACGATCCTCGTCCACACCGACGGGCAGACCGGCGCCGGCTACGAGTGGGTCCCCGAGTTCCTCGCCAAGCACCGCGTGGAGGTGGTCGCTTCTCTGCCGTGCTACCTGGAAGACAACGTCCGCAAGCAACGCGGACTGCACGCCTACGACGATTCGATCGAAGGCCTCCGCCGGCTCAACGCGGTGGGCTACGGCAGCGACCCCGAGCTGCGGCTGAACCTTGTATTCAACCCGGTCGGCCCCAGCCTGCCGCCGCCGCAGGAGAGCTTGGCCGAGGACTACCACCGCGAGCTGAAGGAGCGGTTCGGCATCGTCTTCAACGGGCTGTGGACCATCACCAACATGCCGATCAAGCGTTGGCGATCGGAACTCGAGCGGTCCGGCAAGCTGGAAGCCTACCTCGGGCTGCTCACGGGCGCGTACAACCCGGCGACGGTCGACGGCTTGATGTGCCGACACCAAGTGCACATCGACAGCCAGGGCCGGCTGTACGACTGCGACTTCAACCACGCCCTCGGCCTTGCCGCCGCTGTGGCCACCGGCCGCCGGCTGTGGGACGTGACGCTGGAAGAACTCGCCAGCCGCCGAATCACCACCGGCGACCACTGCTACGCCTGCACCGCGGGCTCCGGCAGCAGTTGCGGCGGGGCGATCGCTTAGCTCAGACTGAGTCGTCGGTGCGCGGCCTTTCGTTTGACTGCGCGGCAGTTGGTTTGGACCGCGAAGGAAGCGGATCAAGCGAATGCGGGTCCATCCCAAACGGGGTACCGCCCACATTCGCGCAGGGTTGAACGGCAAGACACCCCGGTGGGTCACACCTTTGTACTTAGGGACTGGCGAATCAGGCCAACGGTTCCGACCCCTTCTGGTAAACCCAGGTCACCCAGAGACTGCGGAGCGATGCTCCACTTGCTCGCGAGTCTTTGAACGTCACTAAGCTCTGGCCGGTTCTTGTAGTCGAATGAGGTTAAACCCAGTTCGACCTCTTCCGCTGACGGCCTTCCCCGCTCACATGCGACGCCAGCGGCTTGTTCTATTGAGAAGATGAAGGTCCGTTCTTCCTCGCCACCTCGAAACCGAGACCACAAGAAAAGGCAGTCGTGTTCTTCATGGGAGGCAAAGAACTGCACCTCTTCGAATCGCCGGGCTAGTTCCAGCACTAGTGGGTTCTCGCCTGACTCCTCATGCCTCGGCAGGTTCTTGCTTGCAACAAGAACCCAACCGTCGAGCACGGGCGTGACGTACGTGTGACCTCGACTTATCGCTTCAAGCCCGGTCCTCCAATTCGCAACGTGCACTTCGTTTATTGGCAAAGCGTCAACCACAGTGCTGTGCTCCCCCGCCTTCACGGCCAGCCATGCCATCTCGTGACCGAATGATACGGGGGAGTCTGGGGTCACATCGAGTTCTGGTAGTTGTCCACGCTCGAACCTGCCGTATGGTTCCTTGAGAGACTTATTGAAGTCTTGGAGCCATCCCTTTCTCTCTGGCTTCGGAAACGGCCAAGTCACCAAGCGATAGAGCAGCATGGCGATGGTCAAGAGAACCAAGAAGAAGATGCCTACCCAAGGAACTAACCACGGGAACCGGTCTAGCATGCCTTTGCGATTGCTCTTCGCCATATCCAAACCCACCGAAGAAACGCATGGGACACCTCGCCGCAACCAATAGTGTAGCAAGTGCCATGCGACCAACGTCTGGGATTGGCTGGAGCCAGAGATAGCTCTCGTTACTGACACAGGTGGCGTCGACCTGGGCAAGAACTGGCCGCAACGATCGAGTAGTTGATGCGTGAAGCGCAAGCCTTGCGAGGGCTCGCTCCATTCGCTTCCTTTGCGGTCGAGAACATCCGTCGATCGGCTGCGTCTCCGTGCCGCCCAGCGCTTGGCCACCACGCGCTAGGCAGCCACCCGCAGACGCGGCGGCGATGGCTCGTCGTGCCCGACTTCACTCTCGTCCGGGTTCTTCTGCGCCCGGCGTTGCTCTTCGTAGTCGATGCACCAGCGGTAGCCGTCTTCGAGGTTGGTCGCCACCTGCTCCAGGTGCTGCTCGCGCTGGCGGACGTGGCGGTGTTCGCCCCATCGCAGCACCCAGTCGAGCAGCGACGGGACGTTCTGCTTCAGGCCGAAGAGCATCTGCGCGATGGGCTCAACAACCACCCGCGGGCGGTTTCGGCGGATGCCGCGGACGGCCGATTTAGCGATCCGTTCGGGCGTGGTGCAGAGCCAGCGGGGCGGCTGCTTGGGTGACTGGCCCGCGGTCTCGGGGCGGGCCGAAGAGAAGAGCTTGGTCCGCACCAGCCCGGGGCAGAGCGCCGTGACGCCCAGGCCCCAGCGGCCGTACTCCGCGCGGAGCGATTCGCTGAAACCCACCAGTCCAAACTTGCTGGTGGAGTACGCCGCCACGCGCGGCATGCCGACCAGGCCGAGCACGCTGCAGACGTTCAGCACGTGGGCCCGCGGCCGGGCGAGCAACGCCGGCAGGAGCCGGCACGTGAGGCGGAGCGGGGCGTTCAAGTTGACCGCGATGATGCGGTCCCACTCCTCGCTCGGCATGTGGTGGGTGAAGCCGTGGTAGGAGACGCCGGCGTTGTTGACGAGCAGATCGACCCCGGCCCAGCGGTCGATGGCGTCGTCGGCCAGGTGGTCGAGCTGCGGGCGATCGGCAACGTCGACGCACCGCCAATCGACCTCGACGCCGTGCGACTCCGCCGCGTAGGCGGTTGCCTCGAGCCCGGCGCCGTCGACATCGGCCAGCAGTAGGTGCATGCCTTCGCCGGCGAGTCGCAGCGCAATCGCCCGGCCGATGCCCGAGGCGGCGCCGGTCACCAGCGCTCGTTTGCCCGACAGGTTGCGCATGCGGTGCTTCCTCTTCCACGGCCGCTCAGGCGGCGGCTCGCTCCGCGGGCGATGGGTGGCCGCCGGCAAGCGCCTCGGGCGGGATGGTCCGGCTGAGCCGGTGGTGGTCCTCGCCCCGCAGCAGGCTCACGCCCCAGTTGTCCAGGAAGTACTTGCCGCCGTTGTAGACGCTGCGGTAGTACTTCTTGCCCGGGTAGACCGGCACGCTGGTTGGGATGGCGCGAAGGTTGAACGCAATGCGGTGCCGGTCGGTGGTGTTGGGCGCCGAGCCGTGGATGCAGCGCTCGGTGAACAGAATCATCTGGCCCGGCTTGCACGGGACCTCGACGATGTCGGTCTCGCTCTCGTCAAAGTCGAGCCGGTACGCCGCGTTGTAGAAGCCCTCGCCGCCGCCGAAGTGGATCTGACGGATGCGGTCGTGCGTGCCGCGGGCGAACCGCAGGCAGCCGTTCTCGGTGGTCGCCTCGTCCACGGCGATCCAGGCGGTGATCTGGAAGATCTGGCTCCGGTCGGCGGGGAAGATGGCCGGGTCCTGGTAGTCTTCCACCATGAACGTGCTGGCCTGGTGCCACTGAATGGCGGGCGAATGCGGCCCCTTGTAGAAGACTTGCGAACGCCAGCAGAGCAGGTCCGGCCCTAGAATCTGGGCGATGCGGTCGGTAACCGCCGGGCTGCTGAGGTAGCTCCACATCCGGGGTGACTCGAAGTGCCGGTCGCGCGGCGTCACGAAGCCGTACGCCTGGCTCTTGGTGTTCTCCATCGCCAGCAGGTCTTGCTTGAAGTCCCGCATCTCGGCGGGGTCGAACACGTCAAACGGCCCGGCGAAGCCGTCGGTGTAGAACTGGCGGAGCTGCTCGGTCGACAGGCGGTTCGCCTCGGCGACGTTGGCCTTCGACTCGATGCGGTCGGGCATCTGGAAGTAGCAGGGCTGGTCGATCACCGCCCGCGTCACGCCGCTTCCGAGCAGCGTGCCGAACATCTCGTCGTTCCAGTTCTTGGCGATGGCGCGGAAATCTCGCGGCAGGATCGCCTTCGGCAGGCCGAGCTTCTTGTACGCCCACAAACCGGCCAGGCCGGCGCAGATGGGCGCCCGCTGCCACAGGGGACGCAGTTTGGGGTGCATGTTCATGGCCGGGGGGAGCCTCGCATGCGATGGGGTTGAGTCGAATCACCGGACGCGTCGCCACAACAACACCACGGTCATCGGACGGCGCCGGTTGGTGGGTTTAAGCAACCTGGAGGGTTTTTTCCGTTGCCCTGATGCGGCCATCCTCGTACCCTCCGCGCCCCTAATTACTGGAATTGGCGGGTTGAATGAATAGGAGCTGCGATGCGACGCACCAACACTGCGGCTGCACTGCTAGCGGCATCGGGCGTTTTGCACTCCGGTTGTGCTTTGCCAACCAGCTTCCGGCTCGCGTCACCGGAGGAAGCGCTTGTCTACCAGCCCTCGGGATCGTGGGCCGGGGAGATTGAAACGCCGCGGCTCGACCCGCAAGACATCACGATCATCACCGAAGACGATGTCGCCCTGCACGGCTGGTACTGCCCGGTCGAAAACCCGCAGGCGGTCGTGTTGTTCGCTCACGGCAACGCCGGCGCCGTGCCGCAGCGGTGGCCGCGGCTGCGTTGGCTCAACGAGCAACTCAACGTCAGCGTCCTCGCCTTCGACTACCGCGGCTACGGCAGGAGCGAAGGGAGGCCGAGCGAGGCGGGACTCATCGCCGACGCGCAGGCCGCGAGCTACCGCCTCGCTTCGCTCGCGGGGGTCGAGGTAGCCGACGTCGTTCTCTACGGCAGGTCGCTTGGCGGCGCGGTGATGGTGCAGTTGGCCGCCGAGCAGGGCGCCCGCGGCGTAATTCTTGAGAGCACGTTCACTTCGCTCCCAGAGGTTGCGGACCACAAGCTGCCGCTCCTCAGCCCGGGGCGTTGGATGCAAAACGAGTTCGACTCGCTCTCCCGGATTGCCGAGTACCGGGGCCCGCTGCTAATCGCCCACGGCGAGAAAGACAAGCTGGCGCCCGCCGACATGGGGCGCCGGCTCTTTGCCGCAGCAAACGAGCCCAAACGCTTCTACGCGGAGCCATTCGCCGGCCACAACTGGACTCCGACCGAAGGCTACCGCGACGCGATGGTCGCGTTCTTTGACTCGCTGCCAGCCGGTCCCAGCGGGGCGGGGCGAAGGGGCCGGGACGTGGCCAAAGGGCCAGCTATACTGGATCAGACCCCCAACGACGCCGATTCCCAAGCCGCCCCGGCACGCCGGGTTGCCTTCGAAGCCGATGAAAAACGGAGCCGCGACCGCCGATCCGACTGACTCGTCGGCCGGACCACCGGCCGTCGAGATCTGGATCGTGCGCGTCTTGGCGCTCGTCGCCGTCGTGCTCAGCGGCCTGCTGGCTAGCTACTCCACCGGCGGCGGGGTGGCGGGGTGCGACTCGCTCGGCGGGTTCGACTGCTCGGCCGCGCTCGAGAGCCGCTGGTCGGTTTGGCTTGGCGTGCCCGTTTCGTATGTGGGCGTGGCGACCTACGCCGGTTTGCTGCTGGGGGCGTGCCTCGTCGGTCGGCGGTCCGCGGCGGTCGACGGCGCCGGCTGGCGGCTCTTGGAACTGCTGGCGCCCGCGGCTCTCGGCGCCGGGGTTTGGTTCACCGGGCTGCAGATGGTGGGCTACGCGCCGGCGTGCCTGTACTGCCTGGCGGTTCACGCGTGCGGCTTGGTGGTGGCGGTGTCGGTTGCCGTCGCCCGCTGGCGAGCCGGTCGCAACGCCCAGTCGGCCGGCCCGGCCGCCATCGCCCCGATCGGCATTCCCGCCACCGCCCCGAAACAAACGGCGGCAGCGCTCGCGCCCCCCTCGCTCGGCGCGCCGACACTCGGCGGCATCGTCACCGTGGTAGCGCTGGTGATGGTGCAGGTGATTTTCCCGCCGCAGATGAACGTGATCGAAGCGGCGTCGCTCGCGGACGATCTGTCGATCGACGTGCCCGACGCCGATCCACCGTCTCCGGCGCCGCTGTTCGCTACGGCGTCACCAGCCGTCTCGCCAATCGACGCCGACGAGGACGGCTACGACGGGGAAGGCGACGACGCAAACCCCGCCGATGCCGCGGCGGAGTCGGTCCGCCGGACGCGTTCCACTCCCTACCCACGCCGCAAACCGAACGGTTCGCGGATCGTCTCGCTCCTGTCGGGCAAGCTTGAGATCGACACGTACAAGTACCCGGTGCTCGGCTCACCGGAGGCGGAGCACGTGGTCGTTGAGCTGATGAACTACGGCTGCGACCACTGCCGGGAGTTCCACCCCGTCATGGAAGAAGCCCGCGAGCGATACGGCGACAAGCTCGCGGTGGTCGTTCTGCCCATCGCCAACGAAACGCTGTGCAACCGCTACGTCCGCAAAGCGATCCCGCAGTCGCGCGGCACGTGCAAGCTGGCCAAGCTGGCGGTCGCCGTGGCGACCGTGGCGCCCGAGCAGTTTCCGCGCGTGCACGCCTACCTGCTCGAGGGCGAGCGGGCGCCCGACTTCACGCGGGCCACCATCTTCGCCAAGGAGAAAATTGACGACGTGAAGCTGAGCAACGAGCTCCGCCGCGAGTTGCCGCTGGACAAGGTGAAGGCGTTCATCGAGCTCTCGATGCGGCTGGCGCCGAACCGCTCGGTGCGGATGCCCTCGCAGATCTGCGGCGACACGGTGCTCGAAGG
Source organism: Planctomycetota bacterium (assembly GCA_039414355.1). Classification (GTDB taxonomy): domain Bacteria; phylum Planctomycetota; class Planctomycetia; order Pirellulales; family Lacipirellulaceae; genus JBCCQL01. The sequence continues at coordinate 18,872 of JBCDJN010000037.1, read as the reverse complement.
GGCGCCCAACTCCGTGGAAGAACTGTGCGAAGCTTGGGAGAAGTTCCTCAACATCACTCCGGTGGTCGCCAGCCGCTGAGCGGCGCCAGGGCATGGCGAAGCAGTCCGCCGCCGCCCGCAGCCGCACCATGGCGGCCGTCAAGAGCCGCGACACCGGCCCGGAGCTGCTCGTCGCCCGGCTGCTTCGGCAAGCCGGCATCCGCTACCGACGCGACGTGCGTCGGTTGCCGGGCCGGCCGGATTTTCTGCTGATCGACCACGGCATCGCCCTATTCGTGCACGGCTGCTGGTGGCACGGCCACAACTGCCCGCGTGGCGACCGCCAGCCCAAGTCGAACCGCGACTACTGGCTCGCCAAGCTCGCCCGCAACCGCCGCCGAGACCGCCGCGTGGCCCGCGAGCTCCGCCGGCGGGGCTACTCAGTCTGGACCCTGTGGGAATGCCGACTCAAGTCGGGCCGCCTACCGGCAAGGCTGCTCACGCGTTGTGGTGCTGCGGATTAACCACAGAGGCCACAGAGAGCACAGAGGATCTGACGGTTGAAGGACACATTGCGCCGCAGATTCCGCCTCAGTGCCCTCTGTGTCCTCTGTGGTTCAATCTCAGGTCGAGATGGCCAGCGCGTGACGGCGACGCCCGCGTTCGGTACAACTGGCTGGCGAGGCACGGACGCATGACGCAATCCCTTCAAAAGCCGCTCTTCGATACAACGCCGGCGCCGGCCCCCCTGGCGGGGCGGACGGCGCTGGAGTTCTTTGCCGGCGTTGGGCTCGCGCGGATGGGGCTGGAACAAGCGGGCTGGCGGGTGGTGTTCGCCAACGACCTGGACCCCGCCAAGCGGCAGATGTACGAGGCGAACTTTGGCCCGGACCGCCACCTCTCCGGCGAAGACATCCACCGCCTCGCCGATCGGCCCGGCGAGCTTCCCGCGGCCACGCTGGCCCACGCGTCGTTCCCGTGCACCGACCTCTCGCTCGCCGGCGCCCGTCGCGGTCTCGACGCGGGACAGAGCTCCGCGTTCTGGGGGTTCCACAAGCTGCTCCACCAGCTTGGCGCCAGTCGCCCGCCGCTGGTCCTGCTGGAGAACGTCACCGGCTTCCTCTCCTCGCACGGCGGCAAAGACTTCCACGCGGCGCTGGCCGCCCTGAACGAACTGGGCTACGCCGTCGACGCCTTTGTGCTGGACGCCGCTCACTTCGTCCCGCAGAGCCGGCCGCGGCTGTTCGTGGTCGGCGTCGCGGAGGGGCTGGAGTCGGAAGGCGAATCGCCGCCGCCCGCGCCAACCACGCTCCGCCCCGCGAAGCTGCTCGCCGCAATGGAGGCCGCCGCCGACATCCATTGGTGCGTGCGTGACCTGCCGGAGCCGCCCACCTACGCCGAGACGCGGCTCGAAGCGGTCCTCGAAGACCCGCCAGAGGGTTCGCCGGAGTGGTGGAACGACCACCGGGCGGAGTACCTGCTCAACCAGATGTCGGATCGCCACCGTGCGATTGCCGACGAGATGATCGCCGGCCGCCGGCACACTTACGGCACCGTCTTCCGCCGGGTCCGCAACGGCAAGTCGATGGCCGAGCTGAGGACCGACGGCCTCGCTGGCTGCCTCCGCACGCCCAAGGGGGGCAGCGGCCGGCAGATCCTCTTCCGCGGCGGGCGAGGCGAGTACGCCGTCCGCCTGCTCAGCCCCCGCGAGTGTGCCCGGCTGATGGGCGCCGGCGGCTTCCGCATCGAGGCGTCGCTCAACCAAGCCCTGTTCGGCTTCGGCGACGACGTGTGCGTAGACTGTATCCAGTGGATCGCCGAGAACTACCTCAACCCCATCGCCGATCAGGTCGCCCCGGCGGCCGCCGGCTGATCCACACCAACCTCAATCACACCCGCACGCCGCCGCGTGCGATCCCTTGCAGGAGAATCATCATGCGTAGCTTTGTTTATCTGCTGGCCGTAGCCGCACTTGCCGGCGTTGGGTGCGACGTGAACGTCAACGTTGGCGCCCCCGGCGGCGAAGGCCAAGCCGGCGCCGCCGCGGCCGAAGAGCAGGGCGAAGGCGGCGGCGGAACCAACATCCAGATCCCCGGCCTGGGCATCGACATCAAGGGCGAGGGCGGCAACTGGGACGTGAAGGCGCCCGGCACCGATGTGAAGGTGGAGGGGGGCCGCGTCGATGTCGACGCCCCCGGCGCCAAGGTCCGCTACAACGAAGGCAAGGTCGACGTCGAGGCGCCCGGCACGTCGGTCAACGTGGAGTAGGCTGTCGACGGCGCCGGCTCTCGCGGGCCGAGCACCCGCAGGCTCGCCACCATCGCCACGCCGCCCGCCGCCAGGATCGCCACGCCCGCCTTGGCCAGAAGCGGCAGCGGGCTCAACCAAAGCGTCGCGGCAACGACGACCACGATCAGCCCAATCGCCTTGGTCTTCACCCCCGGACGCACGCCGCGGCGGGTTTGCCAGTCGGCGAGCATTGGGCCGAAGACCGGCATACGCAGCAGCCGGCGGTTGAGCGACGGCGAGACCCGCAGCAGGCAGTAGCTGGTGAGCAGCAGGAATGGTGTGGTCGGCAGCCCCGGCAGCACGGCGCCAAAGACCGCCAGCGTAAACGTCACCCCGGCGCCAACAAGCAGCAACGCCCGCCGCCAACCGGTGGCCTGGCTCGGGAGCTGGCGCTCCGATCCGACAATCGGCTCACCATGCCGTGGGCGAACGACCACTCGATCGAATCGCAAGGCGTCGGCGGTGACCGGTGTTTCCAGCAAGGCGTGGCGTGGGCGTTGGCGTCGTCGGGCTTGAAAGGTCGCCCGCGGCGACCGATTCAACGCTAGCCCACACGCCGCCGCCGGGCGGGCCGGGAGGGGGCCAATCTCTCTTCGGCTTTGGGGGCGGTTCGGCTGGCGGTATAATGCGGACGCGTCGCGGATCGGATGTGACGGCCGCGACGATTGGGGGGATTGCCACTTGAAGCTCCGTCTTGGGTTAGTCGGCCTCGGGCCCTCTTGGGCCAACCGCCACCGGCCTGCGCTGCAGACGCTGGCCGAGCGGTTCGAGGTGCGGGCCGTCTGCGACCCCGTCGCCCACCGGGCCGAGCAGGTGGCTCGCGAGCTCGGTGCCCGCCCGTGCGATGGCTTCCGCTGCGTCGCCGCCGCCGAGGACGTCGACGCGTTGATGATCCTCTCGGCCCGCTGGTTCGGCCCGCTGCCCATCTTCGCCGCCTGCGACCACAGCAAGGCGGTCTATTACGGCGCCCCCGTCGACCTGCCGGCCGACCGCGCCGACGCCCTCCGCAAGCGGGTCAAGGAGTCCGGCATCGCGTTCATGGCGGAGTTCCCCAACCGCCTGGCGCCCGCCACCATCCGCCTGCAGGAGCTCATCGCCACCCGCCTCGGCAAGCCCCGGCTCCTGATCTGCAACCAGCGGCTCGCCCCGCCCACCGGCGACCCCACGATGAAGGACCAAGCCACCCGCCGGCTGGTGGAGATGGTGGATTGGTGCCGGTACGTCGTTGGCGAGGAGGTCACGAGCATCCTCGGCGCAATGTCCGTGCCGAAGCCGACGAGCGGAGCGAATGGCGCCCCGGCGAAAGAGGGTTCGCCCGCCGCGACCGACGCCTGTCAGTCGGACGACTACTCGCTGCTCACGCTGCAGTTCGCCCCGGGCGAAGAGGGCGGACCGGGCGCCGCGGCGCAGATCGCCTGCGGCAGCTACGCCCCGCCGGAACTGGCGGAGGCCGCCTCGTTCCGCCGACCGGCGGACATGCAGGTGGTGTGCGAGCGCGGCATCGCGTTCGTCGACCTGCCGAGCACCGTGGTCTGGTTCGACGCCGCCGGCCAGCACACCGAGACGCTGCAGCACGAGCGCCCCGTCGGCGAGCGGCTGCTGATGCAGTTCCACCGATCGGTGGCGAGCCTCGTCCTCCGCACCGCCAGCCTAGAAGACGGCTACCGCGCGATGGCCATCGTCGGCCAAGCAAGAAGAAGCTGCCGAGAAGGCCGCCGAATCGACATCGCGCACGGCCCAATGCCGGCGAGGTGATGAGGCCCGAGGCGCGCGGCGCTAGGCGCGAGTTCGCAAGCGATGCTTGAACCCGCTTGGCGGGTTCAATCGCGAATGGCGAGCCCCAGGGCGTCAGCCCGGGGAGAGAACCACGGACGCGGCGCGCCAGCTCGTTAGCTCGCGCCGAAGAAGAGTGTCAAAAGAAACCCAACAACCCGACGCGTAAACCGCGCCCCCGAGTCTTCCCGCCCCAAACCGGCGGCTCACCGAACGAAACACCCGCCCATCGCCCCCAAGAAGCCCCCGCATCGACCGCCGCCGAGCCCAGCGTGCTGGAGGGCAATTCTCAATGTAGCGGGCGGATGTCCAAATCTTAGCGCGGCGTGGATTGTGGGCGGAATCGCGCCAGTCCAGCGAGCCTCAACGCGAAACCTGCCTGCACCTCGATCGCGTTGAGACTAACAACGCCGCCACGCAGAGCAGGGCTGTCGATGGCTCCGGTACACGGCGGTCGCTGCCGAAGACCCGGCCCCGGTTCTCTCGCCAGACTTGGTAGTCGGCCATCGTCACTTCGCCATCGAAGTTCCCGTCGGCCCCGTCGCCCGGGGTTGCGACGCTCTCGCCCATCGACGCCATGAAGAGCTCGTAATCGAGCAGATCGACGATCTGATCCCGGTTGTAGTCGCCGGGGACGAGCTGGGTGAACGTTACCGAGCCATTGGAATACGTTCTCCATATCGAGACTCTAGAGCCGGCGTCGTCTGACAAGGTAAATGAGAGCCCAATCCCAAGAGATCGGTCAATCTCTACCGGTACACCGTACTCGACCTCCGGAGCCTGCCCTAGCCGAGTCGTCATCTCTTGACCGAACACCGAGACATCTCCCCCGAAATGCTCGATCCACAAATCACTCCCTCCGCTGACAACAACGTTACCTCCTTGGTAAGCGTAGATCGGTCCGTCGACGACGCCGCCATTAATCGTCAGCGTGCCTCCGTCGCTTACAACAACGTTCTCGCGCGGCAGCCCGTCGTCCCAACCGATTCTCGCGTCCTCGTATGCCGCACCGACATAGCCATCTTCTAAGACAACGTGTGCGCCGGCCAAGACGTGCATGTAACGCCCAACGGTCCCGCCACGGATGCTAACGTTAGCGCCGAACGCGTGGAAATCGTGGCCTAGTTGACCGCCGGGTTCAACGACTACCTCACTCCCGTAACCTGCCGCTAGGCTGTGAAGCGGTTCGCTACCGTCGTCAATGATTAACTGATTCCCACGCTTGAGCTGCAGCGGCGGCTTGCCATCCGAGGTTCGGTACGTGGTAGGGTCGGCCGGCGCCATCGTCGCCCGCTCAAGCACAATACTCCCAACGGCACAGGCAGAAACGCATCGAAGCCTTTGGTCGCTAGGGCGTACCGTGTCGAGCGCAAACGGCGAGCCATCTTGGAGCACCCCGGTGAGTGTCAACACTGCAGACTCGAACTCGGGAAACACGACAACCGCTTCGTCGCCGAGTTGATCAAGACCGCTGATGGGCACGCCGTTGAGCTTGAAGTCGCTCCCAACTAGCCGAACCTCGGAATCCTCGCCAGCGGTGAGTTCCCCCCAAGATGGTGCCGCCAGAGATGCGCACCCGGGACGAGCCGTGGGCTGCCAGCCCCCAGTGCAGCCCACCCGAGACAGATACGCTGCGGGTAGCGTACGACGAGTTCATAACACCGCCGCCAATGGTGACATCGGTTTGAATGGCCGACAAACCGTAGCCCCTAAATACACCGCCGACGACGCTCGCTGACCCATTAACCACCCGGACCGGATGCTGCTCGCTGTGGATCAAACCACCCGTCACGGTGAGAGAACTCTCTTCCCAGAGATCTAGGTCGAAGTCCCCTCCACTCCAACCCACGCGTCCACTCCATGGCACGCGACCCAAGACGCCACCGTCGATGATCAGCTCCGAGCCGACCAACCCAGCGCTGCCTGTGACGGCCCCGTCCACGATTTGGATACGGGACGCCTCGATGTCGTCCGTCGCGAGGCGGGTGAAACCGCCATCGATCAGCACATCGGCATTGTAGATTTCCCGGGTCGCGACGACCGCGTTGGCTTCGAGAATCTGGATTGTGCGTTTCGGCCCAAATGGCCGCGACAGGTTGGGTCTCTCCATATTGACTCTCGCGCTAGGCTGCAGATCCAAGGGCGTTGCCTTATCACCCCGAAGGATCAAGGTGGCGTCTTCTCCCACGTTAATCCAGGGCGCCGATCCCAGCGTGTAGTCAAGCTTGCCGCCGTTCGCGACAAGAACCGAACGGTGGGCTAGGTCGATGCCTCCGACGGCCACCATCTCGCCGCCCAGCACATCGACTGCGTGGGTGAACAACGTTCCGACGGCTTCGACATAGCCGCCATCGGTTATCGTGACGCATTCAACTACACCATTAACCAACGAGGCCCGCGCGGAATCGCCAACGATCAGGTCGGGGATTTCCCCGTTGGTGCTCAGCACGGTGCTTTCGTCTTTAGCCTCAACCCGGAACACCCTGTTGTCGTCCGCGTTCAAGACACTCTGGTCGTTGAGCTCAATCCAGTCTACGCGTGTTCGCTGGGGACCTGATACGCAGCCCAGCCCACCGCAAGGTGCGTTAGGAGACTGTAGTAAACTAACCTGGCTGTCGCCCTTAGCGGAAATCGTGGGATCGAACAGTCTCCCTTCGAGACTGCCGCCAAAGACGTTCACCACCGTCCCGGCGTTTGCAATGAGCCCCTTACCGATGTCCCCTCTGGCTAGCACGTTCAGCTCGATGTTACGCGAGGAACCGTCCATCGACCCGAGCACGAGCGGGGCCTCTGTGCTGCTTGGCAGGATGCCATTAATCCCAACATTGATCTGCGTGTCGCTGCCGACTTGGGCGGGGACATCGTCGCCCGGTAGGTTTAGTACCGTCGAGAAGCCGGCTGGATCGGACTGGGCGGCAGTGCGGCCGGCCATTGAGAGTCCGCCGACGGAGAGGCACAGCAGCAGCCGAAGGGTTTTCGTCAGGCGAGGCACCGGATCACTCGGGCAGGGGAGGGAGCACTCGTAGAATCTTCGCCCGCGAAAGCCGTGTCAATAAAGGACTCTGGGCATTCGCCTGATTGCCTTTACGCTCCAAGGAAACCTGCGGTAAACTCCCACCAAACTCAAACCGAACCACAAGAACCCGCCACGGAAACCGCATGGCAACCGCGACTGCTGAACCCACTACCGGCGACCTGACCACCACCGCCATCAACACCATCCGCACGCTCAGCATGGACGGCGTGCAAGCGGCCAATTCGGGGCACCCCGGCACGCCTATGGCGCTGGCGCCGGTGACGTTCAAGCTGTGGGCCGACGTGCTCAACTACGACCCCGCGGCGCCGCTCTGGCCGGGCCGCGACCGGTACGTGCTGTCGTGCGGGCACGCGTCGATGCTGATCTACTCGATGATCCACCTGGCCGGCATCAAGAAGGTGGACCACGCGGGCAACGTGACCGGCGAGCCGGCCCTGTCGCTGGACGACCTGAAGAACTTCCGCCAGCTCGGCAGCCTCACGCCCGGCCACCCGGAGGTGCACCACACCACCGGCGTGGAGACCACCACCGGCCCGCTCGGCCAGGGGTGCGGCAACAGCGTCGGCATGGCGATGGCCGAGCGGTGGATGGCCGCCCGCTACAACAAGCCGGGCTTCGACCTCTTTGACTACAACGTTTACGTGCAGTGCAGCGACGGCGACCTGATGGAGGGCGTGGCGTGCGAGGCGGCATCGCTGGCCGGACACCTGAAGCTCTCGAACCTCTGCTGGATCTACGACGACAATCGGATCACGATCGAGGGCAAGACCGACCTGGCGTTCAGCGAAGACGTGGCCACACGGTTCAAGGGCCTGGGCTGGAACGTGGTGACGGTCGACGACGCCAACGACCTGGGCGCCTTCGGCAAGGCGATCGACACGTTCAAGCAGACCGACGACGCGCCGACGATCATCATCGTCAAGAGCGTCATTGGCTGGGGTGCCCCGAACAAGGCCGATACGTCGGGCGCCCACGGCTCGCCGCTGGGCGACGACGAGATCAAGCTCACCAAGGAGGCTTACGGCTGGCCGGCGGACGAGAAGTTCCTGGTGCCCGACGGCGTGAAGGAGCACTTCACCGAAACCCTCGGCGCCCGCGGCGCGGCGGCCCGCGAGGCGTGGGACGCTTCGTTCGCGAAGTACCAAGCCGAGCACGCTGACTTGGGCGCCGAACTTACGGCGCTCTTCGCCGGCGAGCTCCCGACGGGTTGGGACGCGGACATTCCAGAATTCCCCGCCGACGCGAAGGGGATGGCCTCCCGCGGCTCGGGCGGCAAGGCTCTCAACGGCGTGGCGAAGAACCTGCCGTGGTTGGTGGGTGGCTCGGCCGACCTGGCGCCTTCGACCAAGACACTGGTCGATGGCGCCGAGAGCTTCGCCGCGGGCAACTACGGCGGCCGCAACCTGCACTTCGGCATCCGCGAGCACGCCATGGCGTCGGCCGCCAACGGCATGGCGCTCGCCGGGCTGCGGCCCTACGCGGCCACGTTCTTCGTCTTCAGCGACTACCTCCGCCCGGCGATGCGGCTGGCGGCGCTCATGGAGCTGCCGGTGGTCTACGTCTTCACGCACGACTCGATTGGCGTGGGCGAAGACGGCCCCACCCACCAGCCGGTGGAGCAGCTCGCCGCCGCGCGGGCCATCCCGAACCTGGTTGTCATCCGCCCTGGCGACGCGAACGAAGTGGGCGAGGCGTGGAAGAGCGCGATCGAGAACCAGAAGCGGCCGACGGCGCTCGTGCTGACGCGGCAGAACCTGCCGACGATGGACCGCACCAAGTTCGCCCCCGCCGCCGGCGCCGCGAAGGGCGCCTACGTCTTGGCCGATAGCAAGGCTGAGCCGCAAGTCATCCTGATGGCGTCGGGCAGTGAGCTGGCCATCGCGACCGAGGCGTACGAAACGCTCGCCGCCGACGGCGTTGCCGTTCGCCTGGTGAGCGTGCCGTCGATGGAACTCTTCGAGGACCAAGACGACGCGTACAAGCAGAGCGTGCTGCCGAAGTCGGTCAAAGCCCGCGTCGCCGTGGAAGCCGGCGTGCAGCAGGGCTGGGACAAGTACCTGGGCGTGGATGGCGCGTTCGTCGGCATGACCACGTACGGCGCCTCGGGCCCGTTCGCCGAGGTCTACGAGCAACGCGGCATCACGCCGGCTGCAACCGTCGCCGCGGCGAAGAAGCTGCTCGGCTAGCACGGCAGGCTTAGCGGTGCGTTATGCTGGAGGGACTCAGTTCTTCCGGAGTGACCGCCATGTGTGTTGTTCGCCGCGTCGCAATTCTGTTCGCGCTGATCGCGTCGCCCGCGCTGGGAGCCGAGCCGGCGTGGCGAGCGCTGCTGCCCGAGGGCTGGCTCGGCGTGGTGGCGATTGCCGATCCCGAGGCGACCGACGCCAAGATCGGTCGGCTGCTCGGCGACCTGTCGTTCGACTACGCTGGCGGGCTCGCGGCGTTCAAGGCGGCCGTTGGTGACCCCACGCTGCAACTCAACGGGCGCGAGCTGGTTGTCGGCTGCGCGATGCGCGATGGGGACGCGGCGGCGCCCTACTGGTTCGCACTGGCGCCGCTCGACGACTTTGATGCGTGGCTAAACGCGGCCGGTGGGGAGACCATCGGCGAGGTCGGCGTGGTGTCGCTGGGCGGGATCGAGGTTTGCCTGGCGCCGTGCGGCGAGTGGGTGTTCGTCACCTCACTAAACCGGATCGACACCGCGAGGGTGGCGAGCAAACAAGCCATCGCTCGCGTTCCTCGCGCCGCGCCGGGCGCACCGACCGATGAGGTCGTCCTCGAAGTCTCGCCAACCGGCATCGACTACTTGGCGGAGCGGGCGGCGCAGGTCGATGGCCGCGCCCGTCGGCGAGTGCTGCACGCGGGGCTCACTTGGCCGCCAACGCGCCGGCAGCTTGAAGCGGCGGTCCTTCAGAACGCTCCGTTGCTGGAGCAGTGGCGGCAATCGCTCACGGGGCTGCGGCTCGGCGCCGAGTTGCCCGAGGCGGGCGGCGTGACGCTGCGGTTGTCGTCGGCGGCGCGTGAACCGATCGATCCACAACCGGCGCCGGCGAGCGTGCCGATGCTGGCCGCGGCCAACACAGCGGTCCTGGTGGCGGACGCGCCGTCGGGCGGGCCGCTGACCGACCGGCTGGTCGGACTCTACACCGCCTACGACCAGGGCCGCCCCGACCAGGTGGACGCCGCCGCCTTCCCGGACGGGCTCTACGACCCGTTCAGCGAAGCCCGTCGCCGAGCTTGCCGCGGTGTGGCGGCGTGGCGGATGGTCTTTCTTGATCGGTCGGCAGGCGACCGCCCGCTGGCCGCTTGCCAGGCTTCAGTGATGACGACGCCCGACCCGCAGCGGACGCGTGATGACATCCGCCAGATCATCAGCCGTTGGAACGACCTCGTCGCCGGCGCCGGCGCGAAGATGCCGCTGGTGTTCGCCGCGGAGACGGTCACGCGCGGCGGCCGCGAGATAGACGAGTACCGCGTGGACATGGTCACCGCCGTGGGCGTGCCGGACTCGGTGGAGATCCGCGCGATGATGGTCCGCCTGTACGGCGAGGCGGGCGAGTACGTCCGGCGCGTGATCCCTGTTGGCGACGACCTGCTGCTGGAGACCGACGCCCCGCTGGACGAGGCGCTCGCCATGGCCGAGCAGATCGAACGCGCCGAGCGCCAGCCGGTCACTAACGCGTGGCGGGCGTCGATTCGGGTCGATCGCTTCTTGGCTTGGCAGGCGGCGCTCCGCGACGTCGCCCGCGGCGAGGTCTGGGGCGAGAAGCCCGAGCGCCCGATGAACGACGCCGCCACACTCAACCTCACAGCCGCCGCCGAGCCTGACCGCCTTCAGCTCGAAGCCCACGCCGATCGCGACGCGGTGCGGGCGATCGGCCGGTACCTGCGGGCGAATCGCTAGCCACCCTCTCGGCGGCCACGCCGCCAGCGGCGATAGCAGGCCAACTGCCGATCAAGTTGCTGGCAGGGCGACGCCGATAACCCGCAAAGACTCTCTATCCTCATCAGGCCCACCCACGCTAGCACCGCCCCATGCGTGCCGCCGCGCAATCACGGATTGCTCGTCTCGTGGCGTGTGCGCTCGCCGCGCTGCTAGGCGGTCGACAGACGGCGGCGGGTGAGTCCGGGGCCTCGCTCCGCCGGCTGCCGCCGGTCGCCCCGGCGGTGGCCACCGTCGACGCACACGCCTCCTTCGATCCGGCGGTGACGCCCGCTGCGTTCCAGGCGCGGGGCACGCCGCTAGTGCGGGTCTCGACGACCGGCGGCCCCGACCGCTACCACCAGCCGGGACGCGACTCGGTATCGGAACTCGCCAACAGCTTCACCGCGGTGCCGAGCTTCTCGGAGGGAATCGTCATCATCGGCCCCGAGGCGGCGATGAAGATCGGCGGCTACGTGAAGGCCGACCTCATCAAGGACTTCTCGGCGATCGACTCCACCGACACGTTCAACACCACGACGATCCCCACCGACGCCGCCCCGCGTGAGAACACCCGCTTCCACTCGCGGCAGACGCGGCTCAGCTTTGACACGCGGTGGGATGTGCAGGGCGACGTGCTGAAGACGTTCGTCGAGGTGGACTTCTTCGGCTCGGGCGTGGGCGGCAGCGACAGCCTGCGCCTGCGGCAGGCGTACGGCACGATTGGCGCGTTCACCGCCGGGCAGACGTGGACCACGTTCACCGATCCTTCGGCGGTGCCGCAGACGCTCGACTTCGAGGGCGCGGTGTCCGCCGTCAACCGGCGCCAGGGGCTGGTCCGCTGGACCTGGCCCATCTTCACCGAGGGGCTGACGCTGGCGTGCTCGCTCGAAGACCCCAGCACGCTCATCGAGGCCAGCGGCGCCGCGGGCGTGGAGGCGCGGACCGAGTCGCCCGACTTCCTCTCGCGGGTCCGCTACGAACGCGACTGGGGCGAGTTCCAGATCGCCGGCGTGCTGCGGAAGCTCGGGCTGCAGGAGCCGGGCGAACCCGTGATGAGCACCACCGCCTGGGGCTTCAACTTCGCCGGCTCTTTCCTGGTGACGCCACGCACCAAGACCTACTACCAGATCACGTTCGGCGAAGGCATCGGCAGCTACCGCGGCTCGCCAGACCTGGTGCAGGTGGGCCCCGACACGGCGGAGGTGCTGCCGGTCTTCGGCTGGATGATCGGCGTCAAACGCGAGATCACAAGCCGGCTGACCTCCAACTTCACCTTCAGCAAGCTCAGCCTGGAGGACCTGCCCGGGCAGGACCCGGACAACCTGCTGCGGACCACCTACCTGGCGATCAACCTGATCCACAACCCGTACGATCGGGTCTTCGCCGGCATCGAGTACCTGCACGGCGTCCGGGACGACGTGAGCCGCGCGCGGGGCACGGCCGACCGCCTGCAGATCTCGTTCGGCTTCTACTTGCCGTGACGTGAGGAAGGGCAGGGCGCCGCAGCGGGCGTCAAACCGCCGCTTCGACAGCCACGCCGCCAACCCAGACACCGGCTGCCGGGCGCTCGTCGGCGAGCATGCCTTCCAGCAGGCCCGAGGCGCCGCCGGTGGTCTTGGCGGGGATGTTCACCGCGCACAAGTCGGCCGGCATGCCGGGGCGGATGCAGCCGGCGACGTTCTCCAGACCCAGGGCCTCGGCGCCGGAGAGCGTGCCCATCCGCAGCACCGCTTCGGGCGGGACGGCCCGGTGGTGGCGGGCGACGTGCCGCATCTCGGAGAGCAGCGACAGGTCGGGGTTGGAACCAAGCCCGTCGGTCCCCAGGCAGACGCGGGCGCCCATCGCCATCGCCTTCGCCAGCGGGTAGTCCGGGTGGCCGAAGTAGGCGTGCGTCCGCGGGCAGTAGACCAGGGCCATCGCCCCGGAGTGCCGGCCGATCATCGCCAGCGACGCGTCGTCCAGGTAGTTGCCGTGAACGACGAGCGCCTTGGGCGCCTTGGTCAAGATCCGCAGGTAGTCCATCGGTGTGGCGCCGCGGGGGATGGACCACGGGTCCCACATACCGCGTTCTTCGAGCAGCTCCTGGAACGGCCCGTTGCCGCCCGAGATGAGCTGCAGCTCCTCGCGCGATTCCGCCAGGTGCAACGCGACGGGCGATCGCCGCTCCACGGCGACCGAGACGAGCTCTCGCACGAGCGCCGGCGAGGCGGTGTAGGGAGCGTGGGGGCTGACGCCGAGCGTGACGCGGCCGGGCGCCTCGTCGGCGATGGGACCAAGCTCGGCAAGGTTGTTGTTCACAGCGGCCGTGGCCGAGGCGGCGCGGGCCTGTGAGTAACCGATCGCTTCTTGCAGCAGCGCGAGCCGCGGCGTGACGTCGCCGGCGGTGTAGGCGGGCGAGACCACGCGGCAGATATCGGCCAGCGTCGTCACGCCCGAGGCGACGCTCTCAGCGATGCCGGCCGTGATGGCCTTGCCGATGCGGGCGGCGGTCTGCCTTTGGGCAATCACCAGCCGCACCCACTGGTGCAGCGGCATGCCCGGCTTGCCGAGTTGCGACTTGCGGCCGCTGAACTCCAGGTGGCAGTGGGCGTTTACCAGGCCGGGCAGCAGGGCGACGTCGCCCAGGTCTACGTCGGGCACGCCCGGGGGCACGCGGCGGCCGACTTCGGCGAAGCGGCCGTTCTCCACAACCACCACGCCGCCCTCGATCGGGGGCGAAGCCACGGGGAAAACCACTCGGGCACGCAACGCCAGAACCGGGGCGTCCGCGTAGTCGCCCAGCGAGGGGGCGGAACTCTCATTCACAGCGACAGACAAAGCTCGATTCAACCTTCGGACGTTTCGGGGGCGGCCAGCCGGCTCGCCAGGGGCGGCGGCGTTGGCTGCTCGTCTGTGGCGGGCCGCTCTGAGGAGGGGGCGGATTGCCGGGCAATCCACCGCCACACCCCGGCAGCCAGCACCACACCGGCAACCGTGACCACGGGATGATAGCCGAGGAACCCCCCGTCCGGCGCCCTTAAAATCAAGCCCCCGAGCCCGAGTTTCTCAATCAGCCCCCCAACCTCGCCGCCAAAGCAGGCCGCGAACACTGGCAAGCCGTTGTGGGTGAGGTGGAAGGCGATACAGGGGTAAAGGCTGCGGGTTACCACCGCCAGGCAGCCAATCAGCAGTCCCACCAGCATCGCCGTAAGTGATTGCTGCAAAACGGTATGCGCAACGCCGAAGGCGATTGCCGAGAGCACCACCGCCCAGCGATTCGAGCCGCTTTTCTGCAGCCCTGTGAGCACAAATCCGCGGAAAGCCAGTTCTTCCACCACCGCCGGCAGCAGGGCGAGCAGCGCGAAAACCAAAATCGGCGACGGGGCCGACGCCAAATCGGCCTGCACGAGGGCAAGTTGGCCCTCCACCCCCTCGGCTAGGGGGTAGAGCTTCTGGATCCCGTTGCTCAGCAGCGTCGCCATCGGGTTGAGCAGCACAGCAAGCCCGGCCGCGGCGGCGACGATTCGCCAATTTGGCAGGGCGTTGATCTTGAAGGTGCGGCGGCGGTCCCGCAGCAGCACTGCCGCGAGGACCAGCGGCGGCAGCAGCACCGCCATTTGGCTAAGGAACGCTGATAGCGAGAACCAACCAAAGCCCGACCCCGGCGGCGGCAGCCGAGAGAGCACCGTGTTGATCAGCACGAATTGCACGAGCAGGATCGCGGCGATGCACGCCACCGCCATGCCGACGGTGGGCGTCTGCTCGCGACGCTTCACGAGGCTCATCAGCCAGAGCCGCAGGTCGAGCTTCTCTTCGCCGCGGAACAGCACCGACTCTTGATTGAACTGCGACACCGCCCAGCGGATCGCCAGCAGGCAGCAGCCGAACGTGACGGCGGTCACCGGCACGGCGTAGCGGACGGCTTCGAGCACGTCGCCTTCCATCAGCGACCGCAGCAGCAGCATCAGCCCCATGACCGGCGCCAAGGCGTTGCCAAGGTTCAGCTCCACACCCGGCGAGAGCGGCAGCAGGATCAGCGGCAGCACGCCCAAGAAGACCGGCATGAAGTAGTACTGCCCCTCCTTGGTGCTGCGGGCGAAGGCGGCGCACGCCAGCGACAGGGCGCTGAACAGCGCAGCCACCGGCGGCAACGCCACCACCAGCCACGCGAGCGAAGCGAGCGGCGGCTTGCCGATGGGCGAAGCGGCGCCCGCCGGCCCCATGCCCGCGAGCTGGTCGGAGACCATCCCGCCCACGGCCGACACGACGAGCAGGTTGAGCAGCCCCGTCAGCAGGCTGAAGGTGATCACCGTGAGCAGCTTGCCCCAAACGATCTCGCCGCGAGTGGCGGGGCTGACCAAGAGCGTTTCGAGTGTGCCGCGTTCCTTCTCGCCGGCGCAGAGGTCCACCGCCGGGTAGAACGCGCCGGTCAGCGCCCACAAGAACGCCGCAAACGGCAGCAGCTTGGGCCACACGCCGGCCGCCTTGGCGGCCGGGGGCGCCACGTCGTTGGCTTCGAGCTTGAACGGGTCGATCGCCTCGGCCGGCACCTGGCTCGCCGCGAGGTTGCGGCCGACGATCTGCGAACGCCACGCCGAGAGCAGCCGGTCGACCTCGAAGTAGGTCAGCCGGGAGCCGTCCCGCGACGAGTTGAACTGCACGATCGGCTTCGGCGGATCGGGGATCTCGTTGGCGGCCACCCCTTCGCCGATGAGCGCGAGCTCGCGCTGCAAGTCCTTCAGCTTCTCGGCGAAGCCTTCGGGGAAGATCACCACCGCGTCCAGCTCGCCGGCGATGAGTTCCGCTCGCGCCAGCCGCAAGCGGTCCTTGCCGGCGCTGTTTGGCGAGCCCTCGGTGGGCATCGGGATCCGCTCCAGCTGCATCTTCGCTCGCTTGCCGCGACCGGCCAGTGCGGTAGCGAAGCGGTCACCGTCCACCAGCGGCGGCAGGCCCTCGACCCCGTTAAGCTGCTCGGAGCCCACCACCAGCACCGTCGGCTCGTGGCTCTTCAGGAACTGTGCGAACTGCAGCAGCGACATCCCCATCAGCGGGTACATCACCAGCGGCAGCACCAGCACCATGAACAGCGTGCGGCGGTCCCGCAGCTGATCACGCAGCTCCTTGTGCCAAACGGTTGTGACGTTGCGAAGATTCAAGGGAGTCGGGAGTCGGGAGCGGGGAGTCCGGAGCCTGCGTGGATGAAACGTGACAGACAGCTGCGAGCCCCAAGGCGTAAGCCCGGGGAGTACCGCAGAATCAATCAGCTTTCAGCGATCAGCTCCTGCACACTTGATTCAGAGTCATCGTTCTGTTCGTTTTCAGCGCTGCGGATCAAGCGATAAAACAGCTCTTCAAGGTCTTGCTCGTCGTGCTCATCGCGCATCTCATCCAGCCCGCCGCGCGCAAGCACGCGGCCGCGGTGGACGATCACCAGGCGATCGCACAGGCGCTCCGCCTCGCGCATGATGTGGGTGGAGAAGATCAGGCACTTGCCCTCGTCGCGCAGCGTGGCGACGGTGTCCAGCAGCGCCCGGGCGGCCAACACGTCGAGGCCGTTGGTGGCTTCGTCGAAAATGAGCACCGGCGGGTCGTGGACCAGCGCCCGCGCGATAGACGTCTTCTGCTTCATGCCGGTAGACATCCGCCCGCCCGGCGTGTCGGCCAGCGACTGCATCTCGAGGCGGTCGAAGAGCCAGTCGATGCGATCGTCCAGCTCGCGCTGGGCGATGCCGTGCAGCCGGCCGAAGTACTCCACGAACTCGCGGGCGGTCATGCGGTCGTAGACCGCGGTGCTGGCGGAGACGAGCCCAATCTGCCGGCGGACCAGGTCGGGCTGGCTCTCGCAGTCAAAGCCGTTGATGCGGGCCTCGCCGCCGGTTGGTTTGAGCAGCGTGGACAGCAGCCGCAAGGCCGTCGTCTTGCCGGCGCCATTGGGGCCGAGCAGGCCGACGACTTCGCCCGGCCGGGCCTCGAACGTCAGCCGATCGAGCGCCAGCACTTCGCCCCGCTTGAGGTCGCTGTACGCCTTGGTGAGGTCGATCGCCTCGACCACCGGCAGCGACTGGTTGTGGGGTTGGGCGTCCATGGCCGCGGGCGGTTTGAGAGTGACCGGTGGCCCAGCTAAACGAAGCAAGCACCAACGGGCAATGCCACGAGCACGACATTGGCCATCGGTGCTTGGTCCTTGGGTCTTGCTACTCGACCCTAGCTCACCACGGGCAATTGCGGCAAGCGGTCCGCCTGGTTGCCCTGTGACGATGCGTCCGATTCTTCCGGTGGGATGAACTCGTTCTCGACCAGCCGGTACCAAACGTCGCGCTGCCGCGGCTGGAAGCCGAGCTCAGCGATCGCGTCGCGGATCTGCTTCAGCGTCAGGTAATGCACCGTGCCGGCCTGCGCGACCACGTTTTCCTCGATCATCAGGCTGCCCATGTCGTTGGCGCCGTAGACCAGGGCGAGCTGCCCCATCTTCAGCCCCTGCGTGACCCAGCTCGACTGCAGGTTGTCGAAGTTGTCGAGATACAACCGGCTCACGGCGAGCATCTTCAGGTATTCGTACGAGCCGGTGGCCGGGATGTGCGACATCTCCGTGTTGTCCGGCTGGAACGTCCAGCAGATGAACGCGCTAAAGCAGCCGGCGCCGCGCTGGAGCGACTCGTCCTGCACCTGCCGCAGCCTCTCGAGGTGTTCGATCCGCTCCGCGAGCGTTTCGACGTGACCGAACATCATCGTCGCGCTGCTGTAACCGCCCAGCTCGTGCCAGACGCGCATGACGTTGAGCCAGTCGTCCGTCATCACCTTGCCGCGGGTGATCTCGCTGCGGACGCGGTCGACCAGGATCTCCGCCCCGCCGCCCGGCAGGCTGCCGAGCCCGGCGTCCTTGAGCCGCGAGAGCACCTCATGCAGCGACAGCTTGTTGACCAGCGTGAAGTGATGAATCTCCGGCGGGCTGAAGCCGTGGATGTTCACCTGCGGGTACGCCTGCTTGATGCCGCGGAGCATCTCCTCGTACCAGTCCAGCTTGAACTTGGGGTGCAGGCCGCCCTGCAGCAGGATCTGGTTGCCGCCCGTTGCGATCGTCTCTTCGATCTTCTGAAGGATCACCTCCAGCGGCAACACGTACCCCTCGTCCGACTTCGGGCCGCGGTAGAACGCGCAGAAGTCGCACACCGCCGTGCAGACGTTGGTGTAGTTGATGTTACGATCGATGTTGTACGTGCGGTACGACTCGGGGTGCTTGCGGAGCGAGACCTCGTTTGCCGCGCGGCCCAGCGAAGCGAGGTCGCTCGACTCGAGCAGTTGCAGACCTTCTTCGGGCGTGAGGCGCTCGCCGGCGACCGCTTTGTCTAGGATCGACGCGATGGGCGAGGGGTTGGCGGTGGCGCGCGACGCGAGGGCGGTCATCAAAGGCTCCAAAATCGCTCAGCGAAGGTCTCGTTCAACAGCTCATCAGTTTAGCCGAGGGCGTCAGCCCCTGGCATCGCCGGCACACGCTTCGGGCAACAACCCAAGCTCTTCGCACTCACGCCGAAACCGCGCGAGCGACGCCCGCTCCGCCGCGCCGAGGCGGAAGTGCAGGTTGTGCCGCAAGTAGTCCTTGGCGCCGCCCACGGTCAGGCCGAGCGGCGGGGCCTCCTGTTCGGCGATCTGGTCGCTGGCCTCGGCGCCGGCGTCGCGGCTGGCGGCCAGGGCGGCCGCAACCTCCGTGGTCTCCACGCCGGGCCGTGCCGCCCACACGGCGAACACAAACGGCAGCCGGGTCCAGCGGCGCCACTCCGACGCCAGCGCCGCTTCACCCTCGGCGATCAACGCGTCCAGCTTCGCTTCCTCGCGCCGCAACGCAGCCAGCGACGCCTTTGACGACGACATCATCACGGCCTGCGGAGGCCG
>JBCDJN010000036.1:0-41754 GCA_039414355.1 Planctomycetota bacterium | reverse complement strand
GCAGCTCCCTGGCTGGCACACGACGATCTTCCCGCCGTACTTCGTCGCGGGCGCCGTGTTTAGCGGCTTCGGCATGGTGCTGACGCTGATGATCCCCTCCCGCGAGTGGTTCGGGCTGAAAGACCTGGTGACCGACGTGCACATCGAGAACATGTGCAAGATCATCATCGCCACCGGCTCGATGGTCGGACTGGCGTACGTGACCGAGTTCTTCATGGCGTGGTACAGCGGCAACCAGGTGGAGAGCTGGGTGTTCCTGAACCGGGCGTTCGGCCCTTCGGGAGTGGCGTACTTCATCATGTTCTCTTGCAACGTGATCACGCCGCAGCTCTTCTGGTTCAAGTGGGTCCGCACCACGCCGTGGGTGATCTTTGTGATCTCCATCTTCGTGAACATCGGCATGTGGTTCGAGCGGTACGTGATCGTCATGTCGCTGCAGCGCGACCAGATCCCCGCCTCGTGGGAGCAGTTCCAGCCAACCTGGGTTGACTACGGCATGTTCATCGGCAGCTTCGGCCTGTTCTTCACGCTGTTCCTGCTGTTCTGCCGATTCCTGCCCATCGTCGCCATGAGCGAAGTGAAGCAGGTGCTGCACATGGAAAAACACGGGATGACCGGCGCCACCAACTAAGGGTGCCTACGCCGGGATTCGCTCAACTAGCTGATCGCTGACCGCTGAAAGCTGATCGCAAGAAATGTCAGAAGAAACAACCAAGACACCGCCCCCCGCCAAGACGCTCGGCGTGCTTGCCGAGTTTGCCGGGCCGGATGAACTAGTCGAAGCCGCGGCGAAGACCACCGACGCCGGGTACCGGAAGGTCGAGGCGTTTAGCCCGTTCCCCATTCACGGCATCGACGACGCGCTGCGGGCGCCCAAGACGCTGCTGCCGTGGCTGGTGTTTGGCGCCGGGCTGTCGGGCTGCGTGATCGCGATCGCCATGCAGTACTACATGAACGCCACCGAGGCGTGGTGGCCGTTCAGCGGGTACCAGTACAACATCAGCGCGAAGCCGTTCTTCAGCCTGCCGGCGAACATCCCCGTAACGTTCGAGCTGATCATCCTGCTCAGCGCGTTCGGATCGTTCTTCGGCATGTGGGCGCTCAACGGCCTGCCGATGCTCTCGAACCCGCTGTTCAAGAGCGAACGCTTCCAGACCGCCACGAGCCACGGCTTCTTCCTGTGGATTGACGCACAGGACGGCAAGTTCGACAAGGACGGCGCCGCCGAGTTCCTGGGCTCCATCGGAGCGACCGGGTCCGAGCCTATCGAACAAGAGACCGCCGGCCGCGAGATCCCCGGCTTCCTGCTCGCCGTGGGCGCCGTGGCGACGGCCATCGCTCTGGTGCCGCCGCTCTGGGTGGCGGCGGCGGCGGGCAAGTCATCTCAGCCGCGGCTTTCCATCTGGTGGTGCATGGACTACCAGCCGAAGTACAAGGCGCAGAGCGCCACGAGCCGCGAGCTCTTCGCAGACGGCCGTTCGATGCGTAGCAAGGTGGAAGGCACCGTGCCACGCGGCACGCTCGACACCGATCTGCGGTACTACGAGGGCATCCAGAGCGAAACGCCCGATGGCATGGCCGGCGGCGGGAACGCCAGCGTCCAGTTCGTAAACCTGCAGGACCCCGGCGCCGAGGCCGCGGCGACGCCGCCTGAGCCAGACTGGACCACCGAGTTCCCCGAGCAGATCCCGCTGACCGCGGAGACCATGAACCGGGGCCAGGAGCGGTTCAACATCAACTGCTCCGCCTGCCACGGCCTGGACGGCAAGGGCCTTGGCTTGGTGACGCAGCGGGCGCTCGCCCTGCAGACGCCCACCTGGGTTCGGCCCACCAACGTCCACACCGAAGACGTCCGCAAGCAGCCCGTCGGCAAGCTGTTCCACAGCATCACGCACGGCGTCCGCCGGATGCCCGGCTACGGTCAGCAGATTACGGTTGAGGACCGCTGGGCGATTGTGATGTACGTCCGGGCCCTGCAGCGACAGCAAGGCGCGACCGAAGCCGACGTGCCGAAGGCGGAGCTGAAGAAACTCGGCAAGCTCTAGGCCACAACGCCTGCGACAAGCAAACACCAACCAACCGACCACTGCCGTTCAAGCGAGACTCCGATGGCGATCGCCGCTGCCGCGACCCTCCCTTCAAGCGAAACCCGCCGAGCGCCCGCGTCCGTCTCGGGTTATGGCAGCATTGTGCTTGTCGTTGGCGGCATCCTGCTCGCCGCCGCCGGCGGCATCGCCAAGGCGTCGGCAGCCGAAGACAACAACGTGCTCGACCGGTTCTGGCACGCCTACCTGCTGGGCGTTAGCTACGCGGCGAGCCTCTCGCTCGGCGGGCTGTTCTTCGTGATCGCCCACCACCTCACCGGCGGACGGTGGGGCACCTCGCTGCGGCGGATCGCCGAGATCGTCGCCAGCTCCATGCCCTACGTCGCCCTGCTGTTCATCCCGATCCTGGCCAACGTGACGATCGGCCGCGACACGCTCTACCCCTGGAATGTTCCTGCCGAGCAGCTCAGCCCGCTGCTCCAGCTCAAGGAGCCGTACCTCAACTCCAGCTTCTTCGTCGCCCGCAGCGTGGCTTACTGGGTGATCTTCTGCTGCCTTACGTGGTACTTCGTGGGCGGGTCGCTCAAGCAAGACAAGACGGGCCATGTCGCCACGCTCCGCCGGCTGTCGCGGGCGAGCGGGCCGTCGATGCTGGTCTTCGCCCTAACGCTCAACTTCGCCGCCTTCGACTGGATGATGACGCTGGCGCCAACGTGGTTCAGCACCATCTTCGGCGTCTACTACTTCGCCGGCAGCTTCATCGCGTTCCTCGCCCTGCTGCAGATCATCGCCTACGCACTGCAGCGGATGGGGGTGCTCACCCAGTCGATTACCACCGACAACCGGCACGACGCGGCGAAGCTCATGTACGCGTTTGTCGTCTTCTGGGGCTACATTGCGTTCTCCCAGTTCCTGCTGATTTGGTACGCCAACGTGCCGGAGGAAACCGAGTGGTTCTACATCCGGCAGCAAGAAGAGCCGACTGTTTACGGCATCCCGTGGTCGCTCGGCTTCCTGTTCGTTACGCACCTGTTCATCCCGTTCCTCGGCTTCATGTCGAGTGCGGTACGTCGCAATCAGGTTGCGATGGTCGGCTGGTCGGTTTACATGCTCCTGGTGCACGCTCTGGACCTCACGTTCATCGTGATGCCGGGCACCCGCGGCTACCACGGTTACTCCACATTCCAGCTGCTGGGGCCGATGGAGATCATGTGCCTGTTCGGGGGTCTGGCGGTGGTGCTGGGCGCCGCAATGCGGGGCGCCGAAGACAAGTGGCTGCTGCCGGTGCGAGACCCTAGACTCCATCAGTCGACGACCTACCACAACCACTGACGCGGCCCGGCGCCGCCGACGGCGGTGATCCGTGGAGGCCGATGCAGGAGAGCGATACCGTGAGCGATACGCCATCGAAGAATGATCCTAACCTCGCCCGAGTGCCCGAGGGCGGCGTCGAGGACGACGATCTGGACACCGGCTCGATCGTCACCATTGGGCTGATCTCGACCGCGCTCCTGATCGCCAGCGTGCTGGGAGTGACCGCACTCGTTGATCGTTTCGAAAACGCCGAGGCGAACACGCAGGCCGCCGAGCAAGAACCGCTGGTCGTCGTTCAAAACGACGGCGGTATCGTGTACGACACGCCCGATGGCGTTGAAGCCGAGCAAAAGATGACCCTCGCCGAGTACACCGCGACCGACTCCGGCTTCACGATCCCCATTGAGCGGGCGAAGATGCTGGTGCTCAAGGAGCTCAAAGAGGCGAAAGCGGAAGAGGACGGAGGCGACGAACCGAAGGCCAAGGAGCCGGACGAAGCTTGATCGCGAGTCTTTCACTACGCCGAACCGCCAATCGGGCGGCTGCTGCGGCAGCTCTGCTGGCGACCGTTCTCTGCGGCTCTGCCCTCGCTCAAGGCGTCGACGATCTGCCCCCGGCCCTTGAAGGCGTTGGGGTCGACGAGAAGCTGGGCGACCAGGTCCCGCTCGACCTGAAGTTCCGCAACACCAAGGGCGAGTGGATCACCCTCGGCGAGCTTTTCTCGCAAGACCGCCCGGTGCTGCTGACGCTCAACTACTCAAGCTGCCCCATGCTCTGCCGGGAGCAGCTCAACGGGCTCGTACGCGACCTCAAGCTGCTCAAGCTCACGGCCGGGGATGACTTCCACGTGGTCAGCGTGAGCATCGACCCGCTGGAGATGCCGGAGAAGGCGAAGGCGACCAAGGAGAAGTACACCAAGCTCTACGGCCGCACCGGCGCCGCACACGGTTGGCATTTCTTGGTCGGTGACGAGGAGAACATTCAGGCTTTGGCGGACGCCGTAGGCTTCCGCTACAAGTACCTGCCCGATCGACAGGAATACTCGCACACCGCCGCGGTGATGCTCTGCTCGCCCAACGGCGTCGTAACCCGCTACCTCTACGGCGTGCGGTTCGAGGAGACGACGCTCCGGATGTCGATCGTCGAGGCGTCCGAGGGGACCGTCGGCACGCCGATGGATCAGGTCTTCCTCTTTTGCTTCGCCTACGATCACACCGAAGGCCGCTACGGCCCGATGGCTCAACGCATCATGTCGATCGGCGGCGGGATGTTTGTCGCCGCGCTCGCCGTCGCGTTGCTCCCCTACTGGCTACGCCGACACCCGCCGGCTGCAGCCAGCGACGCGAGCGGCGAAGGGGCCGCCGGCGTCGCCGCGCCGATCGACAAACCCGCGACGCCCGAGACCTCCGCCACGCCGTAGTGGCGGCCGATTGCTCTTCGTCCGCAGACGTCTCTAGCAACCCGCAAAAGCGATGACGCTCGATATCCTCAGCTCACTCCCGCTCGCCGCGACCTGGGATTGGTTTCAGCCGCAGGCTTCCACCGGCGCCGCGTCGGTGGACCGGCTATTCTGGTTCATCACGTGGATCAGTGTGTTCTTCGGCGTGCTGGTCTTTGGCCTGATGGGCTACTTCGTCTGGAAGTACCGCGCCCGCCCCGGCCACACCGCCAAACCGTCGCCGAGCCACAACAACGCGCTCGAGGCGACCTGGTCGCTGATCCCACTGCTGATCGTGCTGGTGATCTTCTTCTGGGGTTTCCAGGGCTACGCGAGCATGCGGAGCGCACCGGCGAACTCCTTCGAGATCGACGTTACCGCCGCCAAGTGGAACTGGTCGTTTGAATACCCCGGCGGCCTTGTCGACTCCGATCTGCACGTCATCAAGGACATGCCGACCAAGCTCGTGATGAAATCGACCGACGTGCTCCACAGCCTCTACATCCCGGCCTTCCGGGTGAAGATGGACTGCGTTCCAAAGAAGTACACGTCGCTCTGGTTCACCGCCACGCAGGCGACCGACGAGGGCGAGTACCTCGACTTGTTCTGCACGGAGTACTGCGGCACCGGCCACTCTAGCATGTACGCGAAGGTGATCGTTCACGACTCGCAGGCTGCCTTCAAGAAGTGGCTCAAGGACAAGGCCTACCTGCCCGACCAAGGCACACCGGCCGAGGTTGGCCAAACGCTCTACAGCAAACGCGGCTGCGCTCAGTGCCACTCCGTGGACGGCAAGGACAACCCCGCCGCCGGCGGCCCGAGCTTCAAGGGGCACTACGGCAAGACAAACAAGTTCACGGACGGCACCTCGATCGAGATGGACGAGAACTACATCCGCGAGTCAATCCTCTACCCCGCCAAGCACGTGCGGGCCGGTTACCGCAACATCATGCCCACCTACCAAGGGCAGTTGGGCGACGGCGAGATCCACGCGATCATCCAGTACATCAAGTCGCTCAACGAAGTGACGCCCGAAGACTGGACCCCCATCTACGGCGACGGCGAGGAAGAAGGCGCCGAAGCGGCCGAAGCCGAAGGCGAGTCGACCGACGGCGAGACAAGCGAGCCGGCCGCCGAAGAAGAACCGGCAGCCGAGGAACCAACCGACGCGGCAGCGACCAGCGAGCAGGCCGACGCTGAACCAGTAGCCGAGCCGGGAGCCGGAGAGCCCGAAGGCGGCGACGGAGCAGAACCCGAAGCCGCCTAGACCAACGGCTAAGCCGACGACCCGATTCACTGCACTTACGAGCCTCCCCGGGGCGACTCTCGATGATTACCCAAGCAAAAGACAACCCCTCCTACAACGACTACGACGGCCGCCGGGTGGCGATCCCGGAGGGGCCGAGCTACCTGTCGAACGCGCCGGGAACGGGCCTGGGCAAATGGTTCGAGTCGTGGGCCTTCACGCTCGACCACAAGCGGATCGGCGTGATGTACCTGGCCGGCATCACGTTCTTCTTCCTGGTCGCTGGCATCATGGCGCTGCTGGTCCGTGCCGAGTTGTGGACGCCGAGCGCCGACTTCTTGTCGTTGTTCTCGTCGCAAGACACGTCGACGCCCGACGGCAAGGAGAACGCCGCGAAGGACGCCTACAACGTGATCTTCACGCTGCACGGCGCCATCATGGTGTTCCTGTTCATCATCCCAAGCATCCCGGCGGCGCTCGGCAACGTCTTCCTGCCGCTGATGCTGGGGGCGAAGGACGTCGCCTTCCCACGGCTAAATCTCGCCAGCTTCCACATCTACATCCTCGGCGCCTTCTTCTTCATCGCGGCGCTGATCACCACCGGCCTGGATACGGGCTGGACCTTCTACACCCCGTACAGCGTTACCACGAGCGGCCCGGTCATCTTCGCGACCATGGGCGTGTTCATCCTCGGCTTCAGCTCAATCTTCACGGGTCTGAATTTCATCGTGACCGTCAACACGATGCGGCCGAAGGGAATGACCTGGTTCAAGATGCCGCTGTTCCTGTGGGGCATCTACGCCACCAGCATCATCCAGGTGCTCGCGACTCCCGTGCTTGCCATCACGGTCTTGCTGCTCACCGTTGAGCGCGCGTTCGGGCTCGGCATCTTCGACCCCGCGAAGGGCGGCGACCCGGTGCTCTACCAGCACTTCTTCTGGTTCTACTCGCACCCGGCGGTCTACATCATGATCCTGCCGGCCATGGCGGTCATCTCGGAGGTGATCCCCACGTTCAGCCGTAAGCACATCTTTGGCTACCGCTTTATCGCGCTCAGCTCCATTGCGATTGCCCTGCTCGGCTTCCTGGTCTGGGGCCACCACATGTTCACCAGCAGCCAGAGCACCCTGGCCGTGGCGATCTTCAGCTTCCTGACATTCAGCGTGTCGATCCCGTCGGCGATCAAGGTCTTCAACTGGCTCGCCACGATGTACAAGGGAGACATCCACCTCAACACGCCGATGTGCTACGCGTTGTCATTTATCGCGCTGTTCACTATCGGCGGCCTCACCGGCCTGCACCTTGGGGCGCTCTCGGTCGACATCCACCTGCACGACACCTACTTCGTCGTTGCTCACTTCCACTACGTGATGATGGGCGGCACGCTCATCGCCTTCCTGGCAGGCGTTCACTACTGGTGGCCGAAGATGTTCGGCAAGATGTACAACGAGCTGTGGGCGCGGATCGCCTGCCTGATCATCTTCGTCGGCTTCAACATGACCTTCTTCCCGCAGTTCCTGCTGGGCACGAAGGGCATGCCCCGCCGCTACGCCCAGTACGAGAAGATGCCCGGCGTCGACGGCGAGCCGTTTAGCGCTGAGACCATCGCCGAGTTCACCACGCTCCACCGCTGGTCGACGGCCGGCTCCATGATTCTCGGCGTGGGGCTGTTCCTCGCGGCGGGTGTTCTGCTAGTCTCCTTCTGGAGCAAGCGGCGGGCCCCCGCCAACCCATGGGGCGCCGCCACCATGGAGTGGAAGTGCTGCTCGCCGCCCACGGCCCACAACTTCGAAACCAACCCGTGGGTCGGCAGCCCCTACGTCTACGACGACTTGGTTTACGACGAAGACGAAGAGGGCTACGTCGAGCTCCTGCCCGATCTGACACGCACCACCAAACCGGCCGAGCAGCCCGTCGCCACGTGATCGGGCCGCGGCCGTTACCAACACCGCATAGGACGCAGGCGCCCCAGGGGACTCGGCCGGTCAACTTGGCCGAAACCGATCCCTGCTCTGCCTGCGGAAGGATTGATGGCGACCGCCGAAGCGACGCAACCTGAAGTCGGCCACGACGACCACGGGCACGGCGACCACCCCGAGTGGCTCGCCCACCACTTCGAAACGCCCGACCAGCAATTTGAAGCCGGCAAGCTCGGCATCTGGCTGTTTCTCGCGCAGGAAGTGCTCTTCTTCACGGGCTTGTTTGTCGCCTACGCCGTCTACCGGATGAATCACCCGGAGGTGTTCGCCGGCGCCGCCGAGTACCTCAACACCACCCTCGGGGCCATCAACACGGTCGTGCTGCTTGCCAGCAGCCTGGCGATCGCGTGGGCGGTGCGAGCGGTGCAAC
Source organism: Planctomycetota bacterium (assembly GCA_039414355.1). Lineage (GTDB taxonomy): Bacteria > Planctomycetota > Planctomycetia > Pirellulales > Lacipirellulaceae > JBCCQL01. The sequence goes on along the minus strand of JBCDJN010000036.1, from coordinate 33,362 downwards.
TCGGCGACCAGAAGAAGCTGCTGTGGCTCCACATCTTCACGCTGGCGTGCGCCGGTGTGTTCATGGGCATCAAGGTAGTTGAGTACGCGTACAAGTTTGACGAAGGCCTGTATTGGGCCGGCGCCTACGCGCCAACGGCCCTCGTCGAGGGCGCCGGGCTCAACGCCCAACTGCCGTGGGTGTTTGTCATCACGCTGCTGATCGGCGGGCTGATCAGCCTTGGCGGCTACTTGATGCACGAACTCGGCAGCGGCATGGGCGCCCTGCTCGCGTCGGCCGGTTGGGGGATCACGGCGTTGATCTGCGGGGCAGGCATCGCCAGCGGCACGGGCGCGGAGAACCCGGTTCTTTACGGCCTCACCACGGTCTTCTTCGGAGCCTTGTTCTACGGCTGCGGAAGCCTGTTCACGAGCTGGTTCCGCGGCGACCGAAAGGCCTGGGGCGCCGTTGCGATTGGGCTTGGGCTTTGCATCGTTGGAACCGCCGGCGGTATTGTGGTTGGCCGGGCGATTCAGGCCGGCGCCGTCCATGGCCACCACGGCGATCACGCCGGTCACGGCGACGACTCCCACGCTGGCGAGTCCCATGGTGAAGACAGCGCCCACGCGAAGGACGCCGCCCATGCCGACGGCGACCACGCTGAGGAGCACGGCGACGACCACGCCGAAGAAACCACCCCCGGCGAAGAGATGGCCGCCACCGATGCGATGGCTACCGAGGCAGCCGCCGAGAAGCTGGTCAACCAGGGCAACTTCTTCAGCATCTACTTCGCCATGACCGGCGTGCACGCGCTGCACATCGCCGCGGGGATTGCGGTGATCGCCTGGATCATTGGCCGTATTGCTCGCGGAGACTTCAGCCCTGACTTTTACGGACCCGTCGAGTTCGTTGGCCTGTACTGGCACTTAGTAGACCTTGTCTGGATCTACCTGTTCCCTCTGCTGTACTTGATTCACTAACGGGCCGGCGCCACACCGATTCCGAGCTGCCGCCCAACGCCTACTGCCCATTCAGTTTCATGTCCGCCCACGAACACTCGCACCACGTCACCAGCCTCGCCACGCTCATGGCGACGTTCGCCGCGTTGATCGCCTTGACGGTACTGACGGTCGCTATGGCGCAGGTGCCGCTCGGCAGGCTCGACATCTGGGTCACGCTCGGCATCGCCACACTGAAGGCGGGATTGGTCGCCCTGATCTTTATGCACTTGCGGAACGACAAGGCGATCAACGGCTTGATCCTGCTCTTCACGCTGGGCTTCGCCGCGCTGTTCATCTGCTTCGCGCTGATGGACAGCACCAACTATCAAGACCAGATCCGCGAGTTTGAAGCGGACCAGGCCGCCGTCTCTTCCTGACAGCCGCGTCGGCTTACTCGGCTTTGGCCGCGTACTGCGCGGCGACTTCGATGGTGGCGGCGTAGATGTCGGCGACCGCCTCCACGTCGCGGGCGTAGCCGCCGCCCATGACGGTGACGGTAGGCAAGCCGCGCTCTCGGCATTGCGACAGCACCAACTCGTCGCGCTCGCGAAGCCCCTCGCGCGAGAGCCCCATCCGTCCGTACCGGTCTTGCGCGAACGGGTCGGCGCCGCTGATGTAGAACGCCACGTCAAACGGCTCTTCGTTCCATACCCGCTTGAGCGCCGGCGCGAGCTTCGCCAGGTACTCCGCGTCGCCGGTGCCGTCTTCAAGCGGCACGTCGAGGTCGCTTTGTTCCTTCCGCAACGGGAAGTTCTTCGCCCCATGGATTGAGAAGGTGAACACGTCGGGGTCGTCGCCGAAGAGCAGGGCCGTGCCGTTGCCCTGATGCACATCGCAGTCGAGCACCACGGCCCGCCTCGTCAAGCCGGTGGCCTGAAGAGAGCGGATCGCCACCGCCACGTCGTTGAACACGCAAAACCCCTGGCCGCGATCGGCGGAGGCGTGGTGCGTGCCGCCAGCCAGGTGGGCGCCCCAAGCCCGCTGACCGTTGCCAGAGCCATCTCCCATAACGGCGTGGGCCGCCATCACCGTGGCGCCCGTTGACCGCCGCGAGCGGCGCACGAAGTCGGGCGACCAAGGGAAGCCAATCGCCCGCTGATGCTCCTCGGAGAGTCGCCCCTCGAGCACCTCCGCCACGTAGCCGGCGGTGTGAACCCGCAGCAGCTCCTCTTCGGTCGCTTCCCGCGCGGGCGCCAGCACCAGCGGCAACCGCTCGGCCAGTCGTTCCACACGCTCTCGCAACAGCCGATACTTACTGTGCGGAAACGGGTGCTTTGGGGGGAGCGGGATGTCTACGCCATCGCTGTAGAAGGTGTGAAGCACAGCACGTCAAGCAGCAGAGTGGCGGCAGCCGAAATAAGCGACATCCCGTACACTGTAGCGGGGCTCGGATGGCCGGCGACCCAGCGGCCGATAGGCGGCGTAGGGCTCCGAAGAGCTACGCCCGGTCAAAGGACTTCTGCGCGAATGCTGCTGGCAGCCCACCAGATCGAAAAACGCTTCGGCGAGTTGACGGCGCTCCACGGCGTTTCGCTGCATGTTGAGCAAGGCGAACGCCTTGCCCTGCTAGGACCAAACGGCGCCGGAAAGACCACGTTCGTCCGCTGCCTTTGCGGCCGGCTTTCGCCCAACGCCGGCTGGGTGGAGATGATGGGCAAGCGGCTACCGCCCCGCGGCGGTCGGGCTGAACTGGGCTTCGTGCCCCAAGAGCTCGCGATCTACCCCGACCTGACCGCGCGGGAAAACCTCTCGGCGTTCGGCCGCTTCCACGGCGTGAGCGGGCGGCGGCTGCGCGACCGGGTCACCTGGGCGCTCGAGTGGACCGGCCTGGCCGACCGCCAGCACTCGTTGGTCAAGACCTTCTCCGGCGGCATGAAGCGGCGGGTGAATATCGCCTGCGGCGTGCTCCATCGCCCCCGCGTGCTGCTGCTGGACGAACCAACGGTGGGCGTCGACCCGCAGAGCCGCGAACGCATCTTCACCATGCTCGATCAGCTCAGCGAGGAGGGCGCTGCGATTGTGCTCACCACGCACCACCTGGAAGAGGCCGAACAGCGGTGCGACCGCATCGTGATCATTGACCACGGCCGGATCGCGGCCGAGGGGACGCTGGCCGACTTGATCGCCGGCACCATCGGCCCGCAGCGGCGCGTGAAGGTGAAGCTGGTCGACCCGCTGCAGCAGGTCAACGGTTTCGCCCTCGACCCAGACGGCCGCGGGCTGCAGGCCAAGATCGCCGACGTCGCCCGTGACCTGCCGCAACTGATCAGCGAGGTGGACGGCGCCGGCGGCCGCATCGCCGACATCGAGGTCCACGCGCCCACGCTGCACGCCGTCTTCTTGCACCTCACCGGCAAGGAGCTCCGCGAATGATCCTCCGCGTCCTCAGGGTCGGGCTGCTACGGCTGCGGCACAACCCGGTTGAAGTGCTGTTGGCGTTGGTGGTGCCCGTGGTGTTCTTCACCATCTTTGCGTTGATCTTCGACAAGCAACTGGGGGCCGGGAAGACCAAGCCCATCCGCGTAGCAACGGTCGACTGCGACGGGAGCGAGCTGAGCCAGCAACTGCTCGACAGCGTCGCCGCCGACGACTTAGTGCTGCACAACAAACTGGCCGACCGCCACGGCGCCGACGACCCGGGGCCAACCTACCAGCAGGCCGGCGACCTGGTGCTGCGCGGCGATGTGACGATCTCGATCGCCGTGCAAGAAGGCTGGACCGATAGCCTGGAGACCGACAACCCGCTGCCGCTGCTGGTGATCGCTGACACGTCGGACCCCGTGGCGCCGCGAATGATTGAGTCGGTGTTGCAACGCGCGTTTGGTGAGTCGCGGGCCGAAGCGCAGGCCACGGCGCTGAAGGAATCGGCGGCGAAGATCGAATCGATCAAGGCAAACGCGCTAGCTGGCGGCCCGGCCGCGAGCGACCCGACAGCCTCACCTTCGGACTTGCCGGGCCTCCCGCCGCCGGCGGTTCCTTCGGCCGAGACCAGCTCTCAGACGCAGCCGACGCCGGCCGCCCTCGCGCCGCTTGAGGTCCAGAAGGTCGACCTCTTCGGCGACGGCAAGGCGAACCCCGTGGTGTCGATGTACGCGGCGGGCATCGCCGTGATGTTCTTGCTGTTCAGCGCTACCGGCAACGCGGGTTCGCTGCTGGACGAAGAAGAGAACCAAACGCTGGAGCGGCTCATGTGCAGCCGGCTCGGCATGACACAACTGCTGCTCGGCAAGTGGCTCACGCTGGGCGTGGTGGGCGTGATTCAAGTTGCCGTGATGTTCGCGTGGGCGCAGCTCGTGTTCGGTGTCAACGTCTTGGCCAAGCTGCCGGGATTCACGCTGATGACGCTCGCCACGGTGGCGGCCGCGTCGAGCCTCGCCCTGGTGTTGGCGGCGGCCTGCAAGTCGCGCGGCCAGCTAAACGCGGTGAGCGTCATTCTCATCCTCACCATGAGCGCGTTGGGCGGCAGCATGGTGCCGCGTTACCTGATGAGCGAGAGCATGCAGCAGATGGGCCGGCTGACGTTCAACGCGTGGGCGATCGACGGCTACAACAAGCTCTTCTGGCGTGACCTGCCGCTGGCGGAGCTCGGCCCCGAGCTGGCGGTGCTGGGCGGCTCCGCCGTCGCATTGCTGCTGGTCGCGCGGTTGCTCGCGCGGCGTTGGGAAATGGCGTAGGCCGCTACGGCAGGTCTTCGGCGAACGGGTCCCGCAGGCGACTATCGCCGGTTCGCACCTCGACGCCGCTACGCGATCGCACCAACTCGTAGTCCTCACCGGTTACCGGGTTGACCCGGTAGGGCGGCCTGTCGAGCCCGCCGACCGAAGCGAGCGCCACCGCCCAAGCCTCGCAAGCGGCGCGGTCGCGGGCCATCTCCTCCAACGCGTCGCCGGCGCCGGGCAGGAAGAGGTACGCCGCCAGCGGGGCTCGGCTGGCGCCGTCGGTATCCGGGGCGACGCGGCCTAGCAGGTTCTTCACTTGGTCCGCACGCTTGTAATGCGGCTCGGCGGCGGCTTCGATCAGACCGGCCATCACCTCCAAGTAGGCGAGCTGATCGGCGTCCAGCTCCCGCGGCTTCGGGTCGGCGACGCGTCCCAGCAGGCCGCGGCGATCGAGCATCGCCTTCTCTTCCTTGGTGACCAACGTCTTGTACATGCCCTCACGCAACGCTTCGTAGGCGTGCAGCGTCACGGCGCGGTCGCCGACCAGCGGCGCGTCGTCGCCGGGCCAATCGTCCAGGGATTGGCGCAGGAGCGTGTACAACCGCTCGACGTCCACCTTCTGCGGCGCCGCAACGCCGACGAGCTCGCCGCCGACAATCGCCTCGATTACCACCAAGCACTGGCCGCGCAGTTGCGCTGCGAGCAAGCGGGCCTCGAGCCGCGGCGTGCGGCCGAGGTGATCGGCCCACCACAGCGCGAGGCGGAGTTCGTTGATCGCGGCGGGCAGTTCGCCGTCTGCCAGCCGCGTGCCCGCGGCGAGCACGTGCAGCCGCGTTGCGATGGCCGCGTCGTCCAGGTAGCGGAGCTTCGCGAAGAAGCCCAGGTCGGTGCGTGTCTGAAACTCACACCGGGGCGCCTGCTCGGCGGCGGCGATCGCCCCACGCAGCCGCTGCACGCCGTCCAGCAGGGACCGCGCCCGCTCAATCTGCTTCGGCTTGAACACAAACCGGCCTTCGGGCAGGCAGTCGTCTAGCTTCGGCAGCAGTTGCAGCCGGGTGGCGTCGTTGAGCGCCGCCCGCAGCATCAGCGCCGCGTTGCTGCCGTCTTGCTCGGCTTGACTGATCGCGGGCGACGAGAGGGCCAGCGGCGTCTCCCCGACGGACTCGATGCGAGCGACCTCGGTGCGCAGTCCTTCGAGCTTGGAAGCCTTCGCCCCAGAGAGCTGCGCACAGCGGGCGACTTGATCCTGGAAGCTCTCCCGCTCGCCACCGCAGCCCAGGCAAGACAGGGCGACGGTCAAAGCAACGAACGTGCCCCACCCAGAAACGTGGGCGTGGCGGCCGGGATTCGTTGGCGCTTGCTTCGCGAACACAGCCGCCTCCGTGCGTGTTGCGCCGGCCGCGTGGTTCGGTGGCGCTGTCAGTTGGTTCGCCGCGCGGCCGGCCGGCGTGTCTGGGCGCCCGCCCCTCGGGAGGGGCTTTCGCCGCCGGCAATCACGCCGGAGAGCTTCGGCAGGTCGTCAAACTGCACCATCTCGGCGATGCCGGCGTCGGCGACTTCTTTACCCGATACGTATCGGCCCGGATTGATCCAGCGGTTCAGCAGTTCGCGATCCACGCCCAGCAACTGCGCTAGCAGGTCGTCCATGGTCTGCTCCAGCTCGCCGAAGTGGCGTGCCCACTCCGCGGCCTCGGCCAGGCCGACGTTCTCTTCGCTCTGCCAACGCATGGGGTGGAACAGCAGCACGCTGTACGGCGTGACATACCGTCGCCGGCAAGCCGCGAAGGGCCACAACGCGGCTGATGAGCACTCGCCGGTAACAATGCCCGTGGCGTCAAGCCGGCGGAGCTTGATGAGGGTCATCAAGGACATCGCGCAGTAAGGACTGCCGCCGGGCGAATCGATGTACAGCGTGCACTCGCCACCGATGTCGACGCCGAGTAGCCGATCCGTAGCCTCGCCCTCTTGGTCGGTCAGATCGCCGGTAATGGCGATCTCTACCGGGCCCTCGTCGTCGTCGTGGTCGCGGTCATCGTTGGCGTGGTCGGTCGGGTTGTCCATATCGAAGCTAGTCCCCTCGAACTTGCCGGGTGCAGGGCAGGAGCGGCAACCGCCTACGACTCCCATCGTGGCACGTAGCGGCCGGGCGTTATCGTCTTCGCGCCTAACCCAGAATTCTAGGTTCCGCGTGCGGATTCCACTAGCAACCGACCCCAACGACAGGTTTTTGCAAGTTCCCCCCCAGACAACCGGTATTGCCGGAACTACCGGCGTTTGTCGCTGATTGGCTCGCCACGCCGACCCGGCCTTACGCGGATCGTTGGCGGTATAATGCCAGTAGAACCCGCGAACTCCTCGAGAATCCCCGGCCTCGGCCGGGGCGATAACGCGTGCCAGCGATCCGCTTCCGATGCCCGAACGGCCACGCCCTGCAGGTGAGGAGCGAACTGGCCGGCCAGCGGGGCAAGTGCCCTGAGTGCGGGTGTGCGGTCCAGGTGCCATCGGCCAGCAAGCCGGGCGACTCCGGCGCCACCGGCCCACAGCCATCCGCTCCAGTCGCCCAGGCTGCCGACCAAGGCGCCGCCAAGGCATCCCCCCGCCCGGTTGCCCGGCCCGTCGCCAAGCCGATCGCTAGACCGGAGGCGACGCCCGCCGAGTCCGTGTCAGCACCGCCGCCAGTTCCCGCCGTCGCGGGACCGCCTCCCCTGCCCGAGTCCGCGGACACCGCGGCGTGGTACCTGCGCGGGGCCGATGGCAAGCAGTACGGGCCGGTCGAGAGCAGCGTCTTCGCCACCTGGATCGCCGACGGCCGGGTGCGACCCGAGAGCTATCTCTGGCGGGAGGGCTGGCCCGAGTGGAAGCCGGCCACCGACGCCTGGGGAGAGTTGCCCGCCGCGCTACCCAGCGAGAACGGACCGCCGGCCGACAAGTCGTCCGCCATCGACCGGTACTCGCGGCGGAAGCGGCAGAACTCGGCCACGCAAGCCGTCGCAGCAGGCGTGCTCCTGGTCCTCACGCTTTCGCTGGGCGGAGTGTTGGCGGCGGTCTTGCTTAATCAGAACGCCCCCGTTGCCGACGCGCCACCCGCTGCCGACGCGGGTATGATAGCGGACCAGGTCGAGGACGAACCGCCGGCCGAAGATGAGTCGAACGAAGACGAACCCAACGAAGACGAACGGATCGACGACGACCCCCTCATGAACGACCCGATGGAAGACGACCCCTTCGCCGAGCCTGCGATGGAGTTTTGAATCTCGCCCTCGCTCGCAACGCGGCGTTCGTCACACGGCTGAGCCCCGCCCCTAGCCCCCACCCCGATACGGAATCTTCCCCCATGCTCCGCCCCGCCAATCCACTCAACGCGACCTGTCTGATGGTCGGCGTTCTTGGTTTGATCTTGCATCAGCACTCGCAAGCCCAAAGCGCAACTCAGGCGCCGGCCAAGCCGGCTGCTGAATCGTTTGAAGTGGTGCTCGCCGAGGGCGCGCTGAAGTTCACGGCGCCGGGCGAGTGGAAGCAGGTCCGCCCGCGGAACCGGATTATCGAAGCCGAGATCGCCGTCCCCGCCGAGGAAGAGGGCGGCGTCGACGGCCGGCTGACGGTGATGGCCGCCGGCGGCAGCGTTCGGGCCAACGTGGATCGCTGGCGCACGCAGTTCAAACCCGGCAGCAGCGGCGGCGACGCCAAAGTCGAGGAAGATGAAGTCGACGGCATGAAACTCACCTGGTTCGACGCCTCGGGCACGTTCATGGAGAGCACGCGTGGCCCGTTCGGCCCCAAAGTGGAACGGCCCGACTACCGGATGCTGGCCGCCATCCTGCAGACGGGCGGCTCCGGCAACTACTTCTTCAAGCTCACCGGCCCGGCCGACTTGATCGAAGAGCACGCCGAGCGTTTCCGCGCGATGGTTTCCAGCACCGAGCGTAGCCAGCCCTAACGCGAAGCGACCCGCCGTGAGCGATCAGTCCTCGGGCAAACACGCCCTGAACGCCGAACGTCTTTGGGCGCCGTGGCGGCTGGGCTACATCAAGGGCGACGCGAAGCCCGAATCGCCGCCCGAGCCCAACTCATGGCTCCCGGGCGCCGAGCACGACTGCTTCCTCTGCCGCGCGGCGGCCAACTACGCTTCCAGCGAAGAGGCCGACCGCCTGAACCTGGTCGCCGGCCGTGGCGAACACACCGTGGTGGTGCTCAACCGCTACCCGTACAGCAACGGCCACCTGCTGGTCGCGCCGCGGCGGCATGTAGCGCGGCTCGAAGACCTGACCGACGCGGAGCACCTGGAGTGCATGCAGTCGCTGGCGACGCTGACGCGCGTGCTCACCGAAAAGATCCACGCCCAGGGCTTCAACGTGGGGCTCAACCTCGGGCAGCTCGCCGGGGCGGGCGTCCCGGGGCATCTCCACTGGCACCTGGTGCCCCGCTGGCCGGGCGACCACAACTTCATGCCGGTGCTCGCCGGCGCGCGGGTCATTCCACAGTCGCTCGATGAGCTTTGGGAGCTGGTCCACGGCGCCTTGAACTAGCGGCGGCACGAGCCAGTGGACTGGGCCGCCTCGGCGCTTCGTGGTTAAATCCGCCGATGGAAACCGAAGAGCGCGACCGGCTGCTGCTCGCCCCGTACGCGATGCACGCCGCCAACTCCGCCGGCCGCGAGCACGCCGAGCCGCCGCACCCATACCGCTCGCCCTACCAGCGCGACCGCGATCGCGTGGTGCACAGCGCGGCGTTCCGCCGGCTGGCCCACAAGACGCAGGTCTTCACAGGATCCTTGGGCGACTACCACCGCACGCGGCTTACGCACACGTTTGAAGTCGCGTCGGTCGCCAGGACCGTCGCTCGAGCGATCGCGCTGAATGAAGACCTGGTCGAAACACTCGCGCTGCTGCACGACCTGGGCCACCCACCGTTCGGCCACGCGGGTGAGGAAGTGCTCGACCGCCGGCTAGCGGACGAGGGTGGCTTCAACCACAACCAGCAAGCGGTGCGAATCGCCACGCTGCTGGAGCGGCGGTACCCCGAGTTCCCGGGCCTCAACCTCTCGGCCGAGGTGCTCGACAGCCAACGCCGCCGATCGTCCAAGGCGATCGGTCCGCCGAGCCCGCTGCTGGAAGCCCAAGTGGTAGACGCCGCTGACAGCATCGCCTACGACGCGCACGACGCCGACGACGCGTTGGTGCTCGGCGTGCTCACGACAGACGAACTGTCCGACGCCGCGTTGTGGCACGAGGCGACCGAGAGCGCACGACGACGTTTCGCCAACCTCTCAGGCGATGAACTCCGCCGGGCTGCGGTGCACGCCTTGCTCGATCGGCAGGTGGATGACTTGATCGCATCGTCCGCACAAAGCCTGCGCGACGCTCCACCGGCTTCGCCTGAGGAGGTTCGGCATCTCCCGCGATTGATCGGTCACTCCGACGAGATGACCGAGCAGAAGCGGCAGCTCGAATCGTTGCTGTTCGAGCGTGTCTACCGACACCCACGCGTGCTGGCCCATCGAGACGAGGCGATGTCGGCCCTTGAGTCGCTCTACCACGAGACGCTTCGCCGCGGCGACTTGCCGTCGCCGTACGATGGCGTCGCGCGGGCGGAGTCACCTCGCCGGGCCGCGGCCGACTACGTGGCGAGCGTCACCGACCGCTTCGCTCTGGACCCGGCGGGCGCCGATCGTGCGGCCTGGGCCGGTGGTCCGGCCTGAGCGGCGCGTGGCTCGGCCATCGCGGCCGGCCGGCGTAGCCGAGCTGCATGGCGCCCGCGCGTTCAGCAGATAGACTGGAGCATCGCACCGCTCCGCCACCTCCGCTACCCGTCCACCGGCTCCTGGTCCCGACAATGCCGCTGCTTGTCCTACGCCTGGTCTTCTTGATCGTGGCCGCCGGGCTTGGGGTGCAGCTCGCGCAGTCGGAAGCGTTGCCACGCGAGCCGGCCTACCTGCCAGCCGTCGCCTTCGCCGGCGTGGTGCTGCTGGCGGTGGCCGTGATCGCAATCGATACGGTCGTCGCCGACAAGAAACTCGACACCATCACGGCGGTCTACTTCGGCCTGATCATCGGGCTGTTCCTGACTTACATCACGCAGCTCGCGCTCACGCCCGTACTGGCGTCCGCCGAGCCGGTTGTGGTGAGCTACCTGCCCTCGGTGCTCGGCCTGGTGCTGTGCTATGCGTGCGTGACGGTGCTCATCCAAACCCGAAACGACTTCCGCTTCATCATCCCGTACGTGGAGTTCGCGAAGCAGATCAAGGGCCTCAAGCCGCTGGTGCTGGACACCAGCGTGGTAATCGACGGCCGCATCGCCGACGTGGTAGAGACCGGCGTGCTCGATAGCCAGCTCGTCATGCCGCAGTTTGTGATCGCGGAACTCCAGAACATCGCCGACTCCAGTGACAAGCTCCGGCGGAATCGCGGTCGCCGCGGGCTGGACATCCTCAACAAGCTCCGCAGCAATTCGCACGTGGAGCTGGTGATCTTCGACCGCGACCTGCCGGAGTTCGAAGGGCAGTCGGTCGACCAGCGGCTCGTCTTGCTCGCCAAGCACCTGGAGGGGAAGGTCGTCACCGGCGACTACAACTTGAACAAGGTCGCCAAGCTTCAGAACGTGGGCGTGGTGAACCTGAACGACATCGCCAACGCGCTCAAGCCGGTCTTCCTGCCGGGCGAGGCGATCGAGGTGCGGCTGCTCAAGCCGGGCGAGGAGCCGGGGCAGGGCGTGGGCTATCTGGACGACGGCACCATGGTGGTCATCCAGGGCGGCCGCGAGCACGTGGGCGAGCAGGTCAGCGCCACCGTCACCAGCGTGCTGCAGAACAGCGCGGGGCGGATGGTCTTCGGCAAGTTCACAGGCAAGCCGACCTAGCGACGGCGATCGCTGCTGCCTTCAGCCAACGAGCTTCATGCCGAAGCCCGGCTTATCAGACACGCGAAGTCTACCCTCGACGAGAGGGTATTCGCCGTAATCGATCGCGTCGGACTCACACGTCACACCCTCAACCGTCACGCAGTTTCCGAGCCCGGCTGCCAGGTGGGCGACGTAGTGCGTCTTGAGCCGGGTCCCCCACGCGTGGGGGCTCGCTTTGCAGCCCAGCTCCGCCAGCTTCGGCATCAGCCGCCGCCAAGGCGTGAAGCCGAAACCGTGGACGTCGTGCAAGCAAGCGCCCAACACGCCGCGTTCGGCGAGTCCCAGGCAGAGCTTGCGATCCGGCTGGGCTTCGCCGTCGGCCAGCAGCGTCTCGGCGAAGCCGTTGTCCTGCATCCAGCGATGAAGCCGTGCCGTCTTGACGCGGTGCTCCCGGAACGGCTCTTCGATCCACACCAGTGGCGCCCCGGCAACGCCCTGCAGGAAAGCCCTGGCGTCGCGTTCGCTGTACCCGTCGTTGGCGTCTACCAACAGCTCGACCCCTCGGTCAGCGAACCTGTCACCGATCCGGTTCACGATATCGATGTCCGCGCGTAGGCCTTTGTCACGGGCATACCAACGGTTGCCACGACCGATCTTCACTTTGAGCTGGCGGTACCCGTAATCCAGGTCCCACTCGCAGTTGGCGAGCACCCGGTCGAAGCCGGCGGGGTTGTCTTCCGGTTCGAGTTCGTCGAAGTAGATCATGCCGCTGTAGCAGGGGACCTTCCGCGGACCAGCGGCCCCAAGCAGTTTGTAGACCGGCTGGCCGAGAATCACCCCCGCCAGATCGTGAAGCGCAAAGTCGAAACTCTGTGGCACGCCGTCGGCGATGCCCCACGTAGGGTCGATCAGCTCGCTGACCGTCTTGCCTTGGACCCTCTCCGCCTGACCGCCGGCGCCGGGGTGCGCGAGTCCCCAGCCCGTGGCGCCTTGATCGGTCTTGAGCACGGCCACCAAGTCGGTGCGGTCTTGACCGTGTACCCCGCGTTTTGCGTTCTTGCCAACCAACCGGGGCCATCGGTACGGCACGCGACGCGTGGTGATCTCGGCGACGCGGTGTTTCGTAAGTTCTGAGTAATCATGAGCAACGGCGGGCGAGGCCAACGCCCTGGAACCAAGCATACCCGCAGACGCCACGCGTGCGGCTAGCTTCCCAAATTCGCGTCGGTGCATCGAAGCTCCCGGTCAAAGATGTCTGGCTCGACTCTACTGTCGGTCCATGCGGTGAAGCCGAGGCCCCAGCCTAATGTGAAGGCGACCCACCAGCGATCGAATACGCCTCGCCTACATCCGCTCAACCGTTTCAATCCCCAACAGCTCAAGCCCCTTGGCGAGCGTTCGGGCGGTGAGATCGCACAACAGCAGGCGGCTCTGCTTCAGGCGGCTGCTCTCGGCGTCCTTGACCGAGCAGTGCTCGTAGAAGTCTGAGAAGCGGCTCGCCAGCTCGAAGAGGTAGGCTGCCAGGTGGTTGGGTCGGTAGTCGGCAACCACGCGATCGAGCGCCTCGGCGAACTGCACCAGGCCGATGGCGAGCGCCCGTTCGGACGGGTGGCTTAGGATGAGCTCAGCGGACCCACGGACGGACTCGGGCTCAACGCCCACCTTGCCAAAGATGCCACGCACCCGGGCGTAGCTGTTCTGCATGTACGCGGCGGTGTTGCCGGTCATGGCGAGCATCTTGTCGTAATCAAAGACGTAATCGCTGGTGCGGTTGTGCGATAGGTCAGCGTACTTGATCGCGCCGATGCCGATCCGCTCGGCGACGCGTTGCCGCTCTTCGTCGGTCTCAAGCACCGGGCTGTGGTCGGCGATGGCTCGCGCGCGTGACACTGCTTCGTCAAGCAGGCCCATCAGCCCCACCGCGTCGCCGCTGCGGGTCTTGTAGGGTCGCTTGTCCTTGCCCATCACGGTGCCGAATGCGACGTGAACCAATTCCACGTCGCGGAAGCCCCACGCCCGGGCGGTGGCGAAGAGCTGCTCGAAGTGCATCGACTGGCGATGGTCGACGACGTAGACAATGGCGTCCGGCCGCCACTCCCGCATGCGGTACTGAATGGTCGCCAAGTCGGTGGTGGCATAGAGGAAGGCGCCGTCGCGTTTGCGGACAATGAACGGGGCGTCGAAGCCCTCTAGGCCAACCGCCTCGGGGAAGACACACAGGGCGCCGTCGCTCTCGGTCGCCAAGTTGTGAGCGACCATGTCTTCCACCACTCCGGAGAGCATCGGCTGGTAGAAGCTCTCGCCGAGCGTGTGGTCGAACGTCACCCCGAGTCGCTCATACGTGGCGTTGATCTCCTCCAGGCAGGCGGGCAAGAACCGCTCCCAGAGCGCGCGGTTCTCGTCGTCGCAGGCGTGCAGCCGAGCGGTCTCTTCGAGCGCCCGCTGGCCGATCTCGGGGTGCTGGGCGGCGAGTTCGCTAAACGCCGCGTCCGCCTCGAGCGTCGCGATCTTCTCCTGCAGTGCCGCAAGTTCCTTGCCGAGATCAGCGGCCGCCTGCTCGGCGCGGCGTTGCTCCTTGAGCCTCTTCTTATCCTTCTTCTCGTCGCCGGTTAGCGTGCCGTGCGCTAACTCCTTCGCCCGCTTCTGAGCGGAGACGTGCCTTTCGGTCAGGTCACCAAGCTTGTCGCCCTTGGCGGTCTGGTAGTCGGCGATCTGATTCACCAGCCGGTACAGGCGGCTAAGCTCCGCCACCGGCGCCGCGGCCAGGGCCGCTTCGTCGACGAAGTTCTTGTAACCATAGATGATCATGCCGAACTGGGTGCCCCAGTAGCAAAAGTGGTTGTCGCTCCGCACGCGATGCCCCAAGAACCGAATCACCCGGCAGAGCGAATCGCCAATGACGGTGGAGCGGATGTGCCCCACGTGCATCGGCTTGGCGATGTTGGGCGACGAGAAGTCCACGACGTAAGACCGCGGCGGGCCGGCCTTGGCGACGCCGAGCCGACCGACGTCCCGCGCCGCCTGGTGCACCTGCTCCACTAGCCAGCCGTCTTTGAGCGTCAGGTTGATGAACCCCGGCCCGGCGATTTCTGGGGACTCGCACAGGTCGGCCACGTCGAGCTTTTCGAGAAGCTCTGCCGCAACCTCCCGCGGCGGCTTGCCGAGCCGCTTGCCCAGGGGCATCGCGCAGTTCGCTTGGTAATCGCCAAACTTGCCGCCGGCGCTGTCGCGCACCAAGTCGACCAGAGCGGCGACCTCGGGCGAGTCGGTAGCGTGGCCGGCCACGTCGGCGAGAGCTTGGGCGAAGCGTCCTCGTAGCGTGGCGAGCGGGTTCATGACGCTTCCTCCAACTGCCGGCTCGGCATGCCGGCACCGGCACGCCAGCCACTCAACTTAGCTCGCCTGGTCATCCTCGGCCGCGGCGTCCTCCGCGGCGTGGCCCTGATCCTGGCTCGCGACCTCATCGGCCTGTTCATCGTCCCACGGCAGGGGCACACGAGTGGAACCGGACCACAGCTCTTCGAGCGCGTAGTACTCACGCGTTTCTTCGTCGAGCAGGTGAATCACTACCGAACCGTAGTCCAGCAAGATCCAACGGCTATCGCGGTAGCCTTCGATGCCCATCCGCTCGTCGCCCAGGTCGTCCTCAAGCCGGTGGTCGATCTCCTCGCTGATCGCGTGGAGCTGCCGGCGGCTGGACCCGGTGGCGATGACGAAATAGTCGAAGAACGGCGTCACCTGCTGCAGATCGAGCACCACAATCGCCTCACCACGGTTCTCGTGGGCCACTTCCGCCGCGGCGAGGGCGAGCTGCAGGCTCCGCTGCCGTGAGGCTTCGCCGACGCTAGATTGCGTGCCGGGAGACGGGGTTGGGACCGCCTGCGGGCGGTCGGGATCGGGGGGGTTGGCGATGGCGGCCTCCGCGTGGGGCGTGGCGGGTGGCGTAGTGATGTAAGGGCCGGAGTTGGAACTCATCAGTTCTCCACAGGTGTGTAGCTTAGCTAGACGGACCCTCCGCCGCGACTCCCACGCCCGCTAGCATTGTCCGGTGACCCGGGCGACGTGTCGATGTCAGTTGGCCGGCCTACAGTCGGGTGGCCGCGGCAATCGGCCCGCCGCCTTCGGCGATCGACCCGACGAGAATCACGAGCCCCGCAGATCGAGACCGAACCGCATGAGCGACTGGATTGAAGAGGGCGCCAAGGCGCCCGCGTTTACCCTGACCGCCGACGACGGGTCCAAGGTTCGCCTGTCCGAGCTCAAGGGCAGCCCGGTGGTGCTCTACTTCTACCCCAAAGACGACACGCCCGGCTGCACCAAAGAGGCGTGCGCGTTCCGCGATCTGAAAGACACGATCAAGGACCTGGGGGCGGTGGTCTTAGGCGTGAGCCCGGATTCGGAGGCGAGCCACGTCAAGTTTCGCGACAAGTACGAGCTGAACTTCCCGCTACTTGCCGACACCGACCACAAGGTGGCGGAGAAGTACGGCGCGTGGCGTGAGAAGAACATGTACGGCAAGAAGTCCATGGGCATCCAGCGGAGCACCTTTCTGATCGACGGATCAGGGAAGGTGGCGAAGCTGTGGAAACGCGTGAAAGTTGACGGGCATGACGAGCAGGTAATCGAAGCCCTCAAAGAGCTGACGTGACTGCGCACAGCGTCGCAGCAATGACCTCGTTCGGCGCAGCATTGTGGCGCTCGATCGGCGACACCGATAAATGGGCAAGTCGTGCGACCAAAACTGCGCTAGCCGGAATCGGTTGCGTGGCATAGCATTCCGGTACTCCTCTGGAACGGCTTCTTTTTGCTTGTCACTTCATCGGCGGTTCGGGGTAGGCGGCGACCCCCACCGCACGCAAGTCACAGTCTTAGCGGCAACGGCTCGGTTGGGCTGTTTGTGCCCTCGGGTTGTGCGATCTAAAAGCCGAGGCGCGTATGGATTGCGAAAGAGTTTTCGTGGTGCTGACACGGGGGCCATTCCCGTCATCGTCGCGTGAAGACGCCGCCGTTCTGAGGCACCTTGCCGGTTGCGAAAGCTGCAGCGAGTTGGCCGAAGCTCTGCGGCCCGCTGGCGACGTCTTCCACGAGTCGTTGCCACCCTCGGCCGCGTACAACCTTCCGTGTTACCGCAGCCGCGAAACGGCTCTGGCGAACGTGTCGCACGAGTCAGCGGCTCAGACGACGACTCGCCGGTTGCCGGCGTATGTGGATCACCTGGCCGATCAGATCGCCAATCAGGTCTCCGACGGTGGTGTCCAGCCCCGCCGAAGTGCCGCATCGGTCCGGCAACTCCAAGCCGGCTTCCGCCGCCCCTCGCTGCGGAGCGACCTGCTTCGGGTTGTCACGTTCCTTTCGCTGCTCACTGCGGCGGCTTGCGGCTTGAGCTGGTTTTTCCAATGAAGGCCCCTCGCCGGGCTATGCCGCTGGCGACCCGGCGAGTGGAGAGAAACCCGCCCCTTCTGCAGCCGCCCGGTTTGCCGGCCACCGGCCCGCGGGCTAGCTTTGCGTAGCCCCGGATGCTCGGTTCTCGACGCGTCCCCCGCCGAAACGCCTTTTCGTCTTCCTCTGCTGCTGCCAAGACAAGAAGGTTTGCGCGCCAGCCGAGAGGACTGCGCGAGCGGGTGGCGTATGCCCTTTTTTGAGAAGGGGGGAAGCTTTGCACGTGCTGTCGCTTGATCCCGGCCCCGACATGGCCGAAACGCTTGCCCGCCACCTCGACACGTTTCTGTCGAGGCTTCCCGCCTCAACCCCAGGAGAGCGACGGGAACTCAGCCGGCTGGCGATCCCCCACTTGCTCCGTATCATCCCCCTCGATCGACAAGGCAACCAGCAGGGCGACGCCACCACGGCCGTCGGCAAGGACCTCAGCCGCGGCGGCATTGGCCTGTTTCATCACGAGCCGCTGCCGCACCGCCACGTGCTGGTCACTTTCGAAGACCCGCGGCTCGATCGGCTCTGCGTGGAAGTGGAGCTGACGCGTTGCCGCTTCTCCAACCTCGGCTGGTACGAGAGCGGCGGCCGACTGCTCCGCGTCGCTGAGCCGCTACCCGCGGACGCCGCTCTGGCGGGATAGTCGCCCGCGAGGGCTTCGGCGTGTGCAATAATCGCGGCGGCGCGCCCCGAAGGGTGTCGCAATCGCCGATTGTTCGCCCCGCGCCGGAGACCCCGCATGCGCCCCCAACTCGCGTTCTCGCTCGTCGCCATTGTCGCCGCCGCCACGCTTGCCGTGACGACCAGCTCCCACGCCGATGACCCGTTCGGCGGCGGGGGCAACGCCAAGGCCGATCCCTTTGGGGGCGCCAACAACGCAGACGACCCCTTCGGCGGCGGCGGAAAGACAGCGGACGACCCCTTCGCCGCCGCCCCCAGGCAGGTCGCGGCACAGCAGAGCGCGAGGCTGGCGGAAGAACGCGAACGCGAACAGGCGGCCGAGTGGCCCTTCTCCGCTACCCAGCCCGTCTACTGGTCCACAGCGAAGCCGGAGATCGACGACCAAATCACAAGGATACTGAATGGCCCGCTAACCAGCGCTGGCTTGGACTTCACCGATACGCCACTGGCGGAAGTCGTTGAGTTCGTCCGAGAGGAGTACAACCTTCCGATTCAGTTTGACATTCCGGCGCTTAACGACTTGGCAATCAGCGTCGACGAACCCGTCAGCTGCAATATTCGAGGTGTGGCACTCGGCGCGGCCCTACGCCTTATGTTGAGGCAGTTCGGCTGCGAGCTGATGATCAAAGACGAGTTCTTGATGCTGACCACGCAGGAGTTCGCAGAATGCGAAATGCTCCAAGCCGCCTATCCCGTGAGTGACTTTGTCGAAGAAGACGCGGTGTTGCAGCTTGCCGAGTCAATCATGGCGACTGTCGCCGTCGACACATGGGCCGCCAACGGCGGTGGAGAGGGAACTGCCCGGTGCCTTGGTGGTGGTCTCTTGCTGGTCACGCAGACCCGCTCCGAGCACGACGAAATCAAGCGAATGCTCGAAGCCCTGCGGCGGGCCTGCAACGCGACCGAGCGCAAGATCACCAAAGCCGAGCAGACCGTTCCCTCGCCCGCAAACACGCCAAAGAAGAACCAAGAGGCGAGCAGGGGCATCGGCGGCGGCGGGCAATTCTGACCGATTGCGGTCCCGCAGCCCGGTTGCTCTGCCGCATTTCCCAGCCGATCATGCACCGCATGCAGATCGGCCCGACCAAGATTGACGACACCTTCGCCGAGGCGTTCCGCATGCGGTTCGCCCGGCTGGTGGTGACGGCCGTCGATGAGTACTGGCTCGCCGCCGCGACACGCGAGCTCTGCGGCTACGGTTCGAGCGTAATCGCATGCGACGCCGAGATCGCCGTCGAGCATCCAATCGCCCCCGACCACTCACCCGATGGCCGGCCGGGGGCGGCGGTCCTGGCGTTTGGTTTCTCGACCGATGCCCTCGCCGGAGCTCTGCCCAAACGCATCGGCCAGTGCGTGATGACATGCCCCACCACGGCCGTCTACAACGGGCTGTTGCCCGGCGAAGCGGGTTACGCGGACGCCATTCCGCTCGGCAAGAACCTGCGGTTCTTCGGCGACGGCTTCCAGAAGAGCAAGCTGCTGGAAGACGCCGCCGGTGCCCGCCGCCGGCACTGGCGTGTGCCGGTGATGGACGGCGAGTTCCTGGTCGAGGAGCAGCTCGGCGTCGGCAAGGGCGTTGCAGGCGGCAACATCATACTGCAGGGCGTCTCGCAGGCGACGGCGCTCGAGTCAGCTCGCCGCGTGGTTGAGGCGCTCGCGCCGCTGCCCGGCGTCATTACTCCCTTCCCCGGCGGCGTGGTCCGCAGCGGCAGCAAGGTGGGCAGCCGGTACAAGGGGATGATCGCCTCGAGCAACCACGCCTTCTGCCCCACGCTCCGTGGCCGTGTGGAAACCGAACTGCACTCCGACGCCGAGTGCGCTTACGAGATCGTCTTCAACGGCACGACCGAAGAGACCGTCGCCGGCGCCACCACCGCGGCCCTGCACGCCGCCGCGGGCGAAGGCATCCCCGCCATCGGCGCCGGCAACTACGGCGGCAAGCTCGGCAAGTTCCACTACCGGCTGCGGGAACTCGTCTGATGCTGGCCTGTGGAACCGCCAAGGCGCCAAGACGCCAACCGACTTGGAAGGCTGTCTTCGGGACACTTGGCCTCGCCTTGGTGGCGGTCTCGTTAGCGATCGGCGTCGCTCGGGCCGAAGAGCCGCTCAACGGTCGCGACGGCCGGCAGCTGCTGCTCGATCAGTTTCGGCCGCAGCCGCAACTCCGAGCCAACCGGACGCCGGCGCCGCGTGCGAAGTTCCCGGTCATCGACGTTCACGTGCACCCGCGTCTCCGCCTGCGGCACTCGCCGGAGTTGCTCGAAGGGTTCGTGCGCGTGATGGACGATCAGAACATCGCCCTCTGCGTGAGCCTCGACGGCGGCCTAGGCGACCGGCTCGAAGAACACCTGGCGTACTTGAAGCCGTTTGAGGAGCGATTCCTCGTGTTCGCCAACGTCGACTGGCGCGGCGCCGGCGACCCCGACGACCCCGCGACTTGGGCGTGCCACAAGCCGGGCTTCGGCCGACGCACGGCCGAGGCGCTCGCTGACGCCCACGCCCGCGGCGCCGTGGGGCTGAAGGTCTTCAAGCAGCTCGGCCTGGGCTACAAGAACCCGGACGGCACGCTGCTGGCCATCGACGACCCACGCTGGGACCCCATCTGGGCGGCGTGCGGCAAGCTGGGCATGCCGGTCATCATTCACTCGGCCGACCCGGTCGCGTTCTTCGAGCCGATCGACGAGCGGAACGAGCGCTGGGAGGAGCTCAACCGCCACCCCGACTGGAGCTTCCATGGCCCCGAGTTCCCGTCGCACGACGAGCTGCTCGCGGCCCGCAACCGCGTGATCGCCCGGCACCCGGGGACGACGTTCATCGGCGCCCACATGGCGAACTACCCGGAAAACCTCGCCGTGGTTGGCGAGTGGCTCGACCGCTACCCCAACCTAGTGGTGGAGATCAGCTCGCGGATCGCCGAACTCGGCCGGCAGCCGTTCACCGCTCAGGAGTTCTTCCTGCGTTACCAGGACCGGATCATGTTCGGCACCGACGGCCCGCGGGCCAAAGCAAGGATGCTGCCGCACTGGCGGTTCTTTGAGACCCGCGACGAGAACTTCCGCTATGCCGAGAACCCGTTCCCGCCGCAGGGCCTATGGCGGATTCACGGGATCGGCCTGCCGGACGAGGTGCTCCGCAAGCTCTATTGCGAGAACGCAATGCGAGTGATTCCCGAAGCCCGCCTCAAATGGCAAAAGACCGTCGCCCAGCTCGCGGGCGAACCCGCCGCGACCGGAGGAGATCCTTCGAGCGCCAAACCACCAAAAATGGCGGCTGAGCTTCGGCCTCCCTTATCAGGACCATAAACCCCGGCGGCCGATCGCAGGCGTTCGCCGTTTTCGTTACACTCTGCCCCGCGTGCGCGTCCGCTCTGCGTGACGCCTCTTCTTCGACCCGACCCGTTAGCGTGCGACCATGTCTGAGCCCACCGCCAATCCCGAATCCGAGCAGC
This sequence comes from Planctomycetota bacterium, assembly GCA_039414355.1. Classification (GTDB taxonomy): domain Bacteria; phylum Planctomycetota; class Planctomycetia; order Pirellulales; family Lacipirellulaceae; genus JBCCQL01. The sequence continues at coordinate 12,327 of JBCDJN010000036.1, read as the reverse complement.
CAGCAGTCGAACCGCCAACGGCGACCACGCCGCCGGCGAGTGAGCAAGCCCCAACGACCGGCGAGGCCATAGCGCCGATCGACGCGGCGAACGAGGCCTCGGAGGCCAGCGGCGCCCCCAAGCCAAGCGATCGGATCCGCATCGGCACGCAGCGGCCAACCGAATCGGAGACCCCGGAAGACAAGCCGGCCCCCAAGCCCGTGCTGCGTGTCACCGAGGCGTCGCCCGACCAGAAACCCTCGAAGTACCCGCCGCCGAATGTCCGGGCTCAGCTCTCCGAAGAGCAAGAGGCGGAGCTCGAGGCTGCACTCGCTGGCGAGTCGCTCGACGCACTGATCGACGAGTCGACCGCCGCCGCGGTGGAGCTGGCGCCGGAGTCGAAGCTCATCGGTAAGGTCGCGAGCGTCCACGGCGACAACCTGTTCGTCGACCTCGGCGGCCATCTTCAAGGCGCCGTTCCGCTGAAGCAGTTCGACGACGATAAGCCGATCCCCGATGTCGGCGACGATCTGGAAGTCGTCGTCGCCAAACTCAACGCCGACGAAGGCCTGTATGAGCTAAGCCTGCCAACCGCCGCGGTTGAGGTAGGCAACTGGGACGAGATCGAAGTCGGCCAGATCATCGAGGTTGCCGTCACCGGTGTGAACAAAGGAGGCCTGGAGTGCCAAGCCTCCGGCATCCGCGGCTTCATGCCGATGGGCCAGATCTCGACCTACCGGGTCGATACGCCCGAGGACTTCGTCGGCCAGAAGATCGCCGCCGTCGTCACCGAAGCCAATCCGGAACGCCGCAACCTCGTCCTCAGCCACCGCGCCGTGATGGAGCGCGAACGGGCCGCCAAGCGCGAGCAGTTGCTCGCCGAGCTGGCGCCGGGCCAGACCCGCGAGGGTGTGGTCCGCAGCCTGCGAGACTTTGGAGCGTTTGTTGACCTCGGCGGCGTCGATGGCCTGATACACGTCAGCAAGATGAGTTGGGATCGGGTGAACCACCCCAGCGAGGTGCTGAGCGAAGGCCAGCAGGTGAAGGTCAAGGTCGAGCGGATCGATCCCGAAACCGGCAAGATCGGGCTTTCGTACCGCGACTCCGCAGAGAACCCGTGGGACAAGGCGGAATCAAACTACCCGGTCGGCAGCCGAGTGACGGCCAAGGTCTCGAAGATCATGGACTTCGGCGCGTTCGTGAAGCTGGAACCAGGCGTTGAGGGGCTGATTCACATCTCGGAGCTCGCTCACGGTCGCGTCTACCGCACTTCGGACGCGGTGAGCGAAGGGCAAGAAGTCGAAGTGAAGATCCTCAGCGTTGACCGCGAGAAGCAACGCATCGGCCTGTCTCTGAAGGCCCTGCTCGCACCGCCGAAGAAGGCGGAGGACGAGGAGAAAGAAGACGAGGACTTCGTCCCACCGCCCGACGCCCCGAAGGCTCCCAAGAAACACTCGGGCCAGCTCAAAGGCGGAACCGGCGGCCCGACCGGTGGTGAGAAGTTCGGCCTGAAGTGGTAACGGCTTCGACGCGCGTCGTGCTCTCTTGGTCGACTCAACCGTGACCGCACCTCTGGCGTGAAGCATTGCTTCGGCTGACGAGCAACGAACAAAAAAGGCTGCGTGCCCCAAGCCGAGCACGCAGCCTTTGGTTTTGATCGTTTGCAGCTGTAGCTCAGCGCCGGCGGCGGAAGCCTAGCCCCGCCAAGCCAGCGGCAGCGAGAGTAAGGGTGGTCGGCTCGGGAACCAGCGGACCTTCCAGCTCGCCGGTCGCGGACCCCGTGAACGAGGTCAGGAAGCCACCGGCGGCGGTCGAGGAACCGACATTCGCCGACAGCGACAGGCCGATCGGGTCGCCGATGATCAATCCGGCGGGCAGCGACTGCGACGCGACGTCAGCAATGGTGCCGGCAAACGCGAACTCGACGATATTCGGCACGTTGACGTACGTAATGCTCGTCGCTTCGAGCGTCACAGTCAGCTCGTCGCCGCCCGGGAGGCCGAGCGTCAGAGAACCGCCCGGATCGCTGAGCACGGTGCCACCGAGCTCGGGGATGCTCACAACGCCAGGGATAGTCAGGTCGAGATCAATGTCGGTGCCGAACGGCGAGCCGGCGATCGGGGTGCCATCAAGGCTGATCGCAACGGCAGTCAGCGGGTCGGCCCCGCCAACGGTTGTGATGTCGGTGCCGTCGTAGGTGAGGTTGGCGCCGGTGTACTCGATTAGGATCTCCGCGGCGCTCACGAGCGACGCGGATGCAAAAACAGCGATCGCTGTTAGTGCAGCACAGGTTGTCTTTGTCATTGGATCTGCCCGGGTGTTCTCAATTCACGCGAAGGAGGAATCAAAACAGGTCGCCGCGTGGCGGTGCCCCCAACATTTGTGGTCGTCCGTAGTCTATCCGAAAGCTAGAGGCGATCAAGAAATAAACTACCGAACTTCCCTACTTTTCTCTACACGACTCTCAGACCCGGCGTCCTCCCCAATCAATCCACGCCGAACCAGAGCCTGGAGACCCTCGTCGAGTCCGCCGGAGGCAGGTGGGCGGCACCCGCCGAATCCGGTAGTCTATTTGCCGGCGCGTGCTATCTCGCTCTAAACCATTGCCTTGTATCTGCTTAGCCCAGCATGCTCACCGTACATCTCCCGGACGGTTCTAGCCGCGAATTCGACCAGACGACCACCTGCTTCGACGTCGCCACGGCGATCGGCCCGGGACTGGCGAAGGCCGCCATCGCCGCGGAAGTCGACGGTATCCAGCGTGATTTGACCCACTCGCTGCCCACGGACGGCGAAGTCCAGCTCCGGCTGTTCACCAGCCGCGATCCCGAAGCCCTCGCGATCCTGCGGCACTCCGCCGCTCACATCATGGCTCAGGCCGTAATGCGGCTTTTTCCCGGCGTTCAGCTAGCATTCGGGCCCGTGACGGACAGCGGCTTCTACTACGACCTGGAACTGGACCGCTCGCTGACCGAAGACGACTTCGCTGCCATCGAGGCGGAGATGAAGCGGATCGCCAAAGAGGACGAACCCTTTGAGCGGATGGAACAGCCCAAGGCAGACGCCCTGGCGTTGTGCCGAGAGCTTGATCAGCGGTTCAAGGTGGAGCACCTCGAAACGGGCCTCGGCGAAGAAGACGAAGTGTCGTTCTACCGCCAGGGCGAGTTCGTCGACCTGTGCCGCGGTGTGCACATCCCTTCGACCGGCAAGCTGGGCAAGGCGTTCAAGCTCCTCTCCGTTGCCGGCGCCTATTGGAAAGGCGACGCCAGCCGCGAGCAGCTCCAGCGGCTCTACGCCACCGCCTTCTTCAGCAAGGACGAGTTGAAGGAGCACCTCGAGCGGCTCGAAGAAGCCAAGAAGCGAGACCACCGCGTGCTCGGCAAGCGGCTGGAGCTGTTCACCATCGATCAGAAGGTCGGCTCCGGGCTGATCCTGTGGCTGCCCAAAGGCGCCGTCGTTCGCCAGGAGCTGGAGTCCTACATCCGCGACGAACTCCTCAGCCGCGGCTATGAGACCGTCTACACGCCCAACATCGGCCGGGTGGAGCTCTACGAGACCAGCGGTCACTTCCCGTACTACCGCGAGTCGCAGTTCGCCCCGCTCTGCGAGCACGAAGCGGGGCAGCTTGTCGATCGCTGGGTTGAACGCCTCAAGGCGGGCGAGTGCCCCACCGAGGACGAAGAGAAGCTCCTCGCCGCCGCGCGCGTGCTGGGTTTCGACGGTCCGTACGACCCCTCAGCGCCAGTCGACGACCGTCTGCGGGCGCTCGACGTGTGGGCTCACCAGCACGAGCGTTACCTGCTCAAGCCGATGAACTGCCCGCACCACATCATGATTTACAAGTCGAAACCGCGCAGCTACCGCGACCTGCCGGTCCGGCTGGCGGAGTTCGGCACCGTCTATCGCTACGAGCAATCCGGCGAGCTGAGCGGAATGACCCGCGTCCGGGGCTTCACCCAGGACGACGCCCACATCTTCTGCACCGAGGAGCAGGTGGCCGACGAGGTCCGCGGCTGCCTGGAGATGACCCAGGGCGTCCTCGGGTCGCTCGGCATGGACAACTACCGAGTGCGACTGGGCTTCCGCGACCCGGACAGCAGCAAGTACGTGGGCAGTTCCGAAGTCTGGGACCGCGCCGAAGCGGCCATCGAGCAGGTCGCCCGGGAGATGAACCTGCCGGGCTGCGAGCCCGAGCCGGGCGAGGCCGCGTTCTACGGACCGAAGATCGACTTCGTCGTGACCGACTGCATCGGCCGCGAGTGGCAGCTCGGTACGGTTCAGCTCGACTACAACCTGCCGAGCGCCGCCCGCTTCGACCTGGAGTACACCGGGCAGGACAACACGCCCCACCGGCCAGTGATGATCCACCGGGCGCCGCTGGGCAGCATGGAGCGGTTCATCGGCGTGCTGATCGAGCACTTCAGCGGCGCCTTCCCGCTCTGGCTGGCGCCCGAGCAGGTCCGCGTGCTCACCGTCAGCGAGAAGTCGGAGGAGTACGGCCGCCAGGTGGAGAAGCAGCTCAAAGCCGCCGGGCTGCGGGCCGAAGGTGACTTCCGCGGCATCAAGTTGGGCGCCAAGATCCGCGAGGCCCAGCTCGCCCTCACGCCGTACATGTGCGTGGTGGGCGAAAAAGACCGCGACGCCGGCACCGTCACCCTCCGCGACCGCCGCGAAGGCGACCTGGGAGCGATGGCCCTCGACGAGGCCGTCGCCAAGCTCGCGGCCGAGGTCGCCGATCGGGTAGCCCGCTAGCCTCGCTCCACCAACAACCCGGACAATCCCTCTCAACTCTCCCCAATCCCTGGCAAACCGTTGACTTGCCGGCCGATTGTGACCAATACTTTCCGTGTTATCGTCACGGCTCGGCTGCCCTGACGCAAACGCCCGGCGGTGCTAGCAAACGTGGCCCCGCGCGGATCGTTTCCGCGAGGCACGTGCGAGCCGCCGGTATTTCTTCCCAGTTTCCCAGGAGCTTCCTTGTCACGTCTTCGTCCGACCGACCGCTCGGCACCCCCCAAGAACCAACAGCGGATCAACGAGCAAATCCGCGTCACCCCGGTCCGCGTCATCTCGGCCGACGGTGAGCAGCTGGGGATCATCCCCACCGAAGACGCCCTCCAGCAGGCCCGCTCCGCCGGGCTCGATCTCGTGGAGGTGGCGTCCGCCGAGAAGCCGCCGGTTTGCCGGATCATGGACTTCGGCAAGTTCAAGTACCAGCAGAAGAAGCGGCAGCACAAGGGCCACACCCACCAGAGTCAAAACAAGGAAGTCCGCCTGCGGCCGAAAATCGGCGAGCACGACTTCATGACCAAGGTGAACCGCGCCCGCGGCTTCCTGGAGAAGAAGGACAAGGTGATCTTCTCGGTCATCTTCCGCGGCCGCGAGAACGCCCACGTGGACGAGGGCTTCAAACTCGTCGAACGGCTCACCAAAGAGCTAGAAGACGTGGCGAAGCTCGAACAACGCGCCGGTATGCAAGGCCGCCGGATTGTGGTGATCTTCGCGCCGAAGTAACCGGCCGAAGCGTCACAAGCCGCGAGCGAGAGAAGATGGCCCAATATGAGTTGGGTCCTCGAGCCGCGATGCTCGCTTCACACAGTTTTCCGCGTCCAACCGCTCGGCAACCCGCCGCTTTTTTGGAGTTGCGTCGTCAACCGACGGCGCCGCGTGACCAAATCCGGCTAAAGCTGCAAGGCGGCAAGTCTCTTGATAGCCGCCGCGGTGTCTAATTTCGACAACCGTTTTCGCGCGCCGTTTTGTGCCATGGGCGCGCCTGGATTTGGCCGGTCAAAAACCGGCTGAAAGGCGCTGCCCGGCTTGTCCGGCGACGGCATGGCAGCGAAGTTGTTGCTCGCCCGCCGTTGCTTAGTCGCCCCCCCGTTTTGGTGCGACAATTTGACGCACTGCGTTTTCTCGCAATAACGGCTATCTTTATCCAATTGAGTCAAATGTCGGCCGGCGGGCTTGTATGGGTGACTTTCCGGCTAGCGCCACCCCGGCCTCTACCGATGACGGGGGCATCACGGACGTGATCAACGGCGACGACGGCAACGACACCATCAAATCCGACCCGTTTTCCGATATCGCTGACGGAGGCGAGAGCAACGACACCATCAACGGCGAGCCCGAAGAGGACGACGAAGAAGAAGGTGGGGGAGAAGATGAGGACGATCTCGGGGACGCGAGCTTGAACTCGCAGCAGGTGCTCCCTCCTATCACCTTTACGGACGAGTGGCTCCACAATTTCGCTGCAGCCACTTCGTAAGTTGTGTTTCTATCCCGTTCGCAGTGAGAAGACGCATGAATACGCTCGACAAGAGGCTGCCCTTGGTGGTCGCCATCGCATCGATTGGCCTGGTGCCCAGTGCATGCCGGGGCGAGAGCCAAAGCGAACCAGCCCCGCAACCAGGCAACCAAAGCAACACCGAGTTTGTCTCCATTCCGTCGGTCTATCCCGACGAAGTTTCGCAGAACCTTCCGCTAGGTTCATTAGTCGCAAAGGGGGCAGTGCTGGTCACCTGGGACGAACGCCGACGTTCTCGGATAACACTGTCGATCGAGTCCGCGACATCAAGACTCGCGGCAAACCAACAGTTACGACGCACACGTGAGAGACTCTCCGAAGTTGGCCGTCCGATTCCAAACGAGCCTCCCCTTAGTCTCGACCCCGATGCTGTTGAACGGCTGATTTTTGCCGAGATTGCCTGTCTCACGCGAGCCCTACAAGCTTACCAAGTGGTTAGCCCAATGACCGGCACCTATTACGCGGTGCCGGAGGATGCGCCGTGTCGCCGTTGGCTGAAGGGGAGCGGGCGTATTCTTGGTGTGATCGTTCGAGAGGGGGCCAAGCTGAGCCCTGAGGAGATTGAGCACCTGGGGATTGACCACTCCAAATCACAGGCGTCGTCAGGCTAATCGGCTACCGTCGCGACGGTGCCTCACCCCTCAAGCTCTTCCCACCGCTCGTACGCCGCGGTTAGTTCGGCTTGCAGGCTCTGCTCTTCGGCTTGGCCGGCGGCGATGTCGGAGGCGGGTTGGTTGTAGAACGCCGGGTCGGCCATGGCGGCGTGCAGCTCGGCGACGCGGGCTTCGAGCTTCTCGATCTTGGCCGGCAGGGATTTGAGCTCGCGCTGCTCGTTGTACGAGAGTTTTTTCGTTGCGGGCCCTGTTGGTTTTGCAGCATTTTTCGCCGGCGCGGCGGCCGGTTTGGGCGGTGCGGCTTCGGCGGGTGGTTCAGGCGGGCGGCGTTGGCGGAGCCAGTCGTCGTAGCCGCCCACGTACTCGCGGACGTTCATACCGCCTGAACCGTCAGGTTCAAACGCGATGGTGCCCGCCACCACGTTGTTCAGGAACTCGCGGTCGTGGCTCACCACCAGCAGCGTGCCGGTGTAGTCCATCAGCTTCTCTTCGAGCATCTCGAGCGTCTCGGCGTCGAGGTCGTTGGTCGGCTCGTCCAGCACCACCACGTTGGCCGGCTTGGCGAAGAGCTTGGCCAGCAGCACGCGGTTCCGCTCGCCGCCGGAGAGGAACTTCACTTGCGTTCGCGAACGCTCGGGCGTGAACAGGAAGTCTTGAAGGTAGCCGTAGATGTGCTTCTTGACGCCGCCGATGGTCACCGAGTCGTACCCGTCGCCCACGCAGTGTTCGACGGTCGCCTCGTCGTCGAGCTGGCCGCGGAGCTGATCGAAGTAGGCGATCTCGAGGTTCGTCCCCAGCCGCACGGCGCCGGCCTGCGGCTCGAGCTCGCCGAGTAGCACCCGCAGCAGCGTGGTCTTGCCGGCGCCGTTGGGGCCGATGACGCCCAGCTTGTCGCCCCGCATGATGGTGGTGGAAAAGCCCTCAAAGACCGGCGTGCCTTGGTAGGCGAACGAGACCTCTTTGGCATCGGCGACCAGGGCGCCTGACTTTTGGGCCTCTTGGATCTTGAGCTTCGACGTGCCGACGCGGTCCCGCCGCTCGCCGCGCTCCACACGCATCGCCTTGAGCGCGCGGACCCGACCCTCGTTCCGCGTGCGCCGCGCCTTGATGCCCTGGCGGATCCACTTCTCTTCCTCGGCCAGCCGCTTGTCGAACAGGGCGTTCTGCTTCTCCTCGGCGGCGAGGGCCTCTTCCTTGCGGACGAGGAACGTATCGTAGTCGCACTCCCAGTCGAAGATCCGCCCGCGGTCGATCTCCAGGATCTGCGTCGCCAACCGGCGGAGGAAACGCCGGTCGTGCGTGACGAAGAGCAGCGTGCCCCGCCACTTGAGCAGGAACTCTTCGAGCCAATCGATGGCCGGGATGTCGAGGTGGTTGGTCGGCTCGTCGAGCAGCAGCAGGTCCGGCTCGCCGACGAGCGCCTGGGCGAGCAGCACGCGGCGTTTCATGCCGGAGGAGAGCGACTCGAAGCGGGCCTCCGGGTCGAGCTGCATCTTGGAGCAGATCTGGGCGACGTGGGTATCGACGACCCAATCCGCGTCGTGGTGGGTGGCGTTTGCCCCTTCGGCGACGACCTCGGCGATGGACGCCTGGAGCTCGGTCGGCACGTCCTGCCGGAGCTGAGCGACACGCACGCCGGCGGAGCGGACCACGGCGCCGTCGTCCGGCTCCACCTGACCGGAGAGGAGCTTCATGAGCGTGGTCTTCCCGGCGCCGTTGCGGCCGAGCAGCCCAATCCGCCGCCCGGCTTCGATGCGCAGATTCACGCCGTCCAGCAGTGGCGTGCCGCGGAAGCCGATGGAGACGTTGTCGAGCTGCAGGAGGGGCATGGTCTCTGCGTTTCTACGGTAGGGAGATCGGGGGGATGGTTGGGGATGAGGGGATGGCCCAAGGGCGGGGCGGCGCCTAACGATAGGCGAGGCTTTACGATGATGAGCGATAGCGAGTCTTGTTCTTCTTCTTGACCGGGAAGACCCGGCGTTTCTTCCGGAGGCGGGTGAGCAACCAGAGGGGGTAGGCGAGGATTCCGAGGTCGAATCGCACGATTATCGGCGGGCTCTTGTCGGCCAGCGCCTCCTCGATTCCATCCGCGGTCCAAACGGGGTCTTCTTTGACCAGCACGGCGGCGTAGCCGTTAGCGTCGAGGAAGGACTGGACGTCGTCGGCCGTCGCGAGGCTTCGCAGCTTCTGGTAACCGGCGTAGTCGAAGAGCCCACCGCGGAGGCCGCGTTGCGCGAGCTCTTCCATCGTCGCGTGCCCGAGCGTTTCGTTCTGCCCCGCCGGGCTGTCATCACCCGTTATCCCCGACATCCCCACATCCCCTTACCACGTTCGAACCACCTAGCCCGTGGTCCGCATGCCGGCGGCGACGCCTTTGATGGCCCGTTGGGTCAGGCGGCTGAGTTCTTCTTGCTCGGCTTCGGGCAGGTCGTCGCCGACGGCTCGCTGGCGTTTCATCAGTTCGAGCTGCACGAAGTTCAGCGGGTCGACGTAGCCGTTGCGGACCACGATCGATCGCTTCAGCCACGGCGTGTCGTCCAGCAGCTCGTCGCAGCCCACGATGGTAAGGATCGCTTGACGGGTGCGGTCGTGCTCTTCGCGGAGCAGCGCGGCGATCTCTTCCGCGGCTGGCTTGTCGTCGGCGGACTCGATCGCCTGGTCCGCGTAGCGGCGGAAGACCGGCGGGTTCGCTTTGGCGAGGGCGAGCGTGCTGTTGTCCACCGTCGCGCGGAAGAAACGCCAGTTCTCGTACATGTCGCACAGCAGGTCGCGGGCGTCGGGCGATTCTTTCAGCATCCGCTCCACCGCCGACCCCATGCCGTACCAGGCGGGCAGCAGGCAGCGGCTTTGCGTCCAGGAGAAGACCCACGGGATGGCGCGAAGGTCCTCGATGCGGTCGCTCTTCTTACGCTTGGCGGGGCGCGAGCCGATGCGCAGGCCCTCGATCGCCGAGATGGGCGTAGCCGCGCGGAAGAACGGTACGAAGCCGGCGTGGGTGACCAGCTCTCGGTAGGCGGCCAACGCGTGGCCTGCGAGCTTCTCCATGGCGGCGGTCCATTCGCCGGCGCCCTCGCCCAGGTCGTGCGTGGCGGCCATGAGCACGCTCCAGACGACTTGTTCGAGGTGGCGGTGGGCGATCTGCGGATCGTCGTACCGCTCGGCCAGCACTTCGCCCTGCTCGGTCAGGCGGAGCGAGCCGTCGAACGCCTCGCTGGGCAGCGACAGGATCGCCCTCGCCGCCGGCCCGCCGCCGCGGCCGAGCGAGCCGCCGCGGCCGTGGAAGAACGTGACGTCCACGCCGCGGGCCTCGGCCACGCGGTGCAGCTCAACCTGCGCGCTCTGCAGCGCCCACGCCGCCGCCAAGTAGCCGCCGTCCTTGGTGCTATCGGAGTAGCCGATCATCACAATCTGCCGATCGCCCTGCTTGGCGAGGTGCTCGCGGTACTCGGGCACGTCGAGCAGGCCCGTCAGGATCTCGGTGGCGGCCTGCAGGTCGTCGATGGTTTCGAACAGGGGGATGATCGGCAGGTGGTCGCCGGCGTCGTGCTCGTCTTCGCCGCGGCGGGAGACGCCCATCACGCGCTCGGACCACTTCCAAAGCCAGAGCACCGTGAGCAGGTCGCTGGCGTTGTGCGTCATGCTGACGATGTGCCCGCCGAGCGCCTCCATGCCGAACCGGCGCGAAACGCGGCGAAGCACGCGGAACAGGTCGAGCGTCTTGCGCGTGTCTTCTGAGAGGCCGACTGGCGAAAGATTTCGCGCGATCGGCATCGTCTCGACCAGCAGCTTGCAACGGGCGGCTTCGTCCAGCGGCTCGTCGCCGGGCGAGGTGAACTTGCCGGCGGCCCACATCTCGTCCATCACCTGGCGATAGATGCCTGAGTGCTGGCGGACGTCGAGCCGGGCGGTGCGGAAGCCGAACGAGCGGGCCTGGTCGAGCCACGGCTCGATCTCCGCGATAAGCGTCTCCGTGTTGCCCGTGGCGTTCAACGCATCGGCGATGGCTTCGACGTCCTTCACAAAGTCGCCGGCGGTGGTGTACTCGCCGACCGGGATCGGTCCGTCAAGCGTGCACGCGGCGGTCTGTTCCAAACGCCACTGGATGACCCAGAGCAAACGCCGGCAGCCCTCGTGGTCGGCGATGCGCTCCAGTTGCCCTTCGAGTTCGGGCCACGCGGCGATCGCTTTGGAAACCGCGTCGGTGACGGGCGCCCAGCCGGGATCCTTCTCGCAGGAGAAGCTCAGCGAATCCAGCAGCCGGCCGCAGGTCTTCAAGTGCTCCTCAATGGCGGCGTGGCGGAGCCACATCACCGTCTCTTCGGTCGTCTCCGGCAACACGTAGGGGTGGCCGTCGCGGTCGCCGCCCATCCACGAACCAAACCGCAGCACCGAACGCGGCGGCTCAAGATCGGGGTAGCACTCGCGCGTGGCGTCTCGCAGCTCGCCAAGCACCTTGGGCGTGGTCCGCCAGATGACCGGGTGGAACGAAAGCCCGCGGCGGACCTCTTCCATGACGGTCGGCGGGTGGGGCCGCACCAAGTCAGTCTGCCACATCTTGACGATCTCGCCGCGCAGCCGACGCTCGGCTTGCTGACGCTCGGCGGGGAGCAGCTCGTCGGCGTCGAGCGACGTAAGTGCTTCTCGGATGGCGCGGAGCTTGGACCGGAGGCTCTTCCGCTTCGCCTCGGTGGGGTGGGCCGTGAAGACCAGCTCGATGTCGACCTTGGCAAGCGAGTCGGCGACCTGCGCGTCGGTGTAGCCCTGGTCGCGGAGCGTGTAGAGCGCGTCGCGGATGCTCTCCCGCCGCGGCGCCGGGGCGTTCTCCAGCTCGCGGCGGCGCAGCGACCGGACGCGTTGCCGGTCTTCAGCCAGATTGGCGAGCTCCAGGAACCCGGTGAACGCCTTGATGATCACCAGCAGTTGGCCGCCGTTGGCGGTCGCCATGAGATCGGCCAGCTCATCGCCGGCTGCGTCCTCTCCGTCCCGGAAACGCCGGGCCAGGCTGCGGACACGCTCGACCAGCTCGAAGGACTCCTCGCCTTCGAACTGCCGCAGCACGTCGCCAAACAACCGGCCGAGGTGATCGATCTCACGACGCAGCGGTTCTTCACTTGCCATATGCGGGGGCGCCGACGGAGGTGGGAGTGGTTTGGGAAGCCGCTCCAGTTTAAGCCGCCGCCTGCGGCCGATTCACCCCCCGGCGGGCAGCAGCCTGAAACGAGAGCTCTTGATTGCCTGAGCCACAAATCGCGGCCGCAGCAGAAGCGATTGCGGCAACTTCGTCGCGGAGTTTCTTGCGTTAGCGGCGGCCGATCTTCGCTTGATTGCTTGAAGGCGTTTGGCCTTGCAAACAACAACCGAAGATCGAGGAGAGCAGAGCGATGCGAGCAACACAGAACGCGACGAAGATGCTGCTAGCGGCGTGCGTGC